>JBAWWY010000059.1:0-1525 GCA_037144355.1 Eubacteriales bacterium | reverse complement strand
ATGAAACCCTCATCGCTGAGGAAATAATTTAAAGGGAGCAGCTACAAAAGGCCATGTAATATGGTGCTGCTCCCAAAATAAGCTCTTAATTTTAAGTTGTCAAACAAAAACAAATAAGAGCTATGAAGAAAAAAGAAGTTATCGAATTCGAACAAGTCGTTGAGTGCGGCTGCGGGATGGATGTCCACAAAGATTTGATTGTAGCCACCATCCAAGGCAAAAATATAAAAACTCAAACAAAAAGTTTTAAGACTTATACAAGTTCTTTGATAAAATTGAAAGAGTGGTTATTGAGCAATGGTGTTACCCATGTAGCAATGGAAAGCACGGGGGTATATTGGAAGCCCGTATTTAACGTACTGGGAGATGACTTCAAAATTCTACTGGTCAATGCCCGGCATGTTAAGAATGTTCCTGGCCATAAAACCGACAAGAGAGACAGCCGTTGGTTAACCAAGCTACTTTTGAGCGGTTTGTTAAAAGGTAGTTTTATTCCTGAGCGCTCGATTCGCGAACTTCGGGATCTGACCCGTTACAAAACAAAATTGGTTAACCAGATTTCAGCAGAAAGAAACCGTTTTCAGAAGATTCTTGAAGATGCCAACATTAAGCTTTCGAGTGTTTTGAACGATGTCTTTGGTGCAACTGGCACAAAAATTATCAACCATATTTTAATACATGAAAATTACCGACCTGAAGAGCTTTTACAATACGTACATGGCAAGGTAAAAGCCAGCAGGGAAGATATAAAAGAGGCACTGACAGGATACATCACCTCACATCACCGTTTTATGCTAAAAACTATCATGGGGAATATTGCCAAGATTGAAAGCACTGTTGCTGAAGTTAATGCCCAAATCGAGATTTGCATCGAACCTTACAAAATTGAACGGGAACTGTTGGAAAGTATCCCTGGAGTCGGCATCGAAGGAGCAACTTGCATAATTGCAGAAATAGGTGTTGATATGGAACAGTTTCCGGACCAGAACCATCTGGCATCCTGGGCAGGAGTTTGCCCCGGAAGCAATGAGACAGCCGGTAAAAACAAAAGCGGACGCATCACCCACGGGGATAAATATTTGCGCAGCCTTTTAGTTGAATGCGGATGGGCAGCTTCCAGAACAAAAAATACCTATTTGAGTGCCAAGTACAAAAGCCTTGTGGGACGAAGGGGAAAGAAAAGAGCAATAATTGCCTTGGGCCATAAAATATTAATAGCCACTTATTTTATCATCAAAGATAAAGTTGAATTTAAAGAATTAGGCGAAGACCATTTGAACAACTTCAGAAAGGATCGTTTAATCGCTTATTATAAGCAACAATTGGAAAAATTAGAAGCTGCATAAGCTGAAAAATATAAGGTCGATTATTACTGTAGGTATAAACCACGATGATGAAACTGACCTGATCAGTTAAGGACAAAAGAGTATTGCCATGAGCATGAGTATGAAAATTTGAAAACTCCTAACTGATTCTTATAAAATATTGAAAATTAAAAATTTAGAATAATTAATTACGTATGAAA
>JBAWWY010000058.1:0-1593 GCA_037144355.1 Eubacteriales bacterium | reverse complement strand
ACTATTATCCTTTTTTTCATTTTAAGCACCTTCTTAATTTAATATTATTGATTATCCATATACTTGACTATAAAATCGAATATGTATAGTATAGGCTATTATAAACTAGTTCAAATAATATTTAAACATATAAAAATACTAATTGAGCATAATAAAATAATTTGAGCATAATAAAATAATCACCAACAATATGTTCCCACTTTCATGATTTTCAACCATAAATGTATGGATTCTAAAGGAATTTATACAGATATTTTGCATTCCAACTATATCATAAGTGAGGGATATATTACAATGAAGGTGGGTATAGTTAAAATAATAGATATAAGCATGGGAGAATAAAATGAAATTAAAGCAAAACAAATTTGGAAAAATTACGATTGTATTTCTACTATTTGCGATTCTGGCAAGCATGTTGGCACTTACTGGATGTGCAAGCAAGGATCCAGTCCAGAAGTCCCAGTTTATGCTGGATACAAACTGCACTATAACAGTTTATGGTAAAAATGCCGATAAATTGATTGATGAAGGATTTGCTCTTGGCACAAAATATGAAAATCTGCTTAGCACTGCAATCGAAAGCAGCGATGTGTACAAGGTAAACCATGCGGAGGGAAAACCGGTGCAGGTGTCAAATGATACAATCGAAATTTTAAACAAGGCTATTTCCTATAGCGAAAAAACAGATGGCCTATTTGACGTAAGTATTGGTGCGCTAACATCTCTTTGGGATTTTCCTAGCGGAAAGAAGATAGTGCCAAAGCAAGCAGAAATTGACAAGGCAAAAGCCACGGTAGGATATAAAGATATTAAAATTGAAGGGAATATTGTAACATTGCTCAGACCTGGAGCACAACTTGATTTCGGGGGTATTGCAAAGGGATATATCGGGGATAAGATAGCTGGATTCCTTAGAGAAAGCGGAGTCGATGGGGCGATTGTAAACCTTGGAGGCAATGTGGTAACTGTTGGGAAAAAGCCAAATGGTAAACCATGGAATGTTGGAATTCAGCAGCCATTTGCTGATAGAAATAAAACCATTGGGGCCGTGGAGGTTGGCGAAAAGGATGTTGTGACTTCTGGTATATATGAAAGAAGTTTCACGGTTGATGGGAAGTTCTACCATCACATACTTGATCCAAGAACAGGGTATCCAGCAGACAATAATCTGGAATCCGTTACAATAATTTCAAACGAGTCGGGAGATGGATTGACTTCTTCTTGCTTCCTTCTTGGAGAAGAAAGGGCATTGAAGCTTGTGGCAAGCTTCCCAAATACTGAGGCAATTTTTGTCCAGAAAGATGGGAAAATAATCACAAGCCCGGGAATAGGGAAAACGATTCCGTTTCAACTGGCAAGCCCGCAAGGAAATTAAAGATAAAAAAGAATCCGTTGCAATAACGGATTCTTTTTATGTTCGTTTCAAAGATATTCTCTAATAGCCTTAATTTGTAATGTTATTTAGCTTTAGCCTGAGTTAAAGCTTCGTTTACCAAGTCAAAGAAATGGCCGTAAGAAATTGTCGCACCAGTGATTGTATCGGATTTTCCAGCATCATCAAAAGTGATTGATGTTGTATCCTGTGTTGATACG
>JBAWWY010000057.1:0-1615 GCA_037144355.1 Eubacteriales bacterium | reverse complement strand
AAAGCAAACTGCGAACTTAAAGCAAGAAGCAGTATCAAAGTACTAGAAATAAAAAACCGTTTTTTCATTTAGAATCATCCTTTCTTTTTTCAAAAATAAATATCTGCATGTCGATGGTCACTGTTAATAACTCGATTCCATTCAAAGCTTCCTTGTCAGCCATGCTAGTTTTCCAGTAATGTGGGGTCATCCTAGTCAAGGATAGGATCCCTTTATTATCTAGGGAAATATCAAAAGTAGACCTGGCGCTTTCCCTCAATTTCATGCCCTCGTAGGCATGAGACATGTCAATATCTGCTACTAAAACCACATTTGGATAGATAATCTTCCTAAGCTGGATTAAATGGTCTACTCCTGGTAGTACGCGGATTAAAATCCCATCGTTCTTCAAAACCCGAAGGCATTCCGAAATCTTGATTGGACTAAAAACCGATATGATGCAATCAATGAATCCATCTCGGATTGGCAGATAATGGCTGTTCCCAACAATCCAAGTGATTTCCTTGTTTATGGAACTTGCCTGTTTGACGGCCTCCCTGGAAATATCCAGGCCAATATATTCGGCAGAGAGATTCCTTTCTTTGGCATAATCCATCAGAGCATTTGTATAGTACCCTTCGCCGCAGCCGATATCTAAAATCACTGGTAAAGATTGCAACGATGAAAATTCGCGGAGCTCTTCCATATGCTTTTTTAGCTCAATTTTATTCAAAACCAGATCATTCAATTTTCGCGACAATTCACCATAGTATCCTTTTGAAAGGAAATCTCGCCTAGCTTGCACCATTTCTTTTGAGTCTCCAGGCAAATTGCTGCTCTTTTCACTATTGGTCAGTAAATTTACATAACCCTGCTTTGAAATATCAAAACTATGGTTGTTTCTACAACGGAAGCATTTCTCCACTGGAGCACGATTCAAAGACTCTTTGCAGATTGGACAAATCAAAGGCGGAGTTGTATTATCCTGGTTATTCAAACTAATAATTATCGAACTGATTTCTCTTGGATTATCTACGATATAGTCGGCTCCAGCTGCCAAAAGTTCAGGATTGTCCCGAAATCCCCAGGATACTCCAATTGCTTTTATTCCAGCATTATGGGCTGTATGGATATCCACATCGGAGTCTCCAACAAATATTGCCTCATCCTTCTCGATCCCGAGTTCTTGTAAAATGTGAGCAAGTGAAGAAGGGTCAGGCTTCCTGGGAAACTCTTCCTTCTTTCCCAGTACAATGGGAAAATTCACATCAGGGAACAGTTGATTTACAATTTTTTTTGTGAACGGATCACTCTTATTTGATAAAACTGCCAGCATGATTCCTTGATAAATAAGATTGCCAAGCAGTTCAGTGGTTCCCTCGCAAGGCAGAGTGAAATCGGCATAATGAACGCCATAATATTCCATGAAATCAGCGAGGACAAGTTTGGCTGCTTCTTCGGTGTATTGATTGCCAAGGGACCGTTCCATAAGTACTTGGACACCATCGCCAACTAGATAAGGAAAGTCTTCCAGCTTCTGTTCCTTGAATCCATTCTTGGTCAAGGCGTAATTAGTGCTTATTGCCAGATCTTTTATAGAATCTATCAGGGTGCCGTCTAAATCAAAGACACAGAG
>JBAWWY010000056.1:0-2505 GCA_037144355.1 Eubacteriales bacterium | reverse complement strand
GACATGTATTCAAGTGGTGCAATACAATCCTTGAATTTCAACTTATAAGCATGCAGGAATTGTGTGCTTAGATCGAATCTGTTTAGTACAGTATTGTTCACACCTCTGCTTCCATATTTGGCATCTCCAATTACGGGATATCCAATATCTGCAAGATGCGCCCTTATCTGATGAGTCCTCCCAGTTATTAGCAGGACCTCCAGGAGTGAATAACCGTTTTTAACAGCTAAAGGTTTAACTATCGTTTCAATATTTTTGCCTTCATCGTCTTCTTCAGTGCTCTTGTATACTTTGACTGTATTTGTCTTTTCGTTTTTTATCAAGCTGTCTTTTAAAACCAGATCGCTTTTCACTTCACCGGCAACTATAGTCAGGTAGTATTTTTCAATCATGCCTTTTTCTCTTATCATCTCATTGAGGGCTTTGACTGATTTGTTGTTCTTCCCAAACATTACCAGGCCGGTGGTATTCCTATCCAGACGGTTTACTGCCGCTGGAGTGAAGCTTTTTTCGCCTCTAGGATTCCATTCTCCTCTTTCTGCAAGATATGAAAGAACCTGGTTGACCAAGGTATTCTTTTTCTCAACTGCATCCCCATGGGTCAGAAGTCCAAATGGTTTTTCCACAATCAGAATATTTTCATCCTCGTATGCAACTGTGAACTGCCTCTTCGACTTGCTGAACATAAGCTGCTTTTGTCTGAACTCATCAAGTTCCTGGTCAGTGATATATATCTTTACTTCGTCCCCAATGTTTAGAATGGTTTCGATGGCGACCCTCTTCTCGTTAACCTTCACGTCTTTGCGAATCAGCTTGTAGATATAGCTCAGGGGAGCACCCTTCATAAATTTCTTAAGAAATTTATCCAGTCTTTGATTTTCCTCATTTTCCCCAATTGTTATTTGTATCATTAATTTCCCTACTCTTTTTTCTTTACTCTTCTATTATGTGAAATACACTTGATTATTATACACTATTATTGGCCATTTTACACAGTCATATTTGCCTGCGTAACCAAAATTTAATATCGCCATTATTATTTTGATTTGTCATTAGGTGGAAAATATGGTAAATTTAACGTGTAATCAATTGTTGATAGGAGGTTTTTCACTTGGAAAAATTCAAGGATTTCATATATGATAAAAACGATATAGTTATCGCCTTGGTCATTGTACTATTGGCATCATTCATCATACTGGGCCGTGTCAATGCAATAATGGACTATCCAAATACATTGCAGGCAGCAGTAACTCCCACCACTGAGAATCCAGCCACCACCGATCCCAACACCCCGGCTGTAGTAACCCCGGAGACACCGGAAACACCAGTAGTTGAAACGCCAGAAACCCCAGCTGTGGTAACCCCGGTAACTCCACCAGTTGTTACTCCAACCCAGCCATCCACTCCGCCGGTTATGATTTCAGTTACTATCCCATCCGGTTCAAGTGGTGATGCTATAGCAGGGATACTTGTAACCGCGGGTTTCGTAAAACAAAAGTCTGATTTTTTAACTGCCGTTAGCGCTGCTGGAGCGGAAAAGAAACTCAAAGCTGGAACTTTCAAAATTCCTAATGATTCAAATATTTCTCAAGTAATAGCGATCATTACCAAATAAAATAAATAGTTTATGTTACATGATATGGAGGATATGAATATGGCATTTGTTACAACAAAGGAAATGTTTGCAAAAGCTTTGAAGAGCGATTACGCGGTTGGAGCTTTCAATGTGAACAATATGGAAATAATTCAAGGCATTGTAGAGGCCGCAAAGCTGGAACAATCACCGTTTATTTTACAAGTATCCGCAGGAGCTAGAAAATACGCAAAGCCGATTTACCTTGTAAAGCTTGTTGAAGCTGCAATGGAAGACACTGGTCTTGATATTGTACTTCACCTTGACCATGGTGATGATTTTGAAATATGCAAAAAATGTGTAGATGATGGATTCACATCTGTCATGATTGATGGATCAAAACATCCATTTGAGGAAAATATCGCTTTAACAAAGCAGGTTGTTGAATATGCCCATTCCAAGGGAGTTGTAGTCGAAGCTGAACTTGGCAAACTTGCCGGTATTGAAGATGCCGTCAATGTTGAAGCAAGGGATGCAACCTTTACGCACCCTGACGAAGCGGCAGAGTTTGTCCGTAGAACTGGTGTTGACTCTTTGGCAATTTCCATCGGAACAAGCCACGGCGCATACAAGTTCAAAGGCGAACCTTGGTTGGATTTTGAAAGACTCAAGGAAATTTCCGCTTTACTGCCAAACACACCTTTGGTGCTGCACGGTGCTTCAACTGTTCTTCCAGAATTTGTGGAAAGATGCAATAAATACGGCGGCGACATCCCTGGATCAAAGGGAGTTCCAGAAGATATGATTAGAACTGCAGCAAAGTTTGGCGTTTGCAAAGTCAATATCGATACCGACTTGAGACTGGCTATGACAGCTGAAATCAGAAGAATCCTTATGGAAAACCCATCTGAGTTCGACCCAAGAAAATACCT
>JBAWWY010000055.1:0-2720 GCA_037144355.1 Eubacteriales bacterium | reverse complement strand
GAACTGATATATCACGCAATGCCAACAGAAATTTTCATTAGGTAATCATCGGCACGTGTATTCGAAAATTGATATACCTGATCTTGTTGAAAAACATCTGTTATAACAATCAATTTATTTTGTTCAATATATAATCGCATTTTTTCATATGCGGCCCCCAAATTCTTGTAGGAGCCCCGAATATAAATCACTGCATACTTACCAGCCGGCTTAGTAATCACCCGTTCACTTTTCACCTTGCGAATTGGCTTACTGCAGTAATAATCGGATTTATAATTTCCTGAGAGAAATTTATCTCTTTGGACAATTTCTCCGATGGGAAACACATTTCCCACTTTCAAGTTACTACAGTATAGTGAGAGTTCGTTAAGTGCTATCCAATAAGTCCGGTTATTAATATCGTCTTCAGAGGGTGTTTTTGTTATAACCATATTCTCTTCTTTACAAGATACAACACTTACCTCATCTAAGACAGTGATTAAGGATTTTGAAACAATAGCAATGGTATCATCGACAAACTCTCTGGTTTGGTCAAGTTGCCACTGTGTTTGAATAAGCTGAGACCGCTTTGCCTTCAGTAGATTTAAGAACTCTTCTGAATTTTGGTTTGCGCAGTAACGCTGGATTTCCCTTAGTGACATACCAACCGACTTGAGCACGTTGATGATTTCAAATACCATGGCTTGCTTCGGCGAATAGTACCGATAGCCATTAGCGGCGATATAATCAGGCTTTAATAGGTCGATATTATCATAATGAAAGATAGTATCTTTTTTGACACCACACAGGGAAGCGAATTCACCGGTTGTTAAATAATTTTCCATAATAATATCCTCTTGACAATGGGGTAGCCCGATACTTTATTGTACAATGTAAAGTAATTAAATTCAACTTAAACAATAAGGAGAGGAGATAATAATGAGTAATGAAGGAAACTTCTTCACGCGCATGGGCGACGGATCAGGAATCTATATGACAGCGGATGAAATTTGGACTGACTTAGGAGCTGGAATGAAAGACGCAGCGACCCGAGGAAAAATTCCTGAGTTGTCTAAAATGGAGTTAAACCATCTATTTGATATTGTTACAATGGAAGGGAATGTAGTGGGAGTAAAAAGAGGAATGGAAGTAGTAACAACTTCTGACTCGGGATGCTTTAAACTTAGCTATCAGGCGAATATTCCCATGGACCGGACGACATCAGTCTTGATTAATGAAAGGGTACTTGGACTCGATTCTGTAGATATAGGCAATATTGATTATAGCTACAAAACCGTCAAACCAATACTACATGATGAGGCAAAGATTATGGAAATTGCCCAGGCTCAAGCAGTCATACCAGTTTTATATGGTGGAATGCCAGACTTGGGAAGATACACAAAGCCGGATGGTCCTGTGGATAATTGGTCAGAGTTGCTGCCACTTGGAAAGATTAATGAAGCGTGGGCAGCGCAGGAAGAAGCGATAGAGCATTCAGTAAAAGATCTGGTTTATATTGCGGATGGGATGTATGCGGCGGGTGCGGATGGAATGAACTTTGATACCTGCGGAGCGTCAGGGGATGCGGACTTCTTAGCAGCACTGAAAGCCGTTGAAATTATTCGTGGAAAGTATCCAGATTTTGGTATTGAGATGGGAATGGCCGGGGAGTTTGTCATGGGGATGCACGGCAAGCTGAAATATGACGGTGTTAGATTAGCAGGACTTTATCCACATATGCAGGTGAAGTTAGCAGAAAAAGCAGGAGTCAATATTTTTGGACCTGTGGTAAATACCAACAGCAACATGTCTTTTCCTTGGAACATAGCCAGGGCGGTAACCTTCATAAAGGCATGCTCAGAAGCTTCTAACATCCCAGTCCATGCCAATGTGGGTATGGGGGTAGGGGGAACTCCAATGGCATATGTTCCTCCGACAGATGTGGTTTCCAGGGCTACAAAAGCCTTGGTGGAAATCGCAAAGATTGACGGATTGTAGATAGGCTCTGGTGATCCCTTTGGGAACGAAGCTACACAGGAAGTCGCTGTAGGCATGGGCGGAATTCGAAGTGCCGGAGATCTGGTACTACGTATGCAACTTGCTAAAAGCATGAGATTGACTGAAGCTAAAAAATATGTATCGGAAAAACTAGGGGTAGACCCTATTGACCTTGCTGATTGCACGGTAATGAGAGAAATTCGTGAGACGCTGGATATAGGATATCCAATGCCTGCGGATGGAGCAGCCAAAGGAATCGAAGCAAAGTTCCGAATTTCCAAAGTGTTGGGAATTAAAATCAATTCTGTAGAACGATTCAAACAGAAAATTGAGAAGGAATAAATATGGGCAAAGAACTCTTGCTTAAAACCTTGCGACCCTAGCTTACAAGTGAAGCGTTTTAGTTGCAAGCAACGCTTGTGTTGTAAGCCACAAATATGTCCAAGAAGAAAAATGCGCCAATTATTCAAAAAAGCAAAAGCCCTGAATCCTTTGGAATTCAGGGCTTTGTGCTGGTGTCCGTGAGAGGATTTCCCAGTCGCTAACGCGCCTGCCGTCCTTGCCTTACGGCTATGGACCACTCGCTTAAAAACAGCCTACTAGGCTGTTTTCTATACAGCTCGTGCCTTTTCAGGTTCGAATCCTCTTTTAACCAAAACAAATAAGAAAAGCACCACCGAAGGGTGATGCTTTTCTTATGGTGTCCGTGAGAGGATTCGAACCTCCGACGCACGGTTTAGGAA
>JBAWWY010000054.1:0-2811 GCA_037144355.1 Eubacteriales bacterium | reverse complement strand
TTGTGATTTCCTTGCATAAGTTCACCTACTATTTGCTTCGCAAATTGGGTGAGCTGCTAGCAGTAGAAATCTACAAATCATAGATTTGTGATTTCCTTGCATAAGTTCACCTACTATTTGCTTCGCAAATTGGGTGAGCTAGTAGTGGAACATACTTTTGGTACTGGCATATCAGAGTGCCGAATTTATGAATTCAAATTTATAATTAAAATCAGGGAAATGAATTAGTATAATCCGCGACGATGATTTTTTGTTAGACGAGAAACAAAACCCTCACCGAACCACAGAGTACTTCCGGTACGTAAGCGATCTTTATAAATAAAAAACCGAATAGAACATAGTAAATTTAGATTGCGCAGCTAAAATCCCATAGGACGAATAAAGAAGCCCTCTGGGAAGCGGAATGTGCTTATTGCACATGAGCATCTCAGAGGGCTGAATTTATGAAGTCTTATTGGGTTTTAGCAAGCAATTAGCGGACTGGGCAGACTCCGGCTTCACAACCATCATTCCCAATATCGTAAAGCACTTCTTCCCTTTCATATTTCGATATAAGCGAAGGAATGAAAGGTTTCATTGCCTTTACCCTTTCATGATATTCCTTCTCGGTTATTGCTTCGAATGGAAGAAGCTCGTAAAAGTTATCTTCAAATGAAAGGAACGACAATGCCACAGTATCTTCCCAGTTGTTCCATACCCATTCTTCAACTCCATCCCATTCAGTATCTTTTACATGGACAGTAATTGAACAGTTATGTTCAACATAATGGGTCATGAACATCTTGTATATTTCCAATTGTTCCAGCGCTGACACATCATCCTTTGTTCTTCCGTCTGGTACCTTGACTGGGAACTCCACAACTTTTGTCGTGCAATTTTCCGTATCCTGTCCGACTTCGGGGAATACCGGATATCCAAGTTCTTCGCAAACCTTTGTCAGCGGATCATCACTGCTTATTCTTATTCTTCTTACAAAATATGGCGAATGGGAGAAATGGACTCCGCTGGATACTACTGGTAGAAGGCTCAATGTTCCTTCAGGTTTTATAGTAGTAATTAACAATGGTTCTTTCTGCCCAAGTTCCTCCGAATATTCCTTTGCCGCTTTTCTTGCAGTATCTTTGAGATCCTTAAGAAGTTTTTCCTGATCTTCCTTGATTAAATTCAAAGCGTTTACCATGTCCTGCCAACCGGTAAGGGAGCATCCAAGCAACTTGTCTCTTTGCTGAACTGCATCCCATTCAGGTATCTCAAGTTCAGTACATGTCATTCTGTATCCAGCCCTGGTGGAAAGTTTCTGTGCTTCCATCAGTCCTTTATAATCAAGCTTGCCTTCACTTACAAATGCCATCACGTTCAAAGTTGTCAAATTGCATAGTCCCTTGGAATCGAGAAGGATTTCAGCGCAGGGATTGACACCATTGAAGTTTGGACGTCTTTTTGCTCCCGCTTCCTCATTGACCCATCCAGGTTCCCCAGAATATCTCATCTGTTGCAAATGCCAGTGAAGTTGGTCTCTCGTTGGTTTCCTCGTATAATAAATTGAATTGTTACTCATCTGCCTATGGGCTATTTCTTGGTCAATTACCCACTTTTCATCAACTTTTTTATATAGATCAGATTTAGCCATAATGCATTCCTTGTCGTCCTGGTCGATCAATACTATTTCCGCTGTTCTTCTAACTCCTCCGACAACTACATTTTCCCCTATAATATTTGCAATATCCAGGCAATCTATTGGTTTAAGTTTTACTTTGTTAGTGGTGGATCTAGCGCTTGCCTTTAAAACAATCTTTTCTATTTTAACAAACATATTCTTCATGCTGCTATGGCCGCTGGCAGTTCCCCCAAATGTCTTGAGTTTTTCGCCTTTGCTTCTTACATGATCATAGTTTAGTATTATTGTGGTTATTTTACGGTATTCAGTGCTATAGAATACTTTAATAAAGTAATCCAATGACTGCACCCAGCCCTCTTTACTATCTCCAATTGTAATTTTTACCGTATCGTTTTTTCCAAACTCCAATGATGTGCTGTCCTGTCTGACACCTTTTGGTACTGGAGTATATGATTCATGGATAATTTCTATGTCGGTTCTAATCATTGGAAGTTTGTCCGCATCGGCTTTTAATACCCTTACACCAACACCTGATCCAACCATCAGTAAATAGAATATATCTTTGAAAGCTGCAAAACTGTCAATAACTTGGAAAGAACAGTTATAGTTGGACATTGGATAGAATTTTGATACATCCGTACTACCTACCCAGAATGTTCTTCCTGATAGAAACTGTTTCATTTCGAACACATTCTTATAAAGTTTTTCTGCTTCTTCTTTAGAAGTAGGTACCAGGCTGCAGTTATATTCAACAGATCTTCTGATAGTCTCCCACCAATATTCTCTTCTTTGTTCTAATGGAACCCATCTTGAATAAGTTCTATAATAAACGAAACTTCCCAATTGATTCATTGGGGAAGGCATATGTTTAAATTTGCTAACAAATTCATCTGAAATTATTCTACCATCTCTTCTCTTTCTAGCATCTCTGGATTTATCCCGTTCATATCTATAAATTATAAACTTTTTAGCGGCGTCTTTTCTGTCGCTGGCCATTAGAAAATCTTCAACAAGATCCTGGATTTCCTCAACATTGATTTTTCTTTCAGCTTTGAGTATTCTTTTACCGATGTTTGCCGCAATTTCTCCAGCAAGTTTCAAATCAACTCCATCGATGGTTTCAAGCATTGCATTCTCTATGGCAATCTTGATTTTTTCCGGATTGAAAATTACTTCCGTTCCATCTCTTTTAA
>JBAWWY010000053.1:0-2903 GCA_037144355.1 Eubacteriales bacterium | reverse complement strand
TTCAGATTTAGAAATAAATTTCAACACATAGATTTTAAATATTAAAAAGAAAGGGTGATTAAGATGTTATGGACTATAGCAGTAATACTTATTATATTGTGGCTTCTAGGAATTGTCACATCAACTACTCTAGGAGGATTTATTCATATCCTTCTTGTAATAGCAGTAATTGTTGTTTTGGTGAGATTGATAAGCGGCAAAAGGGTTATTTAGGAACATAGGAGATCTAGAAATGAATAATTTTATTTTCAAAAGCCACAGCATTTCAAAGAGTGAGGGTTTGATAACTCCAGCGCAACTATATCTTTTACTTAATAAAAATGGGGAAGAAATTAAATTGAAGCAGGTATATAAAATGATAAAAACAAAAAACTTTCCTATGTTGCGAATGTGTGGACGATATTACATTGTAAAAAAAGAATTAACCGAATGGTTGACAAGCAATACAAATAGACAGATGTCATAAATAGTGAGCATTATGGATTAAGCAAGGATGGGGCAAAAGAAGATTGCTAAAATTACAACCAGAAACTTAAAGAATAAATACGATGGCCTTTTAATTAGTTATTCTATTTTGCGATAGAAACAAGCAAACATATTATGACAAATAAATATGATAATAATTTGAATTAAGTATTGAAAATATTCTTTTGTTGATTTATTATAGATTTGTAAATAAAACAATTAAAGAAATAGAAGGGGCAAGTTAAATGAACATTTTTACAAAAGCAATCGTTTCAAATTCCGATATGATTAAAAGCTATAAAACATGCAGAGAAAAAGCAGACGTTTTTGGGAAAATTTTTATAATGAAAAACAATCAACCCGATGCGGTTTTGTTTTCCATTGCTGAATATGAGAGAATAGCAGAACTTATCGAATATTGTGAAAGTCTGGATCCAGATGATGTCGCAAAAGTTATTGAAGATTTGCCATTAGCAGGTCTTAGAAAAAAATATTCTGTCAAATCCTTAAGAAAAGATGTTGCTGAAGATTTACTGGATAAAACAAGTGATACTTTTAGGCACAAGGATGGAACTATAAATGAGGATGATGAAAATTAAGAATATTATTATGATAATAAGCTAATATGTAAATTTAAAAGAGCCAGCAACTAAAAAGTTGTTGGCTCTTTGATTAATGGCGGTTGAATTTTTATTGCAGCAATGAGGGATTTTACTATCTTTTATTGTTTAAAAAAAGAGTGTATAATTATTTGACGATATATCATTTTAATAGAAACATTCTGCGATAAAATCAAAATTTAAAATAAATTTAACTCGTAGTTCGGTTTATATTTGGAAATAAGCGATACTTATTGGGAGGTATTTATGACTACCGGAAAAACAAAGCCAACGAGGCAAAATAACAAAGAAAAATCGATTGAAACTCCGCCGGTATTAGAAGCAAAGTTCCCCATTGTAGGTATTGGAGCTTCAGCAGGAGGTCTTGCTGCCTTTGAAGCATTCTTTACAGGAATACCAACAGGTAAGATTCCTGACATGGCCTTCGTGCTGGTTCAGCATTTGGCCCCAGACCATGAGAGCATTTTGGTGGAAATTATTAAACGCTACACGAAAATGCAGGTCTTTGAAGTTGAAGATGGAATGATAATTAGACCAAATTGTGTGTATATAATCCCCCCAAATAAAGATATGGCATTACTAAATGGTACGCTGCAACTTTTCGAACTTCCCAATGCAAGAGGGCATAATCTGCCTATTGATTTCTTTTTTCGATCTCTTGCTAATGATCAGCGCGAGCGAGCCATTTGTATTATACTTTCAGGAACTGGGAGTGATGGTACATTAGGTCTTCTCGCTATAAAAGGTGAAGGTGGCATGGCTATTGCCCAGAGCCCAGATACTACTGAATACGATGGCATGCCCACCAGCGCCATCGCTACTGGATTAGTGGACTATCAACTTCCTCCTCTTGAAATGGCTAAGCAGATTATTTCTTATATAGCTCATGCTTATGGAATTAGTAGGGACTCAAAATTGCCGATTCTAACAAGAGAAGAGAATTCGCTCAAAAAGGTTCTTATTCTTTTGCGTTCGCAAACTGGCCACGACTTTTCAAATTATAAGCCAAGCACTATAAATAGGCGTATTGAAAGAAGACTAGCCATTCAACATATTGATACTATGGATGATTATGTAAGATACTTACAAGAGACGCCGAATGAAGTTGAGGGACTTTTTAAAGATCTTTTAATTGGAGTTACAACTTTCTTTAGAGACAAAGAAGCTTTTACTAAGCTTGAGGAAGAAATAGTACCAAAGCTTTTCGAGGGAAAACCTGCAGGCGCAAACATCAGAGTCTGGTGCGTAGGGTGTTCCACAGGAGAGGAAGCTTACTCAATAGCTATTTTAATTCAGGAACAATTGGAGCGTCTTAAGAAGAGTTATAATATACAAATCTTCGCAACGGATATTGACAAGCACGCTATTTCAGTTGCCAGGTTAGGTATTTATCCAAGCAATATTGCCTCGGATATATCAGAAGAAAGGCTTTCCAGATTCTTCACAGCGGGCCCTGGAGCAGCAAATTATAGTATTAATAAGACCATTAGAGATATGCTCGTTTTCTCTGAGCATAGCCTCGTTAAAGATCCTCCTTTTTCCCAACTTGATCTCATATCCTGTAGGAACCTGATGATTTATTTGAATAGCGAACTCCAGAAAAGGATTATTCCTTTGTTTCACTATGCATTAAAACCTAGGGGAATACTATTTTTAGGGACATCTGAGACAATTGGCAATTTTGGCACTTTATTTATAACCCTTGATCGCAAACTCAAAATATTTCAACGCGAAGAAGACTATCAGGGAATTCAGAGAGCGGCTCTAAATCGAATACTCTCTCCAATGCTGGAGATAGAAGGATTTTCTAAAAAAACT
>JBAWWY010000052.1:0-2919 GCA_037144355.1 Eubacteriales bacterium | reverse complement strand
AATTGTTAAAATTTAGTCATTATTCACCTAAAATTGTATAATGTATACTTGAAGAAAATGGAAATATTTTTCGCTATTTTTGTTGTATTCTCATAACTAAGGTGAGATAATGCATTTGCGGTAATATTCTGAAAATGATGGAGACGTAACAATGAGTGGAAATTTTATCATAAGAATAGAAAATTCAAAACGAACTCCAATAGGTAAGAGTTCTATTTTCATTGAGTTATCCGATCAGGAGAAGAATCAATTCAAATAACAATTTTTTTGTTTGGGAATGAAATACGCCGGTATATATGTTCACAAGCATATATGCTGGCTAATTTTTATTTTTAATAACCCATAAGGGATAAAGGAGGAGAATAAATTTGAGTAAAGTAATCAAAAAAGGATACGCAGAAGAAGCAAATTCTGGGTACAATTTGAGAACAGCCATGGAAGAAGCTTCAAGATGCCTACTATGTATCGATGCACCTTGCAGCAAAGGTTGTCCAGCTGGAACAGATCCAGGCAAATTCATTAGATCAATAAGATTTAGAAATGTTAAAGGTGCCGCAGAAACTATTAGAGAAAACAATGTTCTTGGGGGATGTTGCGCAAGAGCATGTCCTTATGATCATTTATGCGAAGAAGCTTGTAGCAGAACCGGCATAGATAAACCTATACATATAGGGAAATTACAAAGATTCGCTATTGAACAGGAAAAAACATTTGGAATGAAGACTTTGGTAGCCGGTACTAAAAACGGAGCTAAAGTAGCTTGTGTAGGTTCAGGCCCTGCATCATTGGCATGTGCCGCAAAGTTAGCAATATCAGGTTATGACGTAACAATATTTGAAGCTTTCGACAAAGCTGGTGGAGTTTTAACATTTGGAATTATTCCATCAAGACTACCACAGGATGTTGTAGACTATGATATTAAAATGGTTGAAGATCTTGGAGTGAAATTCGTTTTCAATACCAAGGTTGGAAAAGACATTACAATCGATGAATTGAAAAAGGCAGGCTTCAGTGCAATCTTTGTTGGAGCAGGCCTATGGGCTTCAAACAAGGTTGAAATCAAAGGCATGGATTTGGATGGAGTTACAACAGCTGTTGAATTCTTAAAAGCAGCAAGAAGCTCTAATGGCAAGTTCGCAGTTGGCAAGGAAGTACTAGTTATTGGCGGCGGAGATGTTGCCATGGACTGTGCCGCTACTGCAAAGCTTCTTGGAGCTGAAAAGGTTACCATCGTTTATAGAAGAACTATCGAAGAAGCTCCGGCAAATATCAACGAGCTTGCTTATGTTCAATCAATGGGTATCACCATTGTGACAAAATTCAGACCTGCTGAAGTTCTTGGAGACAAGAGTGTAATAGGTATGGCTTTTGATGGAACAGATGGATTCTCCGGCTTGAAAATCAAGGCTGATACTGTTGTATTCGCTATTGGACAAGGCGCTGAAGACATGTCAAAAATTGCTGGATTCAAAATGAATGAAAAAGGCGCTATAGTTGCCGATCCTGAATTTGGAGTGACAAATGTTGAGGGATTGTTTGCAGCAGGAGATATAGTTAATGGCGGAAAAACAGTTGTTGAAGCTGTTGCACAGGGAAAAGCTGCCGCTGCTAGCATAATCGACTATCTTACAAAGAAAGAAGGTGTGAAATAAGATGGCAGTTAAGAAAGATTTATCAATAAATTATCTAGGAGTAAAATGCGAAAATCCATTCTTCCTTTCATCATCACCTGTTGGAAGTAATTATGAAATGGTTGCTAAGGCTTATGAAGCTGGTTGGGGTGGAGTTTTCTACAAGACAATCGGTGTATTCATAGCTGACGAATGTTCTCCAAGGTTCGACATCGTAAACAAGGAAGGAACTCCTTGGATGGGTTTCAAGAACATGGAACAAATTTCCGACAAACAGTTGGATGTAAACCTTGAAAACATATTTAAATTAAAAAGGGATTATCCAGACAAAGTCATGGTTGCCACTATTATGGGAAGCTGTGACGAAGAATGGGTTCAACTTTCAAAAATGGTTACTGATGCTGGCGCTGACTTGATTGAATGCAACTTCTCATGCCCACAGATGACAACCCATTCCATGGGATCAGATGTTGGAACAAACGTAGAACTTGTAGAACAATATTCAAGAGCCGTAGCTAGTGCTACACACCTGCCAGTAATCGCCAAGATGACACCAAATCTTGCTAACATGGAACCTCCTGCTTTAGCCGCATTAAAGGGCGGAGCAAAGGGAATTTCAGCAATTAACACAGTAAAGTCAATTACGAATATTGATTTTGAAAACATGTCAGGAATGCCTGTAGTCAATGGAAAATCTTCCATCTCAGGTTACTCCGGCGCGGCCATCAAGCCAATTGCTTTAAGATTCGTTGCTCAATTGATGCAACATCCAGAAATCGGCAAGTATGACATAAGCGGCGTTGGCGGTATTGAAACTTGGAGAGACGCAGTTGAGTTCCTATTATTGGGAGCAAAAAACATCCAGGTTACAACTTCAGTAATGCAATATGGTTACAGAATTGTTGAAGATATGATCAATGGTACTTCTCATTTCATGAACGAAAGAGGATACAACAAAGTTGATGATTTCCTAGGCCTTGCTCTTAAGAACTTGATTCCTGCGGAAGACCTTGACAGAGGCTTCAAACTTATAGCTAAGATCAATGATGACAAGTGCATAGGCTGCGGAAGATGTTACATTTCTTGCTATGATGCAGCGCATCAGGCAATCACATGGGATGAAGCGGAAAGAAAACCTGCGGTAGACAGAGACAAGTGCGTAGGTTGCCACCTTTGCTTGAATGTTTGTCCAGTTATGGACTGCATAGTTCCTGGAGACCTTGTTTGGAAAGAAGGAAGAGCTCCTCACGATGTAAAAATCAAGAAGTGGTACGAATAGTCTAATATC
>JBAWWY010000051.1:0-3326 GCA_037144355.1 Eubacteriales bacterium | reverse complement strand
CTTATGGAAAATTATAAAGTAATGAACCTGGTTATGGCATTGTTGCTTTTATATTGTGCGATCTCTCTTTTTTTATGATTTCATTCTATGCAATAGATAATGCCCCCGTGAAACAGGCATGGTGAAAATCCCATCATACCTGTTTACAAAGGAGCAGAAAGCTTAAGTTTATTATTAAATTAATTTCCTATATAGAACATATCTCTTAGATAGAGTCTTCCCTCAGGTTTTGGATCATTTACTATTTTTAATGCCTTATTATCGATAACCATGGTGGCACGAGTGTCGATGTTATATTTAGGCCAGGCTACTTCACCTCTAATGCTTGGATTTCCAGCATAGGCAAATCTAGTCCAAATTGCCTGAGTTTTTATCGACAATTCTATGGGTAAATCAGTACCAGCGAAATGAACAGCGCTAATATCATTTAGGTTGCCGAATACAAATGGTAATTCTACTGCGTGACATGCACCTAGTCCTGGAACTTTTGAATCCCATGCCCAAGAATACATATAAACATCATTGTATTTCGATTGCAGCTCGGCAAAAATCATGGATGGCTGGCGAAGCCAAAATTCACCGGCGAAATCTGTATATTTCTGTGGATTCCCCTTTTGTGATGCAATATATTTATCAGCGGCGGCGGTATTTGTCCCCATTGGTTTTCCCAATATGGTTCCACCCTTATATTCATCCGCAAGATCGCTTTCAAGCGTTGGCCAGTCATAGAGTTTAAAATAATTGATTTCGTCTTCATTAGTACCTATGAGCACTTTTACATCTGAGCCAGCCCCGTTTTTAATGGCCTTAAATACATCCAGTGGAACAGCATAGTTATCAGCCTTTACCGCCCATGTAGACACATCCATTGTATCCCCAAGGGCATCAGCCAACTTGCCAGCATAATTTTCAATTTCTTTCGCACTCAGATTCTGCAATTCTTCAATCGTCTTTTTCCCAGTGACCTCAAGAAATTTTTTGGCCATGATTTTACTTTGTGCAGTTTCGTCAACATCCTTGCCACCTGCTACCTTTAAATTAGCTGGTCCCCCACTTTCAATGATTGCCTTTTGGAATAGGCCCTCAGCCAATGGGGTCGACATTAGTCTTATGATTGCAGATCCTCCAGCTGATTCTCCAAACACAGTGATATTATTTGGATCCCCTCCGAAATGGGATATATTATTTTTGACCCATCTCAATGCTGCTATCTGGTCAAGAACCCCTAAATTTCTTGAATTGGCGTATTCTGGTCCACCAATTTCTGAAAGATCCAGGAACCCGAATGGCCCCAATCTATAGTTGATTGTAACCATAACGACGTCATTGTTTTTTACAAAATTCTCCCCATTATACAGTGAATCAGCTGATCCACCTCCGACATTGGCTCCACCATGAATAAAGACCATCGTGGGTTTCTTAGCATGTGTATTTTTTGTCCACACATTTAATGTTAAGCAATCTTCACCCTGATCCGTCAGAGAGGCCTGCTCGGTTTGATCAATGGGCTGTAGGCAAGTATTTCCAAAAACATATGCCTTATACAGATTTTTCGATCGATCCAAAGGTTGAGCTTCTTTCCAACGCAATTGTCCTATTGGCTGCTTTGCGTAAGGTACCCCCAGAAATGAAGTAACCCCACTATCTCTTGAAAGCCCTGCATAACTTCCATAGATTGTTTTGGCAATCACAATCTCGTTGAAATCTGTGCTGACAACATTTTGAATTGCTCTGCTTGTGCCAGTTGATAAGGTTCCTATCATGAGCATAATAACTATGTACGACATTGCTCTTGTAAATAGATTTCTTTTCATTTGAATAACCTCCTAATTCCTATTTGTAATCAATTTTGCACAATCGCTCACATAAATCAATAGCACCTTGGTTCCATCTTTAAATTTGGTACCAGGTGCTATTACAAATAAAAGAATACATAGGGTTATTGATACTCAGTTTATAGTTTGATTTAACATTTTGACGAGTTCGGATCTGCTTCTAACATTAATTTTTCTGAATATATTATTGATATGCCTCTTTACAGTGTGTAATGAAATTGTCAATTCTCTGGCTATTTCATTGTTATTGGTCCCTAAAACAATTAAAAATAATACTTCCGTTTCTCTTGATGATAATTGGTTTTTTGCCGCAAATGCTTCAATAAAGGGTTTCGCGGATTCTGTATCGATAAGGTTAAGTTTAGCATAATCGGTATTGGGATTAGACCAAACTTTCGGGAAACTATTGACAATCATGACTACATTAATTGAAAAATATAGAATTATTATAGCATCAAAAGGATAAATCATCCATCCACGGGGTCCGATAAACCGAAAAATCACATCCATGTCATAGACAAAAAACCATATGAAGTATAATGAAATCAAGATGCATAACGGAATAAGAAGTTTTCTTCTCTTATCCTCTTCAAGCTTAAAAGCCTTAATCGCATAAAATATATTGCATTCAATCATAGCCACGAATATTACTATCTCTGCTATGGCAGAAGTTGCTCGCCCTATAACGCCGCTTACAGCATCGCTGTTGTCCAGGAAGCCTATATATACAATCATCCACAGAATGACATAGATAGTGCCAGATATCAAAATCACGTTCTTGGTAAATACGCGGTGTTTATTTTCAATAAGCTCATCTGCATAATTAATCCAGAAAAAGAGGAATATAATATAACTTATATCAAAAAGCGAATAGAAAAAATGGCTCATAGTGCCTGTTTGATTAAAAAGCCTGGTGAAGAAAAATCCAAAATTCAAAGCCAAGTAAGCAAAGAACGCTACATTGAAGTACAGTAATTTTTTATAAACTTTAATGCTCCCAGACTTCAATGAAATGATGTTTAATGTTATAGTAACAACACCAGAAAAGAACGAGATGATGTACAGTATTAGGATAAGATCTTTTATGGTATCTTTCATTATATCTCCCACTTTGCTTATTACATAAAAGGAAATTACAAATCTTTGATTTGTAGATTTCTACTGTCTAGTGACGAATGTCGCGTCAAACTTGCCTTATTTAATTCCTCTAAAATCCATTCTTCCTATGCAACGGATTTTTTCATCATGCAAACTTCGGGTGCACACTTTCAATATAACTCTGTCTAAATCCCAAATTCCCAAGCATTAGGCAAGCTTTCTGCAATGAAATGGCGAAAGGTGTTTATTAAAAAAGTATTGAGACATACTTGCCAAGAAAGTCGCGTTGAGCTAGCTTTTGCCTAAAAAACTGTAGCCCTAAATGCGCCGTAGGTTGAGGTATTCTAGCTCATTTTAGTCGCTATAATGCTCGCCAACCCTGACGGTGGACCT
>JBAWWY010000050.1:0-3722 GCA_037144355.1 Eubacteriales bacterium | reverse complement strand
GCTCTTGATAGTGATGCAGTTGGTCTGTATAGATTATTATTGTCGCCTTTTATGTACCCAGCGGCAAAAACTTTCATTACAGCAGTTCTCGCCCAGTCGGCAATGCTTCCATTGTCTCCAAGACCCGAAAGGCTGGTTGTTCCCTGTGCTGGAGGAAGTATTTTTGAAATCATTACTGCGGCTTCTTGTCTTGTAATTTTGCCGTTTGGCCTAAATGTATTATCTTCATAACCTCCAGTGTATCCCGCTGCTACCGCCCTTCGCACACTTGCGTAATACCATTCATTGGAAGGCACATCGCTAAAACTTATTGAAGTTGTGTTAGTGATTCCTAATGCTCCGTTCAACATTGTGGAAAATTCCGCACGTGTAACTGGATTGTCAGGTTTAAAAGTATTGTCCAAATAACCTTTTACGAAGCCATATGAAACTGCCTTATCTATAGATGAAGCCGCCCAATGTCCCGAGGTATCCGAGAAGCCACTTGCCCCAAAGCTGGAAAACGGTCCCGAGAACACCATAACTAGTATAACCAAAATCGAAATAGTCTTTTTTAAACTTCTTGATTTCATAATTCTCTACCTAACCTTTCATCAAACAACTACTTTTCAGCTATAGCTTCCTCTTTTTTTTCCAAACTTATTTCGGATGCCAGACCCATTGTGTTCTTTTCCAGCTCCAGCATAATATTAGAAATATCAACCATTCTTTCATTAGCTATTTTCTCGTCAACAAACAACCTTGTATTATATAGTATGCCCTCAAGCTCTTCATGAACCTTTGCGATTCTATCCTTGATTTCAAGCAGATGGACAGTATTAATTGGCTTTTCCAATATTTCCTGAGTCGATGCTATATCATCGCTGCTTAGATCAAATTCAGAGACACCTTCGATGCAAATGCAATCATATCCTAGTTTCTCTTTAACAAAATCTGCGAAACCTTGCTTTGAGCCAGATTCCCCATGAACAAGGAATATGCTTTTAGGCTTTTTCTTGAATCCCTTCAGCCATTCCAACAAATCATCTCTATCGGCATGTCCGGAAAAGCCTTCCAGATTGAAAATCTCCGCACTGACATGAATTTTCTCTCCAAGGACTGTGACATCCTTGTCCCCATTGACTATTGATCTTCCAAGAGTTCCCTCAGCCTGGTATCCAACGAATATAACACTCGATTTCGGATTCCAGAGATTATGCTTTAAATGATGTTTTATTCTTCCAGCTTCACACATTCCGCTTGCGGAAATGATAATCTTTGGATCTGTGTTGAAATTCAATGCTTTCGATTCCTCGCTGCTGCGTGTGAATTTTAAATTTTTAAAATCAAGAGGATTGTCTCCCCTCAAAATATACTCTCTTGTTTCGTCATCGAAGTCCTGGGCATTTCTCCTGAAAATTTCAGTTGCCGATGTAGCCAGCGGGCTATCCACATAAGCCATGATTTTGTCCAATTCAGCTTGATGTTCAGCATGTGCTTCATAGAATCGATGCAGTTGGTAAATTATTTCCTGTGTCCTGCCTACCGCAAATGAAGGAATTACAACTGTGCCACCTCTCCTTGTAGTCTTAAGGATTGCATCAATTAAAGCTTCAATACTCTTTGTGTTTGAATCATGAAGCCTGTCTCCATAAGTTGTTTCCATTATTAGGAAGTCCGCTTCTTCAATAATTGTAGGATCCTTCAATATAGGTCTGCCTTTTACCCCTAGGTCGCCGGAAAATACAATTTTATATACCTTGTCTTTTTCAGTTATCCAAAGTTCAATTATTGATGAGCCAAGGATATGTCCTGCATCGTTGTATCTAACTTTTATATCTTCATTTATTGTTATTATCTGTCCATAGAGTACTGATTTGATGTTTTTCATTGACTCATCGGCGTCTTCGACTGTATATAAAGGCTCCACAGGTTTCTTCCCAGTTCTAAGAGCTTTCTTGTTATCCCACTCTGCTTCCTTCTCGTGTATATAACCGCTGTCTTTGAGCATTATACTAAGAAGGTCTTTTGTTGCAACTGTGCAATAAATAGGCCCTGTATAACCTCTTTTTACCAAAAGAGGAATCCTTCCAGAATGGTCAATGTGGGCATGGCTTAAAAACATAAAGTCTATCTCGCTAGTTTCAAAACCTAACCCTTCATAATTTAGCGCGTTCATACTTTTACTGCCTTGATATTGCCCACAATCAAGCAAAATCTTGTATTTGTCTGTGGTTATCAAATGGCAGGATCCTGTTACCGATAATGATGCCCCGATAAATTTGATTTTCATTTAGCTTACTCCTTTTGCCACGATGAATGCTTGCCAGGAAATTACTGCATCCACAATTATAGAAATAACTATTATATATTTTTAGTCGCTTATTCCATTGAATAAGTTCCCTCAATTGCAAAAACAGTTTCCTCGCAAATATTTGTTGAATAATCCGCTATTCTTTCAAAGTGGGCGGAAATGAAAATAAACATGACACTCTGTTTTGCGATTTCCTTGCCCTCACCAGTCATATTGATAAGCTCATCATACACATCTCTGTATATTTCGTCCACTTCCTCATCTGACTTCCATACTTTCCTTGCAAGCCTAAGATCTTTATTAACAAAGGCGTCGATTGAATCTTTTACCATTCTTGCGGCCAATTCAGCCATTCTTGGAATATCAACCAGCTCTTTGATGAATTTCTTATTTTGAAATCTCAAGGTATATTTTGCAATATCCTCGCAATGATCGCCAATTCTCTCAAGGTCTCTGATCATCTGCAGAATTGATATGGTCATCCTCAAATCGCCGGCGACAGGTTGCTGCTTCGCCATGAACTTAATGCACTTGTCTCTAATGGAATCTTCAATAACATCAATATCCCCATCATCTGCGATTATCTTTCTTGCAAGTTCAACATCCTGCTCTTTTAATGATTTTATAGCAAGACGAATAGCATTTTCAACCATAGCTCCCATTTCCAGGAGTTCGTTTACAATTATTAACATCTCATGGTCCATCTGAATCCTACCAGCCATTTCAACCTCCATCTATATTTGTTTTATATTTGTATCTTTTTACACCAATTATTTTTTAATAAACAATCATCTTTTTCACTAAGCATCATTACTATTATATGATTTCCAAAGTTATCATCCAAATCTGCCCGTTATATATTCCTCGGTCTTCTTGTTTGTTGGGTTGGAAAATATAACTTCAGTCTTGTCTGTTTCCAGAACCTTGCCACTTAAAAAGAATGAAGTGTAATCCGAAACCCTGCCAGCCTGCTGCATATTGTGGGTTACAATTACGATTGAATATTTCTTTACCAGGCCTTCCAGCAAACTTTCAATCTTTGATGTGGCAACGGGGTCAAGTGCTGAAGTAGGCTCATCCATTAGAATAACCTCAGGCTCGACTGCAAGGCATCTTGCAATGCAAAGTCTTTGCTGCTGACCTCCCGAGAGCCCCAGTGCCGGCTTGTGCAGCCTATCCTTGACCTCTTCCCATAGCGCAACTTCCTTCAATGTTCTTTCCACGATGGCATTTAACTTGTCCTTGTCTTTTTCCCCATGTATCTTGGGCCCGTATACTATATTTTCAAATATCGTCTTTGGAAATGGATTTGGCTTTTGAAACACCATCCCAACTTTCTTTCTCAAGTTGATAAGATCATAGTCTCTTGCATAAATGTCCTCATTGTCGAATTTCACCAATCCATCTATTTTGACCCCAAGAATCAAGT
>JBAWWY010000049.1:0-3921 GCA_037144355.1 Eubacteriales bacterium | reverse complement strand
TTCCTCCTTTTAGTTAATTCATGATCTGATGAAAACAATCTCTTCACCATTCAATGAATCATTATAACATATTGTGATTGATTATCACATAAGAAAGTCACAATTGAGTCACAGAATATAATAAAATTTGTCGAAAAATAGGAAAATGTTATTGATATATCAATAAAAATATTTTATGGTGAAATCATTTTGATAATCTGATATAATCAGTCTTGAAGTTTATTGAAATAACAACGATAAGAACTGATAATATCACACAGGCTATTATACTCCAAAAGCCTAGACCCAGTACAAGGTAAGCTGTCGAATAAAGTATTCCGTTTAGAAGCTCGATGGCTGGATATATAGGAGAGATTCGAAGATGGCAGCATTTGGACCTGCCCATTAGGAATAGATAACTGAAAACAGGTATGTTGCAGTACCAAGGAATAAGACAACCGCAAGATGGACAATAGGACCTTCCGTACACGACCGATTTTTTCTTCGGGATTCTATAGATACAAACATTTAAAAAACTTCCAATTGTCAAACCGATTGCCAAATAAAGGGACCAAAAATATATTTTTTCCGACAAAATATTACCTCTCTTTCTTATTCGTATATATGAAGATGGTAACACATAAAATAATTATTTCAAGATGGAGAATGATTACATGAGTACAAAACATAAAAAATTAGGGGAGATATTACTTGAGACAGGAGAAATTACTGAGTCACAGCTTGAGCAGGCTTTAAAAGTCTCCAAGGAAAAAGGAACTGTTTTGGGAAGTACTTTGCTGGATCTTGGATTTATTGAGGAAAAGACCTTGTACAAGGGACTTGGTTACCTATTCCATATCCCATATATCGAGCTTTCAGATACTGATGTGGAAAAATCCGCCAGTTCTCTTATATCCGAGAAACTAGCCAGAAAACATGTCATGATTCCAATCAAGAAAGATGGCAAGTATCTTACAGTAGTCATGTCGGATCCATTGAACTTTTATGCAATAGACGATGCCAAGAGCATCACTGGTCTTGAGATAACCCCGGCCATTTCGTCGCCTAAGGATATTTTCAATGCAATAGACAAGTATTATGGAAGTGAAAATGCTGTAATGGCATTTGAAGAGCTTCAAAAGGAATACAGCAACTTAGGTTTTACCGGGTTAAGCGAACTTACTGAAAGCCAGGTCGCATCTGCTCCGGTAGTAAAATTGATAAACTCCATATTGAGGCATGCTATAAAGTCAAATGCCAGTGATATTCATATAGAACCAACAAATACCAATCTTAGAATTAGATTTAGAATAGATGGAGAACTTCAGGAAGTTATGACCTCTTCCATGGCTGCACATCCGGCAATGACCACCAGAATCAAGATCATGGGCCAGATGGATATAGCCGAAAAGCGGGTTCCCCAGGATGGCAGGGTTGAAACTCTTGTTGATGGAGTGCAGGTAGATTTGAGAATATCACTTCTTCCTACTGTCTATGGTGAAAAGATAGTTATTCGTATACTTGGTGGATCTTCGGGAGCACTTGATATTAGCCAACTTGGGATTTCAAAACCTAATAGGAGGCTTTTTGAGAAGATAACAAAGAGTCCGAATGGAATTGTTCTTGTATCAGGTCCTACCGGATCTGGAAAGACAACCACTCTATACTCATTGCTGAAACAGGCAAACAGACCGGAAGTCAACATTATAACTGTTGAGGATCCAGTAGAATATAAATTGGTAGGTATAAATCAAGTTCAGGTAAATGTCAAAGCAGGACTTACCTTTGCCAATGGACTTAGATCTATTCTTCGTCAAGACCCGGATATTATAATGATCGGGGAAATAAGAGATGGTGAAACCGCAGAGATAGCCATCAGAGCTTCAATCACAGGACATTTGGTATTTAGCACAATTCATACAAATGATTCAGCTTCATCCGTAGCAAGGTTGGTGGATATGGGAATCGAACCATACTTGGTTTCGTCTTCCCTTGTTGGAGTTGTTGCACAAAGACTTGTGAGAAACATATGTCAAAAATGCAAAGTTGAATATACTCCCGATAGTGCTGAAATGCAAATTTTGAATTTATCAGAAACAAAACCAATTTACCGTGGAGCAGGTTGTCCATCATGCAATGGAACAGGATATAAAGGCAGAAGCGGTATTCATGAAATTTTAGTTGTTACCAAGGAAATAAGAGAACTAGTAAATAAAGGGGCTTCCATTGATGATATTGCCAAGCTGGGGGTCAGCCAGGGAACTATTACACTGAGACAAAGTTGTATTGATTTGGTTTTAAATGGTACTACAACCATGGATGAATTGGTTAAAGTAACGTATAGTGTGGATAATTAGGAAGGAGACAAAAAATGGCTTATGTATTGATAGACTTGCTCACAAGGGCAAAAGAACTCAAAGCATCGGATGTACATTTCACTGTTGGCAGGCCGCCTATTTTTCGAGTAAGGGGAGAATTGATCGAGGCTGGAGATGAAAAATTAATGCCGACGGATGTGGAAGAAATCTGCTTCCAAATTATTACCCCAGAACAAAAGAAAATACTAGATGCAGAAGGCGAGGTAGATTTATCCTGGGCTATTCCCCAACTGAATAGATACAGGGTAAATGTATATAGGCAAAGAAGCAGTTATGCGGCAGCCCTGAGGATGATTAACAATGTAATTCCAACATTTGAAGAAATCAATCTTCCATCCATATTTAAGGATCTTGCCATGAAGCCTAGAGGACTTGTCCTCGTTACTGGACCAACCGGATCAGGTAAATCAACAACTTTGGCAGCTATGGTAGGATATATCAATGAACATAGAAGTTGTCATATACTCACAATTGAAGAACCAATAGAATATATGCACAAACATAATAAATCAATCGTAAATCAAAGAGAAGTGGGATCAGACACTTCATCCTTTGCAAAAGCTTTGAGAGCCGCATTAAGAGAAGATCCAGATGTAATTCTGGTTGGAGAAATGCGTGACCATGAAACTATCTCAACAGCAATCTCAGCTTCTGAAACTGGACACTTTGTAATGTCCACACTTCATACAACCACTGCAGCCCAGACTGTAGATAGGATAATAGATGCATTCCCACCTTATCAGCAATCACAAATGAGAGGACAACTTTCAAATATATTGGAAGGGATTATTTGTCAGCAGCTTATAAGAACTGCTGACGAGCAAAGCATTATTCCTGCCTTTGAAATTCTTATTGTTAATGATGCTGTCAGGAACCTTATCAGAGAAGGAAAAACTCATCAGATAGATACAGTACTTCAAACCAATATTAAAAACGGCATGATGCCAATGGATTATTCTCTTGCCCAGCTAGTTAAGAGCAAGAAAATCAAAAAGGAAGACGCCATTGCCAGATGCGTGGATATTGAAGTTTTCAACAGGTATATATCCAGCTCGTACTAATTCAATTTCATTTTCAATTTGATTTCTTTTCATTATAGAATATTATTAATTAAAGATTATTTGTTAAATATGAATGCACCTGCAATTATTGGATAAAAAGCCAATAATTGCAGGTGCATTTTGCAAATCATAGATATGGTAATTCCTTAATAATTCAAGTGAAGCCTCTCTTGACAGAATTAAGAGATATATTTATAATATAAACATAGTGTTCACAATGTGAACAAGTTAATTGAATAAATCCCGTGAGGTGAGAAAATGATAAAGGGTAAGAAACTTGAAAAAGGCAATACTATTGGAATCGTTTCACCATCCAGTCCATCTTACAATAAAAGCGAAATCGTAAGAGGGAAGGAAACCTTGGAGGCTTTGGGCTACAAGGTAGTTTTATCAAAGAACTTAAATAAAATAAAAGGCTTGGTTGCCGCATCCGAAGAGGAACGTGCTGATGACATTAACGAAATGTTC
Organism: Eubacteriales bacterium; assembly: GCA_037144355.1. Classification (GTDB taxonomy): domain Bacteria; phylum Bacillota; class Clostridia; order Peptostreptococcales; family Anaerovoracaceae; genus JBAWWY01. Next base: position 35 of record JBAWWY010000049.1, on the reverse strand, counting down.
AGACGTGACGATATCGATGCGGTTTTTGTTTCCCA
>JBAWWY010000048.1:0-4290 GCA_037144355.1 Eubacteriales bacterium | reverse complement strand
TAAATCGTATTACTAATGGAGGATTGAAATGAAAAAAATAGGTGTTTTAGGCACTGGCACAATGGGTGCTGGAATCATTCAAGTATTGGCACAAACAGGTTATGAAGTAGTTCTTAGAGCTAGAAGACAAGAATCTGTAGACAAGGGTATTTCAACTGTTAAAAAGAACTTGGAAAAACTTGTCGCAAAAGAAAAGATTACTGCTGACGATATGGCTGCTACAATGTCAAGAATCTCTGGTTCAACTGATATCGCCATCGTTGCAGATGCTGATCTTATAATTGAAGCTGCAACTGAAGATCTAGTTGCAAAGAAAGCTTTATTTGCAGAACTTGACCAGCTTTGCAAACCAGGAACTATCCTGGCTACAAATACTTCATCACTTTCTATAACTGAAATCGCAGCCGCAACCGGCAGACCTGACAAAGTAGTTGGAATGCATTTCTTCAATCCAGTTCCAATGATGAAGCTTGTTGAAATCATCAAAGGCCTTACAACTTCTGATGAAACAAGAGATATTATCTTAGACCTAACCACTAAGCTTGGAAAAACTCCAGTAGAAGTTGCTGAAGCTCCAGGATTTGTTGTAAATAGAATCTTGATTCCAATGGTTAACGAAGCTATCGGCATCCTTGCAGATGGAGTTGCCAAAGCGGAAGAAATCGATCAAGCTATGATGCTTGGCGCAAATCACCCTCTTGGACCTTTGTCTCTTGGAGATTTGATTGGTCTTGACGTATGTCTTGCTATAATGGACGTACTTTACTCAGAATTTGGGGATCCAAAATATAGAGCCCATCCACTCCTTAGGAAAATGGTAAGAGCTAATAAGCTTGGCAGAAAAACAGGAGTTGGATTCTTTGATTACAGAAAATAAAAAAGCATTTTTAAGGCATTTTTTTGCAGCTTTTATAATTTTGACTTTGATTTTTATCCCTGTTAGATTTATGTTCGCCAGCGTAGCAAACGTTCAAGTTTTCAGCGGAGAAGAGAATCTTATGACTCAAATGCCTGCATTGGTAAATGAGCAAAGTCAGTTTTTTGAAGCGTTCAAAGACTCGCAAAGAGTCAACATATTGCTCATGGGGACAAACGGCAACTTGTCAGATACAATCATACTTGCAAGTTACGATATGAAGAACCAGAAAGTGGATTTGATCTCCATACCGAGGGACACCTACTTTGAAAGAGCAGGCCATGACAGTCCGGCAGCAAGAAAGATCAATTCTGCCTATGGAAGTGGCAAGGCACTTGGTTCGGCCACGGCTGTAAGCCAGGTCCTACTTGGGATGCCCATCAATTACTATGCGGTAGTTGATTACAAGGGAGTTGCCAATATAGTGGATTCTCTTGGCGGAGTTTCTGTAAACGTACCTTTCCATCTCGTTTACAATGATCCTTATGCGGATCCGCCATTACATATTGATATACCAGAAGGCCAACAGGTTCTAAATGGAGAAAAGGCTGTTCAGTTTATCAGATATAGGCATGGATATGCAGAAGGCGACATTGGAAGAGTAAAAGCCCAGCAGGAATTCATGAAATCAGCATTTGCACAGGCACTTTCATACAAGTTGCCATCAGTGGCAGCCACTGTTGTTCAAAACATAGATTCAGACATAACACTTGGGATGGCTACAAAAATTGCCGGCAAGGCAATAGGCCTAAGCCAATCCAGTATTACAACCTACCTGCTCCCAGGATATGCTGAAACCAGAAATGGCGCATCTTACTGGATCTCGGATCCAACCAAGATTGCGGAAATGCTCACCAGCATCTACATGCCACCAGCGCCAGCTGAAGGCACCGCAGTCCAAGGGACTGGAACTGAATTAGGAACCGGTACCAACTAAACAAAATTAATCCCAGACAAAATCAATCAAAAGTCGTGCTTACAAACTTAAGCACGACTTTTTTAGGATTTTTCTCAACTTTTTCTCAACTATTTTATTGCCCAAAAGCTATTCATTTATTTATAGCCGAACAACTATTCATTTATTCATAGCCAGACTGTTATCCATTGCTGGACTTTTGCATAAACTCTCAGATCTTTTGAGTATTGGATCAGATTAGGAATACTTTTCTTGCCATCCGACACATAGGCTTGTATGGCCTTATTCAAAATTTCCCTGTCAATCTTGCTAGAACGCCTAAGAAGATCGCAGATAGTCCTCTCCCTGTCATAAATTCTCAGCCCACAGCTGGAAAATAATTCCTCGCTGAGGCCGATATCTAAAAGATAACTTTCAATGAAATAAGGTTTAATGGCGGGATAGTTGATCTTTAAACGCCTTTTATTCATGTCACGGTCGAAGGCAAGATCCCAAAACTTTGGTTTCAAATCCAGATACCCATAGAAATATAGAGCGCTTTTCATGCAAACAATCGCTTCTGGAAATAGTTTGAAAAGAATCTCGTATTCCTTTGAAGAGCTAAAATCCAGCAAGCCTCCATACTCCCGCCACTGATAAACTCCCCTTCGGATTTTGCTGATTGACCCCATTCTAACTAACATATTCAAATAATTCCATTGCACAGACTGGCCCTCGAAATCAGAAGCGAAAACTAGACCATCGTGTTCCTTGAATATTTTCCTAATAATATAATATTGATTCATAGTGCAATACTATAGCCTTTGCTCGAGCAAGTCACCGAAAAAGAATCGACTTTGGGGCCGGCTCGAAACGACGAAGGAGTTGATGTCAAAATGGCATAAACTATAAGTTGACCAAGTGTCCGCAGAAGTTCTTTATTGCGAGCAAATTTATTTTTCGACCCCCGCAAACCTTTGGTATATAAGCCTTATAGAACCATTAATATTGCAAGTATCCGCACTCAAGGATAAATGCGGATACTTGATACATTTTCATTTTAAGGCAAAATGACATACAGAAGCTCTTGGTAAACTTTGCGTTTAAGATTTAAACTTGCCTTTGATTGAGCCTTTGAGGCTTGTTTCTTAAGTTTTAGTTTGAAGTTTGCCTTTATCTGAAACTTTGCATCTTGCTTCTCGAGTATAAGTTTGAAACTTGCCTTTCGAGGATAATTTAATTGACAAGGCGGATATGATTTAAAGGGTTACCTAAAAACTAAAGTGGTTGTAACTTCATAATAGTGGGGGCCTAGAGCGGGTAGGTTATGAACTGAAAAGTTTTCTCCGGAGCTGGATATTCTATATTGTAATCAAAAAATAATACGGGGATTTGAAGTTTTTTTGTATTATTGTTTTGTTTTTGGTATAATGTGGTTTGAAAGACAAAGTAAATTGATAATTTAATGAATAACAATTTAACAAATTATTATCTTTTATCTAATCAGATGAATTATATTTCCTGGGAGTAGTTTAATGGACAAATTTCTAAAATATTTTCTAGTATCGTTTTTGGTTTTAACCTTGGTTTTGACCGGAGTTTTTTATGGGCTCAATAAATTGGGGGGAGTAAAATTATTCAGTTCTGAAGAGGACTTAATGTCCCAGCTGCCTTTACTTGTAAAACAGGATAGCCCATTTTTTCAAGCATTCCAGAATAGTCAAAGGGTTAATGTTCTATTGATAGGATCAAACAAGGGTATGACAGATACGATGATGCTTGTAAGTTACGACATGAATTCTCAGCATGTAGACTTGATTTCGGTTCCAAGGGACACATATTATCCAAGAGATGGATATTCGGACCCTGCCAGCATGAAAATAAATGCAATTTACAATAGCGATGGAATTGTAGGAACCGCAACTGCGGTCAGCACAACTCTACTAGGCATGCCAATACACTATTATGCAATGGTCGATTACGATGGTGTTAAAAATATAGTAGAAGCAATGGGTGGAATACCAATGGATATTCCTTTCCACATGACATACAACGACCCTTATGACAAGCCTCCTTTGCACATTGACATCCCAAAAGGACAGCAAGTACTGGACGGACAGCATGCAGTTGAATTTTTAAGATACAGGCATGGATATCCAGAAGGGGATATTGGCAGGGTGAGAGCGCAGCAGGAGTTTATGAAATCTGCATTTAAGCAGATGATCAGCATGAACCTCCCCACAATAATGCAAACAATTGTAAGCAACGTTAAATCCGATATTACCTTGGGAATGGCTACAAAAATTGCAACAAAGGCAATTGGATTAAATGGAGAAAGCATAACCACATATCTGACTCCGGGAACTCCGCACACATCCAATGGAGCGTCCTACTGGTTTGTCAATACGGAAGAAACAGCTAAAATGATAAATGAAATCTATTCAATCAAGCCTGCGACAGACGGAACAACAGATCAGAC
>JBAWWY010000047.1:0-4646 GCA_037144355.1 Eubacteriales bacterium | reverse complement strand
ACCATTGGAGACAATGGAGAAATGTGTCCCACCACCTTCACCACAAAAGAAAAAGACTAACTGATATTCATGTCAGTTAGTCTTTTTTAATCTTTATAGAAACTATGAGGAATTGGACGTGGGTTCAAATCAAGTCGAAATAAAGATAATCAGAAATTGACCAATTTCGTTGCTATTTAAAGAGAGGAGTATATTGTTAAATGAAATACAATTATAAAAATCCAAAAAAATTAATTTGATTCTACACCAAATATGGTGTAGAATAAGTTGCAACTAGAGCGTTGACATGTGCTTAAGTTGCAAATGATGTAGGAGATGAAAATGAAAATACTGAAGGTTTAATGATTTTAAAAAAGCTTGAAGAAGATGGATATGAAGCCCTGGAAGTTTTAGATACAAGGCAGATCAGAGGGAAACTTTGGGAGATTAAATTTTATGATGACAATCGGATCCTGTACTTAGTTACCGATGGTGACAACATGTATCTCGTGCATGCTTTTAGAAAGCAGAAGAACAAATCTGAGAAGTTTGAAATAGATAAAGCGACAAGAAGAATTAAAGAGCTGGGAAAAGAAATAATGAAAATTCTTATATAAATAAATAAAGAAAGAAAGGTGGGATTAGTTTTATGCCATATAAGAAAGTTAATATAAATGATGAGATAGATAAAAGGTTGAAGGATGATCTTGAACTAAAGAAAGCTTATGATAGAGCAGAATATGAGTATGAGGTTGTAAAGCAACTTGTAAAATTAAGAAATGATATGGGATTTTCCCAAAGTGCCGTTGCTAAGGAATCAGGACTAACACAACAGATGGTTTCAAGAATTGAAACTATTGACAATTCTCCAACTTTGAGAAATTTTATTAAGTATGTCGATAGCCTAGGCATGGAAATACGCATAGAAAAGAAAAGCAAAAAAATGTCATATTAAAGTTTCCAAACTACAGAAAAATTGTTATAATAACATGGTAACACCAACGGGGCGTGGCTCAGCTTGGTAGAGTACTTGGCTGGGGGCCAAGTGGCCGCAGGTTCAAATCCTGTCGCTCCGACCAAAAGACAGGTTTTTCAAGATTCAGCGGGGGAACCTGTTTTTATTTCCTATTACATAAACATTCTGCAATAATCAATTAAAGTTTGAGGATAATGGGTTTCTGGTCATACTCAGATAATTTTCCGACAAATTATGACCGAATTGAGACTTCACAATAATATAATTCAACAAAATAGGTCAAATCTATTTACATTGGCTATTTTTCAATAGTATAATGTATAATTAATACACAAAAGTAGAAAATCTCAATAAAAAATGTTGGCATGTTAATTCTGGTTTTTGGAGAGTGAAAAATGCAAGATTACAAATGCAAGGTAAAAAAAAGCAATGGTGAATTAATAAGCAACTATAAGATTAAGGTTGAAAATGAAAAAGATATAATTCAGCATCTAAAATCAGAGAATTTATATCTAATAAGTTTTAAATTGGTTGAAGTACAAAAAGATATAATAGGCGGAAACAAGGTTAAACTATCCATAAAGGATATTGCAATGCTTTGCAGGCAACTCGCGTCGATGCTGACTGCCGGAGTTACTCTTGTAAAGGCTCTTAATATACTCTATCTACAAATGGAAAAAAAGAATATCAAGGAAAGTATCAAACAATTATATGAATCGGTTCAGAGGGGAGATCAACTCTCGGAAGGCCTTAGAAAACAGACTGGAGTATTTCCAGAGATAATGCTCAGCATGGTGGAAGCGGGAGAAGCATCAGGTAGACTGGACCATGTTGTAACTAAACTAGCTGAACAGTTTGAAAAAGAAACAAAATTGAAAGCTAAAATACAGACTGCAATGACATATCCGACAATACTTGTTGTATTAGCAGTCAGTGTTGTTCTAATATTGGTAACCCAGGTACTCCCAATATTCATGGGAATGTTTACCGCCAGCGGCATGGTGTTACCATTACCAACAAGAATTCTAGTTGCATTTTCAAGATTCCTAACTGGATATTGGTATATTGTTGCGGTTATTGTTGCCGGAATAGTAATAGGATTTAGAGCTTACGTGAAGACAGAAGTTGGGCTTAGGAACTGGCATATTTTATTAATGAAACTTCCAGTGTTAGGAAGTACAATGACTAAAATAGCTGCAGTTCGATTCACCAGGACATTGGCTACGCTTCTTGCAAGCGGTATGACATTGCTTCAGGCTCTGGAAATTGTTACGAACGTAGTTGGAAATAGAGTTGTTATGGATGGTTTATACATAACCAGAGAAGATATTAGAAAAGGAATGAGCCTTTCCCAATCACTTCGTAAGGTTTCCACACTCCCCCCAATGGTATATTCCATGATCGGTATTGGGGAAGAGTCCGGAACAATGGAGAAAATGCTGGAAAAATGTGCTGAATACTATGATGACGAGGTGGAAAACGGAATCCAGAAATTAGTCAGCATGCTGGAACCAATTCTGATCATTTTTATGGGTGTAATGGTAGGGTTTATAATAATTTCTATCATGTTGCCAATATTTGATATATATGGATCAATAAAATAAATATTATTTTAGTTTTCTGAGGAGGGTTTATTTTGAAATCAATTCTATCAATTGACATTGGAAGTAAAAATCTTCATTGTGTGGAAGGCTCATATCAAAATGGCAAGCTTTCTGTTAAGCAGATGCAAAGTTTTGAAATTCCAAAGGGTTGTCTTAACGGAGAGCTGGTTGATAATGTGGAACTTCTATCTGAGACAATTAAAGATGCAATCAAAAAAGCAAATTTTAATTATTCAGAAGTTGTACTGACTATCAACGCTTGCAATGCGGTAGTGAGAGATATTGATCTTCCTGCAGGTAAGCCAAAAGAAATAGAAGGCATGATAAAAAGCGAATTGTTGCAAACATTCAATATTCTTCCCGATGATATTATACAGTTCAAACCTATTGAGAAAATAATAGGAGATGTTGGAGTAAACTTGACACGATATAGAGTGACGATAGTCAGTAGGGATATCGTATCTTCTTATCATCACTTGGTTCAAGCATCCAATTTGAAAGTTAAAGCCCTGGATGTAAATTTTAACGCCATAGACAAGCTTCTCAAGAATAATGTTTCCATAAATGGGAATAGTATTAAAGATGAAGCTATCATGTTTATTGATTATGGACACACATTTTCAACCATCTACATAAAATACAATGAAGATCCTGTATTTTATCGTCATTTGACCATCGGATCAGGAGAAATTGAGAAGATGCTTTATGAGGAAACAAGGCTTCCAATCGAAGAATTCTTGAGAATGAAAGAAAATGGATATTTATTTGTTAAGGAAGATCCAAACTCTCCAAGATACTATGCAATACTGAAACAGTATTTTCATAGATTTAACGATGAAATTAGAAAGATACTCAGCTTTTACAATAGTAGAACGAGCGCATCCCAGGTATCAAGCATATATTTGTTTGGAAAGGGAAGCGAACTAGAAGGGCTTTCCGAATATTTCAGCAGCAGGCTTAATGTGAATGTGGAAATGCTGAAATCCATCTCGAATATTAATGAAATTGATTCCGAGATGTTGCTTCATCCATATATTAATGCTATTGGCGCATTAATAAGACTTTAGGATAGGGGTGAATATAAATTGAATGATTATAATTTTTTAAGCAGTTTTGATAATCAAAGAAAATTGAATATCAACATTAAGTCCCCTATCATGTTTAGCGCAATTATTGCACTTATTTTAGTTTTAATCTCAACAGGATTTATTGTTAGAAATTTGATTTTGGCAAACGAGGTCAACCAGGCAAATTCCAAATTGGACGCTATAAAGGCAACCCAAGACTATCAGGATGCCACAAGGCTTCAAGACAGCATTGCTGCAATGTCGGAATATGACAACAGTGCAGATGTTGCATTAAAGGCGTTTCAAGATGCGGGAATACTCAATGTCAAATTATTAAACAAGCTCTCTGCATCAATTCCATCTTCCGCCTCATTTACAAGCATTGCGGCAACAAATTCTAAGATAGAAATATACTGCGATGTTCCAAGTAGGAAAGTTGCAGCTGAAGTATTGCTTGACCTAAAGAACTCTGGATTATTTCAGGACGTGCAGTTAGGATCAGTGACAACAAAATCGGCTACTGGATCAGCAGGCTATACTGTCAATATAAGCACAATATTGAAGGCAGGTGGAATCAATGAATAAGAAAAATTTAAGCATGAGTTCGAGAGACCGAAATCTACTAATTATTCTTGGCCTGTTGGTAGTGATATTTATTTGCTACATGTATATTGTGAGCCCCGCGATTGACAGGGCAGCATCGCTCAAGTCCGATCTTGAGAATTTGAAAAGTCAAATTACAGTTGCTGAGGCAAACGTAGCCAAACTACAAAGTATACGAATTGAGGAAATTAACAAGAAAAATCAAATAGTAGAAAAATACAAAGGCTTCTTTTATGAAATTAACCAGGAAAGAATATTGTACCAAATAGACACTTTGATTGCAGCTTCAGGAATTACATTGTCATCATATACTCCAACACCCGCTGATACGATGCAGATAATCGCTGACAAGGGAGTTTATATTCCACTTCAATATCCATTGCTGGATATGGCTAAAAGAGTGAATCCATCATTGAC
>JBAWWY010000046.1:0-4954 GCA_037144355.1 Eubacteriales bacterium | reverse complement strand
GGAGCAGAGCATAAGACGATACACTGTTTTGAAAACGGGCTTGACCTGACTGTGGAAAACTGCAAACAGTTCGAACCACTGCATCCAAGATGCGGAACCAGTTTCCTAATGTTTGTAATGGTTATCAGTTTACTGCTGTTCTCACTGCTTGGGTGGCCGGATCTGCTGTTTAGGATCGGGTCCAGGCTGCTTCTCATACCTCTAATAGCGGGACTTTCATACGAGCTATTAAGGTGGGCGGGAAGAAGCGACTCGTGGCTAGTGAAGGCGCTAAGTCTTCCCGGCCTGGCTCTTCAGAAGCTTACCACAAAGGAGCCAGATGACAAGCAGCTTGAAGTTGCTATCGTATCTCTGAAGGCAGTTATCAACACCAGCAAAGAGGCTTCAGCTTATGGGACCTTTGAGCTTGAAAAAGATAGTTTGGAAATTTGGGCATAAAAATATAGCAATTAGCATAAGATATTTTTGGAAGGAGAAAAATGGCAATTTCAATTAGAGAGGCAATAAATGTAGCTACAACCAGATTGACAGTAGCGGAATCGGAAAGTCCAAAGCTGGATGCGGAAGTTCTATTAGCTTACTTCCTAAAGGTGGACAGAAGTTTCCTTTTTGCTCATTACGCAGATGACTTGGACGAAAAAAGATCTGATTCTTTTTTCGAGATAATAGATAGAAGGGCAAGCGGCATGCCGGTTGCCTACATTATTGGGCGCAAGGAATTTATGGGAATCAGCTTCAAAGTGAACGAGAATGTCCTAATTCCAAGACCTGATACAGAAATAATTGTCGAAGAAACAATCAAGATCGCCAACGAGCACCAAAAGGGTCTTGGCAATCTGGAGATTCTCGATTTATGCTGCGGCAGCGGTGCAATCGCTGTCAGTCTTGCCTACTACTTGAACAAGGCAAAGCTTACAGCAACCGACATCAGCAGTGCTGCTTTGAATGTAGCAAGGGAAAACGCAAAAGACTACAAACTTTCAGGCAAGATTAAATTTGTACAGGGAGACTTGTTCTCTCCTTTCAGATCAAAAGGTTTGGGAAAAACACATTTCGACATGATAATTTCCAATCCCCCATATATAAAGAGTGAGGTTATATCCACACTTCAAAGGGAGATTCTTGAGCATGAACCAATGATTGCTCTAGATGGTGGGGAAAGCGGACTGGATTTTTATATCAAGATCATTGAGAAGGCTCCTGATTTTTTAAAGAAGAATGGATACCTGATTTTGGAAATCGGACACGACCAAAAGGACCAAATTCTTCAACTGCTTGATAAAATTGGCCAATTTAGGGAATACAGAGTGGCAAAGGATCTGGCTGGCCATGATAGAGTAGTAATCGCCCAAAAATAGATTCTATAAAGTAAACTATACAAAATATGCAATACTTTCATCAATATACTGATGAAAGTATTGCATATTTTATCATTCAGGGTATATAATATAGACAGTAAATGGAAGGAGATGGTTATATGAGTTCGTCGTTAGTTGATTTAACTGAAAGACTAGTCCCTATATCTGACTTTAGTCAGGGGAAGGCAGGGAAAATATTCAGTGACGTATGCGAAAATAACAATGAGTATATTATTTTGAAGAACAATCAACCAACTGCCATGTTGGTATCTATAAAGGAATATAAGGAATTAAAAAGCAAAATTGCAAAGATGGAAAGATTTCTGGAAGATATTGAGAATATACGTCTTTTAAAAATTGCTCAGAGCAGAAATAACGGTAAAACATCTTCCCTGGAAGACCTAATTACCGAGGAAGGCTTTTCTGTGGAAGATATTATAAATCTTGCAGAAAGCATTGAATTTGAGTAATGGAATGGCGCATTAGTATAACCGAGGAAGCGCAGAAAGATTACTATAAATTGGATGGGGCAATTAGAAAGCAAGTCTTAGCTGGGATATACAAGGTCTCGGAAGCACCATTGCCAAGTCCAAATGGATATGGAAAACCGCTTGGGAATAAACACGGGAACAATTTAACTGGATTCTTTAAAATTAAATATCGTGGGATTGGTATTAGGATTGTTTATACTCTAGACTTAGTAGAAACGGCCATGAATATAATTGTGATTTCAGAACGAGATGACAGATACTGCTATGAACTAGCAGCAAACCTATATAAGAAGTATGGAGAAGAAATATTTAAGGATATTTTTGAAAAAATGAATATATAGTATATAGAAATAACTTGCTCATGGAATGAACGTGTGCTACTATATAATAGCTATCGAGCAGATAAACGTCATCAGATAGTACTTAGATTGAAAAGAGGGAAAGAAAATGAAAGAAGGAATACACCCAGCGTACAAAGTGTGCCAAGTAACTTGTGCATGCGGTAACACATTTGTTACCAAGTCTCTTAAAGAAGAAATGAGATTGGACATTTGCTCAGCTTGTCATCCGTTCTTTACAGGACAACAGAAATTTATTAATCGCGGCGGCAGAGTTGAGAAATTTAAAAGCAAATATAATATTGATTAATAATGAAAGACCGGAAGAATATTCCGGTCTTTTTATTTAATATGAATTGCAACTTAGCGGTTTTAAGCCGCTTTCTTTTATGTTATAATATTAAGGATTAAACGCAAATAAAGTTAAATATAGAACATTAGTGGGAGTTGAAGGAAATGTACGATAAACTGGAGTTTATTGAGTCAAAATATGAAGAATTAAGCATGAAGGTTTCCGACCCGGTTATTATTAACAACCAGGTGGAATTTCAAAGATATATCAAAGAAATGTCTGATATTGAGCCTATTGTAAATAAGTACAAGGAATATAAAAAGGCAAAAAGCGACTTTGAGGGAATCAAGGAAATGCTCAATGAAAGCGGAAACGACGAGGACTTCAGAGATATGATCAAGTCGGAGTTCAACCAGCTTGAAGAGCAGTTGGAAAGATATTCTGCTGAATTGCAGGTATTGTTGCTGCCAAAAGACCCAAATGACGAGAAAAATGTAATAATTGAAATCAGAGCCGGAACCGGCGGAGAAGAAGCAGGGCTATTTGGGGCTGATCTTATGAGAATGTATATAAGATATGCTGAAAGACATGGTTGGAAGACGGAAATGATGGAATACTCCGATAACGGCATCGGAGCTTTGAAAGAAGCAGTAATGCTGATCAAGGGCAAGGGAGCATATTCAAGATTGAAATATGAAAGCGGCGTCCATAGAGTGCAGAGGGTTCCGGAAACTGAATCAAGTGGGAGAATTCATACTTCAGCGGCTACCGTTGCAGTGCTACCTGAAGCAGATGAAGTTGATGCGGCCATCAATGTCAATGAAGTCAGGGTGGATGTGTACAGGTCTTCTGGAAATGGCGGACAGAGTGTAAACACAACCGACTCGGCAGTAAGGCTGACCCATGTGCCTACCGGAATAGTTGTAACCTGCCAGGATGAAAAATCCCAGTTGAAAAACAAGGAAAAAGCTTTCAAAGTGCTAAGGGCGAAGCTTTATGATATGAAACTTCAAGAAATGAATAGCTCGGTTGCCGCTGAAAGAAAAAGCCAGGTCGGCAGTGGAGACCGAAGTGAAAGAATAAGAACCTACAATTTCCCTCAGGGAAGAGTATCAGACCACCGAATCGGAATGACAATCTACAAGTTGGATTACTTCCTGGATGGCGATTTGGATGAAATCATAGATGGGCTAATCACTTCAGACAGAGCTGCAAAGATGCAGGCATTTTAAAGAAAATTCAATTTAATTTAAGTAAAAGTCGCAATCTCAAAAGGAAATAAATTGAGTTGCCAATTCTAGTAAATTGATTTTTAAATTTTGCAAGAGTAAATTAAAAAATTTAATGAGGAACTATAAAATGGAAAACAACAAAGACAAAATTAATTTGAATCCAGAAAATAAAATAGACACAAAGATATTGGATGTTTCCGATATCAATGAGAAAAATATTGTTGCCAGCGAAGAGGGCGGTGACGAAGCCGCGTTTCAAAAAATGGAAGCGGCCCTCGCTCATGTTGATTATGCTGGCAGTGTAATTGCCGCAGGGGGTATTGTTGCCTTCCCAACAGAAACCGTATATGGGTTGGGAGCGAATGCATTGTCTGAAGAAGCGGTTGCGAAGATCTTCGTTGCCAAGGGAAGGCCTGCAGACAATCCTTTGATAGTACACATAGCAAGGGCAAGCGAGATCACAAGACTCTCCACAAAGCTTACACCAAAAATTGTAAAGCTTATCGATGAGTTTTGGCCCGGCCCACTGACCTTGGTTTTGCCTAAGACAAAGGATGTTCCAGACATTGTAACAGCAGGTTTGCCAACAGTTGGAATCAGAATGCCTGACGATGCGGTGGCTCTGGAACTTATAAAGAGCGCGGGTTGCCCAATTGCAGCGCCAAGCGCGAATATCTCCGGCCGGCCAAGTCCAACAAGGCCGGAACATGTAGTTGAGGACCTTGCCGGAAAGGTAGACGTCATCCTAAAGGGTGGCAACTGCAAGATTGGAATCGAGTCTACCGTTCTTGACATGTCCACTGACATCCCAACGATTCTTCGCCCTGGCTTTATTACCGCGGAAGATATAATCGAAGTAATCGGCGGCAAGGTGGAGTACGACCAGAACATCATGGATCCTTTGGAAACACCTAAAGCTCCAGGAATGAAATACACACACTACGCTCCAAAGGCCCAGATGACAGTCTTTGAGGGCAATAGACACCTAGTCGAAGTTGAAGTTGCAAGGGTGAAAGCCCTCAACGAAAGATGCGGCAACAAAGTAGGCGTCATAATGTTTGACGAAAGCGACTTTGTTGTAGCGGCCCAGGACTTCTTCGCAAAACTTAGAGATTTTGATGAAGAAGGAGTCGACCTAATACTGGCTGGAGCAATGAGCAAGAAAAATTCATTGGGTTTCGCGGTAATGAATCGCATGATGAAGGCGGCAGGCCACAATATTGTAAGGGTGGAAAACAAATAG
>JBAWWY010000045.1:0-5195 GCA_037144355.1 Eubacteriales bacterium | reverse complement strand
TTTTATGAAGATTGTACTAGGAAGTGACCATGGCGGGTTAGCACTAAAGGAACAAATTAAAGCTTATCTTGACGAAATGGATTATGACTACACCGATATTGGAGTGGATACAGATAAATCCGTGGACTATCCGGTCTATGGAAGGCTTGCCGCAGAGGCTGTTGCCCGTGGCGAGTTCGATAGGGGAATAGTATTTTGCGGAACAGGAATTGGGATTTCCATCGCAGCGAATAAAGTTCATGGAATCAGGTGCGCCCTTGTTACGAGCGAGTTTATGGCTGAAATGGCAAGAAAGCACAACGACGCCAATATGATTGCACTAGGTGGTCGAATTCTTGAAACCGACCTTGCAATAAAGATGGTGGAAATCTTCCTCAATACAGAATTTGAGGGTGAAAGACACCAAAGAAGAGTTGACCAGCTAAACGAAATGTAGATCAATCAAATTTAAATAAATTATAAGTTAATGATATGGTTTTATGGAGGTATTTTGAAATGGGAAAAGTTTACGTATTTGATCATCCACTAATTCAACACAAATTGGCAATTATGAGAGACAAGAATACTGGCGTCAAGGATTTTAGAGACCTGGTAAAAGAAGTTTCCATGCTTATGGCTTACGAAGTTACTAGAGAGCTTCCACTTTTTGAAGTCGAAATTGAAACCCCAATCTGCAAAGCCAAGATGAAAATGCTTCACGGAGAAAATATAGGAATCGTTCCTATTTTAAGAGCCGGTCTAGGAATGGTTGATGGAATCCTTCAGCTTATACCAAATGCAAAAGTTGGGCATATCGGTCTTTTTAGAGACCCAGAAACAAAACTCCCAGTTGAATATTATTGTAAATTACCTTCAGATTTAGATACAAGACAGATAATAATAGTTGATCCAATGCTTGCAACCGGTGGATCATCAGTAGCGGCAATCGACCTTATCAAAAGAAAAGGCGGAAAGAAAATCGCCCTTATGAGTCTTATCGCTGCTCCAGAAGGAATCGCAGTAGTACAAGCCGCCCATCCGGATGTGGACATCTACGTTGCAGCCAAGGATGAAAAATTAAACGATCACGCATACATAGTACCAGGTCTTGGTGACGCTGGAGACAGGCTATACGGCACAAAATAGGAGTAATTAATGAGTAATGTTTATGATGTATTAAAGGAAAGAGGCTTTATTAAGCAAGCTACCCATGAGGACGAAATCAAGGAGCTTCTTGAGAAAGAAAAAGTCACTTTCTATATTGGTTTCGACCCCACTGCGGATAGCCTTCATGTTGGACACTTCATGCAGGTTATCATTATGAAGCATATGCAAAACCATGGACACAAGCCTATCGTGCTCATTGGAGGGGGAACCGGAATGGTTGGAGATCCTTCAGGTCGAACGGACATGAGGCAGCTTCTAACTAAAGATGATGTAATAGCTAACTGCAGAAAATTTGAGCATACTTTTAGCAAATTCATAGATTTCTCCCCAGGCAAGGCTATTTCCATCAACAATGCGGAATGGCTCCTGGAGTTGAATTATGTCAATTTTATTAGGGATATCGGTAGGCATTTCTCAGTAAATAGAATGCTTACAGCCGATTGCTTCAAGCAAAGAATGGAAACCGGATTATCATTTCTGGAATTCAACTACATGCTGATGCAGTCCTATGATTTCTTGAGACTTTATGAAGACCAAGGTTGCAAGATGCAGTTTGGCGGAGACGACCAATGGTCCAACATTATCAACGGCGTAGATTTAATAAGAAGAGTAAATGGCGGCCAGGCTTATGGAATGACTTTCACACTTCTGACTACCAGCGAAGGCAAGAAAATGGGCAAGACGCAAAAGGGCGCTCTTTGGCTTGATGCTGAAAAGACTTCCCCTTACGAATTCTACCAGTATTGGAGAAATGTTGAGGATGCCGATGTTAGAAAGTGCCTGAGTCTTCTTACCTTCCTGCCAATGGATGAAGTAAACAGGCTTGCCGATCTGAAAGACCAAGAAATCAACAAGGCTAAAGAAATCCTTGCATTTGAAGTAACAAAACTTGTTCATGGAGAAGAAGAGGCAGCCAAGGCGCAGGAAGCTGCAAAAGCATTATTTGCAGGTGGCGGAAACCTGGAAGACGTTCCAAAGACCATATTAGCTGCCGCAGATCTGAGCGGCGAAGGAATGAATATTGTGACGTTGATGGTAAAAACGGGTCTAGTGACAAGTAGAAGCGAAGGTATGAGAACAATAGAACAGGGTGGACTTCAGATAGACAATGTGAAAATTACTGATCCTAAACTAATGATTAAAAATGCTATGGCCATCGAAGGCAAGCTTCTTTTGAAAAAAGGCAAGAAAACCTTCCATATGGTAGAAATTTCATAAAACGCATTGAGAAATTCGCAAAAAAGCCCGAATTCCCTTGACATGGGAACCACTCATGCATATAATTGATTTGCTATCTAAACAAGGATTTGTTAGCCCGAATTCTAAGTTTGATATGAATAAATCGAGCGAATACGTTGCTCACAATTGGAAATGATTGTAGGGAAGGTGAAGTCCTTACATAACTAAATATTTTGGGAGGTCACTTTAAATGAAATGTTTCATTGCGAAGCCTCTAGAAGTTGTTCACGAATGGTATATAATCGACGCTGAAGGCAAGACCTTAGGCAGATTAAGCACCGAAGTTGCTTCAATTCTAAGAGGAAAAAGAAAACCAATTTACACACCTCATGTTGACACTGGGGATTATGTAATCATAATCAACGCTGAAAAGATCGAGGTTACTGGTAAAAAAAGAACTGATAAAATGTACGCTCATCACACTGGTTATCCAGGTGGACTTAGAGAAATATCATTTGAAAAATTACAGGCAAAAAAACCTGAAGAAATTATTAGACATGCGGTTAAAGGCATGATGCCTAAAGGGAAACTTGGCAGGGCAATGTTCAAAAAACTTAAGATTTATGCTGGAACCGCTCACAAGCACGAAGCACAAAGTCCTAGAGTTTGGAATTTTTAAGAGAGGGGAGGAATCATAAATGGCAAAGATGCAATATTACGGAACAGGTAGAAGAAAATCATCAGTTGCAAGAGTTAGATTAATCCCTGGTAAAGGTATTGTTACAATTAACAAGAAAACTCTTGATGAATATTTCGGAATGGAAATTTTAAAGAAAGAGGTTGTAAGACCTTTTGACGTGGCTGGAGTTGTTGGCAAGTTTGATGTAATCGCTACTGTAACAGGTGGTGGATTCACTGGACAAGCTGGAGCACTTAGACATGGTATTTCCAGAGCTCTTCTAAAAGCGGACCCAGAACTAAGAGCAGTAATAAAGAAGGCCGGCTTCCTTACTAGAGACTCAAGAATGAAAGAAAGAAAAAAATATGGACTTAAGAAAGCTAGAAAAGCTTCTCAGTTCTCAAAACGTTAAAAAATCTAGCGGCCTTATAGGCCGCTTTTTTTTACCACTTTAGCAGAGCGTAGTGAATATAAATAAAAAGACCGAATTGAGGAATTATAATGAGACATAAACAGGAACATCGTAAAAAGGGATATATCTATGTAATATTGGCTTCATCATTTTTTGCCATGATAGGAATAATAAGCAAGATGGCTATGAATACTGGGCTTACCCCTTTTATGCTATTAACATACCAGTATCTTTTTACAATAATATTCTTGTCCATTTGGATTTTGGCAACGGACAGGAAAGCCTTGTTAATAGACAAGAAGTCAATAATGCTTATGGCAATTCAAGGAGTTATTGGCGCCTTTGGAACTTCGTTGTTCTTTTATCTGGCAATAACCAAGATAAGTGTTGGGATGTCAACAATGCTTCTTTTCCTTTACCCCGCAGTTGTAAATATATATTTTGGATTTAGCGGAGTTAGGAAGATAGGTGCTGCAAGTATTGTTGCGCTATTGTCAGCTTTGATGGGCAGCTTCATGGTTTTGAACATATTTGGGACTGAAGGATTCAGTATTTCTGTAATCGGAATCATATTCGGAATTTGCTCTTGTCTAGCTTATGCTTTTTACAATATATTCGCAGACTTGAAGTTTTCCAACTTCTCCCCAGTAATAATAAGTTTTTATACCGCCATATCGGCTTTTATCACATCACTGATTGTATCTCCAAGTTTTTTCAAATTCGATGTTAACTTTTCGTGGAAACTTATAGGACTTTTCGTTTTGCTAGCTCTGACTTCAGGTATTATCCCAACAATACTAATGTATAAGGGAATCAAGTATATAGGAGCCGATAAGGCTTCAATCGTAGCATCATCGGAGCTCCCAATGACTATAATACTAGCCTATTTCTTTTTATCTGAGAAAATGTCAATAATACAGTTACTGGGAGTTGCAGCCATAGTTGGCTCGGTAGTATTACTTGAAAAAGCGGACCGTATGGCTTACAATAAATTAAAAGCATCAAGCAAGGAATAAAAGAAAATCACAACTTTGGATAGGAGGAACAAAATGTCAGCAAAAAGAGAGATCAGGATAAGCCAAATTATGCTCCCCTCCCAGGCAAATAATGCCGGGAACGTCCATGGTGGAGAAATCATGAAAATGATGGACAGTGCCGCTGGAGCGGTATGCCATAAATATGCCAAATGCAATGTTGTAACGGCAAGAGTAGACGAACTTCAATTCATAAGGCCCGTACTTTTAGGCTCCATGGTAATATGCATAGCGAAAATAGTCTATGTAGGCAATACAACAATGGAGGTAATAGTAACTACTGAAGTTGAAGATCTGGAATCGGATTGCGATCCAGAAATTGCACTTTCCGGATTTTTTACTATGGTAGCTTTGGATAAAATCGGAAAGCCGAAAAAGTTGAAGGGTTTTGACCCAGAAACAGAAGAAGAGCAGATTCTATACGATGATGCTAAGCAACGACGAGAGGATTACAAAAAACGCCTGAAATAGAAATGCTTGTTAAAATCCTGAATTACCTTGTCGCCGCGGATACAATTTGAAACTGAAATTCGCTCTTGCGATTTATACATAACGTGTTATAATTCTCTTTGTTGACTTGAAAAGAATAATTCTTCAAAATAGCTTATTCAATGATTTTCAAGAATCAGACTCGTTCCCAGGAAATCACCCTTATATGTGGGGGGTTAGCTCAGCTGGGAGAGCGCTTGGCTGGCAGCCAAGAGGTCAGGGGTTCGATCCCCCTATTCTCCACCATAAAAACAAT
>JBAWWY010000044.1:0-5623 GCA_037144355.1 Eubacteriales bacterium | reverse complement strand
CAAAACTAATGACAGTTGAAGAGGTTCTTTATCAAGTCCAACAAGATAAGGACTTCTATGACAATACAAATGGCGGATTGACCATAAGCGGTGGAGAGATGCTGTCTCAACCTTGTTTCGTCGAGGCACTTATAGATGCTGCCGGGGAGAAGGGTATCAACGTTTGTCTTGATACATCAGGCTTTGGAGATGGCAATGATTTGGAGAGGCTGGCAAGAAAAGACAATGTTGTAGTCATATTGTATGATATGAAATCAATTGACAATAATGTACATATTTATTGTACTGGGCAAGAGAATGGCATAGTTCTAAGTAACTTGCATAGGCTTGCTCAAATTCCTGAAGTCATTGGAAAAATAGAAATCAGAATGCCCCTGGTAAATGGCATAAACGACAGTTGGGAAATTATTAAGGAAACGGGAGTTTTCTATAAAGAGAACAAGATTAAGAAAGTCACGCTGCTTCCTTATCACGACTTGGGGATATCAAAGATGAAACGTATTGGAGGAGCACAAAACAATTATGAACCACCAACAGATGAATACGTTTTAGAGATCAAGAAATTCTTTGAAGAAGAGATAGGAATGGAAGTAGAAATTTTAGGCAAACTTTAAATGGGATTCTAATAAAATATCTAAATTAAAAGCTAACAGAATAAATCCTGTTAGCTAAATAAGAGCCCTGAATTCCAAAGGATTCAGGGCTCTTATTAAGAGGTATAGTGCGAGATGACCTAGTCGCTTTTTAGCTCGATAATCTTGTGAGTAGGAATTCTGTGCTCTGCTTATGCCAAATTAGTAGCAAGTAATATAGAATTTATAACACCATTGTCATATTTTTTAAACAAAATTGTCATAACATTGGGAACAAGTAGTGGGGTATAATCCAAATGCTTAAACTAAGTTTTTGCTAAAGTAGATAAGGAGGAATCTCATGACAGATTTGAATTTGGAAATAAAACTGAAAAGGACACTGAATTTGCCCATGCTGATTATGTTTGGGCTGGCTTATCTTGCCCCAACAGTTGTATTCAATTATTACGGAATATTTACAGTACAGACAAAGGGGATGTACACCTTGGCAATCTGCATCACCACCATTGTTATGCTTCTAACCGCGATCAGCTATGTGCAAATGGTAAAAGCTTATCCTATAGCAGGATCTGCTTATACATACGTCAATAAGTCAGTGCAGCCTCATCTTGGATTTATGACCGGATGGGTCATGCTGTTAGACTATATGCTGATTCCAATGATTTGTTATTTGCTATTAGGAATTTATATAAATCAATTCTTCCCGGTAATTCCTGTCTGGACCATAGTTTTAGTTGTTGGTTGCCTCGGTGCTGCAATAAATATTATTGGGATGAAAACTGCCAGCATTCTTAATTCCATAATCATTATTGCTCAGGTTGGTTTCACTTTATTGGTTATCGTAGTTGTTGCCAAATATGTGGTGGGTGGTGGCGGCACAAGCAATCTTGTTGTTCCAAAAGCTATCTACAATCCGGATACCTTCAATATTGCTAATGTATTTGCTGCAGCTGCAGTGTTGTGTGTTTCTTTTGTTGGATTTGACGCAGTTACAACCTTAGTGGAAGAAACTAAGAACCCTGAAAAAACTATGAAACCCGCTGTATTAGGTGTGGTTATTGGAGCAGGGATACTCTTTATGCTTGTATCATATTTTATGCAACTTGCCTGGCCAATGGCTTACAGTGAAATTGAAGATCCATCAGTAGGAATTTTTGAGTTATTTCCACATATGGGTCAAGGTTGGATGGGTAATACATTTTTTATCGTTGATAACTTCGCTACCTTTGTCTGTGCCATGTCGGCGCTTGCGGCGGTATCAAGAATTCTTTACAGCATGGGCCGCGATAATATTATACCAAAGAAAATTTTTGGTAAGCTTTCACCCAGATTTCAGACGCCAGTTATAAATATTATACTCACCACAATTGTAGCAATGACGGCATTGTTTTATCAAGATAATCTACTTGGAGCTGCTTCTCTGGTTTCATTTGGAGCGATAAGCGGCTTCGTTATGGTCAACATTTCCGTCATTTCACATTATTACATACGCAATAAACGTAGAAGGGGAATGGACATTTTCAAATATTTAGTACTTCCTCTTTTGGGGGCTTGCTCATTGGTGGTGGTTTTTGTATTCATAGATATAACTGCAAAAATCTTAGGCCTAACCTGGCTCGCAATTGGATTGGTTTATCTTACAATAAAAACAAAAGGCTTTAGGCAACTACCACCAGAGATGAAACTTGATGAAGAGTAAACAAGGCGATTAGCCATAAAAGGAGACTGACATGATTACGAAAATCAGAAATGCACAGATATATACTTGCAATGAAAACATTCCTTGGGCTGAATCCATTGCATTCTCAGATGAAAAAATAGTCTTTGTGGGGGCGGAAGCAGATGCCCCCAAAGCTGAAAAGATTTTTGATGCTAGGGGAAGAACTATTTTCCCTGGATTTGTAGATAGCCACACTCACCCTGGCATGGTGTGCCAGAGTACTTGGCATATAACATTGCCATGGGTGAGTTCGGTAGAAGAACTTTTAGAATTTGTCAGGCAGTATGCTATCGACCATCCAAAAGAAGAGGTGCCATTTTTATACTTTGAATACTATCAAACAACTTTGTTTGGTGAATCTGGGCCAACAAAAGAATTACTTGATACGGCGGTGTGTGACCGCCCATGTCTTTGCCAGGATTTTGGAGAGCATCTCCACTGGGTTAACTCGAAAATGTTGGATTGTATGGAAGTGAATAAAGATACACCAGATCCTGTTCCGGGATTAGAGATGTTTGTCCGAGATGGAAATGGAGAACCGACTGGATGGGTAAAGGAATTCGCTTGGATAAGGTTTGCAGATAAACTATTCAAAGCCATCGAATGGGAAGCTCCAATGACCATGACCCCTGAGCTGATGGAAAATTTCTTTGACTTTACCAAAGAAAATGGTATAACCGCATTAGGTGAAGGCATTTTGGAAGGTGAGGCACAATTGTCCTCAATGGCGGAATTGGATCGACAAGGTAAACTTAATCTTTATTATGATGGGGCTGTTCGATTTTGGTCGATTGATGACCTTCCAGATAAAATAACCGAATTAAAAACACTTAGAGAAAAGTATCAGAGTAAGCACATTAAGATAGACATGATGAAACTATTCCTTGACGGAACTAACGAATCTGGTAATAGCGCTTTGTTAGAACCTTTGATAAACGATCCAACTGGGACAAACTACGGTGAAATTAAAATGGATATGAGGGAATTGACGAAGTGCTACCTTATCTGCAATGAAGAAGGACTTGACTTGCAAATTCATATGGTAGGGGACAGGGCTTTCCGTGTAGGTTGCGATGCGGTCGAAGCCGCACAAAAAGAGGCGAAAGAGCTTGGCGTCAAATGGACGATTCAGCCAATTTTTGCTCATTGTGAACTGGTAGATGATGCAGATTTTTATCGAGCGGCCCAGCTTGGTATTACAATAAACTGGACTTGCCATTGGGCTGGAGGATATTTCGGAACCCAAGCAATTTCGCTGTTGGGACTGGAGCGGTGGCACCGCATGTACCGAATTAAGGAATTCATTGATAGTGGAGCACTTGTTGCTTTTTCAAGCGATGTAACCACCTTTTATGAATTAAGGCGGCGGGCGGCTCCTTTGCTGGGTATTCAAATATCTCACACTCGTATCGACCCCGAATTTCCATTAGATCCTGATCTATGCCTAGGGGGAAAGAGAACACCTGCCGGGCAGGAGCTTCCTCTGGATGTATTAATTAAAGGATATACACTCAATGCAGCAAAGCAAATGCACTGGGATGACTTGATGGGATCATTGGAAGTCGGTAAATTGGCCAATATGATTTTTCTTTCGGAAAATCCATTTGAAGTGGATCCGTCCGAAATAAAGGATATCAAAACTGAAGCGGTTATTTTTGACGGCAAGGTACTTTTCGGACTATAATAAGGAAAAAGCGGTCAGAAGGAGTATCTTCAACATGTATATCGAAAAGATTGAGTTCCCCCTCGGAGTGCCCCTTGCATATGAGGGATTGCAGGTAGGAAGCTACCATCTACATACTCATAAAGATGTTATTGAAATTCTCATGGTGACGAAAGGTAAAGCTAAAGTCACCATGAGTTTTGAATGTTTTGACTTAAACCAAGGTGATTATGTGGTGATAAGAGAGAGCGACTCCCATTCATTCTGTGCGTCTGATTCGGGGTGTGAAGTTGTGTCTCTATATTTTTATATGCCAGCTTATCTGGATAAATTCCCATATTTATATTATGTTCTGTTTGCTTGTGAGTCCTTTGATTTGGCAAAATACCGGAATGAAACTGAAAAAATCCGAAATCTAATTTTAGTGATTCTTATGGGGCTTATACGCGGTGATAAAAAGAACTTAGATGAAGCAACTGGTACTGCAGAAAGTTTAGTATGGATTCTAGTAAATGACTACGACATGATTAAGTACTATAATCGCAAATGGGATGCTTCTTATAACAAAATCGAAAAATATTATGTCATAATGGAGAATTTGTTTGAGAATTATTACATGAAAAACCCATTAGATATTATTGCCAAGAGAGAACACTACTCGAAGTCATATATTACACATTTATTTAAAGAGGTTGGCGCTAGTAGCTTAAAGGACATGTTAGGTTTCATTAGGATTTATCATTCTGAGGAGATGCTTATTAATTCAGATATGGCAATCCATGAGATTTCTGAGAAATGCGGTTTTTCAGATATAAAATACTTCAACTCAAACTTCAAAAAATGGTTTTTGTGCAATCCGTCAGAATATCGCAAGAAGGCGGTTCAGGAAATGAATAAAACAAGCGTTTTCAATACTTTGACGCCTTTTCAGATAATAGATCGAGCAAGCGAGCTTGCTCACAGTGATTTGACAGCCGTCCTTTATAAAGCAGCGATTAACCCGCTTTCAGTGAAACTCTTTGGGAGCGCTGAGCAAGAACAGAAGTATAAAGTACAAAGGGAACCGATTACACAAGAAATGTTGGAAGCGCAGCAAATTTCTCCAGTTTCCCAAAGGCATGGAATGCGCGTGCTACTGGGCGCAGATATACTTGAATTGTCCGAGTCAGAGCTTGAAGAAAAGCTCCATTTCTTTGAAAACTATGGTTTCAGACCAGTTATCTACATTGACCACCGTGAATTATCAGCGAGGAAATGCAGAGAGATAATATTAAAAGTAATGGAATCTCTAAAAGAAAAAGGGTATATAGAAATCATTATAATGTACTCAGATCTGGGGCAGTATCATGAAATAAATAAACTTATAGAAGAAATCAACCAACGTTATCTGCATGATGAGATACATGCCTTATTTGTTGGATAGCGCATAAACTTAATGGACTGCTTTTAATTTGCCATTTCACAAATAATTGTGACAGGAATCCCATCACTTTATTGGAGCAAAATAATTGGCGCTTAAGTTGGAAATCTTATTGGGACCCAGTCTTCTCTTACCGAATTTACTAAACAAAAGAGACTTAACAATATCAAATAAAGCTAACAGAATAAATCCTGTTAGCTTTTCTATAACCAATGCATCAGGAGCAT
>JBAWWY010000043.1:0-6110 GCA_037144355.1 Eubacteriales bacterium | reverse complement strand
GATGAAGAATATAACAGAAGAAAGGCTGAGTTAAAGAAGCTTTAGGGTGAAATAGAAAGAAATCTGCACATTAAGATTATTGATTGTGCAGATTTTTTATTTATAGAAGAAAACATTCGTGTTACCCAAAAGATTTTGGAATGTATTTCAGATGTAGAAACAAAATTAATGCACTTTGGGGAAAATATTCAGCATTATGAAAATCCGTCAGCTGAATTCCTCAAGGTGCTTGTTTAATTGTTAATGAATGTATTTATGAGAACATGTTTTGACGCAGAAGGCAATTATTTGCATACTTAAAAGACTAATAATCAATAGGCTAAAACAATTCAGAAAATTCGAACAATAACTTGACATTGAGGTTACACAAAAGAATATATTGATAATATAAGGCAAATATTAATTTGGAAAGGAGTTGATATGAATGGATTGTGTTTTAGTAAAAAATGAAGCCATAGTTGCGGAGTATATGGATTGCGGAGAAGGCAACGATTTTAAAATCGTCGACGTAATTGACAAGAGCCATGGTTCACCCTACACCGTTGGCATGGTAGAAATGGGAAAATGCGAAGGAGTTGAGTTTGAATACGATGACGATGCAGGATGTTGCTACATGCTGGAAGGGGCAATCACACTTACAGAGAATTTGTCAGGAGAGGTCATGAAGTATGAGGTTGGAGATGTAGTTTTCATTCCACAAAAGGAAGGACTGGTTATTACCTTCAGAACGGAAGATTATGCTAAATTTGCCTTTGTCACATATCCACATTGGAGATGATTTTAACTTCTACCGTACGCAATATTGCCAAATAATTATGAAAAGGAGTACATAACGATGTCAAAAAACATAAGCGAAAATACATTGAATGCCGATCGACTACAAGGGAACATGGGTGTAGGAGCACTTGTTATGTCTGTGCTTGCATTTTCTGGTCCTTTGTTGACTACTTCAGGATTTATTCCTGTTTATTTTCCTATGCTGGGTGCTGATGCTGCCGGCGTACCAACGGTTTTCATACTCATTACAATAATGTTAGTCCTTTTTGCAACAGGTTTCTCAAAGATGGGATCTGTAATGGAAAGGCCAGGAGGATTCTACGCATATATTACAGATGGTCTTGGCCGTAATGCGGGATTGACTTCAGCTGTTATCCTAGTGGTAGGCTATATGTCAATTGCACTTTTTGCTCCTCCATTGATTGCGATTTACACAAAGAATGTTGTTGAAAATATTTTTAATGGTCCAGTTATTCCTTGGTATATTATCGCTATGGTTTCGGTTCTAATTACCACACTCTTTGCTTATAGGAGAATCGATATTTCTGCGAAGGTCTTATTTTATGTTATGATTTTTGAAAGTTTAGCAGTTTTGATATTTGATGCAGTTTGCTTCATTAACGGATATTCCATTAATGGCGGTTTAGTCGCATTTACTGTTCCATCAATGGCCAGCAGCGGATTTGGAGTAGTATTGCTCTTTGCTGTAGGTAACTTTTTGGGGTTTGAAGCCACGGTTATTTATCGTGAAGAGTGCAAAGATCCACAAAAGACAATCCCTCGTGCTACATTTATTGCAGTAATAGGTATTGGAGCATTCTATTTTCTAGCATCATGGGCATTCCTTGCTTATTATGGAGCTGCCAATGTGGCAGACGTTTTAGGTAAGGATGCGGCAATAGCTTTCATGAACATACTAGGAACTCTTGCCAGCAAGATGTTTGGCGATGTAATATCAATTGTAGTTATCACATCATGTTTTGCATCATTGCTTTCAATACAGAATGTTGCAGCACGTTATTTGTTTTCTCTTGGAAGAGACAAAGTGCTTCCATCAGCACTTGGAAAAGTTCACAAAAAGCATCACTCACCATATGTTGCAGCATCCACAGTTGGTGTAATATGGGCAATCACGCTTACGATTTTCCTAGCGACTGGCAAAGATCCAGCTTACTTGTATCTATTGTTTGCTGGTGTAGGTGAATTTTTAATCGTTACAGGCATATTCATGGCCAGCCTTGCGGTTATATTCTACTTTAGAAAAAACAAGCAATTTAATTTTTCCATGTGGACAACTTTAATTGCTCCAGTTTTGGCAGCGGTTGGTATCGCATTTGTATTGATAATGGCGGTAATTAACTTTAATGCTTTGACTGCAGCCTCTGGTATGGTTTCAGTCATTTTATTCTCTTCAATGGTTATTCTAGCCGCAGCGACTTATATATATTCAAAGTATCTGCAGAAGGTTAAACCAGAAATTTATGAACGCATAGGTCGTCAGAATGCAATTGACAAGGATATACCTGAAATATTCGAGCCAGTAATTCTTAAAGAATCTATCGAGGTGGAAGTATAATATAATCATTATATTTCCCAATTACTATAGTTCGGCTTGATACTTCAAACAAAAAATTTGATAGGTAGATTTATCTACCTATCATTTTTTTTGAAAAAATATGCTATACTTCACCTATCAGATAATAACGTGGAGGAGGCAGGCATGGATATTCAAAAGCTTACAATCGGACAAATGGCAGAGCTAAATCAGGTTACCCGGGAAACGCTTCGGCATTATGATACCGAAGGACTTCTCATTCCATACCATACGGAGCCTGATACCGGATACCGATACTATCACATAAATCAAAGCGCCAAACTGGACATGATTCAGTATTTGAAATTCTGTGGAATGCCACTCCAACAAATTAAGACGAAGTTCAAATCTACCAATATCGATGAGATTCAAGACTTCCTGACAACACAGCTGGACTATATTGATGAATCATTGCGAAGGTTGGGAGAGAGTAGGCAGACGATAACACGAACCATAGAAAACTACAAACGTTATAGGCTAATTCCACAAAATCAGACAATATTTCATGAACTGATTCCGGAAAGAAAAATATATGTACATACTTCCAGTATGAATTATTTTGAACAGAATGATTCTGGTTATGAGATGATGCTTCGGGAATTAAAGCGTAGCCTCGTTAATAAAAAATTGCCAATGAATTATTTCTGCAATATTGGAACAATTGTGCGGAAACAATACATCGAAAAACGTGTCCTATATGCAAATGAAGTCTTCATTTTCGTGGATGAACACTATGATTTTCACGATTCCGTCGAGACAATACCCGAAGGCATGTATGTGGGCATTTGTGCAGAAGATTTTTCCAAGGAAGACGAGCTCGTGGAACGCTTGTTGGATTATATACGTGAGAATGATTATATAATTATGGGGGATTATATCTGCGAGGTTGTGGCTGAATTCCCAATGTTCGAAAAAACACCCCGAAGCATGCTCTATAAAATCCAGATTCCTATTCAAGTAAATCGGAGGGATTAAGATGTTGAACGAAAGACTCCAAAGAATGAGAAATAAATATTTTGATACTACTCCCAGTATTACAGCAGAAAGATTAGTACTTGCTACAGAAGCTCACAAAAAGTTTGCAGGAGATGCAATTCCCATATTCAGAGCAAAAATTGACAAGTACGTAATGGAAAACATGGCTACATTAGTCATGGAGGATGAGCTAATTGTTGGAACATCCACGAATGAATATAGGGGTGCAAATTTGTTCCCGGAATATACATCAAGTTCATGGCTGATTGAAGATATTGACGACTTTCCTGTAAGAAAGACTGACCCATTTAAAATTAAAACTGATAATAGAGAGAAAATCTTGGAAACCCTTAAGTATTGGGATGGAAAGGCTATTGAAGATTTGGCACCTGAAATCCTTCCCGATTATATTGAAAACGCGAGACAGAAGGATCTCATTTCCATTGGATGCAGAAACGGCGTATCAGGGGAAACCATGCCTAACCATAAAAAGTTTTTAAAAGTCGGGTTGAAAGGTTTCATCGAAGAATGTCAACAAAACATTGATAAAATCAAGGGTGGCACCAAAGAAAAGCAAGAAAAAATCGATTTCTGGAAAGCATGCATCATCTTTTGCCAGGGCTTAATCATATATGCCCATCGATTAGCCGAGGAAGCAGAGAGACAAGCTAGGGAATGCAGTGACGAGAAAAGGAAGGCAGAACTTCTTCAGATAGCTGAAAACTGCAGGGTTGTTCCAGAAAATCCACCAAAGAGCTTCCAGCAAGCCTTGCAAATGATTTGGTTCATACAGCTTGCATTCCACATCGAAGCGCCAACTACAGCATGCGGATTTGGTAGATTCGACCAATATATGTATCCGTTCTATAAAAATGACTATGAAGCAGGAAAAATAACGAAAGAAGAGGCACTTGAATTAATTGAATGTTTCTATTTGAAGTGCTGTGAAGTATACGAAGTTAGAGATAGATGGTATTCAAAGTCATTTGCAGGTTATCCAATGTGGGAAATCCTCATGGTAGGCGGACAAACCACAGAGGGCGAAGACGCTACAAATGATTTATCATACTTATGCTTGGACGCGGCATCAGATCTTCAAACGACCCAACCCGTACTTGCCGTAAGAGTGTTTGAAGGAACTCCAAAAGAATTAATTAGAAAAGGTGCAAAAATGATACAAGCCGGCATGGCTAATCCGGGTTTCTTTAATGATAACGCAGCAATTCCAATGACATTGGGAAAAGGTTGCACCATTGAAGAAGCAAGAGACTGGGCCATAGTAGGATGTATTCAACCAGCTCCTGGCGGAGGGACTGCGGACAGTTCGCCAGATGCGGGATATGTGAACGCACCCAAGGTATTGGAACTAGTTCTCCACAATGGCAAAGATCCAAAAACTGGAGAACAATTGGGCCTTAAGACTGGAGAGGCGAAAGATTTCAAAGATATCAATGAATTAACTGCAGCAGTTAAAAAACAATTAATTTATTTTTACCAAATGATTAAAGAGGGCTATGATTTGATGGTTCCTTACCATATGTTGAGATTACCTGTAATCTTTGCCTCCATGGCCATGGATGGTTGTATTGAATCTGGGAAATCAGTTCAAGAAGGCGGCACAAAGTACAATACTGCGGGAATGTTTATTACCGGGGCAGCCAACTTGGCGGACTCATTAGTAGCGATAGAAGAAGCTGTCTACAAAGAAAAATTGGTTGGTATGGACGAGTTGATTGCCGCAATGGATAAGAATTTTGAAGGCAATGAAAGATTAAGACAGTTTTTAATCAATAAACCCCCAAAATTTGGCAATGACAATGAATATGTAGATGGTGTCGCCAAAGACATACTTGGATTTATTGCTGATACGGTGCAAGCTTGGGAAGACTCAAGGCATGGTCATTACTCGTTTTGCAATTTGTCACAGACTGTAAATATTTCACATGGTGAAGTGTGCGGAGCAACTCCCGATGGAAGATTGGCTGGGGAACCTTATTGCGACAATGCCTCCCCAACAATGGGTAGAGACTTGTCAGGTCCTACGGCAACAGTAAAATCAGTAGCAGCAACGGACCAAAAGAAGTTTCATGACGGAGCATTATTC
This sequence comes from Eubacteriales bacterium, assembly GCA_037144355.1. Classification (GTDB taxonomy): domain Bacteria; phylum Bacillota; class Clostridia; order Peptostreptococcales; family Anaerovoracaceae; genus JBAWWY01. The sequence continues at coordinate 660 of JBAWWY010000043.1, read as the reverse complement.
AATATAAAATTTGATCCCAAGGGTATTGCCGGTGAAAAAGGACTTCAAATTGTTGAGGGTGTTATAAAGACCTACTTCGACAATGGTGGAGAACATATTCAAATCAACGTGGTGGACAATGAGACATTATTAAAGGCACAAGAAAATCCGGAAGCTTATAAAGGTCTAATGGTTAGAGTTGCTGGATATATGGCTTATTTCACAGAATTAGATAAATCGGCCCAAGATACAATTATATATAGAACTGCCCACTTGAAGAATTAAGCAGCAGTAGGGAGAAAAAATGGAAAAGGAACCTTTATATGCTTTAATCGGGGCAATTCAAAAATTTTCTACCGAGGATGGCCCAGGAATTAGGACCACGGTTTTTTTGAAGGGATGCCCGATGAACTGCATCTGGTGTCATAATCCGGAGTTGATAGATTTTAAACAACAAATTATAAAATTGCCGAACAGTTGCATTAAATGTGCATATTGCATCGATCAGTGCCCGCCAAAAGCAATTTATCTTAATGAAGAAGGTAATATTGATATAAAATGGGATGCATGCGACAGCTGTTTAAAATGTACGGAAGTTTGCTATGCAAATGGGTTGAATCCAGTGGCAAAACTAATGACAGTTGAAGAGGTTCTTTATCAAGTCCAACAAGATAAGGACTT
>JBAWWY010000042.1:0-7423 GCA_037144355.1 Eubacteriales bacterium | reverse complement strand
ATGGCAATCTTGATTTTTTCCGGATTGAAAATTACTTCCGTTCCATCTCTTTTAACAACTAATTTCATATCCCGCCTCCGTTAATAATTTTTAAAATGTCGAATATTATCTATATATTGATACTTTCATTTTCCAATCCTCATTATATAGTATTCCATCTTGTGCATCAAGCGCTTTATAAATTATATTTTTGAAATTATTTAGGAATATTTTTACTATAAACTTATCTTCTTAACCTTTACTTTAAATGATTCAGATTGTATAATCGTATACATAAATCCAATCTATAAATTTGACAGGAGTTGTTTAAATGGGCAAGAATCTAACTTATAAAATTCTGGAAAACCACCTAGTCGATGGACAAATTATTCTCAATAGTGAAATAACAATAAAAATTGATCAGACATTGACTCAGGATTCTACTGGGACAATGGTTTACCTTCAATTGGAAGCTATGGACGTAGACAAAATCAAAACAGAGTTATCTGTCGCTTACATTGACCATAATACATTGCAAACAGGTTTTGAAAATGCGGACGACCATGAATTCATCAAAAGTGTTGCGAAACGTCACGGAATAATCTTTTCCAAGCCTGGGAACGGCATATGCCACCAGCTGCAGTTGGAAAATTTCGGAATACCCGGCAAAACATTGCTTGGTTCTGACAGCCATACCCCAACATGCGGTGGCATTGGCATGCTTGCAATTGGAGCCGGGGGTCTTGATGTTGCAGTAGCCATGGCTCAGGGAACTTACAGTCTTCAGGTCCCAAAGATTTTAAACATCAAGTTGACAGGAAAACTTAATTCATGGGTTTCCGCCAAGGATGTTATTCTCCATATACTGAAAGTCCTTACTGTCAAGGGCGGAGTTGGTAAAATCGTTGAGTATGGTGGCGACGGTGTGGTAAATTTATCAGTAACCGATAGGGCAACCATTACCAACATGGGCGCTGAACTTGGTGCGACAACATCCGTCTTTCCAAGTGATTATAGAACAAGAGAATTCTTGGAATCTGTTGGCAGAGGCAACCAGTTCATAGCTTTGGCTGCAGATGCCGATGCAGAATATGACGAAGAGCTTATAGTCGATTTGAATTCATTGACGCCACAGGCTGCAATGCCTCATAGCCCGGACAATGTTGATTCCGTAAAAAATATAGGTCCAATAGCTGTAGATCAGGTTGCAATTGGAAGTTGTACAAACTCATCTTATTCCGACTTGATGAAAGTAGCTTCAATTTTAAAGGGCAAAAAGGTTCATCCAGATGTCAGTCTTGTTATATCTCCAGGTTCAAGCAGGATATTAAGCAAGCTTGCCCAAAATGGAGCTTTGGCAGATATGATAGATTCAGGAGCTAGAATACTGGAAAATGCTTGTGGTCCTTGTATTGGAATGGGCCAGTCTCCAAAGTCAAATTCCGTCTCACTGAGAACTTTCAACAGAAATTTCAAAGGAAGAAGTGGAACAATGGATGCAGACGTCTATTTAGTGAGTCCTGAGACAGCAGCAATTTCAGCTATTAATGGTTTCCTTACAGATGGAAGTAAATCCGGTATAGTCTTGCCATTGATAAAAGAAGAAATCTTCGATTTCAATGACAATTTTATAATTTACCCTCTTGGTTTCAATAAATCAAATGTCAATGTCGCCATGGGCCCAAATATAAAGCCGTTTCCTCAAAACTGTAAATTGAAGAAAACTCTAACTGGAAGCATCGTCTTAAAAGCAGGCAATAATATTACAACTGATGACATCATGCCTTCAGATTCAAAATTGCTGCCATACAGATCAAATGTCCCCTATCTTTCCGAATTTTGTTTCAATGGAATCGACAAGGAATTTCCATCAAGATGCAAGGTTGCCAAAAGCGGAAGTATTATAATTGGTGGGGAAAATTATGGCCAGGGATCCAGTCGTGAACACGCTGCATTGGCTCCGCTAAATCTTGGTGTTACAGCTGTCATTACGAAATCCTTTGCCAGAATCCATAGGTCAAACTTGATCAACAGCGGAATCCTCCCACTTGTTTTCATTAATAAGGATGATTATGACAAACTTGATTTAGGGGACGAACTTGTTTTAGAAAATATTATTGATCAAATTGAAAACCCTGAAATATTAGTCTTGAATATAACTAAAAATCTTTCATTCCCAGTTTCAGCAAATTTATCGGATATTGAAAAGCTTATGATAAGAGCTGGCGGAAAAATCAATCAAATAAAGAATATCTAATAAATCCAAAGCGAGGTATATGATGAATTATAATGAATGTTTCGAAAAAATAGTAGCTTCACAAATTATCCGAGTTGCAAAGATGAAAGAAGAACTTGATTTTATAAGCTACCCTTCCCTAGACAAAATAATAATAGGCATAATCGGTGGAGATGGAATCGGTCCAGAGATTACTGCATCTTCACATAAGATTTTAGAAGTGATTTTAAAAGACGATGTTCAAAAGGGCAGAATAGAATTTAAAATTATTGAAGGCTGCACTATTGAAAATAGAGCTGCACAGAGAAAGGCAATCCCTGATGATGTTCTTGCTGAAATAAGAACATGCCATGTTTTGCTAAAAGGGCCAACTACCACCCCGAGAAAAGGTGACAAGTGGGCAAATGTGGAAAGCGCAAATGTTTCCATGAGAAAAGAGCTCGATCTTTTTGCCAATGTAAGGCCTGTAAAAGTTCCTGAATTGAATATTGACTGGACCTTCTTCAGGGAAAACACTGAATGCCTTTATGCACTGGGTAGCCAAGGTGTAAATATCGATGACGATATTGCTTTCGACTTCAGGGTCATAACTACGCCAGGTACTGAGAGAATTGCCAGGCTTGCCTTTGAATTTGCAAAAAATAACAATAAAAAGAAGGTCACCATCGTTACAAAAGCAAATGTTGTTAAAACAACCGACGGAAAATTTCTCGATGTCTGCCAACGAATCGGAAGTGAATATCCGGAAATAAAAGTTGATGACTGGTATATCGATATAATGACTGCCAAGCTTATAGATGAAAAACGTAGATCTGAATTCCAAGTAATGATACTTCCAAATCTTTACGGAGATATACTTACTGATGAAGCTGCAGAATTCCAGGGTGGTGTTGGTACTGCTGGTAGTGCGAATATTGGAAAACGTTATGCCATGTTTGAGGCAATTCACGGATCAGCCCCTAGAATGGTTGAAGAAGGTAGAGCGAAATACGCCGATCCCTGCAGCGTTATCAGAGCTGCCGGGATGCTCTTGAATCACATTGGATATATATCCCAGGCTGAAAAGTTGAACAAATCCTTGGATATTTGTACAATTACTGAAAAGAAGATTCAAATAACTGGAAGAAACGATGGTGCAACCAGCAATGAATTTGCAGAATATGTTCTAGAAACATATTCATCATTGAAGTAGGTGGAAGTATGTTAAGTGATTTTGAAAACAACTCAGGTGGTTTTCCATTGGCTGTAAATTTATTAAATTCCCTAAGGAATGATATTCTCAGCCAAAAAATAAAGACTGGTGAAAAACTGTTGGAACAAAGAATCTGCAATGAATACAAGGTAAGCCGAACACCTGTGCGTGAAGCCTTTATTCAACTCGAACTAGAAGGATTGTTGGAAAATATTCCGAATAGAGGAGCTTTTGCAACTGGTTTTTCCAAACAGGATATTGAAGATATATTTCATTTGAGAAAATCATATGAAAAAGTTGCTCTCAAATGGGCTATCGAGAGAATTACCGATGAAGAATTGGAATCCTTGAATGAAGCTTATGAATTTATGGAATTTTATACAAAGCGCAGGGACTATCAGAAAATAATGAACATAAATGCCAAGTTTCACGAGTTAATTTACAAAGCAACCAAGAATAGGATAATTTATCAGACTTTGATGAAATACCACTCATATATCAAGCCCGGTAAAGAAGGCGTCAATAATAATGCAGATTATCTTGATAGCGTTTTATTGGAACATAAGAATATTTATGAAAGCATAGCAGGCAAAGACTTGCCTGCTGGAACAATTGCAATAGAAAAGCACATAGACAATCTTAAAAGAAGATATGCAATATTGAATCCATAAAGAAATTTGCCAAAGGTCCAATTACTTTATCTGTGATATGAAAGAAAATAAGCAGCAAAAGTATTATTGGGCCTTTGTCATATACCTGCCTATAAATTCCCTTCTCCCGAAGATGCGCAAGTTCCGCTATAACCGTAAAACCATCCAGCGGAGGTATTGGCATAATATTGAAAACCATAAGCACTATATTGATCCAGACTATTCCAGAAACCATGGTTGTTATGTATGATCCAATAACGTTGTTTGCAAAAAAATCATATGCCGTAATATCCATTATCTTAAGCACGCCGGCGAATATAATTGCCAGCATCAAGTTCATGGTTACCCCGGACAGTGATACGATTATTTCATCTCTTTTAAAATGCTTGAAATAATTTCCATTGATCTGCACTGGTTTTCCCCAGCCAAATCCCACCAGCATTAGGGCAATAAAGCCTATAATGTCCATATGTGCGATTGGATTGAGTGTTACTCTTCCTTGTTGTTTCGGAGTGGGATCGCCCAAAAGATTTGCAGCCTTTGCATGGGCGAATTCGTGAAATGTCAAAGCTATAATTATACCAGGCAGGTATAAAAGCTTGTTTATTATTATTTGCTCCAATCTATTTGTTACCTTCCCTAGCTGAAATATAGTTTATGAACTGTTTTGCAGTCCTTCCAGATTTGCTGTGATATCTCATTTCCCATTTTAATGCCTCGGAAATCAAGGTTTCCTGGTCAAGTTTGATTTTTTCCAAAATCGCAAGGCCTTTGACGATTTCTAAAAATTCGTTCTTATCCGGTTGAGTGAATGTTATTGTGAGTCCAAATCTATCAGCTAGGGACAATCTCTCTTGGAAGTTGTCTTTCACGTGCACGTCATTAATTATTCCATTCCTGTCGGACCACATTTCTCTAATAATATTAATCCTGTTTGATGTTACATGAAGCAAAACATTTCTCGGCAAAGCCAGAAGTCCACCTTCTAAAACAGACTTGAAATGTTTGTAACTGCTCTCATTCTCTTCAAAAGACAAGTCGTCAATGAAAATTATAAACTTGCATCCACGCTGGCTGATTTGCTCCATTATTTTATAAAGCTCATCAATACTGTCTTTTGATAATTCAATTATTTTAAGTTTTTGATCCTTGAAATGATTAACTAAAGCCTTGACGCAAGATGACTTTCCAGTACCTTTGTCACCATAGATAAGAACATTGTTTGCCCTGTATCCCTTTAGGAAATATTCCGTATTCTCTATAATAGCTTTCTTCTGTGTCTCATATCCGATAATATTCTTGAAATCAACCTTGTCAAAGCTTTCCAAACCAACCAATTCCTTGTCCCAGATAAATGCGTCGTACTTTTCGAAGGTTCCACAATAGTTTTTTTCATAAAATTCTTTTATTAGACTTAGTGTTTCCTTGTCTGATGTTTTGCTTAATGCTTCATGCAGCTTTTCTCTTCTTCGTCCTTTATATGTGGTATTTGATGAGCATATTGATGATGCCTCGTCTTTAAAACACTTGGCAATGGTATCCCACTCTATGTTGTATATTTGCTTAATACATGCGATTTCCTTCTCTGCAATAGAATCAATCTTGTCATCATCCCACTTTTGTTCACATTTTATGCTAAACTTGTTTTCGCTTTCAGCAACAAGCCTGCAAATATAATCCTGCCAGTAAGTGCCGGATATCTCTGTCTTGTCCTTTTGATTCAATAGCATTCTTTGGACATTATAATATTCAAACTCCATATAGGAAATATAATCCCTATATGTATATTCATTGTAGATTTTGATTCCAAAGTCTATGATCTTGTCCAGCCTGATATTGTCAAATAAAAGCAATGACTCAAGATTTACCTTATCCATTTCTTACTCCTTCATTAGTAAAGAGGATGCTTGTCACATAACTCCTTGACGATAGAAATTGCCTTGGCTTTCGATTCTTCATTATCTGGATTGTCAATGATTAGTGCAATGGCTTCGGCAACCAGCTTCATGTCATCTTCGACAAATCCTCTTGTTGTTACAGCAGGCGAACCTATCCTTATTCCACTTGTTACAAAAGGACCGTTCGGATCATTTGGAACTGTGTTCTTGTTCGTGGTTATATTTGCCTCATCAAGAAGTCTTTCAGCTAGTTTGCCAGTTATGTTCTTATTGGTAAGGTTGAGAAGGAGTAAATGTGTATCTGTTCCACCTGAAACCAATTCAAATCCTCTATTTTTAAGTTCGATTTCCAAAACTTTTGCGTTTTTCAAAACCTGCTTTTGATATTCTTTAAATTCATCTGACAAAGCTTCCTTGAAACAAATAGCCTTTGCAGCAATAACGTGCATTAATGGACCACCTTGTATCCCTGGGAAAATAGCCTTGTCAATCTTCTTTCCAAGTTCTTCAGTGCAAAGTATGGCTCCACCTCTTGGACCTCTCAATGTCTTATGAGTGGTTGTTGTCACAACGTGAGCATCTTTGACTGGGTTAGGAACCAAGCCAGCCGCAACCAAACCAGCGAAATGTGCCATATCCACCATTAGATAGGCCCCCACTTCGTCTGCAATTTCTCTAAATTTATCACTTTCTATTATTCTTGGATATGCGCTTCCACCCGCTACAATCATTTTAGGCTTATGTTCATGGGCAAGCCTTCTGATTTCGTCAAAATCTATTCTTTCTGTTTCCTTGTTAAGATGATATGGAATAAAATTGAAATAGCTTCCAGACATGTTCACTGGGCTGCCATGGGTAAGATGTCCACCATTTGAAAGGTCCATTCCCAAAACAGTATCTCCAGGTGACAACAAAGCGAAATAGACAGCTATATTGGCACTTGATCCAGAATGAGGCTGCACATTGGCATATTCAGCTGAAAATAACAGTTTTAATCTTTCGATAGCCAAGTTCTCAGCTTTATCCACTTCTTCGCAACCACCGTAATATCTTTTGCCTGGATAACCTTCTGCATATTTATTTGTCAATGCGCTGCCGCATGCTTCCATAATTGCCCTGCTGGTAAAATTTTCAGAGGCTATCAGTTCGATTTTACTTTCCTGTCTTCCCATCTCTGATCTGATAATATCCCCTATTTCCTTGTCCACAATATCAATATTATTAAAATACATTATTATTCTCCTTAAAATTAAATTTATAGACTCATTATAATAAAATTATAGGTTGTCTTCAACCCAATAATGAGTTTTAAAAAATATAATTTATATATATTCATTTTAAACCTTGTTATTTTATCAGGTTTTCAAAAATTATTATTAAAGACTTTAAAAATCTCGCTATTAATGGTACAATCAAACAAAATACTTTTTATTTTCAAGGAGAATTAAATGAAAAAACTCGCAAATGT
>JBAWWY010000041.1:0-8199 GCA_037144355.1 Eubacteriales bacterium | reverse complement strand
TCACTTTCCTCCAGTGCAATCTCGGTCTTTTTCCTCGCTGATATTTCCAAGTTGGATCCACTGAATTGTAATGGGCTTCCATCCTGTGCCCGGTCAGCCACTTTAGCCTTGACTTCAACCCATATCCACTCTCCATTTTTATGTTTCAAACGTATTTCAATATTATAGAATTTTATTTCATCAGAAAACACCTTTCGGACCATTTCCCGTGTAATTTTTAAATCCTCAGGATGGACAAGCTCGGAAAGAACATCAACCTTAAAAGGATGTAATTCCTCCAGGGTATATCCGATGATTTCCGCCCAACGACTATTTAGTTTGACTTCTTTCGTTTTAAGATTAATCTCCCATGTTCCTACATTGGCCGATTCAATAATATTCTTAAATCTGCCTCTTTCTTTTCGAATTAGGATTTCCATATTGGTTCTTTCCGTAATATCGTTGATTATGGAAAACAGGCTAATCGAACCTTTGTAATCGATTGGGGATGAGTGGGCTTCCACAGTTCTTACTTCCCCACTTTTGAGTTTATGGGTAAATACGAAATAATTGTTTTCCTCTCTGGAAGCTTTTCTTCTTTCGTACTTCAATGCATCTTCCTGCATTACATTGATTTCGTTAATATTCATCTTACATAAATGTTCGATTGTATAACCATAAAAATCTTGTGCTGCAAGATTTGCATCTATTATCTTGCCAGAGTCTTGTTCAATCAGCAACATGATGGAACTATGCTTTGAGAACATTAAGGAGAAACGTTCCTCGCTGTCTCTTAACTCTATATCCTTGATAATTTGATTTGTTATATCCTGAACCATTCCGGTAATATAAGTCGGGTTTCCGTTATGGTCTTTAACAACATCTCCTGTATGCGCCATAATATATCGAATCGATTTGTCTGGCCATATTATTCTATATTGAACTGTCTTGTCTGGTGCGAAACTTTCCGCATTTGCTGCTCTTACTATGTGCAGATCATCAGGATGCATAACGTTTTCTATTGCATCTTCTAGTTTTATCGATTTGTCTTCGCTATCTATCTTAAAAATATCATACATCATCTTAGACCATTCAACCTTGCCGGTTGCCAGGTTCCATTTCCAGCTACCCATCTTGCCGATTATATGAGCCTGCAGAAGGTTCTCATTGACTTCCTTAAGCTTGATGCTGTCTTTACTCTTTCTTACTTTCTTCAAAGCAGATATCCTCCAAAACGATTTTCTCCCCTGTGTAATCTTGTGCCAAGGAATAAGATATGTTTTTTAATTATAAGCCTTTTCTAATCATGTTTCCATATTAATATTTCATTTGCGCGGACAAATTAAATACTGTATAATCAAACAAAATACTGTATACTTTATCCAAATAGATTTTGGTTATTATTTACAACTAATAACTTTAAATTTGAAAACTTCCAAATTTTACAATTGAATAAAGGGGATTTATTTTATGAATGACAGCCTTCGCGTAATAATTGCTGACGACAATGAGGATTTTGCGTATATCCTAAAGGACTATCTCGATGAACAAGATGGTATAGAAGTTGTGGGAATTGCACATAACGGAATCGAAGCCGTCAAGCTTATAGAAAGAACCGAATCGGATATTGTTATTTTGGACTTGATAATGCCCCTCCTGGATGGCCTTGGCGTTTTAGAGCAGGTTAATTCTCTAAATATGGTAAACAAGCCATTATTTGTAGTTCTTTCCGCGCTGAGTCAGGATAACATTACCAATCTTGCCATAGATCTTGGCGCAGTTTTTTATATTGTTAAACCATTTGATCTTGATCTGCTCGTTCAAAGGATTAAACAATTGAAAGCATATGACATACCCAGCATATCTATTCCACCTATGCCAACCAAAGTTGAGAAGATAAACATATCTAGAGAACTGTTGCCAAGTATAACTGCAAAAGTTTCTACTACTTTGAATGATATTGGAATTCCATCACATCTTAAAGGTTACCAGTATTTACTTGAAGCTATCAGCTTGGTCGTTGATGATTTTACTTTGATAAATTCAGTTACAAAGAAACTTTATCCACTGGTAGCTGAAAAATTCCAAACTAGCCCCATCAATGTTGAAAGAGCCATCAGGAATACAATCAGTGTAGCATTAAGCAAGGGAGCAAGCGAGAATATGACTAGCCTTTTAGGGTACGAAATTGTAGATGACGGTTCCAAAGTAATGAATTCTGCATTCATAGCAAGTGTCGCCGACCGAATCCGGTTTAAATAATGGCATCAATTTAGATCCTAGGCATTTTACCTCTGTTGAATCCTAGGATATCATTTAAATTATACTTTCCAATCTTTTGATTTTTATCAAAAGATTTTTCTTTTTCTTCTGGAATCTCTGCTCTCGATCTTCCAACAGCTTCTTGAATTTTTTCCGTAAGAATTCCCCTATCAGGGCAGGAGATATCAGAAGATATTTCAAGTTTTGACTGGCAGCTGGATTCCAAAATATCATGTAATTTCGCCAACGCGATATTCCCCTTTTCCATATCCGTCTCCGTAAGTAGTATTGCAAACGTTTCTTTGTCAATTTTACCCAGCAAATCGGTATCCCTTATGTTATGGCTTATTATCTCTTCGATATTAGCGAGGTAGTTGCTAAATGTCAGCCCGTCTAAGTCTTCGTTTTCCTCAAATAAAGATTTTATATGAATCGCAATCAAAGTCAGCGGTCTTGCATATCTAATGCTTCTTGATATTTCTCTCTGTCCAAGCTCCAGAAATGCCTTTTGCCGCAATATGGCAGGTTCAACATAATTCTGAGTTTGAATTTGAGCTATCTGGTTTTCCTCTGCAATTTGCTTTCTATTTTGGTTGTCCACAATATCCTTGAATTTATCGATAACTTGAGATAAATCACTGTATCCAAGGCATATGTTCCATTTTCCATTTTCAAAAGCTACATACTTTTGAGTTACTTCTTCGTTGAACGTTCCCTCAAATATTTTAAGCTCAAGTATTGTGACTGTATAATTGCGAATTTCCCTGTATGATTTGTCAGCATAATCACAATTTCTATAGGTATTTAGGTATTTTATCTTGAATGCTCCTATTCGATAAACTTGCATTACTGACTTGCGCCAATTAATGAAATCTTCAATCGGGATAATCGACTTATCCGAATCCGTAAGTTTTAGATATGCATCCTCCCATTTCTCCTTCAGGATATCATCAAAGTAGGCATCAAGAATTTCTTCCGCAGAATCCTTGTTGCCTTCAATTATTCTCTCTTTTTTATATTTGCTGGAAATAGGAATATTGTTTTGCCACTCCGCATGATAAATTGCCCTATTGTTAATATTCCCTATTATTTCATAGGCATTATTTATAGACTTCATCTTTTCCAAAGAAAGCGGGCTTTTATTCACATCGGGATGATGCATCCTCGAAAGTCGCTTGTAGGCTGCTTCGATAACTTCCTGGCCCGCGTCATGATGCACTTGCAAAATCCTATAATAATCCACTGTCATTACCATTATTACCTCTACTCAAGTTAAATAAAATCTTTATCAGAATCAATGATTCTGCAAGAGTTTTTTTGCTGTTGCGAATGATGTCATTAGCTTCATCTGTAGTTGAATACATAGTATCAAGGCTTTCAACCATATCCGAAGTAATTGATTTTGATTGCTCGGCCAATGATTTTATTTGCTTTGCTACAACGGAAAATCCGTCAGCTGTGCTCTCGCCATATATCTTTGAAGCCTTTCCAACTTGTATGAATCCTCCGACTTTCCTTCCTACTGCCACGTATTTGAAAACCTTCCCGTCCAAAGCCCTTCTTTCAGGAGTAGCAGTTACTTCCAGGGATGAGTCAACTAGGATTTTCATATATGGCGCTGTTTGTCCCTCGTTCTTGTAAACAAATCCTTTTCCCCCATCGATGTTGGTCAGTTCTACGACGCCGTGCTTGTCGGAAATCCAAAATTCGTCAACCCCGCAAATGGATGCGATTTCAACGATTTCGTCGCAGTTCATTTCAGGACTCAGCTCGAGCAATATGGCAACAAGTCTTGCTTGGATTAGCATTTGCTTATTTAGCAGCATGTCAAAATCCAACTTGTCATTTGTCGAATGAGCTGCTTCAATTGAAGCCCTGACGCCAAGAAGGTTTGTCTGTTTCGCTACTTTTAGAATAAGGGATAGTGGATTTTGTATTAACTTGAATGAATCCTTCATTTCTGCAAGCTTATTCTCAAGATTATTGAACAAAACCTTGCCATTGTCAAAGCTCTCATAAACAGACTCCTTGTATTCATATGATTCTATATATTCTTGATTTGCTTTTGTTGATTTCGCCTTAGTATTTTCCTTTTCAACTTTTTGCAAGATTTCCAAGGCAACACTTTGCCCCTCATTTGAAAGTTCTGAAAGATTGTCCATATTGCTCTGCAGTTTGGCAATCAGACCCGTTAGTTCTCTCGCTGTCTCTCTCGCCTCATCAGCAAGACGCTTTGCTTCCCTAGCTACAACTCCGAACCCGTCAATGGCCAGCTGGCCCTTTGGTTTTTCATAATGGCATCCCAATTGGATTATTCCAGATTCGTCTCTCCTAGCTACTCCTACTATCTTAAACGACATTTCTTCCAAGTCATTGGAAATCGCTGGAAGAACAATGTCAATTTCCTGATTTTCTAAAACTTTATACGTATTTGATGTATCCAATTTCATGTTTTTCCTACCAGATACATTTGTATGCAAAATTTTTCCCATTCCGTCTGTGATAAATATCTCCTCAAGCCCGCATTTTTTTGCAAATTCAGCACAGTCTTCACTTTCAAATGACATTCCCAGCTGCAAAGCCAATGAGATCAATTTCCCCTGTGTTAGCATATTCTGAGCGAGAATATCTTCGAAACTGTTTAGCAGTCCAGCTGCATGGAAAGTTTCAATAGATGCGTTTATAGCCAATAGATTTGTCTTGTTGGCAATGCTGTTTACTGATTTTAGCATGCCTACTAGAAGCAAAGTTTTTTTTCTATTTTCTTCAATCGTTCTTCCAATTTCCATAGTCGAATTGGCGATAATGCCATTTTTCTTAAGAAGTTCAAATAAAATATTATCACTTTCTTGTAAAACATTACTTTTTATTACCATTTCTCAATCGCCACCTTTTCTTTATTTGTCCAGACCCATTTCCCTTGTCCATGCAAGGGCTTCAAAGTATAGCCCCATTAATTTCTCTTTACCAATTACCTTTTTCGAATCAGATGCCTTAATTTCATTGCAATGATCCCAGTCACCAATTTCAAGACTCATTACCTGATTCAGTATTGCTCTTATTTCATTTTTATTATCCATGAGTGCAGCCGAAACCTCCTCTGGAAGTGATAACTCCTCTATGATTTCAACCATTTGCTTGTTTAAAAGCACATCTATTGATGAGAATATACCTGCCAGAAAGAATTCATATGTTTTTCCAGCTGCCAGCCCCAGTTCTAATGAAATAATCTCCATCAGCTTCGCGCGTATTATGCATACTTTTATTAGTTCGCTATTCTCGGGATTCTTCACGTCCTGAAACATTAAAAGATAAACCCATCTCCTCAATTCTATGATTCCAATTCTCACCACTGCATCGCTTATGGATAAGAATTTTTTAGTTGAGGAATAGAACACTGAATTGGAAAGTTTTAGCATTTTAAATGATAGCCCTATATCCATCTCAATAAATCCTGTTATTTTATCAAAATCTGGCTCGCTCTTATTAAGTTCAGTTACAATCCCGACAATATTTGGATTGAGGCCTTTTAGATCTTTTCCCACTACAATAATCGGCTTGCTGAAAAAATACCCCTGAAAATATTCATACCCCATCTTAATGGCCTGTTGAAACTGTTCTCTAGTTTCTATTTTTTCCGCAAGGAACTTTATTCTATTTTTATATTTCTTTATATACTTCTCTTGAATATTTCTCGAAATTGAATTGAACTCCAATTTGATTATATCTGCCATCTCAATAAACGGCAGCATGGACTCTTTGAAGATAAAATCGTCCAATGCTATGACATAGCCTTTATTCTTCAATTTTTTACATTCCTCAATTATATTTTCCGTTGCATCAACAGTCTCCAGAATTTCAATAATTATATCTTCTTTTGGCAGCAGGTTTGGAATTCCCCTTTCAATCATCTCTCCAGAGAAATTGATAAATGCCCTCGTTCCACCAGTAATTTCATCAAATCTCATTACAAGAAATGTATTTGTAATAACATCCGCTGTTGACTTGAGATCATCTGTGCCTTCATAGAAATTGTTTGTGCTTCTTCTATATAGAAGTTCGTACCCGAAAACATCCATATTCTTCTTAAAAATCGGTTGTCTAGCTACGTAAACGTCCATCTAATCGACTCCCCTTGTTTATCATTTCAGTTGAAATGCTTGCTTGACTTTGAATCATCCTTTTTTTGGTTGTAATTATCTTGCATTATCTTGATGAAAACAATTGCCACATCTGGGTCAAACTGTGATCCTGAGTTCTTTATTATTTCCACAATCGCATGCTCTTCAGCTGAAGCTTTTCTATATGACCTATCTTGGGTCATTGCGTCGAAAGCATCTACAACAGCTATGATTCTTGAAAGCAATGGAATATTTCTTTTCTTCAATCCCTTTGGATATCCACTTCCATCCCAACGCTCATGGTGGCAAAGAATATAGTCAGCAATAGCTGTGAGCTCTGGTGATGATCTCGCAATTCTAAATCCAACTTCTGGATGTTTCTGAATTTCAGCCCATTCCTGCTCCGTAAGTTTACCAGGTTTGCAAAGTATATAATCGTCCACACCCATTTTGCCAATGTCATGTAGTGCCGCTAGAAGATTCAATTCGTTCAAATTTTTATCATCAAGACCCATTTCCAATCCAACCTTGTTGGACAAATCAACCAGTCTTTCCGCATGTTCTTCTGTTTCGTGGCTTTTTTCAAATAGCGTTGTTTTAATAGAATTGATAAGTGAACTGTGAACGCTTTTTCTCTCAAACAACTTCCGTTTATACATTAATTCTTCTGCTTCACCCATAATATCACTGATTTTTTCTTCAATATCCTTTTTTACTGCATAACCAACCGACACGCTTGGGTATCCAATAGCATTACTGCCATCGCCCTCATATGTCTCACATGCTTTCAAAATCTGGCAACTTATTTTTTTTGCAACTTCCAGACTTGTTTTCGGCATTAATATGCTGAATTCGTCCCCGCCAATTCTAGCTGCAACGTCTCCCTTTCTGGAGTATTTCTTTAGAATTTCAGAAATCTCTTTTAGTAATTTATCGCCCTCGTTATATCCAAACATGTCATTAGTCAATTTAAGCCCATTAACATCAATCATAATAATGGAAAGTGGCAAACCATTAATATTGTCATTCAATTTGATTGCGTTTTCGAAGTGAAACCTGTTTTTTAAACCAGTCATTTGATCATGATGGTTTAGATATATAATCTCATTTTCTTTCCTCTTGCGATCGGTAATATCCTGCACAATTCCAAGGGCTTTTCCCTTGACCCCATTCTTTGGCTCTTCCATTATTGCCGTTGAATGTATATATCGTTCTTGACCATCTAGTGGCCTCGTTATTCTATATTCAATGTCATAATCTCTATTTCTCAACATAAGAGACTCCAGAGCCACATCTCTTTTTATTCTATCATCTTCTTTTATTATCTGCCTAAGATCAACTAGTTTTAAATATGGAGAATCCTGGCTTATTCCAAACATGCAAAGCAACTCGTCGGAAACCCACATGATATCACTTTCGCCTTCCAATTCCCAATTGCCCAAGCGTGCCATGGATTGAGCCCTTTTTAATCTGGATTCATTCTTTCTCAAAGATATTTCATCTAATTTTTTCTCCGTAATATCTCTTAAAAGTCCTGTTGTTCCAATTATCAATCCAGCGCTATCAAGAACTGGGCTGACAAAAAGTTCTTCCCATCTGCCATCTTCATGTTTTTCTTCATAAAATATTTGCCTTCCACTCATGATAGTTTCTATCTCAATTGTCTGCATTCTTTTTCCATTTTTTTGTCCAAATAGATCAATATCACTCTTTCCCAGCATTTCTTCTTCCAAATATCCACTACTTTCTTCCTTGACTTTGTTGACCGCCATATAATTCCCATCAATATCCTTAAACCAGGCAGCGAAAGGAACATTATCAAGTATTGCCTTCAATT
>JBAWWY010000040.1:0-9148 GCA_037144355.1 Eubacteriales bacterium | reverse complement strand
ATCGGCACGACGGCAATATTATCAAAGTTGGGCCACGCAAAAGCCTCTTAGTGAGAAAGCAAGCTAAGCGAACTTAGAGATGCAATCGGCACGACGGCAATATTATCAAAGTTGGGCCACGCAAAAGCCTCTTAGTGAGGAAACAAGTAAAACGAACTTAGAGATGCAATCCGCATGCCCGAAGGGCAGGTGAACAGTCGCGTTGTTGACTAAGAAATAGCATTGCAAGATGTCAAGTATGCTTATAATTTATATAATTGCAGCCTCTCAGATATTTTTCTGAGAGGCATGTTTTTATTTATAACTGAAAGTATTTGAAAAAAATTATTGTTTCTGATAGAATATCATTGAGGTGATTGAGTATGTCTAATAGAAGACTAAGTCTAGTAAAAAAAGTGGATAAATGTTCATGCAAAGGATATAACCTTGACAAGCTTTTACAACCTAACATTTTATCGCTTCTCGCAGGTAGAGCCTTGCATGGTTATATGATTATTCAGGAACTTGAGAAAAAGAATTTATTTAAAGGCGAAAAAATTGACAACGCTGGTATCTACAGAACCTTGAAACATTTGGAAGAAAAGGGCCTTGTGGATTCTGAATGGGATGTAGAGGAAGCTGGATCTGCAAAAAGAGTTTATCGCATAAATATTTCGGGAAGAGAGTGCCTAGGGAACTGGATACGAAGCCTAGAGGATTATAAGCTGACAATAGAATCAATTATTCAAGATGCGAATAGGGCTCTAAGCAATGTATAAACGCGAATTTGTCGGAGAATTCATAGGAACTTTCTTACTGGTTCTTTTTGGATGTGGTTCAGTCGCAGTAAGCGTTCTTTTCGATGCACATCAAGGCCTATTTCAAATCGCAGCAGTTTGGGGCATTGGAGTAAGTCTTGCCATTTATGCAACCCGCCATCTTTCATGTGCCCATCTTAATCCTGCGGTTACAATTGCAATGGTTACCAGCAAAAGAATGTTGGCGAAAAAAATGCCAGTGTATATTATGGCTCAATTTCTTGGCGCTTTTTCTTCTGGATTGGTGCTTTATCTATTATTCGGAACTTCTATTGCCAATTTTGAGCATGTGAACGGGATTATAAGAGGAAGTGTCGAATCAATACAAACTGCTAGAATGTTTGGCGAATACTATCTTCAAACTGCAAGTCCTATAGGATCCTTTGTATTGGCTATAAGTGTGGAAGCATTTGGGACATTTTTACTCGTACTGATGATATTTTCTTTGACGGAGGGTTGCAATCTTGGAAGACCAGATGATAATTTGGCGCCTATTTTTATTGGGCTCACCGTTACTTCGATTATTTGCTTGTTGGCGCCGTTGACTCAGGCAGGTATAAACCCAGCTCGCGACTTTGGGCCAAGGATAGTCGCATGGATTTTCGGCTGGGGAGAAGCAGCGTTCCCAGATCGTATAGGTGGCTTCTTCTTTGTATATATGCTGGCCCCAATCGTCGGCGCCTTGCTAGCAGGGTTGCTGTTTACACGCGTATTGGAACCTCTTATGAAAACTCGAAATGAGAACCAATGCCGTTGTAATATGGGAAAGGCTCTTAATAAAATGGAGGATATAAAGTAATGAAAACCAGGATTATTATTGTTGGAGGATTTCTAGGGGCAGGTAAAACCACTCTGCTCTATGAAACAGCCGGATTATTTGCTAAAGAGGGCAAGCAGATTGGGTTAATAACCAATGATCAGGCAGCTGGACTCGTCGATACCGCATATCTTGAGTATACAGACAGTATTGTAGCTGAGGTTAATGGAAGCTGCTTCTGCTGCAATTTCAATGGATTGACGGATGCAATCGAACATATAAAAACACATGGACAGATTGAAATAATTATTGCCGAGCCGGTAGGTAGTTGCACAGATCTATCTGCAACATTGATCCAGCCATTGAAGGACTATTTTCAAGATAATCTAATTATTGCTCCACTTTCAGTTCTAATCGATCCAAAACAATTGAAAAATTTATTAAATGGCGGGGTATCCAAATTGCATTCAAGCGCTGTTTATATAATTAGTAAACAACTTGAAGAGGCAGATATAATAGTAATCAATAAGACGGATCTACTTAATAAAGAGGATGCAAACTCTTTGAAAATTCAAGCAGAAAATACATGGCCTAATGCTACGGTCGTTTTAGTCAGCTCAAAAAATGGCGAAGGTTTAAGCAATTGGCTGAATAAAGTGACTGCATCAGATCATGCTGGATTGCGTTTAGCTGATGTTGATTATGATATCTATGCAGAAGGAGAAGCTGTTCTTGGATGGCTCAACAGGACTTTGATACTCGAAAGTGAAAATGCTGATTGGAATAATTTAGCAGAAAAGCTATTAAGCAATTTATGCATGAGGTTCGAAGTCGAAAATGCTGAAGTCGGACATGTTAAAATTTTCATTATGCAGAATCAAAACTATTTAATTGGGAATATTACTGGAGATAAAGATACAATAAGTCTTCGTGGCTCCGTAGAAGCCGGAGGAAGGGTAAATCTGACCCTAAACGCCCGGGTACAGATGGATCCAGTCCTTCTAGAAAGAATAGTCAAAGAGGAAATTTCAAAGCTGTGCGGAAGTGATGTGAGGGAAACACCATTGGAATCAAAATGCTTGAGTCCGGGTCGTCCAAATCCAACATATAGATATGATCACATTGTTGATTAGATAATCTGCGGTATGCATTTTATAACAAAGATTATGCTTTGTACTTGATTGAAAAATTCCCAAATCGATCTTATTTAAGATGATACAATAAGTATGCTCTAATAGGAATGAAAATTTGAACTATTCGGGGGATGATTATGAAAAAAAACTCATATGTTCCTTATGCACAGAAGATGCATAGGTATAATGGAGTGAGGAAACAAGCTATGCGAGCTTAGAGATGCAAGCAGCATGGCATAAGTTCAGTTGAACTGTCGCATGACTTACTAAGAAATAAGTTTTTATAAATCAAAATAACGACAAGTCAAAGGAGTTTCGAGAAATCGAAACTCCCTTTTCGATAGACAAAAGTCCATATCAGGAATCTAATTCTATCTTGTGGTATAATGAAATAAAGAAAATCTGGTTATTTGAGAAAAACAATACAGGTGAATATTATCAGGAAAGGATAGATAAGCCAATATGGGGACGAATAGTATGAAACCAAAGAATTCATATGATGTAATTATAATTGGCGCAGGAATTATAGGCGCTAGCGTAGCTAGAGAACTATCTAAATTTAATACGAAGGTGTTGATTTTAGAAAAAGAATCAGATGTTTCCATGGGAGCGACAAAAGCCAATAGTGCAATAGTTCATGGAGGTTATGCTGAGGAGCATTCTCTATTAAAGGGGAAATTAGCATATAAAGGGAGAATACAATTCAAAAAATTGAATGAAGAATTGAACTTTGGATTCAGAGAATCGGGTTCATTGGTTGTGACTACAGATAATAATAAAGAACCATTGGAAGATTTACTCCAAAATGGTGTGAGAAATGGCTTAGAGGATTTAAGCGTTATAGGTTCGGATGAAATAAGAAGACAAGAGCCTAAATTAAGTGAAGAAATAAAATGGGCATTATACTGTAGAGGTGCGGGAGTATGTTCTCCTTACGAGATGGCAATAGCCCTGGCAGAAAATGCAATTAAAAATGGAGTAGATTTAGTATTAGAAAATAAAGTTGAATCGATTGAAAAAATAGATTCAAAGTTTAGAGTTCGTACAGGTAAAGGTGAGTTTTATTCAAACTACATAGTGAATGCGGCAGGAGTGTATGCTGATGAAATATCCAAGATGATTGGGGTAGATGACTTTGAGATTTTACCAAGAAGTGGAGAATATCTAATTTTTGCCAGAGGTACAGGCGAAGCTATAAATTCAGTAATTTTTCAAATGCCAACTAAAATGGGGAAGGGTGTTCTTGTTACTTCGACTTATTATGGGAACCTGCTAATAGGCCCAGACGCATATGAGGATAGTGATAAAGAGGATACATCAACTCATTTAGAAAGAATGGGTGATATTTATAATAGGGCAAAATATCTTTATAGTGATATAAATCCCAAGCAATTTATTAGAAGCTTTGCCGGAATTAGAGCTAGAAGTTCTACGGACGACTTTATAATAGAAGAAACTCATGTTAAAGGATTTATAAATGTAGCTGGAATACAATCCCCAGGGATAACAGCTTCTCCAGCAATTGCTGAAATGGTCAGGGAAATATTAAAAGAATCCGGTTTAGTATTAGAGCCGAATCTGAGTTTTGATCCATACAGAAAATCAATAACAACAAAAAAACTATTAAAACCAATTATTGAAGTAGAAGGTAAAATTGAACTACCATTAGGAGCTGAAGGAAGAATAGTATGCAGATGTGAGCAAGTAACAGAAGATGAAATTGTTGATGCATTGCATAGAGGTATTCAATTAAAAACCATAGATGCAATAAAGAGAAGAACAAGGACAACCATGGGGCGATGCCAGGGAGAGTTCTGCAGATCCAGGGTCCTTGAGGTAGTTAAGAGAGAATATGGAGAAGATATAGAGGGCTCCTCGGACATTGAAAAGATTGGCGTTAAGAGGGTACGAAAATCCGAGTTTTTAGATTATCTGCTAAAGACTACAGATGATTAATTAAAGTAGAACGCTTGATGCGTAAACCTTGGTGGTCTTCAAATCTGAACTGCCGGAGCGAAATTCGGATTCCAGTAAGGAAAAAGACCATTGAGAACACCAATAAATATTTTACTAGGAGGTTATTATGGAAATTCGCAGAGCCAAACTAGAGGATGTTCCCGCAATTTATAGCTGTTGTGTGGAATCATTCAAAGATTATATTTTACTTATTGGTAGAACCCCTGGCCCTATGTTGGAGGATTATTGCGAAGGAATATTCCATCATCACACATTTGTCGTTCCCGATGGAGATTCCATTGCAGGGTTTATCCTAGTCAAAGATGGAGAAGGTGATTTTATGTGGTTGGATGTCCTTGCCGTTTATCCCGATTCTCAAAACAAAGGAATAGGGAAGGCTCTTATTGCATTTTGTGAGGACTTCATTAGAAGTATGGGTAAGTCAGAATGCAGATTATATACCCATGTTAAATATGAAAGAACTCAAGCAATTTATCTTGCTTCTGGATATGAAATCTATGATAGAGTGCAGGAATATGGATTCGACAGGAATTATATGAGAAAAAATCTCGATTAAATGGAAAGTACTTAAATTATCAGGTCATTCAAACTAATAATTTTACTGCCTTTACTTTCATAATAGCGTAGCATTTCGTCAATTTTCCTTTTATCATAACTGGTAATACAATCTGATAGGACATTAATGCCATAATTTGCCTTGCATAAGTTGTAGCAGGTTGATTTAACACAAGCAACAGCATCTGCTCCGGTTATGTAGAAATCACATATTTCATTTTTACTTATAAAGTCTGTAAATTCTCCACAGCTTAATGCGTTTCCCTTGTATTTTGTAAAAACATTATTTGCTACTATTTTCAAGTCTGAAGCTAATTCAGCCCCTTTTGTATTGGCCTTAAAGGTCCTAGTGCCGGCTGATAAATTTTCATGCCTTATATAAACAACATGAATATTATTATCGAATGCCCATTCAATAGCTTTATTGATATTGTCAATTATATCCTTGTAATTCTTTGTTATGTCATTTTGAATATCTATTACTACTAAGGCTTTTTTCTGCATAATGTCTCCTCCTATAGGTAGGTAGATTGATTTGTTTGTTTTATTATTGTACCATTTAATTGTTGACAATAGTATGGTATCAAACAACTCCATATAATGATATGGTTTTCGAATTGTTAACTGCAATTAATGAAAAAAATTCTTAATTAATATAGTATAATCATAATATAATTATTCCTTCGACACTAATCAAAATGTTATTCGGTGAATAGCAGAGTACCGAAATGAAAAGAGGTGTGTTATGAAGATCAGAAATTGGACCGCTCTCCTGTTGGCTGCAGCGATCACCGTTGCTTTGCCTGCTTGTGGAAAAATACCTGCAGGCCATGTGGCGGAAATAGAATACATGGCTGTTCCAGTGAATGATTGGACCAAGGAGACTGACCTACTGAAGAGTGGAAGGATTAGTATGATTTCCGGAAACCTGACCGTAGCGGAATCCATATCACTGAAAGAACAAGAAGGAATAAGCCTTATCAGCACAAAAGGGAGCTACACCATGGACTGTGTGTTCTTCAATATGAGACGCAGTCCCTGCAATGAACCGATTTTTAGAAAAGCGGTGGCTTCAGCCATTAATCGGGAGTATATTACCCAAACGCTGCTACAGAAGTCGATTGATTCCTGTGATACATTTGTTCCACCACTTTCAAAGCAATGGACTGATCAGGGAGCTAAGGCTCCAGGCTTTGATATAGCCAAAACCAGAATGCTATTGAATGAAGCTGGATATACCCTTGATCAAGCGACCGGAAAAAGGTTAGATCCCAAAACTGGAATGCCCCTCAAGCTGACGCTTCTGACACCTGTCAAAACAGAAGATCCTGTACGATGGAGCATAGGCTATACACTAGCGTACTATCTGAATGCCATGGGCGTCGAAACCGAGCATATGGCATTTTCGAAAAACACTTTGAACAGAATCACTATGGAAAGCCGTGAATACGACATTCTGATTGGAGAGATCACCATGGCGGCTGAACCTTATGGCCTGTATCCGCTGCTCCATTCATCTGCTGACAAAATCCAGACCTTTGCCTATTCAGGACTCCATGATGACGATGTTGACAAAAATCTGGAGATCCTTTGGACGAGTCGTGATGAGCAAGAAGCTATGACAGCAGCCAAATCGGTTCAGGATAGGTTGGCGGAGCTTCTTCCTTATGCACCGGTTTGCATGAAGCCGGATTATATGGCTGTAAACGGTGATTGGAAGGGGATCGCCGATATGCCTGGAGAAGGAGCTTGGAACCTGTGGTCTTCCCTTTCCATGTACCCCGCCGGGGAGCGGGAGGTCGGTATCCTGAAGATCGCTGCGCCCGGGGGTATAATCAACTTGAATCCGTTGCTTGACCATACCGCCGCCGAGTGGGATGTCCTAAAGCGAATATACAGTCCGTTGTTTTATCCAGACCAGAAATCTTTTAATAATACGCCGGTCATAGCCAAGGACTGGGTCGTCGAAGATTGGACAGATCCTGATGGTCGGGAAGGAATGAAAGTCGTTTTCCATCTAAAAGAAGGAATCACTTGGCACGACGGAGAACCTTTCACCTCCGAAGACATCAAATTTTGTCTCGATTATCTGAAAGCCAATCAGGTGCCCTTATATAAAACGACCACGGATATCGTCAGCAATGTTCAGGTTCCCAACGATGCCACCGTTGAGATCTATCTTACGGATCAAGGATATCGGCACATTTATGAACTCGCTGGAATGACTTTCCTGCCACAGCATATATGGAAAGATGTGAAAGATTACAAGAAATTCGAGCCATGGGCAATAAAAGGCGCTAAGGAGGGGACGACCAAGCTTGTTGGCCAGGGACCCTTTATCCTACAGGGCGTTGATTCGAGAAAAGGTGCTAAACTCATTTGGAATCCCGATTATGTTCAGCCGGCAGAATAGATGGCTTCGGGTCGGAGTGATAAAAAATGGAGGTGTCAGTGAATGAAAATGCGTTGTTTTTTATTAGCAGTGCTTCTGGTGATTTTCTGTTTCACCTGGAGTGCATGGGGAGCACAGTATAGTACCGATTTCAAATACAAAGACATAAACGATTTTAGCGCTGCCGGATGGGGTTTTGGCGGCCAGGGTATTTCCTTTTCCAATAAAGGGGTGACGCTCGACGGAATCCACGGTGTGACTTCAATCTATTACGGAGACGTGCCCAAAAATGTGGAAGATTGGAAGGCCGGTGTAAAAGGAACTTGGCTAGGCGGAAAAGGCAACAGTTACATCAACGTTCAAGTTGCGACAAAGAAGCATAATTATACTTTTGGGGCGGAAGGCTACACGGGGATGTATATACTGATTCGTGACGGCAAGAGAGTCATTGAAGATAAAAGTTATCATGAGGCAGTCAATGCGCTGGTCACACTGTATTTGGAAAAAACAGGGAAAAGCATCATTCTGTATGCGCAGGGTAAACAAATCGCTGTTTATACTGAAGAAGAATCGGCACCGGTGATCTCCGTCGCCATTTGTTCCCCCAATGATTCGGCAGCATTATATTCATGGGCGGGAGCCTTTATTCCTGAGTCCTCGTCAGAAAGCCCAACCGGACAGTTGGCTCCACCTGTCGTTGAGGAACCATCCGCGATTGTAGGAGAAAGCCCCGCAGGTTGGGATGGGTATTCTGTTCTTCAGCTTCAGCTGGAAAATCCGGTTGCGGACAATCAAGCCGGACTTCAGCAAAATCCTGGACAGGATTTATCGACTGAAAGTATTCAAAATGGTGAAAATATACCACCACCGCCGGTACCGGAGGAAATATTAACGGATGGAAGTGAGTCTTCAGTACCACAAAACAATAATAGTGGGCCCATCGATATCGTCGTTAATCCCTGCATTTTTTCCATCAATACCGGTGAAAACGTGGCTGATTATGGGGCAGAAGCCGAGGCGAGCAGCTATATTTTTGATGGCGTTTGCCAACAATCAGGGGTCCACGTGTCCGAAGCATCAATGCAGGTCTATTGTCAACAGCAGCAGGCTTTATTCGATGCGGGAATGATTGCTCCTGAAACTCACATCCATGATTATGAATATCTGGCTGGGAATAAACCGTGTTATTATGTGGATATGAATACACATCTCAGTGGTGATTTCTCCAGTGAAGCGACTGCCAATGCAGCAGTGGGTATTTTTAAAGCAACTGTCACAGACGGAGCTGGAAAGGTGGTTTTCAGTCAGACAATCACAGCTGTTGCGTCTGAGGGACACTCAGTTGATTATTACCATTGTCAGCTAGCTCAGCAGGTCAACACGTATCTGCAAAGCGTTATCATAAGTCGGACCAAGAATGGTCAGTGAGGAAATCAAGAAGAAAGAACTTAGAGATTCAATCACTTGCCACGATAAATTAGCATGAAATCCTTGAGAAATCGAGGATTTTTCTTTGATTCAGATAGTGATATAATCA
>JBAWWY010000039.1:0-9703 GCA_037144355.1 Eubacteriales bacterium | reverse complement strand
TGAAGTGACAACTTCCGATGAAGTGACAACTTCCGATGAAGTGACAACTTCCGATGAAGTGACAACTTCCGATCAAGTGACAACTTCCGATCAAGTGACAACTTCCGATCAAGTGACAACTTCCGATGAAGTAACAACTTCCGATAATGTGACGACTACCGAAAGGCGTCATCATACCACAACAGAAGAAATAACTACAACAGCCCCTGTAGCAACCACTGAAATAATAATCGACCAACCAATAATTCCAGCAGGACCTGTGGTAACCTCTGTCGTACCAGTTATTGATGAACCCCTACCTGCAGCACCCGCAAGCCTACCTAAAACTGGTGGCTTAGATCCATCTATTCTTTATGGGCTTGGTATAATAATAGCAAGTGGTGGTATAGTAATGAGAAGAAGAAAAAAATAAATAATTGAAAATCATTAAGAATCATTAAATTAAAAGAATGGAGTGTTTGCCAATAGGTAAACACTCCATTCACATTATCTCAAATTATTATATTGCAATACTTGACTCTTTAGAAATATAAATAGGTCTTTCTTTTGTTTCGAGATAAGTCTTTGATAGATATTGTCCAAGTATTCCAATACAAAATAATTGGAGCCCACCGATAAGTAAAATGATACAAATTAATGTTGGATACCCAGCTACAGGATCTCCATAAAGCAAAGTTTTAACAACAACATAGCAAATAAGCGTTATCGCTAAAAAGCAAAACAACAGACCTGTAAAGGAAGCGATTGCCAAAGGAACTGTTGAAAAAGCTATTATCCCGTCTAACGAATATAAAAGTAATCCCCAGAATGACCAGTTTGAATTTCCTGCTATACGAGGGATATTTGGGCATTCAATGTAAGTTCTTCTAAATCCAACCCATTCAAAAATTCCTTTTGAGAACCTATTATATTCCTTAACATTTAATATTGCCTGGACTACTTGCCGAGTCATAAAACGGAAGTCCATTGCTCCGTCAACGAATTCAACTTTCGACACCTTATTTATAAATTTATAAAATTGCTTTGCAAAAAAGGAGCGAAAAAATGGCTCGCCAGCCCTATTTGTCCTACGAGTTGCCACGCAATCATATCCTTCATTAACGACTAAATTGTACATCTCAGGAATGAGATCTGGTGAATGCTGTAAATCAGCATCTATTACTACTACATAATCTCCCTTGCTGTTTTGCAATCCTGCATAGATTGCAGCTTCTTTCCCAAAGTTTCTTGAAAAAGAAATATATTCAACGCGCTGATCTTTGATTTTTAAATCTTTAATGATTTGTAGAGTATTATCTTTTGAACCATCATCAATAAAAATAAACTCAAAACAGCATTCGGACAATTTTAAGGACACTTTCTCAATTGACTCGTAGAAAAGAGGTAATGATGCCTCTTCACAATAGCAAGGAACTACAATTGATATTTTTTTCATATCACTTCACCTCTTAAAAATTAAACTTATATTTGTTATTTATAAATATATTTCTTATAGAAAATAAAATTCCAGCAAACAACTAACCCCGCTTTTATAAACGGAGTTATGAATGGGCTTATTCCCATTATACTCGTAAGCAAATACATGACGAAAATATTTGAAACTATTAGATTAAACATGAAAAGCAATGCATATAGAAAAAGTTGATTTTTTATATCACCTTTTGATTGAAAAGCCCAATATCGATTCCCAAGAAAAGAAAACCAAAATACGATCGAATATACAATCACACTAGCAATAATATAATGAAGATGAAGTTTTGTATAAAGAATCAAGTACAAACTATACTCAATACTAAAGGCTAAGAGGCCAGTAATTATGTACTTTATAAATTTATTAAGAGAACTTTGAGTAACCGTTCCCACAGAAGAACCGACTTCTTTAGACATCCTGATCCTTTCAACAATTGATTAAAGTAGTTGTGGACTATGAATAACTTATGCTATTATTGTAATGGTATTATTGTATCATATTTTTGTCAAATGTTTTCTAATCGCATAAAATATACTTAAGGAGACTAATCGGATGAATTTTAATAATAAGCTAAAAAGTAATTTTTATTATATATTATCTTTTCTAATTCCCGGTTTAATTTTGCTACTAGTACTTTTTACTTTTGGAATTTATCCTTTTGGCAAAAAGTCCCTGCTAATTCTTGATATGTATAATCAATACGTTGATTATTTTGCTTGCCTTCGCAATATTGTTTTGGGAGACCGTAGTTTTCTTTATTCATGGGGTAAAACTTTAGGTGGAAATTTTATTGGCTTTTACTCTTATTATTTATCCAGCCCTTTATCATTTTTAACCCTTCTCTTTCCCGAAAAGAATCTAACTGAAGCAATCCTAACACTAACTGTTTTGAAGGTTAGCTTATCAGGTTTAACTTTCTCAATTTTGTTAAATTTTCTATTTAAAAAAAATGACCTAACCTTAGTTATCTTCTCATCTTTTTACGCTTTAATGTCCTTTTCTGTTTTGTATGCTCAAAATATTATGTGGCTTGATAGTCTTATTTGGTTACCTATTATTATTATCGGGGTCGAGAAAATTATCATTGGGGAAAAACCTATTATATACATTATCAGTTTATCAATTATGTTTATTTCATGCTATTATCTTTCTTATTCAATCGGAATTTTTACAGTTATTTATTTGATATATCGAGTTTTTCAATCCAAAATATTTGATTATAAAAAGATTGGTAAAACGTTTATTACTTTCACATGGGGGACACTTCTTTCAATAGGCCTTTCATCTTGGCTTTTATTACCAACAATATACGCTTTAAAACAAGGTAAAATAAGTGGGGCATATATTCTTCCAGCTCTTGAAGTTAAGTTTAATTTTTATGAAATGGCATCACGACTATTTGTAGGATCCTATGAAAATATAAATAATCTAGGCATGCCCAATATTTACTGTGGAATTTTTATCACAGTACTGGCAATTCTATTTTTCTTAAATGTCGCTATTGATAAACGAGATAAAATTTTAAGTGGAATTGTATTGGCAATTTTTATATTGAGTATGACCCTAAATATTCCTGATATAGCGTGGCATGGTTTCCAATCCCCAAATTGGTTTCCAAGCCGATACTCTTTTATGTTTTGTTTTTTCCTAATATTAATAGCGTATAAATCCTGGCTTAATATTCACTTTATTAAAGTTTCTAATATTATCGGAACTATAGCAATAACTTTTATTTTAGCTTTTATAATCCAACAGTTAAATTACAAGTACTTACCTATTGAATCTATAATTGTCACATATATACTCCTTGGATCTTACATCGCTTGCTTATCCAGATTGAGCATAAATATCGACTTGAAAAAATATATTATTATTATTTTGCTTTTTTTAACTATTGGAGAACTATATTATAATACAAATGTTATGATTAATGGCTTAGATACTCAAATAGGTTTTAAAGATAGGAGTGTCTACACTAATTTCAGAGATAAAATGTTACCTATCATTGATAAAATACAAAATCAAGATAAAAGCTTTTATAGGATGGAAATGAATTTTTATAGGAGTAGAAACGAAGCTATTGCTTTCGGTTACAAGGGTGTGACAAACTATACTTCAATCTACCAGCAATCCGTAAATAACTTCTGTGGCCAAATTGGTCTTGCAAAAGAAAATACTCGAACTATTTATAATGGGGCGACCCTTTGGGCGGACAGTCTTTTAGGTATAAAATATATTATGTCGAAAGAACCTATTAACGGATATTATAATCCGATTTATGTGAAGAATGATGTTACTGTATATGAAAATCCGTTTGCCCTTAATTTAGGTTTTATGATTGATAGTAATAGTATTAGTCAATCTTATGAGAGCCTAAACCCCTATTCAAATCAAGAGAAACTAATACTTGACATGTCGAAAACAAAGGCTCCTTGTTTTACAAATGTTGAAAATGTTAAAGTTACATCTTCAAATTTAGTTTATACACAAGTTGGTGATAAATTAAACTTTACAAAACGCAAACTACAAGACCCAGGAGTTGTTTATTATACATTTCCTGCGCCGCAAAATGGTCCAATTTACGCGTTCATAACGTCAGATGTCGATGAAGGTTGCAAGCTCTATGTCAATAATGTCTTTATCACAAATATTTTCGATTCAGAAAAGAATTGTTCCGTGTTCTTAGGTGATTTCAAAAATGGTGAAATTGTTCAAGCAAAATTTATACAAAATATGAAAACAAAAATTGTCAATAGAACTTATTTTGCATCATTAAATATTTTAAATCTTAAAAATTCTATTGAAATACTTAAACAGTCTGAATTCCGTATTACTAACTATTCAGATACTCATATCGAAGGATCCGTTCAAGTTAAAGACAAGAATTTATTCTTTACTTCCATTCCTTTCGATAAAGGTTGGACTATTAAAGTCGATGGAATAAAAATTGAACCACAGATTTTTGATAAGACATTTATTTGCTTCTCGCTTAAAACTGGTCTTCATAGAATCAGTATGGATTATATTTCCGAAGGACTAGTTCCAGGATTTATTATATCATTATTCTGTTTTTTCTTAATAATTTTAATAATGAATTTTGAAAGAATTAGGAAGTATTTTTCAATCATAAAATCAAAACAATAATTAAATAACGGCTCCTATTTATTCATTAGTTTTCCTTTACTTATTTTTACTACATCACTTATTTGACTTTTGTGTTACAGTGCTTCCTTGTCCTCCCCTGTTGTTAATCCTAGCTTCTTATATGGATTAGGCGCATTGCTTGCTGGCTCTGGAATAGTTCTTAAGAGAAGAAAAAAATAACTATTAAATCAATTAAACATAATTATTCCAAATAATATAGAGGTGCTTTCATCATTTGAAAGCACCTCTTTGTTGACTAATTGGCTTGAGACTTATTCCATAATTGCTGTGACTAAGTTGTGACTCAAAAAATGTAGGATTGTTTACAATATGAATATTGTAAACAATCCTACATTAGTTATACCTATTGATTTGAGACATTTCAGTTTTGAATTGTATTTCTTTAGGAAATTAATGTAAAGGCAAACTAGTCAAAAGATTAGGGCGCAAAGCTAGGAACCTAATTCATAGTTTAGACTATCGATTAGTTTTAGCTGTGGAATGGCAGTCCGGCCGCCATTGATTTCATTAATTCTAAAAGGAGATGAGATTATGGCAACTAAAAAACCTAGTATTGTTATGGCATTTATTCTAATGCTGACACTGGTAAGCTATTTCAGTTTACCTGTCTCTGTTTTCGCTAATGACCAACCCACTGATAAACCCTCAAAGGAAGCTAGTATAACTATTGAAAAAACTGTTGATCAACCTGAGGTGATTTCTAAGTCAGGTTCTGTTACTTATACTTTCAAAGTTAAAAACACTGGTGATTTTGACTTAAAAGATGTAACTATAACAGATACTGATATTGGTTATAGCAAAGATATAGGGAAATTGAAGAAAGGTGATAGTAAAACTGAAACGCAAGCCTTTGACTTGTCTGGATTATCTGAGCAAGACTGGGTTGACAATGTATTCACAAATACGGCTTCAGTAAGTGGTACTTACAAGTTGGATTTTGACTTTGATGAAAACGTTGGCTTTGATAAAGGCTTGATTACTCCTAATTGCATAGAGCCAACTGTAACCGACGAAGATTCGGCCACAGTGACTTATATTCCACCAGAAAAAACATATACTGTGACTTATGATGGCAACGGCGGCAGTCCTGCACCTGTTGATGGTACACTTTATGAATTTGGGGACACCGTTACAGTTATGGGACAAGGTATCTTGACTTATCCTGGATTTGATTTTCTTGGATGGTTAATTGGAGATGATCCTACTATCCTAACTGAGGGCGATACTTTCACCATGCCTGCTGAAGATGTTACTTTAGTGGCACAATGGGCTGAAATTCAGCCTGAAACATATACTGTGACATATGACGGCAATGGCGGCAGCCCTGCACCAGTTGACAGCGCTTCTTATGAAGCTGGCCAAACAGTCACAGTTCTTGGCCCAGGAATAATGGCTTATACTGGACACCATTTCCTCGGCTGGCTAATTGGCGATGATCCTACACTCCTTACCGAAGGTGATACTTTTGTTATGCCAGAAGGTAATGTTACATTATGGGCTCAATGGGCTGAAAATGAAACCTATACTGTAACTTATGACGGCAACGGCGGCAGCCCTGCACCCGCTGATAGCGCAAGCTATGAAGCTGGCGCAACTGTAACTGTCCTTGGTCAGGGATCGATGGTTTATCCTGGATTCACTTTCCAAGGCTGGGAAATAGAAGATAATCCTCCACTTCTAAGCGAAGGTGATACTTTTGTTATGCCTGAAGGTAATGTTACATTATGGGCTCAATGGTCTGAAAATGAAACCTATAGTGTTACCTATGATCCAAATGGTGGCAGCTTAGCTCCAGTTGATAGTACACTTTACGGCACTGGAGATACTGTTACTGTTCTTGGACAGGAATCTATGGTTTACCCAGGTTATGATTTCCTTGGATGGGCTGTTGCTGATGGCCCTACAATGGTTCAAGGCGATACTTTTGCAATGCCCGGCGGAGATGTTACCCTTTATGCACAATGGATTCCAGCGGGTCAAGATTATGCGGCAATCCATTTGTCTAAATCTGTAAGCGACCCAACTGTAAGTTCCAGAAGTGCTACTGTCACATATACATTCTCAGTTACCAATAATGGAACCTACCCTCTTCATGATGTAACCATTACAGATTCTGATATTGGAATGGCACCAATTGTCATTGGGGATTTACCAGTTGATGAAACCGCAACCAGAACTATGGATTTTGATCTCGGTACTCTAGATATTGGGGCTTGGGACAGTTTTGAAAATACAGCAACTGTTACAGGCACATACTATACGAATAGTGAAAAGTCAAATATTACTTCCGATGAAGACACAGCAACTGTCGTATATAGTGCTCCAAGTAGACATCGAAATACCGGAACAGTTGTAATTCCTGAACCCGTTGTACCTGCTGCCCCTGTAGTTACACCTCCAGTTGTAACACCTACACCACAAGTTGTTATTGACGAACCAGTTCCTGCTGCAGCCGCCCCACTTCCAAAGACTGGCGGCTTGGATCCTAGCTTCCTATATGGACTTGGGACTCTTCTAGCTGGATCAGGAATAGTTCTAAAGCGAAGAAAAAAATAGTCGTAAAATAGAACAAGCTTATAAAATATAGTAACAATGTGGGATATAACATCTGAAAAATAAAGTGGCTCACTTTCCGCAGGGCAGAAAATCTGCCCTGCGTTTTCGTGCTTATTTTTAATTGTTCAAAGTTATTTTATTTTACCTTCGCCTTGCAGTATTTGATTGTCCTGCCTATGTCTTTGAATTTGTCCTCGTATTCTGTGGTAACTTCTTTTGCCGATATTGAACTGTTGTGAAGGTCCTCTGACTTCTCTATTATTTCAAAACCGCTGTTAATAAATTCTTCAACTCCGAATTCAAACAGTTCATCGTTGTCAGTTTTGAATTCAATAAATGATTCTGGTTTAAGTATATTCTTATATCCATTTAAATAATTTGAATGGGTTAGCCTTCTCTTTGCATGCCTATCTTTTGGCCAGGGATCGCTGAAATTAAGAAATATTCCTGAGAGTTCGCCTTCAGCAAAATATTCTTCAATATCCCTTATAAATTCTCTGATTAGAAACAAGTTCTCAATTTCAAGGTTGTCGAGACGCTCCAGAGCACGAAGCAAGACGCTTCCCTGCCCCTCTACGCCGATATAATTGTTTTCTGGGTGCATTGTTGCTAAAGAGGTTATAAATTTGCCTTTTCCACATCCGACTTCCATATAAATCGGTTTGTCGTTTCCGAAAAGCCCGTTCCATTTACCCTTGTATTCTTTTGGATTTATAACAAGATGCTTTGACTTTTCTAAAAGCCTATCGTCTATGTTTTTCAATTTTCGTTGTCTCATTTTGAGCCTTTCCTAATTTTATTATGCATAGTTAAAAATCTAAAATAAGTGACGAAGTAGTATGGATTTTAAACAAGTATTATACTCTAAGGATTACCTGGTCGATATAAGGTTCAAGAAGTACTTTAAACTCATTCATTTCCTCATTAGTGTAACAGGTAAATTTCCTATTCTCATCAAGTATTTTCTCCTTCAGGTTATAAGCCTGCAGGCAAAACCTTTTCGCTCCATTTATGAGTTTACCTATTTCTATTATCTGATCTTGGGAAAGCAGTTCCTTGCAGATAGTTGTCCTAAATTCATAATCAATATTCGAATTTCTAATGAGATTTATGGATTCCTCAATATTCTTAATTTCAACTTCAGAATTAGTTATACTTTTATATTCAGATAAAGGACCTTTGATATCCATTGCAATATAGTCGATTAGCCTATCGTCAATAAGCTTTCTGAGGAATTTCGGGTTGGTTCCATTGGTATCAAGCTTAATGGCATATCCCAGCTTCTTGATTTCCTCAATCAACGGTACAAGTTCATCATGTATTGTAGGCTCCCCCCCAGAGATAACAACCCCGTCAATAAACTTCTTCCGCTTTTGCAAGAAGTCGAGAACATGACCTTGCTCAAGCTCTTCACCCTGTTCGAAAACCAACTCGGGGTTGTGGCAATATGGGCACCTAAAATTGCATCCACCGATAAATAAAACGGTGGATGCCTTCTTTGGATAATCTATAAATGATGCTTTAATAATTCCTAGGATTTTCATTTCGATTTCCTGTCCTATTCACTAGGTTAGGCGATTTCCATATTGGAGGTTTCTGCTACTACTTCTGAATCCTCAGCTTTCTTTACTAATTCTGGAGCATTGCTGCAGGCTTTGTTTCCCAAGCTAACAGAAACAGAGAATTCCTTTCTGTCATTGTACTCTTCCTTTTTGCCCTTGTTCCATGATTGTACAGGTCTATGGAATCCAACTACTCTGGTCCATACCTCTGCTTCATTTCCACATATAGGGCAATTGAACTGCTCGCCGGATAGATAGCCATGGTCATTGCATATGGAGAATGTTGGTGTCACAGTGATATATGGTATTGCTGTGTTTTCCATGATTTTTCTGATAAAGAGCTTGCAAGTCTCAATATCATCTATTTTCTCTCCAATGAAACCGTGAAGTACAGTTCCTCCAGTATAAAGTGTCTGAAGCTTTTCCTGTTTTTCAATTGCTTCAAATATATCGTCTGTGCAGCATACAGGGAGCTGGGTTGAGTTTGTATAGTAAGGTTCTTTGTTCCCCTGGGCGATAATAGATGGATACAGTTTTTTATCCAGTCTTGCGAATCTATAGCTTGTTCCTTCTGCGGGCGATGCTTCCAGGTTCCAAAGAGTGCCGGTTTCTTCCTGAAATATTCTTATAACCTTGTTCATGAATTCCATTATATCTATTGCAAAAGCATTTCCTTCATCTGACGCAATATCCTTGCCCAAAAGGTTTAGACAAGCTTCATTCATTCCATTCAAGCCAATTGTGGAAAAATGGTTTTTAAAATATTCTCCCATGGCATCCTTCACGCTTTGAAGATAGAATCTGGAATAAGGGTAAAGACCAATATCCATGTATTCTTCCAGCATTGCCCTCTTGCAATCGCATATTTCCTTGGCATATTCCATCAACTCCCTTACTCTTTTCTTGAAGTCGCTTGGGGATGTGGAATTATAGCCTATTCTTGCCATAT
>JBAWWY010000038.1:0-9950 GCA_037144355.1 Eubacteriales bacterium | reverse complement strand
TGGCGGAGAGGGAGGGATCACCATTGGACTTATATTTCCCTTTTAACCACCCTACCAATACCCTATAATACCCACTACATACAATGAGGGTAAGGGTTTATGAAAAAGATACCAGAAAATAAAGAGACTCAAACACCACCACAAAAGCGGGCATTCATCTATTGCCGCACATCATCAGAATCCGACAAGGATGATGGTGAATCGGTTTCCATAGAGACCCAAGAGGCGGACGGACTAGAACTGGCTAAAAGATTTGGATATTCAGTTCTCGGGATATTCAAGGATAGTGGCCGATCTGGAAGACTATATCCCACAGGGCACGATATTCCTGATAAAGCAGTTGAACGTTATTGTGACGAATGCAAATACAGCCCTAATACTCGTACCAGAAAAGAATTTGGGAAATTGATAAGTCGGATAAATGAAATTGACGTTATCATTGTACGTAATGCTGACCGATTGATGAGACCCTATACCCTCAGTTTCCTGGGTAATCATATCCTCTCAATTTTACTAGATCACAATATCGTTATTCATTCCCACGATGACAATATAATTGATCCCCATAAACCAGACGATCTTCTTATCTTTGACATCAAATCCGGTGTTGCCAGTAGATACATTGTTGATCGACAGAATGAAACTAAAATTGGAATGAAGGAACAACGAGATAAAGGTGAATTGTATTTCCCTCCAAATTTCTATGGATTTAGATCAGCTGGACAACGACTGGTGAAACGAGAAGAAGCGGAGCTGAATATTGTTCGTAGGGTTTTCAAAGAGTTTCTTGCAGGTAAGAAACTAAATGAGATTGCAAGGGATTTGAATACAGAGAATATCAAGACACTTAATCCAAAACGAAAACATACAACTCATACACCGGGTTGGGAAGCTTCAACAATTCGATCAATTCTCAGAAGACCTCAATATGCTGGATTCCAATACAAATCTAATAAAGTCGATGAGGTGGTTGTTAACGCATATAATCCACCAGCAGTTGATCGGAAGACATTTGATGCGGTTCAATTAATTCTAGACGATAGAAACAGGCGAAAAATAAATGTCGGTAATACAAAAGAAGAACATGCTTTGAAGCCGTTGGTTTATTGCGGATATTGCGGGCATAAACTCTATACCGTTGGTGCAAGGAAAGAATGGAATGGAGAAATTCATAAACAAGATTTCTTTAAATGTGAA
Organism: Eubacteriales bacterium; assembly: GCA_037144355.1. Classification (GTDB taxonomy): domain Bacteria; phylum Bacillota; class Clostridia; order Peptostreptococcales; family Anaerovoracaceae; genus JBAWWY01. The sequence continues at coordinate 8,753 of JBAWWY010000038.1, read as the reverse complement.
TCATTCAGAAAAAACAGAAATAGAGTAGAATGTAATGGCATCCAGATTAGAGAAAGAGGGACAACCGGAATGACGTATTCAACCGGAAAACCTATTTCTCCAGGATTAGAAGATTGTTTGTTCCCGTTGGTTTATAAAGCATACATCAAACACCTCCAAGACAAAGCTCGTCGAGTGGATTTGGATAATGAGATTGATGTTGTCAAAGCAAAGATTGAACGAATCAGTTTACGCATTAGTGAACTAAACAGGCAAATACTGGAAAAGCCAAGTGGTGAAAAAAGTTTTAAGGAAATGATAAGTCAAGCAATTGATATAAGACTTATTGAAGAAAAGAAGCTAGAGGATCTACAGGCAAAAGCAAATCAGGAAGATAGAATTGATGTTCCAGATGATCTTTTCAAAGATTACGCATCCCATAATATTCCAAATTCAACTAAACGTGAGTTATTTCAAAGTGTAATATCTCGAATAGATGTTTTCCGGGATCATATCGTTATTCAAATTAAAGACGGGAAATGCTTTACCCTAAAACGTATCAGGTATGGAAAAACTTTTGTATTGCCTAATAGAAGGATAATGGAGATCAATGGGGATTCAACACGGGAGATTCCTTATGTTGATGAAGAAAGTGGTTTGAAGCTCACCCGTATAAAATATGTGAAGACTGATTTAAGGGAGGATACCCAAATTGATGTTATATATGAATATGACAATGACGATCCGCTTCATCTGGTTTACAAAGATGACAACCTTGAAATATTTGCAGAAGGTATCAGAAAGAAACCGGATTCCGAAACCGGAGTAATCTTTGTTGATTTTGAACCGGTGAGTGATATAAAGTGACCAGTAGTCGAATCATCATTAACCATTGAAAGGAAGGTTTGTTATGTCAAGGAAGCCGTCAGATTGGAAAGTAAAGTTTGATGAACTTAAATTGCTAATTCCGAAGGGCATCTCTGCTAAGACATTTGGAAAGTGCCGGAATGAAGACAAGACATGGAATAAGGATGAAATTGCAAAGGTTTGTGTAGAGAAGAAAATCAAGGATAAAACTGATGCCGTATTTGCATACCTAACTCACAAAGATGCAAAAATTAAGGGTACTGCTAAAAAACGGAAAGCAAAAACTCCAGAAGCCCAGGAACAGGTAGCCTTCGATCTGTTCTCCAAGAAAACCTATAAAGAGCTTTCAGTGTTACAAAAGATAGATTTAGTGGAATTCATCAAAACGATTATTAAAGATGAAGCTGATACCGCGATTGCGGAACTCAATTCCAACAGAGACGATATCGACAAGAAGTTAAAAGTGCTTAGCGAAATTACGGGTAAGTAAAGAAATCAGATTTATCTGGAAAATCGGGATAGGTATAATCAAGGGTTTAACAAAATCAAGGAAGCACATCATGAAGCGAATGCTCGCATTTATGCTGTTGATCGGAAGTCTTTTTACTGCCACAGCGGTAATTTCGCAAGAGGCAACATCAGTTGAAACAAATGCCGTCGATATATGGCGTGCGAAAACCACCAAGGTGGCAACTTCTACTGGGTTGATACGACATCTGGAAAATTATGGTGTTCCGAAATTGGAAAAGAGAGCAATGAATGGAAATATTTGGGGCAGGTAAAAGAAGCAAAAGCAGGAGTTGTCGGCACCTATATCCCGTTTTTCAATAAAAGTGGTGGCGGTCTCTTCATCCTCAACACCTCAACGGGCGAAGGCTGGTGGACGAATGGCAAAGATTGGAAGCCATTGGGAAAACCATCAGGCGACAAGTAACGGGATCGACTTTGTCAGGTAATAACGGGATTAGTTTTGTCGGAATAATCGGGATCGGATTAACAACAAGTGCGCATACTCGATTGAGTTTGTGCGCTGAATGATTGCATACCACATTTATGAAGAATGAAGACTATGGTGATGCGGTAAAAATCAAAAAAGAGCGACAGGCGCTATTAATCGGCATTGTCTTACTAGTTGCGGGATTTATTCTGATTATTTGGAGTACATGGTTTTGTTGGGCAGCCCGTGCGAGTGTTTATTGGCCAATAACCCAAGGAAAGGTATTGTCTGTTAAGGACAACGTTAACCGTGGCGGTGATGCTGTCTATGAATATTGGGTGAACAATAAGCGGTATGTTTCAGATAGAGTCGCATTTGTGCCAATGAACATTCCTGCACGCATCTCGGAGTCATTTCCTGTGGAGAGCCCAATCCAGGTCAGGTACAATCCCTGGAATCCGGCAACAGCTGTTCTTGTGCCTGGTATTACCACAGCCCAGTATTTAGTAATATTTGCCGCTTTGGTTCCTGCTTTTTTTGGGTTTGTTTTAACGTATGGGTTCGTAGTAGGCCGGCGAAAGAAAAAGGTTAAGGATTTGCTTTCGGATAAGCCATATACATTGTGGGCGAGGGTGATGAATGGCGTCATGGTCGTTCATGGCGGAGTCTTTCGCACGTGGCTGTTGTTGGTGTCCTTCTTTCAATCACTTGTCATCGCGGGTGTGATGGAGGCGTTTGCAGATCTATTGGCGGGACGAATTATCTATTTTCCGGGCGTTGTCACATTCGTGGTCCTTTTTGTTCTGCCCTTGGTTTACGGCTTCTGGGCACATCCTCGAATCGATATTATCATTTCTGGTGCCGAGCTATGCATCGTCCGAAGACGAAGATCAGATCCTAGTACGGACGGTTGTCGGATGACTTATCTGCGCAGCGATATATTAAGTGTTTCATGCGACAAGCAAGGTGCCGAACTAACGCTATGTTTTGTGGACGAAATCCGGCTATCTATTTCAAATAAGGATGGTTTTGTGCCTGCAGAATTAAAATGGTTAGCGCGAGTTATTGAAAGCAGTAAAGCTCGGGAATTATGTCACCGGGAAAATGAAGTCGGACGTTAATTAAAAGGCATGCGAATAACATTCTGGAACACTACGTCGCTAAACGCTCCGAGGTTCCCGGCAACGTTCGATTTTGAAACACTAGTTTCACCTATATTTCTCGTCCCTCACAATCATCATTAACGAAATAATCATTATAGTTATTCGGAACTATATATATCTATTTACGTAAGGGAAGCTCTTATATCCGGTGACTGTAAAGTTGCTGGTATCTTCTTGTATTTCTTTCCACAAATCATCCATTCCTAGCAATCGCTAATGGACTGATTCTTGTCCGGTTTTACCTTCGATATCCGGATACTGTCGATTTATCAAAACCCATTCATTTCTGAATGGTGTTTTTCTATTTTCCACCAAATTCAACAAACGACTCAATATCTGAAAGGAGGTAATATTAAACATGAGATTTCCGCCAATACCAACACCTACAAATCCACTAGGTCTGGTAATCAAGCTTTTAACTTGTGCGCTCTTGTCACTAACCATATCAAGAGAGTTAAGGGAGATTCAAAGAGAGAAACGTGAAGCCGCTGATAAAAAGGAGCCGGGTCATGGACAAGGATAGCAACACACCTAAACATGTACCCCTTGAATTGATTATCACGGTTGGAAAGGTCGCGGTGCTGATTGCTTCCTATTTCCTGATCCGTCGCCGTCGGAAGCGGTGGTACGGCGATAAGTGGTAATCCGTTAATTCTATGGAACCTGATTCTTGACGGTAACCCCTAGGTAAGGGGTGGGCAATAAATTCCGGTTTTAGCCGAAATGGGAGGTCAAAAAAAGTAACCACTAACTTAAGTGTTTACCTATTACGAGAAACATAAACCGCATCTGTTAAAACATTCAAAGGAGGTAAATGAACAAGAAGTGTTTGATCTACGCAAGGTGCAGTACGATGGATCAAGATACAGAGAATCAAATATCACAACTCAGGAAATACTGCGGTTGTCAGGAATGGGATATTATTAAAGTTGTGACTGATAATGTTTCAGGTGCAAAAGGTATCCAAGACCGGAAAGGACTTGAAGAGGTATTCAAAATGGCACACCGGAAACAATTTGATGTGCTGTTGTTTTGGTCATTAGATAGGTTGAGCAGGGAAGGTTCACGTAAGACGATTGAGTATCTTTCAAAGTTGGAAAGTTACAAAGTCGATTGGCACAGCTTTACTGAACCTTACTTAAGTTCTCTCGGTATATTCAAAGATGCGATAATTGCAATCTTATCCGCGCTGGCGAAACAGGAACGGGTTAGAATTTCTGAAAGAACAAAAGCAGGGATGGAAAGATTCAAACGAATGAATCCGAATCATCAGTTTGGTAGAGCTAGAACATCGGAAATACGAATCAATGAAGTTCTGCAATTAAGGGATCAAGGGTTATCATTAACCGAGATAGGTACACGGTTGAAATTAACCGCAGCTAGGGTATGTCAAATATCAAAGATGGGAAAGGTGAGCAATGGAGGAAATTCAATTTCCGAAAGCTAAAGGAGTTACGAGCAATATTCTTGGAGAGAACTCAAATGTCTTCAATCTCATTTCTATTGTTTCCAGAGACTTGAGAAAAGCTGGATACCATGATTTGGATAAGGAGTTTAAGGATAAATGTTTCCGAGCCAAATCATACGATGAGGTTTTGATGATTATCCAGACATACGTGGATGTGTCATAGAAGGGAGGAAATTTAAGTAACAGAAAAGAATATCGGTATTGGTTTGTGGAATCCATCCAAGGGTAAACCTTTGGGTGGTTTTTTTATGTCTAAATTCAATTGATATGGAGTAAATAAAATGAGTGCACGTAAACGGAATGAACAAGTGGACAATTCAACGAACGATAACAGCAATCCTTTTGAACCGGATATGAATTTGGTTACACCAGAATTCAATCTTACGGGATTACTTAATGATTGGAAAACAAAACATGCTGAATCCGATAAGAGGAAGATCGGAATTGCTGAAAGAATTACAAAAGCAAAAATTGCCATTTCAAGAATCCAGAACATGATTGATGGGTTGGAATTGAAGGGGCAACAGGAATCCGGTCAAGCTTGGGTCAATTTCGTTGTCAGACCCATAGTAGGTGAGATTCAGAGGGTTTTTCCTAATGCTTCAATTGACATCAATACCATGCTTTCCGGTGCCGTCACGGTCACGGTTTGCAAGCGTGGAATTGATGTAGCGGGAAAGATGAAGGGTCTTGACACCAAATCCATCACGTTATGTCCGGTTGAAGATGGTGTGGCGGTTAGGGATTATTCAGAGGATACCGGAGAATACCCAGCAGGAAGTATTGGAGCCATAGCGGGATTGAATCACCCATTGGTTAATGTACCCCCTGATAAAGCTATTCAGTTCATTGTTGACTGGTTGCTCAAGTAGGTAAATCCGCCAGGCACCTGCGTCAAAGTAAGCAACCAAGATAAGTGACCCGTTAGGAGACTAATACCTTCTAACGGGTTTTTCATTTTAAGGGAGAAAATTATGGGTAAGGAAAATAAGACAATAAAAGGGATAGACGGCGAGCGGCGAGAACGTCAAGTTGACTTCATCAGAGCCAACTGGAATCTCTTGTGTACCATTGCATATCGTAACTTTTTGGAGAAGGGTATTGGTATGGTGGTTGTGGCGGAAGCCGACTTCATCCATGAGAAAATAGCAGTGGTTGCCAAGATTAGGATTACTTATCTCAACCCCCAAGAATTGATAGATGGAAATATCATAGGTGATCAAGAAAAAGGTTGGTTGGAGACTACCGATCCAGAAAGCACTTTGCTTATCGGATTTCTGAGGGTAGAGGGAACTGGATTTGACAGCTACAGGATAAACGGATTTTCTCCAAACAATCCGAAAAGCATCTTTGAAAGGAGTGTGTTGACCAAATGACTTTGAACGTAAGAATTCCAAACAAGCAAATTACCGTTGGCGATGTAATCCTGAAAAGACTTGGGAAAACCCGCCACCCAATAATCCCGGAGGAAGCTATCCGAAAAGCTTATGACCAGCTGGGGCCGACCGCATATCTCGTTGTGGAAGCCAAGTGGGAATCATTCTGGATGTCGTTAGTGCGACCTATTAAGGACTACAGGAGCACCAAACCAGTCGAGTGAGGGTTAAGAAGGGGGTACAGGTTAAAATCCTATACCCTCTTTTTTTGCCCAATTTTCTGATTCTGAGTTCCGTTAATGAAATCACCATTATATTTTTATCGAGATATATGTATATAAGGAGAGATTACTATCTCGACTGTGTTAATAAATAAATTAAATTACTCATCATTATCATAATAACATTATTATTAAAAAATGAATTGGTTACATTTCATAAATATTAGAGTTTATTAATAAATTGATTCTGACAATTATCTGCTCATTAAGATTTCTTGTAAACTTCTTCACGTTTAACTTCAATCGGAATGCTGAATGATTGTTTGAGGATGGAGAATATCAAATCTTCCATAATCGTTTTTTCGTTTGAATTTAAACCTGCAACATAAACAGCATCATGAATTGGTAAAAATTCATTACCATTATTTATCAATACTCGCCAAACATCACGAAATATTAAACTTTCCATCTGTTGCATTATTTTCGGTAATTGTGCATGTCTTTTATTGAATGGTATATATTGACCGTTATCATCCTTATCACGCATTTTCAGTTGTCTAATAACTCTGGAAACATCTGGATAAAACTTTTGAAAGTTCTTGTCAGCAACACTATCTAACCAGCTATAAAGCATATTCAACATTTCTGTTTTCGAAATATCACGAGAAATGTTCATTTTCAAAGCAAGATCTTCATAAATCTTTTGACGACAAACTAAGCTGACAAAATCGTGATTAAAATAGTTGTATGTGAATCCATAATCTTTGACTAGTAAATTAGCCATAATCGCAGGTTGAGAATTAGCCAAATCATATTGAGTAAAAAACATATTCACACCTTCTCGATTTTGAACATAAGCTCTAATTTCAGATGGTAGATACGTAAACACATGATGAAGACGATTGCCAAAATCATCAACAGTGAAGAAGTCTAGTTTGTCATGTTCGTCAGCATCATTCCAGTTATTGATAATAGCCATAACATTATTCATTGAATCCATATATTCAGATTCAGTTAATGCTTTATCGGGATGTTTTGGTAAATACTTCAATTTGTATCTGGCTATCGCAATCAATTTAAGTTGTTCTTCTGTAATGGTAATCTTCCATCCAGTTTTAATAATCTGAGCTATTACCTTTTGATCGAGTGGTTGATATTGTAATAATGCCCATTTACGATAATTTAGAATCTTTTCTTCAAGGCGTTTGAATGTAATCGGTTTTAGGGAATAGTCCTGCAATAATACCGGATTTGAAAAGCTGTAAAGATAGATTTTGCCTTTTGGATTTGTTTTAACAACTTGGTTGAGAATACCTTTTTCAACAAGTTCAAACATAATCGCTTTATATTTTGATTCGCCTAAAATCCGTTTTGAAAACTCATGAGATAGCCAAGCCATTTTCTTTTGATTCTTGGCAGTCGAAGTATGATGTTTATTGATATGCTTCCTAAGCTGATTCTTCACAAGAATGAATTTGAGCAGATAGCCAATACATTCAATCATGTATGGGTCTTGAGTAATCTGATTGAGAATAGGTTCCAAGTCCGGATGCCAATAATATCGGAGAGTGGAAACTGTTTTGTTTGACCGTATAATCGGGTTATGTACCCATTTTCCAGTTGAGGTATTTTCAAACAGTCCGGTTTCATTATCGTATCGGTATTTAACCCCCTGCCGGGTTTTAGTCACAAACCTGTTTGGTAATGAGCTTGTGATTTTTTCAGCGGTAATTGTCATTGGTCGATCTCCATTTTGGGTAAAGACACTGGCTAAAGTATTTTCAGCCAAATCAATGTCTGACTTACCCTTTATTGGAGATGGGAACCGATATCGTTGATGTAATCTCAACAATCTAATAATGAACGGGTTATGTTTCAGAGACTGAGCATATTCATGCAATGGGTAATTCAATAGTGATTACCGTTCCTACAGGCTAAAACGGCAATTGCCTCAATCCAACAGGGGTAAGAATAAGGGGGATATGTGTTTAACACCTTTCAGTGTAAGCAGTTATGTCTTCATCGTAGTAGCCCCATCCAGTAGCTCGACAAAATTCAGCAATATCTTCGTTCGTTATGTCACATCCTGAAAGGTCATGGACCTCCGCCAGTGCTGAAATGACCGCCAGTTTTTCATCGGGTTTCAGGTAAAGGGGGGTATAGGTGTGCATGGTGGGTACTCCTTTTATTATTTTGTTCGGTTTCAAGGAGAGTCAATCCGAGGGGGAAATGTCCGTTACTACAAGGAAAAGGATGAATCCTGAAAACCTGCTGGAAATCGGTCACTACATGGAACCGTTACTACATGGTTTATGTCCACCGGTTCTTATCGAGGTGAACACTCGGTTTCAAGGACGGTCTACATAGGACGAGGGAGATTCCCGCCGCCGCCATGATGAACAAAGGAAAACAAGGATACCCAAAACCGTTTTTATCTGCATCCCCATAGGTAGGAGATAAAATTTCTAATTTTTTTCAAATTGAGATTGAACAGCTTTTGTAACCTTCCAAAATCGACGTGGGCGGGTTGATAGGTAGCCCAGTGCCGAATAGGTATAAGGGGTGGGGGTAAGCTTTTGAACCAACCCTAGTGGATATGGGGGTATCCTGGGTTGACGTTAGAGTGGGGCCAAGATTGACCAGTTGCCATTAACCTCAATTCGACTTTCACCCAATGTTTATGGGGCGAGTGCCGAAATATAAGTTAATGGCGGAGAGGGAGGGATTTGAACCCTCGGTACC
>JBAWWY010000037.1:0-11758 GCA_037144355.1 Eubacteriales bacterium | reverse complement strand
GAGGTAGGAAATGAAAATAAAGAAAATTATTGGTGGGAATATGGAAAGCAATGGATATATTATTTATGATGCCCAAGGTCAAGAGTGTTTCATTATTGACCCAGGCTATAAAGGAGAAATTTTTATCAAAGAAGTTGAATCGCTCAAACTTTCTATAAAAGGCATAATTCTAACACATCATCATTATGACCACGTTGGCGGGGTGGAAAAGATTAAAATGGCCAGTGGCTGCAAGGTATATCTACATAGAGGTGATTTGGACATGTATAAAAAGCATGTAGATGTAGTTTTAGAAAATGGAGATAAAATATACCTTGGAAAAGAAGAACTTGAAATAATAAATACGCAAGGACATACGAAAGGCAGTATCTGCATATTTTCAAAAGAAAGCAAAGTTGCATTCACTGGAGATACAATTTTCAATGTGGATCTTGGCAGGACAGATTTGGCTGATGGCTCACAGAAGGATATGGAAAAATCAGTTAGAGACATCATATCCAAGTGGGGAAATGATATTACGATTTATCCAGGGCATGGAGATAGCGCAACAATGAAATATGTAAGAAAGTATAATTTGGAATATCTGGATATTATGGAGTCGATAAAATAACTTGGAAATTGCAATTTCTACAACCTCAATCGTTGACATTATATGCATAAAATGGTAATATATGTAAATAATGATTTGATTGGGAGGGTTACTTTGAAACTGGGTGAATGGGGAGAAAATAAGGCAACCAAGTATTTGACCGAAAAAGACTATAAAATCATTACGAGAAACTTTAGATGCAAATTCGGTGAAATTGACATTATTGCCTTAGATGAGAAAGAAGGAGCTATTTGTTTCATTGAGGTCAAGACAAGAAAGTGCTTGAGTTTTGGCATGCCAAAGGAAGCTATCAATAGAATCAAGATGCTTCATATTCTAAATACAGCTCGCTATTACATCCTAATAAATGATTTATCGGAAGTCGATTTGAGAGTCGATGTAATAGAGATAATAAAATACGTAAACGGACAATCTATATCACACACCACAAATATTAGTTAAACATAAGGACTTTGTGTCTTTATGTTTTTTTACATTAGGAGATAGAATGTTTTCAAAGATTATTACGGGGTCATTATTTGGTTTAGATGCGGATATTGTAACTGTGGAGGTTGACTTAGCCCACGGTTTGCCGTGTTTCCAGGTTGTAGGACTTCCTGACGCATCTGTTAGGGAATCAAAAGAAAGAATCAGAGCGGCAATTGTAAATAGCGGTATGAAATTCCCAGCCAAAAGAATAACGATAAATTTGTCGCCGGCAAACATTAAAAAGGAAGGAACACATTTTGACTTGCCAATAGCACTTGGGATTGTTGCATCTCTAGGCTATGTTCAAACAGGAAAAATAGATGGATTTGCATTTCTAGGTGAACTTTCCCTTGATGGAAAAGTAAATAGAATCAAGGGAGCCTTACCAATAGCAATTGGTCTTAGAAGTATGGGAATAAAGAATATAATTCTCCCAGTGGACAATGTTGAGGAAGTTGAAATAATTGAAGATATAAATTTGTTTCCAGTTGAATCACTAAAACAGGTTATGGATTTTTTGAATTCAAAATTTAGTTTGAATTATACAGGCAAAATATTTGAACAAAAATTTGAGGATAGATTTGCTGATGATTTTTCTGAAGTCAATGGCCAGGAATCAGTAAAGAGGGCGATACAAATTGCAGCAGCAGCTTCGCACAACATACTTATGATAGGTCCACCAGGATCTGGCAAGAGCATGATTGCAAAAAGAATACCGAGCATATTGCCCAGCTTGAGTTTTGAGGAAATTCTCGAAGTTACTAAAATTTACAGTATCGCAGGCGAGCTAACAAAGGAAATGCCAATCGTCAAATCCAGACAATTCAGGGCCCCACATCATACAATAACCCGGGCTGGATTATTTGGAGGAGGAATCAGTCCAAAACCTGGAGAGGTTACTTTGGCCCACAACGGGGTCTTGTATTTTGATGAATTGCCTGAATTCAGCAGGATGATTCTTGAACTGCTGAGACAGCCAATGGAGGATGAAAAGATAACTATCTCAAGAGCAAACTCAACGATAACATTCCCATCCAAATTTATGTTTGTTGCCAGTATGAATCCATGCCCATGCGGATACTATGGCGATGACAATATTGCATGTTCATGCAAGGAAATTCAAATAAGGAATTATTTATCAAAATGTTCAGGACCTTTGCTTGATAGAATTGATATGCATGTGGATGTTTTCCCTATCAAATACAATGATATGGTTGAGGTTGGCAATAATAGAAGTTCAATTGAAATGAGGCAGGAAATAGAAAATGTGAAATTGCTACAGGAAGAAAGATACAATCACGATGATATTTCGTATAATTCCCAGCTTACTCAGAGCTTGATGAAAAAATACTGTAAATTGGACTCAAAGACAAATGACTTGCTTGAAAAAGCTTTTTATAAATTGAATTTGAGTGCAAGAGCATACAATAAGATTTTAAAAATCTCAAGAACGATAGCTGACCTTGATGGCAAGGAGACTATTGGCATCGCACATGTAGCTGAGGCAATTTCTTACAGAAGCATTGATAAAAAATATTTTAGGTAAATATTGATTGGAGAGAATTTGAATACTGATAAAATCATTTATGACGTATGGTTGTCTAATATTTTAGGTTTGAGTATCAAAGCCCAACATGTATTATTGGAAATATGCAAAACAGCTCAAAATGTTTTTGATTCAATAAAAGAGGTCAATCTGACAGAAGCCGGAGAATTTTTAGAGACGAGCATAAAATCATTTGAATTGTTAAGGATGAAAGATCTTTCAACGGCTGAAGGCATAATTAAGAAAATGGCAAAGAATCAAATTGAAGGAATAATAATTTCCGATGAGGAGTATCCAAAACAACTTCTTTCCATATATGATCCGCCTATACTAATTTATAAAACTGGAAAGATTGCAAAGGATGAAAGTGTTGCCATAGTAGGAGCAAGAAAAGCAAGCAATTATGGAATATGGGTGGCAAAAAGTATCGCAATGAAGCTTGTTGAATACAATTTTCAAGTAGTAAGTGGATTGGCAAGGGGAGTTGACACTGCTGCCCATATTGGGGCGCTCGAAGGAAATGGAAAGACTATAGCTGTTCTTGGTTGTGGTCTGGATATCTGTTATCCACAGTCAAATAAAAAACTATTCGATCGAATATCAGAAACAGGTGCGATTTTGAGTGAGTTTCCACCAGGAACGCTCCCATATCCTTATAATTTTCCCAGAAGAAATAGGATAATCAGTGGACTTTCAAAAGTTGTTATAGTTGCAGAAGCTGGTATTAAAAGTGGATCTTTGATAACGGCTGGGTATGCTCTTGAGCAGGGAAAGGAAGTTTACGCAGTGCCTGGCAATATAAACAACATTCATAGTTTGGGAACAAACAAGTTGATAAAAGATGGAGCCAATCCACTAATCTGCATAGATGATATTATCAGCGAATTGGGAATCAAGAAAAACTTCAATGTTGAAAAGATGAATTTAAACTTGGGTGAGGATGAAAGATCCATTTATGAGCTGGTTTTCAACAGCGGGGAAATGACAATTGATTTAATAGCAAATTCCACTAGTTTGCCAATTTCTCAAGTAAAGGCAATTGTCAGCATATTGGAAATCAAGGGTGTATTGGAAAGTCAACTTGGCAAAATATTTATTGCATAATATTATTGCACCCAATATAATCAGTTCTTGTATAGTAGTAAAAAACGAAGAGGTGTAAAATGACTGAAAAAACATTAGTCATAGTTGAGTCCCCATCCAAGGCTAAAACAATAGGAAAATTTCTCGGCAGCAAATACAAAGTAATAGCTTCCGTCGGGCATATTCGCGACTTGCCAAAGAGTACGCTTGGCATAGATATAGAGAACAACTTCGAACCAAAATATATACCTATCAAGGGAAAAGGCGATGTAATCAAAGCCATGCGAAAGGAAGCAAAAGATTCGAAAAGAATACTTTTAGCAACAGATGCAGACAGGGAGGGCGAAGCAATCTCCTGGCATATTGCGTTTCTACTGGGAATTGACAGCACTACAAATTGTAGAATAGTATTCAACGAAATAACGAAGGATGCAATTTTGGCATCTGTTAAAAACCCTAGACCTATAGATAAAAAACTAGTGGATGCCCAACAAGCGAGAAGAGTTTTGGACAGACTTGTTGGATATAAGATAAGTCCCTTGCTATGGAGAAAAATTAAAAGAGGTTTGAGCGCAGGGAGAGTACAATCAGCGGCATTGAAAATTATTTGCGATAGGGAAATCCTGATTAGAAATTTTATCCCAAAGGAATTTTGGAATATTACAGCAGTTTTTAATAAAGATAAAAAGGAATTTATTGCCAGGCTTACAGAACATAATGGGAAGAAGCTTACAGTTCATAATCAGATTGAAGCAGAAAAGGCCTTCTCTGAAATTAAAAAAGATGCTTTTGAAATCATTAAAGTTATGGAAAAAGAGCGAATTAAGAAACCGTACCCTCCTTTTACCACAAGCAGCCTGCAACAGGAAGCATCAAACAAGCTCGGATATAATACCAAGAAGACAATGATTATCGCTCAGCAACTCTACGAAGGAATTGAAATAAAGGGTCATGGAACTGTTGGCCTTGTAACCTATATAAGAACTGATTCAGTTAGAATCTCAGAAGAAGCTAACAACGCAGCAAAGACCTACATTGAAGAAAAATATTCAAAGGATTATCTTGGCAATACCACTTTTGCAAATAAGAAAAAAGATGTACAAGATGCCCATGAAGCAATCAGGCCAAGTTATTTAACATTTGAACCTGATGCCATAAAAGATTCACTTACTAAGGAACAGCACCAGCTCTATAAAATAATTTTCAATAGATTTTTGGCAAGTCGTATGAGCAATGCTGTTTATGATGGCGTTAATGTGGATATAAACAACAATGGGTATACTTTCAAGGCAAGTGGGTCAAGATTGAAATTCGATGGCTACTTGAAGATCTATGATAACAGAAGCGATGAAGATTATGAAAAGATGCTTCCTTCACTTGCGTCTGGAGAGGTATTATCGGCTGAAGAAATAACAAAAGAACAAAGCTTCACAAAACCACCTTCGCAATTTACAGAAGCTGGCCTTGTTAAAGATCTTGAGGAAAAAAACATTGGAAGGCCAAGTACATATGCTCCAATTATAGGGACATTAATTGAAAGAAAATATGTATCAAGAGATAAAAAGGTATTGATTCCAACGGATTTGGGATTTCTTGTCACTGAAATGATGGAAGAGTATTTTAAGGAAATAGTAGATGCTGGATTCACATCAGATATGGAAGACAAGATTGACGACATTGAAACTAAAAATACGGATTGGAAAGAAATAATATCCGAATTTTACAAACTTCTCGATGCGGAGTTACTGGTTGCAGACGAAAAAATCGAAAAGGTTGAAATAAAAGATGTTCTGACGGAAGAGATTTGTGAGCTTTGTGGCAAGCAAATGGCAATAAAACATGGAAGATTCGGAGAATTTCTAGCATGTTCTGGTTATCCTGACTGCAAGAACACCAAACCGATTGTTAATAAAATCGATGTCAAGTGCACAGCATGCGGTAAAGACATAGTTGCAAGAAAAGGGAAAAAAGGAAAACTATTTTACGGTTGTAGTGGATATCCTGATTGCAACAAGATATATTGGTATAAGCCAGTAAATGTCATATGTCCAAAATGTGGCGAATTATTAGTCGAAAAGAAATCTAAAACAGTAAATTTGGCATGTTCAAATAAAGAATGTGATTACAAGGAATAAGGAGGTTAATTATGTTTCATGCAACAACAATTGTAGTGGTTAGAAGAAGTGCTGATGATATTTGCATCGGTGGTGATGGACAAGTAACGATGGGCAATACATCCATTATGAAAAGTACCGCTAAGAAAGTAAAAAAAATATATAAAAATACTGTTTTGTCAGGATTCGCAGGTTCGGTGGCGGATGCATTCACTTTAACTGAGAAATTTGAAAAAAAACTCGAAGAGCATTCGGGGAATTTAAAACGAGCAGCTGTGTCTTTGGCACAGAATTGGCGTTCTGACAGAGCGATGAGAAATCTTGAAGCTTTGCTTATAGCAGCAGACAAGGAAAGCTTGCTTTTAATATCCGGTAACGGAGAAGTAATAGAACCTGATGAAAACTTTATCGCAATTGGTTCAGGGGGCAATTTTGCATATGCAGCAGCAAAAGCCTTATATAACAATACAGATATGGATGCTGAACAAATTGTAAGGGAATCGCTTAAAATAGCTGCATCGATTTGTGTCTATACTAATGACCAAATCACAGTTGAAAAACTTTAGGAGGAATCAAGATGAGCACATCATATAATATGACTCCTACGGAAATCGTAGCGGAGTTGGATAAATACATAATTGGACAGGATAAAGCAAAAAGATCTGTCGCAGTAGCATTAAGAAATAGATATAGAAGATGGCTTCTTCCGGAAGAAATGAGAGAAGAAGTAACACCTAAGAATATTCTAATGATAGGACCAACAGGAGTGGGGAAGACTGAAATAGCTAGAAGGCTGGCAAAATTGGTAGATGCTCCGTTTGTTAAAGTTGAAGCTACAAAATTCACAGAAGTAGGTTATGTCGGAAGAGATGTAGACTCTATGGTAAGAGATTTGGTTGAGGCTTCAGTAAGGCTGGTAAAACAAATAAGGTTATCGGAAAAATATACGGTAGCTGAAGAAATAGCCGAGGAAAAGATAATTGAAGCCATCATCCCAGGTAAGAAAAAACCTCAAAGCGGTGGCGTGAAGGGGCCTTTTGACTTCATATTAGGCGGGAACTTCAACCAGCCAAGCGGTGATAGGAAAGATGTCAAGGAAGCACCAGAGGACTTAAGCGAAATCGAACTTGCAAGAGAGCAGGTAAGGCAGCAGTTGAAAGATGGACTTCTGGAAAATCAATATATTGAAATCGAAGTGCTGGATGTGAACAAGGCTATGAATAACCTGGACATGGGCAATGAAGGCATGAGCATGAGTCTTGGAAGCATCTTCGGAGATATGATGCCGCAGAAAAAAAAGAAGAAGAAAGTCAAAGTTTCCGAGGCAAGAAAAATATTAAGAGAACAAGAAGCACAGAATTTAATCGATATGGATATTGTAACCACCGAGGCGCTTACAAATGCTGAACAGAACGGCATAATATTCATAGATGAAATAGATAAGATTGCATCTTCAGGATATAAAGGCGGAGCAGATGTATCAAGGGAAGGCGTACAAAGGGATATCCTTCCAATAGTCGAAGGTACCGTGGTCAATACGAAGTATGGACCAGTGAAAACGGACCATATATTGTTTATTGGAGCTGGAGCATTCCACATTTCCAAGCCGACTGATTTAATTCCCGAACTTCAAGGTAGATTTCCAATCAGAGTTGAACTAGAAAGTCTTACAGTGGAAAATTTCAGACAGATTCTTACCATACCAAAGAACGCTTTAGTTGTTCAGCATAAGATGCTTTTGGAAACTGAAGGAATAAAAGTAGAATTTACCGAAGAGGCAATAGATGAAATTGCCCACGTATCATTTTTAATGAATGAGCAATCTGAGAATATTGGAGCAAGAAGGCTGCATACTGTTATGGAAAAGCTTCTTGAAGAGATATCCTTCAATATTACCGAAATGAAAGAAGAAGAAAAAATTATTATAGACAAGGATTATGTTCTTGGCAAATTCCTAGACAGCATACTACAGGATGATGTGGACAGATTTATTTTATAAGTTGCAAACAGTTATTCACAGGACATGATTTTTAATTTGAAATGCTAATATATGTTCAAATAAAGGGCTTTCGTAAGAAAGCCTTTTAAATTTATGTTATTTTCAAAATATTGAAAAAATATGTATTAATAAATATAAATTAGTATATAATAGTTTAGTGTTTGAAAATATTAATTTGAAAAATAACTTAATACTACACGGAGGTAAAATATATGGTTAGCGAATTACTGGAAAAAGTCAGAAAACTGAATTGGGTACTACAGGAAAGCAGTTCAGGAGCATTTTCATTCAATGATCTTTGTGAGATTCTTAGTGATTTGATGGATGCCAATGTATATTTAGCAAATAAAAAGGGCAAAGTGATTGGGGTCCATTATAAAATAAAATCAGACAGCGCGGCAATTACTGATCCGGAAACAGGATCAGAAAAATTTCCAAACGAGTATAATGACGCATTTTTGAAAGTTTCTGAAACCGTGATGAATTTAAAGGGTGAAGAAGCAATGGAAATATTCAAGTACGATTACGATACATATGACAAACTTCATACTATAATTCCTATTTCTGGAGGCGGGCATAGACTGGGCACTTTGATAGTTACCAGATATAAGCCTGAATTTGGAGACGAAGACCTGATATTGGGAGAGTATGGAGCAACAGTTGTCGGGATAGAAATCTTAAGAAAAAAGACTATTGCAATCGAGGATGATGCCAGAAGACGTGCTGTTGTTCAAATGGCTATAGGCACATTATCATATTCTGAAATAGAAGCGGTGCAACAAATATTTGCAGAACTTGAGGGCAGCGAAGGGTTGCTGGTTGCCAGCAAAATCGCAGATAGGTCTGGAATAACCAGGTCTGTAATAGTTAATGCTTTGAGAAAGTTGGAAAGCGCTGGCATAATTGAATCCAGATCTCTTGGAATGAAGGGCACCCATATAAAGATTCTCAATGCGAAATTGACAGAGGAATTATCCAAATTGGATGTATAATATTTAATTTAATATAGTTACAAGTTTAAAATTCTAAAATAGCTGATTGATTAATAATTATTCAGCTATTTTCCACAAGTGGGGTAATGCAATGATAGAATTTAATGAGCGAAACGAGATAATTGTGGAAGAATTCCATAGAGCTATTCTGGTGGGACTTCAAAATAGTGAAAATATAAGCGATTCAATGGAAGAGCTTGATGGTTTGGCTGAGGCAGATGGGATTCTAGTTGCCGGGCAAATGATACAAAACAGGAATAGGCCGGATTCAACATTTTATGTGGGAAAAGGAAAAGTAGCTGAGATTTCAGAGTTTTGTTCTGCAAATGGATGTGACATGGTCATTTTTAATGATGAACTTTCTGGAGCTCAAATCAGAAACCTGGAAAATGAATTGGATTTAATAATCATTGATAGGACAACATTGATCTTGGACATATTTGCTAACAGGGCTTTATCCAAAGAAGGCAAACTCCAGGTTGAATTTGCACAATTGCAGTATAGACTGCCAAGATTGAGAGGCATGGGCAAGAGCCTATCCCGAACTGGTGGAGGAATTGGCACTAGGGGCCCCGGAGAAATGAAACTTGAAACTGATAGAAGACATATCCAGACAAGAATGGATGAAATTCGGAAAGAAATTGAAGAAATAAAAGGAAGCAGAAGTACGCAAAGAGCAAAGAGGGAGAAATCCCAATTGCCGCTGGTTGCCTTGGTAGGATATACAAATGCTGGGAAATCAGCGTTGATGAACAAATTTCTTTCAATATCAAACAAGGATGAAAAAAAAGTTTACGAGGAGGATATGCTTTTCGCAACATTGGATACAGCAACAAGAAAAGTAAAACTTGATACTAGCCATGAGTTTGTTGTGATTGATACAGTTGGGTTTGTGAGCAAACTGCCACATGCCCTTGTAAAAGCATTCAAATCGACCCTAGAAGAGGTCTTGTCAGCAGATTTGATACTAATGGTTATCGATTCCAAACATATGCATTATAAATTCCAAATTGATGTTACTAAAAGCGTTTTAAAAGAGCTAGGAGTTGAAAACAAGGATATAATACTCGTATACAATAAAGCCGATCTGCTAGAGGAAAAAATCATCCCAATCAACGAAGAACATAAATCAATACTAATTTCTGCGAAGACAGGTTATAATTTTGATGAACTAACTGATGTTATTTTGGCAAAACTGTTTTCAGACAGAAGAATTGTTGAAATGATAATACCTTTTGATAAAGGACAGATAGTTTCATTTCTTTGCGAGAAATACGAAATAATGAATTTAGAATATTTGCCGGAAGGCACATTGATCAAGGCAGAGATTTCTACGGAAGATGAGAATAGGCTGACCACTTACGTTATTGAAAAAAAATTGGACTCAAATTAGTTTTTAGGAAGTTTTTTATATTCAAAGGAAAATATTATGATTTTGTACAAATCCATCATGAAAATGGCAATTGCTGAAAGAACAATTGAAAAATCTCGATTTGTCGCATATGCATCTCCGATTGAATCAAGAGAGGAAGCTCTGGATTTTATTAGGGACTGTAAAATCAAAAACAAAGGAGCTACACACTTTGTGCCGGCTTTTATTACTGGCATTAGTCAGGATCTTCAGTGGTGCAGTGATGATGGCGAGCCTCAGGGCTCATCAGGGCAACCTGTTCTTAAAATGATGGCAGGTGAAGGGATAACAAATATTATAGTTGTTGTCGTCAGATATTTTGGAGGAATCAAACTTGGAACCGGCGGTTTGGCAAGGGCTTATTCCAGTGTTGCGAAAGAAGCAATTAATCTTGGATTAATCTGCAATGTTGAAAAGGCAAAGAATTTCGAAATACAAAGTGATTATAAAGATTTTCAAAAGATAGTTCAAAGTGCTGAAAAAGGCAATTTTATCATAGAAAATCAAAGATTCAATGAAAATATCGAAGCAAATTTAGTAATTAAGTGGGAAAATGCTGAGAAAGCAATTAAAGACCTTATGGATTTGACAAATGGCAGAATGAAGATATTTTCAGAAAGAGATAAGCTCTTGAAGAATGCCATTGACAACAAAAATACTGTATGTTAATATAAAAAACGACTCACTATTGCAAGGAAATTGCTAATAAAAAAACCATGTTTTTAGTTGACATCATAGGAATTAGAAGTTATAATTATTAATTGTGTCAGGCAATTAAAATAGACACACGGGAGCATAGCTCAGCTGGGAGAGCGCCTGCCTTACAAGCAGGATGTCATAGGTTCGATCCCTATTGTTCCCACCATTGCGGTCCGGTAGTTCAGTTGGTTAGAATGCCAGCCTGTCACGCTGGAGGTCGTCGGTTCGAGCCCGATCCAGGTCGCCATTTAATTATTAATTGCCTGAATTACACTTTATTGGGATTATAGCAAATAGATTTTGCTGGCGTGGCTCAACGGTAGAGCAGCTGATTTGTAATCAGCAGGTTGGGAGTTCGATTCTCTTCGCCAGCTCCAATTATAAGATAACAAAGCATAGTCTTATGATACTTGAAAAATTCATATTTGGAGGGATTCCCGAGTGGCCAAAGGGGGCGGACTGTAAATCCGTTAGCTGAGCTTTCGGAGGTTCGAATCCTCCTCCCTCCACCAATACCATGCAGAAGTGGCTCAGTGGTAGAGCATCGCCTTGCCAAGGCGAGGGTCGCGAGTTCGAATCTCGTCTTCTGCTCCACATTTGCGGATGTAGTTCAATGGCAGAACTTCAGCCTTCCAAGCTGATAGCGTGGGTCCGATTCCCATCATCCGCTCCAATTTACTTATGTGGGCTCATAGCTCAGCTGGATAGAGCAGCGGCTTTCTAAGCCGCGTGTCGGGGGTTCGAATCCCTCTGGGCTCACCATATTAGCTCACCCAATTCACGAAGTGAATTGTCGGTGAACTTATACAAGGAAATCACAAATCTTAAATTTGCGG
>JBAWWY010000036.1:0-14369 GCA_037144355.1 Eubacteriales bacterium | reverse complement strand
TTTGAGAAGTAGAAGGAGAAAGAAATGAATAAAAATCTTAAGATTATGCTTTCATTGGTTTTAACGTTCGCACTCTTGATAGGGACAGCTGGGTGTTCCAGCGGAAGTACAAATTCTGGAGCGACCGCTACGCTTACTATTGGATCAACTGTACAAATTGACACGCTTAACCCCTTGACCTCCAATATGCAGGTAGCATATGAAGTTTTCCTGCTTATATATGACCCATTGGTCAGGGCTGATGAAAATCTGAAACCAGTTCCATGCCTTGCAAAGGAATGGACTTTGAGCGCCGACCAGCTCACATGGACTTTCAAACTCCAACAGGGAGTTAAATGGCATGATGGGGAACCATTCACTTCAAAAGATGTAAAGTTCACATATGACTTAATGAAGAAAACAAACTTAGGTTATCAATATAACAGCTTTTTAACTGGCATTAGCAAGATTGAATGCCCCGATGACAATACAGTAGTTATAACTACTGATAAGCCAAAAGCAAATATGCTTATGAATACTACTCCAATACTTCCGGAGCATATTTTCGCCAAGATACCAACAACCGAGTTGGAAACATATGCAAACGCAGCTCCAGTAGGAACCGGACCGTTTAAATTTGATTCAACTGGTGAGGGTTTCGTAAAATTGGTTAAGAATCCCGACTACTTTGGCGGAGCAGCCAAATTGGATGAAATAATACTTATGTCTTACTCCAATTCAGATGTGCTTGCCCAAGCTTTAAAACTTGGTGAAGTGGATGCGGCTACCAATCTTAATGCTACTCAAAAGAGCCAGCTTAAAGATGACAAGAATATAAGCATAATCTCCGGAGAAGTTCCTGGATTCATGCAGATTGGGTTAAATTGCTGGGCGGATTCCAAAAGCGCAGGAAATCCATTGCTTAGAGACAAGAAAATCAGACAGGCTATTGAACTGGCTACCGACAAACAACAGATACTAGACATGGCTTATGGTGGAGAAGGCAAAGTCGGAACTACTCTAATCAATCCAGGTGATTTCTATCATTATGAACCTACAGCTGCAGAAAAAAGAGATTTCAATATAGATAAGGCAAATGCCATGTTAGATGCGGCTGGTTACAAGGACACCAACGGAGATGGCGTTAGAGAAGATTCCAAGGGTAAAATGCTTGAGTTCAAGCTTATATCCATCGCTGATAAAACAGAAGAAGTTAAAGCAGCCCAATTGATTGCAGCAAGCTGTGCAAAGGCAGGAATAAAAATTGATACAGTTACCATGGATGATGGAGCTTTAAGCGACAAAATATATGCAGGAAGCTATGATATGTTCATATGGGGATGGGGAGCAGACATAGACCCAACTACCATTCTTGGGATTCTCACCACAGAACAGATTGGTGGGAATAATGAACCATATTTTACAAACGCAAGATATGATGAGCTTTTCAAATTGCAGATGTCAGAAATGGACGTAAATAAGAGACAAAAGCTGGTATTCGAAATGCAGCAGATAGCTTATGAAAATGCACCATATATTATTATGATCTATGACAACAATCTTCAAGCGATTAGAAGTGATAGATGGACTGGCTTCAAACAGATACCTGAAGCAGGACCATACTTCTTCAATTTCACATACTACAACTATATGAATATGCAACACAAATAAAAATAGATAAGGGAAGGGATACGGGTTTAATGAGCAAACAGCTTTTAATACAAAAGATTTTTTATGCGATTGTAACAATTCTCATTGTTTTGGTTTTCAACTATTTTCTTTTCAGAGTCCTTCCTGGAGACCCTCTAGCCATGATGATGAGGAATCCAAAGGCAACACCTGAGATGCTGGATGGTATAAGGAAGCTTTATGGTCTGGATCAAGCCTGGTACATTCAATTCTTCATCTATTTTAAAAACCTGTTCAACTTTGACCTTGGCATGTCATTTCTTTACAAAGATTCAGTTACTTCTGTAATAGCCGCAAAGATAATGCCTACCCTTATAATGGTTGGGTTGGCTGAGATTCTTGCCATAATCACAGGAGTGTTCCTTGGCATAGTTGCAGCTTGGAAGCATGGGACTAAACTGGATGTTGCTACCTTGAGTTTTTCACTTATCACATACTCAATGCCTACATTCTGGCTTGGAATAGTAATGGTTGTAATCTTCAGCGTAAACTTGCACTTGTTTCCAACAAGCGGGATGCTCAGCCCGGGTAGAAACTTTGTATTTACCGCCTTTGCGCTAATGGACTTTGGCAGACATCTATTTTTGCCGACTCTCACCCTAAGCTTGGTTTTGATTGGTGAATATGCCTTGATGATGAGAAATACATTAATCGATGTGCTCTCAGAGGATTATATTGTCACGGCCAAGGCTAAAGGCTTCAACAACAGATATATACTTCAAAAGCATGCGGTTCCAAATGCAATGCTTCCAATGATAACCATAATTGCCATAAATCTTGGATTCATAGTAGCTGGGACGATACAGGTAGAAACGATTTTCTCATGGCCAGGTCTTGGACGGCTTATGTATGAGGCTCTCAAGGCCAGAGATTATCCTTTGCTGCAGGGCATATTCCTCTTGGTTACAGTATGCGTTGTGGTGGCAAATGTTTTAGCCGATATAACCTATTCATATATTGACCCTCGGGTTAAAAATTAAGGAAGGAGACAAGACAAATGGATTGGGAACGCAGAAAGAAAAAAATATTTGATTTTCTCAAGGCTGTAAGAAACAACAAAATGGCATTGCTTGGCTCCGTAACCCTGATTTTCTTTTTAATCGTAGTAATATTCGGCCCAATAATATTACCATTTTCATCTTCAAGTTTTGGATCGGTGGGAGATATTATGAAGCCGCCAAGCATGCAGCATCTGCTGGGAACCGATGATATGGGAAGAGATGTGCTTGCCAACCTGGTATCAGGTGGAAGAATCTCCCTGTTGATAGGGATACTGGCAACACTAATCTCCATGTTTATTGGTACCTTTATCGGTATCGCATCAGGTTATTTTGGAAAAGGCATAGATAATTTCTTTATGAGGTTTACAGATTTCTTCCTTGTTATTCCATGGCTGCCATTGATGATGGTTCTTGCTGCAATACTTGGAACAAATATCTGGAATATTATATTTGTAATTGGGCTTACCAGTTGGGCGGGAACTGCCAGGGTGGTAAGGTCTCAAACCCTTTCCATAAAAGAAAGGCAATTCATAGAAAGAACTATATCCATTGGTGCAAGCCATAAGCATATTATGATTAGGCATATTTTGCCCAATGTATTTCCACTTATTTTCGCCAATACAGTATTGGTAGCTTCAGTTGCAATTGTGTCGGAAACTACTTTAAGCTTTCTTGGACTTGGCGATCCAAGTATGGCGAGCTGGGGAATGATGCTCCATTATGCTTTTGAGAGCGGTGCCGCTAGCATTGGAGCCTATTGGTACTACTTGCCGCCAGGGATTTGCGTTGTAGCTGTCGTCCTATCCTTCACACTCATGGGATATGCTTTTGATGAAATTCTGAATCCCAAGCTTAGGGGGAGATAACAATGAAATTGCTTGAAGTAAAAGAACTTAAAACATATTTCAATACGAAAAAAGGCTATGCGAGAGCTGTTGATGGAATCAGTTTTGATCTGGATTATGGTGAAACGCTTGGATTAGTTGGAGAATCTGGTTGCGGAAAAACTACCAGCGCCTTGTCTATTGCCAAATTGCTTCCAAAAGAGGGCGAAATCATCTCAGGACAAATATTCCTCGAGGGCGTGGACTTGGTTGCCTTATCCGAAGAAGAGATGAGGAAAAAGAGATGGAAGGATGTATCAATCATTTTCCAAGGGGCAATGAATGCCCTAAATCCAGTCATGAAGGTGGGCGAACAGATTTCTGAGGCTATTGTGCTTCATCAGGGTTTAAACAAGGAAAATGCCTTGAAAAGGGCAGCGGAGCTTCTTGAGCTTGTGGAACTTCCACCAGAAAGAGTGAACAACTATCCTCACGAATTTAGCGGAGGAATGAAACAAAGGGTTATTATCGCCATGGCTTTAGCATGCAATCCAAAGGTGATAATCGGAGATGAACCTACGACTGCTCTTGATGTCATGGTTCAAGCTCAAATACTGAACTTGATGGAAAAAATTCAAAGGGAATTCAAAATGGGATTCATACTCATAACCCATGACTTATCCATACTTGGAGAATCCTGCGACAGGATTGCTATAATGTATGCTGGCAAAATTGTTGAAATAGGAAATACAAGGGATATAATTGAAAATCCATTTCATCCATACACAAAAAAACTGACTAGTTGTTTTCCAAATCTTGATGGCGAAAAAATTGTACCAGATGGGATACCGGGCACAATGCCAAGTTTAGTTGATGAAATAATTGGTTGCAGCTTCAATGACAGATGCGAGTTTGCCATGGATATTTGCAAGGTTATTTGCCCTGAGGCAACTAAGTTATCAGAAAAGCATACTGTATTTTGCCATTTGGGGGTAAGCCATGAGCAATGATAAAATATTGGAGGTCAAGGACCTGAAGGTTTATTTTGATATTAAAAGAAGTTTTGCTGAAGATATGTTTTCTAAAAAAAAGAAGCAGGTCAAGGCTGTGGACGGTGTCTCATTCGACATAAAAAAGGGAGAAATCCTAGCTTTGGTTGGAGAGAGCGGAAGCGGGAAGACAACCACAGGAAAAGCCATTCTGCAGCTTGTCAAAATGACGGAGGGAACAATTAAATTCAATGATACGTTGGTGGATTCCACCAACAAGGATTATATGAGGGATTTTCGGCAAAAGGCTCAAATGATATTCCAAGACCCTTACCAATCCATAAATCCCAGGGACATTGTCATGGATATAGTTGCAGAGCCTCTTGAAGTGAATAATTTGGTAAAAACTCAAAATGAAAGAACGACGCGCATAGAGGATGCTTTGGTCAATGCTGGTCTAACCCCAACGGATGACTATATTTACAGGTACCCACATGAACTTAGCGGAGGACAGAGGCAACGCGTTGTAATCGCAAGCTCAATGATAATGAATCCAAGTTTTGTGGTCGCCGATGAACCAGTTTCCATGCTGGACGCTTCAATTAGAACTGGAATATTGAAATTGATGCTGAATCTCCGTGATAAAAAAGGGATTTCATATCTGTTTATAACCCATGATTTATCTTTAGCCTGGCTTATCTCAGACAGGATTGCCATTATGTATCTTGGCAAAATAATGGAAATCGGAAAGAGCGACGATCTTATTAAAAGAGGCGTACATCCATATACAAAGGCATTGATGGAAATCATGCCAAAAAGAGCTTACACAAAAGGTAAAAAAAGAGAAGTGTTGCCAGGAGAAACTCCAAATCCAATTGATGATATACAAGGATGCAAATTTTGCTCAAGATGCCCAATGGTATCAGAAATCTGCAGAAAAGATTGCCCAGAATTGAGAGAAATAGGAGCAGAGCATTTTGTTGCCTGCCACAATGTTTAAAATCGGAGAGAAAATGAATAATTTCATTAATGAGCATATTACAATTGAAGAGATCTCAAAAATAGCTTCTGATTTGGTGAAAATAAAGAGTTACTCCAATATGGAAAACCAGGAACAGGGAGTAGCGGAATATATCCATGGTATTTTCCAAAGGGAAGGTATTGAGTCGGAACTTATAATAGTTGAAAAAGGAAGACCGAATGTAAATGCTGCAATAAGGGGAACTGGCGGTGGGAAATCCTTGATGCTGACTGGACATACGGATACGGTACCATCTTATGGAATGGAGAATGCTTTCAGCGGAGAAATATCCAAGGGCGTTTTATATGGAAGAGGCGCCTGCGACATGAAAGGCGCTCTCGCTTCTATGATTTGCACTATGATAGGGATGAAGAGAGCTGGTATAAAGCTGAAAGGCGACCTGCATTTCACCGGCATAATCGACGAGGAGGAACAGGGTAAAGGTGTTTTGCATTTAATCAAAAATGGTCCATTTGTAGATGGAGCAATTATCGGAGAGCCGACCAATATGAGACTGGCAACAGGTAATAAGGGACTTGAGTGGATTGAAATTGAAGTGATAGGCAAGAAAGTCCACGCAGGTGAAATGAAAAAAGGAATAAATGCAATCTCAAAAGCGGCAAAACTAATTTCCAAAATCGAAAAGGACTATATCCCAGTTTTAAACTCTAGAGTTCATCATTTGCTTGGAAATCCAACACTGAACTTCGGCACTATCAATGGTGGAGACCAACCCAGCACAGTGCCGGATAGCTGTATTATAAAAATTGACAGGAGATGGCTTCCAAGTGAAACCCAGGAATCTGTCTATGGAGAGCTTAGACAAATTGTTCTAGATATGAAAGAAGAAGACCCGGAATTTTCTGCTATTGTAAGGGATGTCTTTGAATCTGAGAAAATACTTCCACACAAACCATTTTTTACGCAAAATGACGATGATCTAGTTAAGGAAATTCAGCTGGCGATGGATTCAATAAATGCCGATGGGCAAAGATATATAAGGGAACCGCTTGGATTTCCAGCTTGGACTGATGCTGGATATCTGAGCAACTACACTGAAGCCAGTTGTGTCATACTTGGGCCTGGCGAACTTGCGTTTGCCCATTCGATTCATGATAGCGTTAAATTGGCTGATTTATATGCTGCAACACTCCTTTATGGAGAAATAGCGATTAATTTTTGCAATCAACCTTGCAAATAATATTATAAAAACTCTAAAGCAGAATAGATTTGAAAGATTTTCAATCTAAGCTGATGGAGTTTGAATTATTGGAGACTGGCATGAGAGAAATTTCAAAAAAATATCTTGAAGAACAAAAGCTTGAAATATTTCAAGATATTTCCGCACTTCTAAAGATTAAAAGTGTCACCACTGATAGAGTCGAAAACATTGCCGCACTGGAGTGGGTAAGGAAAAAGGCATTGGAAATGGGACTTTGCGCTGGTTATGCAGTAGCTGACGAAGTAATATTAATAAGCGCCGGCCTAGGGAAATGGGTTTTAGAGAGCAATTCCGTCTGGGAGAATATCGATTTGCTCAAGGAAAATATTGAAAGCTCAGGGAAGGAGACCATTGGGATACTTGCACATGTGGATGTTGTTCCAGCCCCCGGAGATTGGATGTATGAGCCATTTGGCGGGGATATTGAGCAAGGATACATCTGGGGCAGGGGCGTTGTGGATGATAAAGGCCCATTAGTACTGTGTCTCCATGGCATAAAATCACTAATCCTGGAGGCAGGAGCATCACCTTTGAAAAGAAATGCAGTTATGATAATTGGATCAAGGGAAGAAGGCTCATGGACGGATATAGAAGCTTATAACAAGTTGGGAATAAAAATCGATTTTGGATTTACACCAGATGGAGAATTTCCCGTCTGCAACGGAGAAAAAGGATATGTTGATGTTATTTTTAAATCAAAAAGAAACAGCGATGATGATGGGTACTTGCTGGAGGGCGGATCTGCTGCGAATATGGTTCCAGACTACGCCTTGCTTAGGACCTTCGATGTGGAAAACAATAAATATATGATTTATGAGTCCAAAGGAGAAGCAGCCCATACCGCTTATCATGACAAGGGTATTAATGCAATACATCTATTGTCAAGTGAAGTTAAACAGTTAAATTTGCCAAAATCAGTACATAATATTGTAAATTTCATTTACAAATATTGTGGAGATCCTTTCGGAGCCGATCTTGGAATCGATTCAGGAGAAGTTATAATCGGGGAAGATTATTTTCACAGAAATGTATCGGCGCCAACTATCTTGTCAACAACAAACGATGACTTCAGATTACAAATGAATATAAGAACAACATGGGGATACAATGGAGAGAGAATTCTATCATTGATGAAAAAGGCCGCTTTGGAATACAATCTTGAGGTTGAAATCATTGAAAGCATGGACCCAATGATTGTAAAAAGAGATTCCCAGTTCATTATGACGTTGGGAGACATTTACAAGGAAAATACCGGTGAGGCTCACGTTTTCAAATTAGCTTATGGCGCCTCTTACGCCAAAGCAATGCCAAATATAGTTTCCTTCGGGCCTGTCTTCCCTGGAGATCTGGATACTTGCCACGAAGTCAACGAAAGAGTATCTGTGGAGCAGCTTCACAAAGCTGCAATGATTTATTTCGAAGCCATATTTAAACTTTGTCTTCCTGATTGACAAAAAATTATAAGTTTAGGAGCGAACATATGGATAAGCAAAATAATTTGGATAATATTAATGTAAAAAAAATGGAAGCTAAAAAAATTGATGCCGAAAAGCCTACAAGTATTGAGAAAGCTCTAAACCTTCTATATATATTTGTCGAGCCTCCATATGAATATACTCTTCCCCAGCTTGTAAAAAAAACAGGAATGAATAGGACCACTTTATATAGGAATTTATCTTCATTGTTGCAAAGTTGCCTATTAATGTGCGATGAACAGGGAAAGTACTACAAAATTGGACCTCTTGCTTATAGGATGGGTTCGATTTACTTAATAAATGCAAATTATGAGGAACGCGTTCTTGCGATATTGGAGAAGATTGCTGAAGAATCCTCCGAATCAGTGGGTCTTGCCCGCCGGGAAGGGGAGAAAATTGTTTCGATATATTCAGTAGAAATTCATCAACCGACAAAGATGAATGACAAGCCTGGAGTTTTTTATCCAATCAATAAAGGAACCTATGGCAAATGCCTGATGGCTTATTATGATCAAGGAAAATTGAAGGTACTTCTTGAAAAAAGCACTTTCGAGAAGACATGCAAAAATACTATTGTGGACAAAGACGAATTGCTCTTGGAGTATGAAAGAATAAGGAAGCAGGGATTTGTTTTAAGCATTGAAGAGACATTTCCATATGTAATTGGCGTAGGAATTCCAATCGCAGATAGCAAGGGAAATGTTAAAAATGTCGTAGCTATATCATTTTTCAAGCACGACAACTATCTAGAAAAAATTGAAGAATGCAAAGCTTTGCTATTCAAATATCAGTCGGAACTTTCCAAATACATTTTGTAAAAATTATTTGATTTTCTCCAGTAAAGGCATTATAATTGCTTTAGGCGGTGAAAATATGATAAAAACGACAGGTATGTTAACAAATGAATTAAAAGAATATGTAAATCCAACTTCCAAGATCCGACGGCTCGTTGGCGGAGGAGAATTGGTTCCCATTGTAAGGGGGATATATGAAACGGATAGAAATATTCCCGGATACTATCTTGCCCCAATTATTTACGGACCTTCATATTTGTCTTTTGAGTTTGCATTGGCATACTATTCGCTTATTCCGGAGGCTGTATATAACTTCACATCTGCGACTTTTGAAAAGAAAAAAGAGAAGCAATATATGACATCTTATGGTACGTTTAGTTATCGCGATGTACCAAGTGAAGCATATCCTGTCGGGATTGTTCTGCATTCTGAGAACGGTTATGGATTTCAAATTGCATCACCTGAGAAAGCTATATGCGATCAACTCTATAAAACCTCCCCTCTGAAGAATAGAGTAGAACTGGAACGATTGTTGTTTGATGACCTAAGAATTGATAAAGAAGAATTCTTTCACCTTAAGATGGTAGACCTTTTTGAAATAGCGAATCTCTACCACACGCAGAATCATAAGTTGCTGCAGGCGTATTTAAGGAGGAATATAAAAAATGGATCAGATTATTGAGCAAATGCTTAAACAACATAATATGCAGACCACTTATGATAAAAAAAACGGTATCAAAGAGGTCGTACAGGAAATCGTTCTATGCGGATTAAGTAGAGCAGGTTTTTTTAAGACTGCGGCGTTTTACGGCGGAACGGCACTTCGTATCTTCTATGGTCTAGACAGGTTTTCTGAAGATTTGGATTTCTCATTGAAAGCATCCGACCCTTCCTTTGATTTTTTTGAATATCTGCCGATGCTTGAAAAAGAAATTCGCTCTTATGGACTTAATTTTAAGATGGAAGTAAAAGAAAAATCCGTTGATTCACATATCAAGTCAGCATTTATAAAAGGCAATACCAAAGAGCATATGCTGATGTTTTATCCGGATGCACAACTCACACGCTCTATTGGATCAAGTGAGCTCATAAAAGTTAAGTTTGAAGTGGACACGAATCCTCCAGATAATGCCACCTTTGAAACAAAGTTCAGACTACTTCCCATTCCATATGAAATTATGCTTTATGATATGCCGTCACTTTTTGCCGGAAAAATACACGCAGTTATTTGCAGAGCCTGGAAAAACCGCGTTAAGGGTAGAGACCTATATGATTATGTATTCTATCTTTCTAGGGGAACAGCAGTGAATTTGGCGCATATCACTGCCAGACTTGCACAGTCCGGTTATATTTCCATAGAAGAACAAATCACCATAGAAGATATTAAAGAAATTCTTCGCAAGCGATTTTTAAACATCGACTACACACAGGCGAAGCATGATGTCGCGCCGTTTATCAAAAATCCAAGTGCGCTTGACATTTGGAATGCGGATTTTTTCTGCAAAATAACCGAAGGCTTAAAATTTATTTGAAGAAAATATAGTTAAAAGAAAAAGGAGTTACAAATGCTATTTAAAAATATTGCAATCATCGATGACAATTTTGAAATAAAAGAAAACATGTATGTGGAGGTAAAGGGAAGCTTCATTGAATATATAGGTGAAACAGCGCCTCTGACGGAAAATGGCAGTGATTCATACGACGGTGCTGGAAAACTCCTTATGCCGGGCTTTTACAACGCCCACAGCCATGTTCCAATGTCCCTGCTTCGTGGCTATGGGGAGAACATGCAGCTTTCAGACTGGCTAAACAAGAGAATATTCCCATTCGAAGACAAACTGACAGGGGATGACATATATAACGGAACAATGCTTGGCATGGCAGAGATGATCAGATTCGGAATAATATCCACAACGGACATGTATTATCACGGTGATGAGATGGCAAAAGCCGTCATAGAATCCGGGGCCAAAATGAATCTAAGTATTGGAACAGTGTGCTTCAATGA
Organism: Eubacteriales bacterium; assembly: GCA_037144355.1. Taxonomy (GTDB): domain Bacteria; phylum Bacillota; class Clostridia; order Peptostreptococcales; family Anaerovoracaceae; genus JBAWWY01. The sequence continues at coordinate 3,367 of JBAWWY010000036.1, read as the reverse complement.
TTCCAGCTTCAGAGAGCTTTCCCAGTATTCGGAAACAAAGAGGCTTAATGAGCAGTTCAAGAATAATTATGAAAATAGATTGATAATGGATCTCAGCATCCATGGAGAATACACTTCGACTCCAAAAGTAGTCGAAGGTCTTGCAGATTATGCAAGGGAAAGCGGAATGAGGGTCCAGGTTCATGTTTCAGAATCAGTTGAGGAACATGAAGCCTGCAAGGAAAGAAGAGACGGCAAGACCCCGACTCAATATCTGAATGAACTGGGTCTCTTCGACAGCCCAGCCACCGCAGCCCATTGTGTCAACCTAGAGGGCGAGGACTTCGATATCCTGGCTGAAAAGAGCGTGACAGTGGCAAACTGCGTTAAGAGCAACTTGAAGCTTTCAAGCGGGTTTTGCGACGTTCCAATGCTCATGAGAAAAGGTGTGAACATTGCCATTGGAACTGACAGTGTGGCAAGCAACAACAATTTGAATTTCCTGGAGGAAATCAAATTCTTCGCCCTTGTGCACAAGGGCCACTCTTTTGACCCAACAGTGATAACGCCAAAAGAGGCGGTTGCTTGCGCAACTATCAATGGAGCAAAATCCCAGGGCAGAAACGATTGCGGCTCCATAAAGGTTGGCAACAGGGCGGACCTTATTGTAATGGACATAAGCAGCCCATATATGAAGCCAACCCACAATTTATTAAACAACCTTGTCTATTCCGGAGTCGGAACAGATGTATGCCTTACAATGTCCGATGGGAAGGTTCTTTACAAAGACGGGGAATACAAGACAATCGATATAGAAAAGGTAGTATATAATTGCGAAAAAATTAAAAACAGAATCCTGTCGGAATTAAAGGGATAACTTAAAGATTGAAAACTAAAAGGATCATTTTAACTTCGCGAAAGGTGCAGGTAAGTAAATGAGAAAAGCGATTATCGGTGGAACCGGAATTTACAATTTAAATGGAATTGAAATTGACAAGATTCAGGAAGTTGAAATAACAACAGAGTATGGAGCTGTTTCATTGGAAATAGGAAACTATGGAGGAACGGAAATCGTATTTCTTCCAAGGCATGGCAAAGGCCATGGGGTGCCTCCTCACAAGATCAACTACCGCGGCAATATGATGGCGCTCAAGGAGCTCGAGGTGGACGAGATATTTGCCACTTGCGCTGTGGGATCCCTCAATGAAGGCTTTCCAGTTGGAAGTATTGTCATTCTGAAAGACTTCCTAGATTTCACGCAGGGTAGGGAAAGCACATTTCATGAAGGCTATGACGGAGCCGTCGCCCATGTGGTTATGGACAAACCATATTGCCCGGATCTATCAAAGTCACTTTCCAACCTGGCTAGGGAAAAAGGAGTTCAGATTGCCGGCGAGGCAGTGTATGTCTGCACACAAGGGCCCAGATTTGAAACATCTGCCGAAATAAAAATGTTTGGCAAGCTGGGTGGCGATGTTGTTGGTATGACCAATGTTCCCGAGTGTGTTTTGGCAAAAGAACTGGGAATGTGCTATAGTGCTGTGGGAATTGTATCAAACTGGTGTACCGGATTTAAAGATGAAAAAATATCTATGCATGATATTGATGCCGCAATGTCAAAAAACAAGAGCGTTGTGACAGAATTATTTGTTGAAATTCTAATTGATTCGAAAAGAAATAAAGAATGCAAATGTAAAAACTCCTTGATTTTACTGTAAAATAGGAAGATTCGGAAGCCAATATCGTTTAATTTTTAACCATCAGGGTATATCCTGTTGTATAATTAACATATTAATTTATAAAAGAATAATAAAGGGAGACAGAAAATGGACTTGATTGAACTGAAAAAAGATTTATTCTATGTTGGAATGCAGGATCCGGATTTGAGAATTTTCGATATCATAATGGATACGGAATTCGGGACTTCATACAACTCATTTTTATTGAAGGGATCAGAAAAAACTGCCTTGTTTGAAACATCCAAGGAAAAATATTTCGATAAATATCTTGCAAAGGTTGAAAATGTCTGCAAGATTGAAGATATTGACTTCATTGTGCTAAACCATACCGAGCCTGACCATTCAGCTTCTATCGAAAAGCTGCTTGATTTGAATCCATCCATAAAGATTGTCGGATCATCTGCTGCTATAAACTTTATGAAGGAAATATGCAACAAGGAATTCAATTCATTAATTGTCAAAGATGGAGACACATTGTCTCTTGGAAATAAAACTCTAAAATTTATCAGTGCTCCAAATCTACATTGGCCTGATACCATCTTCACCTATGTTCCAGAGGATAAAGTCCTATTCACATGTGACGCATTCGGCGCCCATTATTCCATAGCTGAAATAACTAATGACAAGATAGCCAATGATGACGATTACCAGAAAGCCCTAAAATATTATTTCGACATGATTATCGGCCCATTTAAATCATTTGCAAGGGATGCGATAAAGAAGATAGAAGGCTTGGAAATAGATATAATTGCAACGGGACATGGTCCTGTACTTGTAAGAAATCCTATGGCGGTTGTAGAAAAATATAAGGAATGGGCAAAAGAAGAGAAGGCAAATGGCAGAAAACTGGTTGTGATACCTTATGTTTCGGCTTACGGATACACTGCCATGCTGGCTCGTAATATCTCAGAAGGAATAAAGGCAGCTGGAGACATTGAAGTGATGGCTTTTAATCTTGTAACTGATGATACTAAGAATCTTTCTTATGAAATGCAGCGTGCGGACGGCTTGCTCTTTGGGACCCCCACCATGGTTGGAGAAGCCATGGAACCTATATGGGAACTAGTTACAAGTATACATGCGAGAACCCATGGAGGCAAGATAGCTTCTGCTTTTGGATCATACGGCTGGAGTGGAGAAGGCGTGCCGAATATTATTATGAGATTAAACCAATTGAATATGAAAGTTGTGCAGGAAGGATATAAGTCAAAATTCAAACCCAGTGAATTACAGCTCCAGGGTGCTTTCCAGTTTGGATTCAACTTCGGAAAATCAGTTTTGGCTGGGAAAATCGTTGAACCGGAAAAACCTGCAGAAACTATGAAAGCATGGAAATGCCTAATATGCGGAGAAATTATTCCAGGGGAAAACCCACCAGAAAAATGTCCGGTTTGCGGCGTATCAAAAGATCATTTCGTTGCCGTTGAAATCGACAAGGCTGGTTTCACATCAAATGAAAAAATAAAGATAATAATAATCGGAAATGGAGCGGCTGGAGTCTATGCGGCAGCAGCTGCAAGAGCCAGGAACCAACATTGCGCCATTGAGATTATTTCCAATGAAGCAGTAATCGGATACAACAGGCCAATGCTTACAAAAGGATTTATTTCAGAATTGGACAAGGAAACTTTCAATATAAAACCAGAATC
>JBAWWY010000035.1:0-14761 GCA_037144355.1 Eubacteriales bacterium | reverse complement strand
CCAAATTGTCCGAAGATATTGAAATTTGCGTGGATATTTCTTCCAAGAAAGTAATAGCATTAGATTTAAAAGAAAATGATAAGGTTTATTTCGATGTTTCAAACCAACATTTGATTAAATACCCTGATGTTCAACAGGTAGGATGATGTTTCCAAAAATCAAAACACAATTTGACGAATCTAATTTTCCACAATTAATCCTAACTATCATCTGGACATGCGCTTTTTCGGCGATTATGGTGTTGCCGATATACGGATTATTTCTAAAAGCTTTTCAAAATAGCCTTGGAGAGTTTATTGGTTTTAAAAATTATATATATTATTTTTCCACACCATCCTTACTACAATCTATTACTAATACGCTGACTGTTTCTTCTATTACGGCTATTGTCAGCACAACACTTGGATTTTGTTTTGCTTTTGCTCTTATGAGAACTAATATTAAATTTAAACATTTTTTCAAATATGCCGCACTCATCCCACTTTTTATGCCAACTGTGCTTCATGGCATTGGATTGATTACTCTATTCGGGAAACAAGGGATACTTACTAGCTGGGGAATTGAAGTCGAAATATATGGGAAGATGGGGATTATCCTATCAGAAATTATTTACACTTTTCCGCAAGCCTTCTTGATGTTTTATATAACTCTAAATTATGTGGATGGATGGTTGTATGAAGCTGCTGACACGATGGGATGCAGCGTCATCAGAAAATTTCTCAAAATCACAGTGCCCGAAATCAAATACACACTTATAAGTTCAATATTTGTTTGCTTCACCCTGGCTTTTACCGACTTTGGAGCGCCTAAAGTTTTGGGTGGGACTTACAATGTCTTGGCTATAGATTTGTACAAGCAGATTGCCGGGCAATTCAATTTTAATATGGGGGCTGTTGTAAGCACACTTTTTCTGATTCCGGCCGTTATGTCTTTAATAGCAGATAGGTTAGTTAGCAAAAAAAGCAGTACTAGCATAGGGTCTAAAGCTAAGGCTTTAAGGATAAAGGGAAATAAATGGCGGGATGCGATATTTTTTACATTATGTTCATTGATAGTTATATTCTTCTTGTCAATTATATGCGCACTTACAGTTAATGCCTTAACAACATACTATCCTTATAACATGGGTATAACATTTGAGCATTTTAAGTTTAGCCAATCAACGGGGGGTATTAAAAGCTTTTTCAATTCTATCAATATGAGCATATTAACAGCAATTTTCGGAACAATCTTTGTGTTTATCTATGCCTACCTAATTGAAAAAGGGAAAGGATTGTATCGGCTTAAAAAGATTGGGAAATTCCTTTCGGTCTTGCCAATTGCTTTGCCTGGAATGGTAATCGGAATATCATTTATATTCTTCTTCAATTCAAAGACAAATCCCCTTAATTTTGTTTATGGCACAGTCATTATTCTTGTATTAGCCAATATATTGCACTTTTACGCTGTCCCATATGTAACAGCAACAAGCGCCCTTCGGAAACTTGACAAAGAATTTGAAAGTGTCTCGGAAAGCATGAGAATACCCATGTGGAAGGTATTTCTCAAGGTGACTGTTCCCATGTCGCTTCCAGCAATCTTAGAAATATTCATTTACTACTTTATCAACGCAATGGTTACAGTGTCGGCTGTCGTCTTCCTTTATTCTGCCAACTTTAAAATTGCATCTATCGCAATAACTCATATGGAAGACGCAGGAGATATTGCACAAGCGGCAGCTATGGGGCTGTTGATTTTTATCAGCAACCTACTTATTAGAGGCGCTTATGAAATTACTTTAAACTACATTAAAAATCAAATAAAGAAAAAAGAGGAGATAAAAACATATGATTGATGTTGAAGCGAATGCATCTGACAAAGGGGAGCAATATCTTTATGAATTCATACCGAATAACCCTTATCTTTTGTTGACACCAGGCCCGGTTTCTACTTCAAAGAGGGTTAGAAATGCGTTGCTGCAAGATTGGTGTACATGGGATGAAGATTACAACTTGGAAATCGTGCAAAACATTCGGAAAAGATTGGTAAAAATTGCAACAACTGACGTGGAAAATTATACAGCTGTCTTATTACAAGGAAGTGGTTCTTTTGCTGTTGAGGCCTGCTTGGGCACAGTGGTTCCCAAAGCCGGCAAAGTCCTCATTATTATCAATGGCGCCTATGGACGGCGAATAGCTACTATGGCAAAAATATTAAATATTGATCATACAATTTTGGAATATGATGAAACACAAATTCCAGAGATACGAGATATTGAGGAATTACTTAAAAGTGAACAAAAGATCACCCATGTTGTACTAGTGCATTGTGAAACGACAACAGGAATATTAAATCCGCTGGAAGACATAGCAAAAGTGGTTAAAAAATATGACAAGATTTTAATTGTCGATGCAATGAGCTCATTTGGTGGAATTCCAATGGACATTTCGCGATTGAATATAGATTATCTTATCAGCTCTTCAAACAAGTGTATTCAAGGCGTTCCTGGTTTTAGTTTTGTTATTGCAAAACGTGACGAATTAGTTTCATGCAAAGGAAATGCCAGATCATTAGTGCTTGACTTAGTTGCCCAATGGGAGGAAATGGATCAATCGGGTAAGTGGCGATATACTTCTCCGACACATGTTGTAAGAGCTTTTTACGAAGCAATTAACGAACTTGAATCTGAAGGAGGAGTAGATGCACGTTATGAACGTTACTGCGAAAATCATAAGAGATTGTGGGAAGGCATGTGTTCATTGGGCTTCAAAACACTCCTCCCATTGGAATTGCAGGCACCTATTATCACTTCATTTCTATTGCCGTATAAAGATTTCGAGTTCAAGGAGTTTTATGCAAATATGAAGGAAGGTGGTTTCGTTTTATATCCAGGCAAAATTTCAAAGGTTGAGACGTTCCGCGTGGGAAATATTGGAGATGTGTATCCAAAAGATATAGAGAAGTTAATTGAAATGGTAAATAAAGTAATTATTGCTAAAGATATTTGTTGATTTTATTAATAAATTTTATCAAATATTAAAAAATGAGGTGAAAAGAATGAATAAAATAGAAGGTGTAATATTAGATTGGGCTGGAACAACAGTAGATTATGGCTGCTTTGCTCCAGTGAACGTTTTTCTTGAAATTTTCAAAGATATGGGGATTGAAGTAACCATGGAAGAAGCGAGAATACCCATGGGAATGCTTAAAAGGGAGCATATTAAGGCAATGCTCCAAATGAATAGGATAGATAAAATGTGGCATGAAAAGTTTGGTAGAGAGTTTAATGAAAATGATGTTGATGATTTATACAGCAAATTTGAGCCTTTATTAATGGAATCCCTTTCAGAATATACAGAGCCTTTGCCTGAAGTTCTAAGCACAATGAAGATACTAAGGGATATGGGATTGAAAATAGGTTCAACAACAGGTTATACCGATTCTATGATGGCAGTTGTAACAGAAAGCGCCAAAGATAAAGGATATGCACCTGACTTGTGGATTACACCAGATGCGACAAATTCCTTAGGACGGCCATACCCATACATGATATTTAAAAATATTGAAATGTTGAAAATTTCGGCCACATGGAAAACAATAAAAGTCGGAGACACACTGTCAGATATCCGCGAAGGCGTCAATGCTGGGGTTTGGTCTGTTGGAGCAATAATAGGTAGTTCGGAAATGGGTCTAAGCAATGAGGAATTTATATCTTTATCCGAAAATGACAAGAAAGATATTATTGAAACCACAAGAGACTCTTTCTTGAAAGCAGGAGCAGATTTTACTATTGAGACAATGAAAGAACTTCCAGCTTTAATAGAACATATTAATGGGTTAATTGCTGATGGAAAACCCAAAGTATCATAGAATGTCTAAAATATTAATGAATTATAGGAGTGGTTTATGAAAGTATTTTGTTTAGGTGGCGCGGGTAAAATATGCAGGGAGTCGATTTTAGACCTAGTATTGTATTCGAGTTTTGAAAAAATTACTGTTGCCGATTTCAATGAAGAAGAAGGACGAAAAGTGGTTGCCTGGTTAAATGACCCAAGAGTTGATTTTGTAAAAGTTGATGTAAATGACCATAGTGCAACGGTTGATCAAATGAAGGGCTATGACATCGTTATGGATGGAACACAAATAACATTAAATGGCATTTCAACCGCTCAAATTGCCGAGGCTGGTTGCCATGGAATTAATCTCAACGGTTTTGGAGAGGAAAATACAGCAAACTCAACCTTTATAAAAAATGGAAAAACAATGGTTCCAGGGTTTGGGATGACACCTGGAACTACACAAATGATGGCAATGTATGCAGCAAATCAATTAGATACTGTTGACATTGTTAGAGTTAGCCATGGATCATATAGGCCTATAGCCTTTTCAAAATCCATAACTGAAACAACTACATATGAATATGATCCGAATCTTCCCAGTCGCGTTGTTTTTGAGGATGGTGACTTCAAGCAAGTTCCCCCATTCGCAAGACCAAGAATGATTGAATTACCAGAACCTTATGGGCCAGGAGAAGAATATATAATCCCCCATTCAGAAACCGTAACTTTGGCCAAAAATTTAAAAGTAAAAGGCATACAACTAATCGAAGTTCGGGGAACATGGCCAGCTAAGAATATGCAATTGGTAAGAACCCTATTTGATTGGGGCATCCTTAAAAACGAGAAGATTCAAGTGAATGGTGCCGATGTTGGAATAATGGATTGTATTGCCGAGTATCTAATTAAATCTCAAATTGGAACAGAAACAGAATTGTATGGCTATGCTTTGCATGTTGAAGTGATAGGGACAAAAGACAGTAAAAAAATCAAGCATACCCTATGGCATACACATCCTACTTCGGACGGATCAATTCCGGGTTGGGAGAAATTAAGAGCCTACACGCGTAATGTAGGTATACCTATGGCAATAGCTACTGAAATGATTGCAAATGGAAAATTTAGCAAAAAAATTGGAGTAATAACCCCTGAAGAGGCCTTTGATCCAAAAGAATATTTTAAAGAACTGGAAAAAAGGGAAATATTTATACATGAAGAAATCAATTTTATTTAAGATCAAGAATATCATTTTAAAATATTAATTTGAATAAGAGACTTGCAATTGGGAATTATTGAATTTATAAATGGGGAGATTGAAATGATAAATCAAAATAATACTGAGGGAGACGTTAATAATACATTATATCGTAAAGAATGGACGGAGATGTTTATTTCTGAAGATACAGCTGAAATACTGGACGAAGATGAAAAGTATTTTTTAAAACAATCATTATCGACCCCTTGTTTGAATGTTGCAAAAAGAGTAGAAGGTATTTATATAATCGATCAACAAGATCGTGAAATAATGGATTTCCATGGCAATAGCGTCCATCAAGTTGGGTATTCAAACGCATATGTTATTAATGCAATTAAAGAGCAATTGGACGCACTCAGTTTTACTCCTCGCCGTTACTCATCTGAAGTATCAATAAAATTGGCGAAAAAATTAGTGAATTTATCTGGTGACCGTCTTGAAAAAGTTCTTTTTGCGCCAGGTGGATCAGAAGCCATAAGTATGGCAATAAAAATAGCGAGAAAGTTTACAAAAAAGCACAAAATTATTTCCCTTTGGGATTCTTTTCATGGAGCTACATTGGATGCCATTTCTGTAGGAGGCGAAGCTTTATTCCGATCGGAAATGGGACCTTTAATGCCAGGAACAGAACATATAATGCCATATAATTCATATCGTTGTATTTTTGGAGGCTGCAAAGACTGCAATTTGAAATGCCTCGATTATCTTGAATATATCTTAGAAAGAGAGACAGATATTGGGGCGATTCTTTTAGAAACAATTCGCAGTACGGATGTGCAAATACCAGAAAAAGAATATTATTTGAGGTTGCGGAGAATCTGTGATAAATATAGTGTTCTTTTAATATTGGATGAAATACCAACGGCACTTTGCCGAACAGGTCCTTTTTTCGCTTTTGATAATTATGGAATAGTTCCAGATATGGTATGTATAGGTAAGGGACTAGGAGGAGGTGTATTTCCATTGGCAGCAGTTATAGTAAAAAAAGAATTAGACATTTCTGGGGATATTGCCATTGGACATTTTACACACGAAAAGACACCTGTTGGCTGTGCTGCCGCACTGGCTACAATTCAATACCTTGAAGATTTCAAAATTGAGCAGAAAGTAAATGAGTTTGGAATCAGAATAAAAAATGTGCTAAATAGAATGAAGGACAAGTTCGAAGTTATTGGAGATGTCCGCATAATAGGAATGCTCTTTGCTATAGAGTTTGTTTGCGACCGAATTACAAAGGAGAAAGCGTCAAATTTTGCAGAAAGGGTTTTATATTATTGCTTGGAAAAGGGGTTATCTTTTAAAATATCCCAAGGAAATGTACTGACACTTGTGCCTCCGTTAACCATTACTTGGGAACAGTTGGGAAAAGCCTTCTTTATTATAAATGATTCAATTGAACTGGCTTTGAATAATAAAATAATTTATTGAATTTGAAAGCCGCGTCAAATGAACAGAGTAATCCAAATATAAGTATCGTTAAATTAACCCAAAGTTAACAAGAGATTAACATTTAATTTATATATAATTAACAATCAATTGATAGAATCCCTATATATGAAAGAGAATCATATAAACACAGAATATATGGAGGAAAAAAAATGAACAAAACTATTAAAAGATGTTTAACGCTCGTAATGGTTACAGCAATGGTGTTTGGAAGCCTTACAATTTCTTCATTTGCAGCAACTAAAGTTGCTTTAAATGTTGAAGGGAAAGCAATTACTACAACAGAAGCAGATGGGGCAATATTTATTGATGCTGCAAATAGAACACAAGTCCCTATGAGAGTTTTGGCAAACAGCCTTAATAAGTCCATTACTTGGGATGCTGCATCACAAACTGCAACAATCGACGGCAAAGTAATTATTAAAATCGGAAAAAATATTATAACAAATGCCAATGGCACAATTAAAATGGATACAGTTGCTATAGTGAAAAATGGCAGAACCTATGTTCCAGCAAGATTTATTGCTGAAGCCCTTGGTCTTGGCGTATCAACTTCAACGAATTCAGGTACGCTCACTGTTAATCTTGCAAAATTGACAGGAAAAGTTATTATTGCAGGATCAACTTCTTCACAGCCTTTATCTGGTGAATTAACCACTGCCTTTATGAAACAATATCCAGGAGTTAACATGGAAGTTCAAGGCGGCGGAAGTGGAGTTGGAGTAACGGCAACAAAAAGCGGAGCTTGCGATATCGGGGCTTTATCAAGAGAGCTAACAGCTACAGAATTTGGCTACAAAGAATATATCTTTGCAACAGACGGAGTTGCAGTAATTGTTAATAAAGATGTCGATGTTTCCGGATTAACTGTGGATCAAATCAGAAAAATATTTATTGGCGAAACTAAAAATTGGAAAGATGTCGGCGGAATTGACAAGCCAATCGTAGTAATCTCTAGAGAAGCTGGTTCCGGAACAAGATCTGCATTCACTGAATTGACAAAAGTTCTTGACAGTAAAAAAGTCGATAAAACAACAGTTAATGCAATTGTGCAACCTTCTACTGGAGCAGTACTTCAGACAGTTGAAAATACACCATATTCCATCGGATATATTTCCTTGGGAGCAATGCAAAACACAGTTAAGTTAATAACTGTTGATGGTGTTGCATGTACTGAAGCAAATGTTATCAATAAAACATATAAGATTTCTAGACCTTTCCTTTATATAACTAAAGATGAGGAATCATTAGCAACACAAACATATTTAAATTGGGTTATGAGTACTGAAGCACAAAAAATCGTTTCAAAAGATTACATCTCAATTCTAAGCAAATAAACTCTTCTAACAAACAATAGAGTTGTCTGATCCCCTGACTGATGTTGAAAAACATTTCAATCAGGGGGTTTTCTTTTTATGGATGAATGAAATAGATAACAGATGATTAAGTTGCTAAATGTTGTATAATATTAGTGAAACAATATTATACAACGCGTTTATTTCTGATATCAAAAGAGGAGAGAAAAATGGACACTAAAAAGTATTGTTATAATGGTGATAAGAAATTTGTCGGCAAAAACTTCGATACGAGCCAGAGCGGAGAATTTAAAAATAGGGAAAAAGCTGAAGTTTTGCATGAGGGCCAGTTAGCACATATTCAGGACTTGCAGAATAAACTTTATTCCGAGCATAAAGAGGGATTGGTCATCATTTTTCAGGCAATGGACGCTGCAGGCAAGGACGGGGCGATAAATCATATCATGAGCGGTATCAATCCAGAAGGTATTGATGTCTATAACTTTAAAAAACCGTCAGTTGAGGAGCTCAGTCACGACTATCTATGGCGGGCAATGCGTGTGATGCCGGAGAGGGGTAAAATAGCCATTTTCAATCGTTCGTATTATGAAGACGTATTAATCGACAAGGTTCATAGTTTGTATAAGGAATCAAACCTTCCCGATAGATGTAAGACTGACCAGTTATACAATGAGCGTTATGAGCAGATCAAATATTATGAAAAATATCTTTACAAGAATGGAATAAGAGTTTTAAAGTTCTTTTTAAATATTTCCAAGGACGAGCAGAAAAAGCAATTTTTACAGCGCATTGATGATGAAAATAAAAATTGGAAGTTTTCTGAATACGACATGGTGGAAAGAGATTACTGGAAAGAATATGAGGAAGCGTACTGCGATGCAATAAATTCCACATCAACGCACCATGCTCCCTGGTATGTCATACCTTCTGATAAAAAGTGGTTTTCCAGGTATGTTGTTACGGATTTGATTATTGAAACTCTTAAGGATATGAATCCCAAATATCCTACGCTATCTAATGAAAGAAAGAAAAAACTATTGGAATTTCGGGAAAAACTGATAAGTGAATAGAGAGAAAAAAATTGTGGAAAATCAATTAAAGAAGAGGCAAGACAAATACAAAAGGGCCGAGAGTAATTTGTATTACTCCCGACCTTTATTATTAGATCACTATACAATTACATAATTATACAATAATTCACTAATGAAACACCTATTGGATCTTATAGCCTACACCTCTGATGGTCTGAATGATATCGTTCTCTTCCCCGAGTTTTCTTCGCAAATACCGAACATGCACATCAACGGTCCTCGTTTCCCCTACATGATCAAAACCCCAAACGTGTTTCAGAAGATATTCTCTTGTTATAACTTTTTTTCGAGATTCTAAGAGAATCCTGAGCACTTCAAACTCCTTATAAGTGAGTATAACCTGATGGCCCTTTATATAAACTTCATGCCTCTCAATGTCCATTGTTAAATCACCTGACTTGAGATGACGTGGGGAAACCGATTGCACTTTAACTTCTGGGGCATCGCTAATTTGGCTTCTCCGCAAGGCAGCTTTAACTCTTGCCATAAGTTCTCTCAAGCTAAAAGGTTTTGTCATATAGTCATCCGCACCTAATTCTAATCCTAGAACTTTGTCGATCTCTTCGGCTTTTGCTGTCAGCATAATAATCGGCGCTTTAAATTGGTATTCATTTCTTAATTCTCTGCAGATATCAAAACCATTCTTTCCTGGCAGCATCACATCAAGCAGCATAAGATCTGGCTTTTGTTCAATGGCAAGAGCAAGACCCTTTTCTCCATCTTCGGCACTAATTGTTTCATAACCCTCAGCTTTGAGATTATAGACGATTAATTCATTTATATTATGTTCATCTTCCACTACAAGTATTTTGGGCATAGAATTTTCCTCTCACAGAAACTGTTATATTTAGAATCGTGAGCGAACTTGCATTCGCTCACATATAATTAGAGGGTTTATGTTATTGGACTGGGATGAAATCCTTAGCCACAATTGCCTGACCTTCAGCGCTTAGTACGAAATCAAGGTAAGCCTGACCCACATCAGTCAATTCCGTATTTGAAAGGTAAATGAATGGTCTGGAAATTTTATAGTCTCCTGCTACTACGCTTGCTTCAGTTGCCTCGATTCCTTCAACTTTGATTGCCTTTACGGTATTATCCAAGGCACCTATGGACATATACCCAATACTGTTGGGAGTTCCTGCCACAGTTTGCTTCACAGCACCTGTTGATGGTTGAACGATAGCATCTTTAATTGTATTGTCAATAGCTGTTCCTGAGGCATTTTTTTCGGAAACCTTTGTTATTTCAATAAATGCACCTCTTGTTCCAGATCCTGCTTCTCTTGACACCACAACGATTTTGGCATCGGCTCCGCCGACTTCTTTCCAATTCGTTATTTTACCTGTGAATATCTGTTTGATTTGATCAAGGGTTAGGTCTGAAACCGTGTTTGCAGGGTCTACTACAACTGCAATACCATCATTGGCAATTATATATTCATTGACTATGGTTGCTTCTTCTTCAGTAGTTAGCTCTCGCGAAACTGAACCAAAATCTGCAAGTTTGTCTTGAGCGGCCTTAAGGCCTACACCTGAACCCCCACCTTGAACTTCAATTGTAACTCCAGGGTTTGCTTTTGTGAATGCGGCCCCCAATTCTTCCGATAAAGGTTGTACAGACGTTGATCCAGCGATAATAACTTTCCCTGTCAAAGCATCTGCAGTTGATGTTTCTGCTGTACTGGCACATGCAGTAAGTGATCCAAGTGCAAGAATTAATGAGAGTCCGATAAATAATATTTTTTTCATGTTAATAATTCCTTCCTTATTTGTATAAATTATGATTTTAATATGTTTTAAACAAATCTTAACATTAGATTGTTAAGATGATATTAAGATCATGTTAACTTCTTATAAAAATAAACTTGACATAGAATTAACATAAAATTTACATTCTCTTAATCTAAAACGCTAAGCCAAGAGATATAATGTACTCATTAGGCAAGTTAAAGCTTGGAAAGGTAAGAATTCAATATGAAGTTACTTGAAAATGCAACTGAAAAACTTATAGTCATATGCGCAATAATCTCCACTTTGTCAGTATTGCTCATAACGGTTTTCATATTCCGGGAAGGACTGCCCATATTGACCAATGTGGGAGTGCTGAATTTTGTCTTTGGAACGACATGGGCCCCAACAAACGGAAATTATGGCATCTTGCCACTTATCACCGGAACGATTTCCATAACCATCGGAGCCCTGATAATAGGGGTTCCAACAGGTATAGCCTGTGCGGTATTTCTGGCGGAGGTTTTACCTCAGCCTTTTGCGAGGATATTTAAATCATCCATCGAGCTTTTAGCAGGCATACCATCCGTTGTTTACGGATTTTTCGGGTTAGTGGTACTGGTTCCTTTCATAAGGAGCGCCATTGTACCTTTCGCTCAGATATTTGACCCGAAAATAACAAGCACCGGATTCAGCGTGCTGGCAGGTGCCATAATACTGGCAGTAATGATACTTCCAACTATTGTAAGCATATCCGAAAACTCCATCAAGGCCGTGCCAAGGGAGTACAAGGAAGCATCCCTTGCTCTTGGAGCAAACAAGATGGAAACAATAGTCAGAGTTTTGATCCCGGCAGCAAAGTCGGGAATAATCTCCTCCATAATACTAGGAATGGGACGTGCAATAGGAGAAACCATGGCGGTCTTGCTTATCACAGGAAACACTCCAAGGATGCCAGGCAGCATCTTTGATTCAGCTGCAACTTTGACCGGAACCATAGCAATGGAAATGGGATATGCAGACCGACCCCACCAGCAGGCGCTTTACGCAGTTGGAATAATACTATTTTTGATAATAATGCTCCTCAATATTTTAGCCCAGGCAACAATGGGCGGAATTGGGAGGAATGAGCAATGATAAAGAAAATTAAGCAATATTCCTTTTATACAGGAGTTGGACTGCTTTCAGCATTAGCCATGCTCAGCCTCCTTCTCATTATCGGATACATTCTTTTAAATGGCCTCTCCCATGTGAACCTGGAGTTTCTGACCCAGGAGCCAAGCAACATGGGCAAGGACGGGGGAGTATTGTCCGTCATTGTGGGGACCTTGTATTTGACTTTCTTTGCCGTTTTAATCGCAACGCCTATTGGAGTGGCAGCTGCCATATTTTTCACCGAATACTCAGCAGGCAAGAAATGGGTTTCAATAATAAGGTTCTTTACTGAAATACTGGCAGGAATACCGTCCATAATATTCGGACTCTTTGGATTCTCATTCTTTGTTGTCTTTCTCGGATTTGGCTGGTCAATATTATCTGGAGGACTTACTTTGGCAATGATGATCCTGCCCACTCTGATACGGGCAACTGAGGAATCCCTTAAGACTGTGCCCATGGCATATAGAGAGGGAAGCTTGTCACTGGGAGCTTCAAAGCTTCAAACAATCACAAGGGTAATCATACCCAGCTGTCTGCCAGGGATACTCACAGGGCTCATACTGGGAATTGGACGTGCCATTGGTGAAACAGCAGCAGTAGTGCTGACTTGCGGAAGCAATCTTAAAATGCCAACATCACTGTTCGATTCAACCAGGACATTGTCCGTCCATTTATACACCCTTGCATCGGAAGGATTGTCACTGGAAAAAACCTATGCTACGGCAACCTTGCTGATAATAATAGTGCTGATAATCAATACTGCGGCAAACGCCATTACCAGTAAGTACATAATCAAAAGCTAACGAGGCATGGCAATATAAGGACAGACTAGAAAGTATAAAAGATAATAGATATAATTCAGGAGGCTAAAAAATGGAAACAAGTCAAGAGCAGATAAAATTTGAAATAGACAAGCTGAACCTCTTTTACGGGAATTTTCAGGCTCTTATAGACGTGGATATGAAGATTTACGAAAACAAGATCACTGCCCTGATTGGACCTTCTGGATGCGGCAAGTCCACATTCCTTAGGACACTGAATCGGATGAACGACTTGATTCTTGGGGTCAAAATAGATGGATTGGTGAAATTCGACAATGAGGACATATACGCCAGAGACTATGACCTTATCAATTTGAGAAAGAAAGTTGGAATGGTGTTTCAAAAGCCAAATCCATTTCCAAAGACCATATTTGAAAATATAGTTTATGGGCCCAAGATACATGGTGAAAGGGACAAAGACAAGTTAAATGCCATCGTGGAAAGGACACTTAAGGAAGTTGCTCTTTGGGAAGAAGCTAAGGACAGGCTGCACAAGCCAGCACTGGGACTTTCCGGAGGACAGCAACAAAGGCTCTGTATTGCAAGATGCCTTGCAGTGGAACCAGAGGTAATCCTAATGGATGAGCCTACTTCCGCCCTTGACCCTGTTGCGACTTCAAAGATTGAAAGCCTGCTGGAAGGCTTGGCCAAGAAGTATTCAATTGTAATTGTAACCCATAATATGCAGCAGGCCGGTAGAGTTTCGGATTACACCTCATTCTTTCTAAACGGAAAGGTGCTGGAAACCGACAAGACTGAAGTCATATTCTCCAATCCAACAAACAAGAAGACTGAGGAATATATAACGGGCAGGTTTGGATGATTGTTTGAAAGGTAGAGAGATAAAGAAAAATTTTGAAAAGTAGAAATATGGTATTTAATAAGGGAAAGATGGAGGTTGAAATGACTGGTAGAATACAGATGGATCAGGAGATGCTGACAATAGTAAACGAGCTTCTGGAAATGGGAGCTTTAGTTGAAAACGCTATTCGTCTTGCTATAAAATCCCTTCAAGCACAGGATTCGGAACTTGCAAGAAAGATTATCGGGGACGATGAGAATATTGACATGATTGAGGATTCTATAAGGGATAAGTGTGTAAAATTCATGGCGAGGCAGCAGCCTGTAGCCGGAGATTTGAGAATGGCAATATCAATTCTGCAGATGATTAGGGACCTTGAGAGAATTGGAGACCATTGTGAGGATATTGCAAAATATACCTTGAGATTTGAGAACAAGAAATTTATAAAAGAGCTGGTTGATATCCCCAGAATGGCTGATTTGGCCGCAAGGATGGTCAATGACTCCATAGATGCTTTTATCAATAAGGATCTTAGGCTTGCAAGGAAAGTATGGAAGTCAGATGAGGAAGTTGATGAAATCTATAGGGATTTAAACGACGAGCTTATCAATATGACCGGAGAAGACAAAGAAATCGCAAAGCAGAGTGTCATGTTTATCTTCATTGCAGCTCACTTTGAAAGAATCGCAGACTATGCAACAAACATTTGCGAGGAAACTGTTTTTGCAATTGAGGGAACTTATTCAATGGAATAAAAGATAACGGGTTCTCAAATTGAGCAAATATTAAAATATTAATGAAAGTGGAAGAAATATAAAAGTCAAATATGAAATAAGCAAACCCGCAAGCACATCGGATACGAAGTGAAACCCTAAGTAAGTACGGGAAAAACTTACAAGAAAAACCAAAGAGAATAGCAAGGGATACAGATACGGGAAGCTGCTGGAAAGCACTAATGCCGCAGACAAGGAAGCGCCAGAATGACCTGAGGGGAATGAATATTTGCAATCGGGTGGACTGCAGACAAGGTAACACTCCAATATCTGATAAGGTCGTTGTCTGTTTACCAACCTTTTTAGAGTATGAATTATTAATTGGCTTGCTATTAAATTTGAAGCAAGACGTTCACCTGTCAAAGGAAAGAAGTAAATTGAAAGGCAGACAAGGAGTACCATGAAAGGTGTTGAACCTAGATTTGTCAAGAAACCTAACAATCGATTCAGAAAACTCGAGTGAAGCCTACGATTGATCAGTGTGAATAAAAATTTGTCGTTTTGTATAAATGTTTCTGCAAGAGCCGCCATTCAATCTCCTTCTATTTTTCAAA
>JBAWWY010000034.1:0-15655 GCA_037144355.1 Eubacteriales bacterium | reverse complement strand
TGGTGTCCGTGAGAGGATTCGAACCTCCGACGCACGGTTTAGGAAACCGACGCTCTATCCCCTGAGCTACACAGACATGTCATGGATATTTTGGGATAGGATTGGAAGATCAAGTAGATTTTCTGATCTTTCAAGTCCAGACTCGGATAGTATATTATAAAACGTCTTTGACTGCAATGAATATTAGGTTGTGGTCGTAAAGAAAACTGGTGAAGGGCGCTTTATCCAGATTGGTGATTAAAAAGTCGCTCTTGGAAACTCCGATTATTCCCACGAGGAGGGCAAGTACGAAGTATATGACCAAAACTCCCTTTATGGCGCCGGCAACAATCCCGAATAATCTATCAACAAATCCGAGAATATTGTCCTTGCCGCCTCTGGTGATCAGGGATGAGAGGAGCACGAATGCTATTCGGATTAGGAAGACAACTGCGATGAAGCAGAATATGTTAAAGATTGTATCGGTCAATATTGTGGCCAGGTTGTGGGACAAGTCTGTGCCAGCATTTTTTATGGTTGAGCTTATGGAAGAAGGTAGAGAGCTTAAAAGCTGGTCCACGGTTTTGCCTGAGCTTTCTTGAATCTTGGAATTTACAGTGCTGTATATCTTTTCATCGATCCCGGTCTTTTCCCTTACGAAGTCTGCTACTTTCTTATACCAGACAAATGCAAAAATGATGGATAGTATCCAGCCGAAAGTATCGATACCGGTCTTGACAAAACCTTTTCTAAATCCGTCCGCAAGATATGCAAGGAATATTACAAGTACGAAAACATCAATCCACATAAAAACCTCTTTTCCTCAAATGAAAAAACATATTTCAAGTATAATATCAATAAGTGGAAATATCAAGGCAAGGGCTATTAAAACAGCGCCAAAAATGATACATTAATCTCTACGACAATTTAGGCAGTCGATTCGAACTATTGGGGAAAATAATGGTATTAAAATATTTCAAGTTGATAATAGGACTTTTATTATATGCGGTTGGTATTGTGGCAACAATAAACGCCAAACTGGGGCTCTCTCCTTGGGATGTCTTTCATCAGGGTATCTCCAGGCAGACTGGTATGACCATGGGGCAGGCAAGTATTCTTGTCGGCTTGGTTATTGTTATTATCAATTTCTTTTTCAAAGAAAAAGTAGGCACAGGTACTATTTTGAACATGATCTTGATTGGGTGGTTCCTTGACCTGATAATGAAGAATCATATCTTGCCTGAGCCAGATGGCATAATTCTACGAATTTTAATGTTGGCAGCCGGCATGGCTATAATCGGACTGGCTTGCTACCTGTACCTTGCCGCGGGTCTTGGGGCCGGACCAAGGGATGGAGTAATGGTGGCAATACATAAGAAGACCGGCAAGTCCGTAAGGTTCATCAGGAACTCTATTGAGGTTACTGTATTTATCATAGGATATTTCCTTGGGGGAACTGTCGGGATCGGAACCATAATATTGTCTCTGGGTGTTGGCTATGTAATCCAGTTTGTTTTTACAATTTTCAAATTCAATGTGAAGACTGTAAAACATAATTATATTGATGATGATATAAAGAGGATATTCAAGAAGATAAAAATTGAAAACCCTGAGGTTTTATGATAATATGATGTAGAATTTTATCAAGAGGTAACAATGTCAAAAGAAGAATTTATGAAGGAAGCTTTGTTGGAAGCATCTTTAGCAGAAGAAAAGGGTGAAGTTCCCATTGGGGCCATCGTTGTGAAAGATGGTTTGATTATTGGCAGGGGACACAACCTGACAGAAACCACCAAGGACCCGACAAATCATTGCGAGATGATTGCCATCAGAGAAGCAGCTAAGCGTTTGGGAGGCTGGAGACTTTTTGGATGTGAGCTTTATGTAACTTTGGAACCTTGCTCTATGTGTGCTGGAGCTATTGTTTTGTCCAGGCTGGACAAGATATATATCGGGACCATGGATCCAAAAACTGGAGCTTGTGGATCACTAATGAATATTATACAAGATGAAAGACTTAATCATTTTGTTGAAATAGAAACCGGCATTTTAGAAGAACAATGCCAGGATATAATAAGGAAATTTTTCAAAAATATTCGAAATCAATCCGGGAGGAAGAAATAATGAAAAAAATGTGCTCAATATTCATACTAGTTCTACTAATAATCATGATAAGCGCACCACTGGCTTTTGCATCCAGCCTTCAGCTTGTAAACACGTATCCAAAAGATGGTGGAACTGGATTTGAACCAATCAATTTAATGGTCAAGCTTACCTTCAGCGAGGATGTTGGAGATGCAGCAGTGCAATCAACCAATTCAAAAGCATTCAAGGTAGTCGACCAGTCTGGAAAGAGCGTTCCTTTCAAGGCTCTTTACACGCCAGATGACCATACAAGGATATCATTGCTTATGAGCGGAGACCTCATAGCCAATACCGAATATAAAGTCAGCATCGACTCATCATTGGTCTCCACATCAGGACAAACCCTGGGAACTATAAAGACAGTAACTTTCAAAACCAGGAACGTAGCTAAAGACAGCCAGATCAGCACGATAATGATGTTTGTAATGGTTGCTGTAATGGTTCTTTATTCAACATGGGATGCCAAGAGAAAAGCTCGAAAAGAAGCTGAAGCTGCATCGAAAACTGGCAAGGTCAATCCATATAAAGTAGCCAAGGAAAAAGGAAAGACTGTTGATAAGGCAGGCTCAGGCAGCGAAAAGAAAAAAGACAGCGACAAGGTAATAGGACAAACTGGCGGCAAGGTCAAGGGTGCAAAACCCAAATCGCTGAAGAAGAAATAGAAATAGATTAAATATTTAAAGATAGACGCCACCCTGCCGGGTGGCGTTTTTTATTGCTGATAAGCACCTTGTTCATCAGAGGAGTAATGAAAGCTCTTACTATTTGAGCAGGAAAGGAAAAAGCCCGGAGAGCCCGGGCTTTTTACCTTTTGGTCGTGAATCGTGAACAAAGTACTCAATTTATCTTAACAGATAAGTAAATTGGCTATTTAATCATTGTATAAGGATCAACATAAGGCATATTCAAGCTCTTGGAAACGCCGAGGCAGGTAATATTGCCCTTGTATGTGTTCAATCCCTTCATCAATGATTCGTTTTCCAGCATAGCCTTTTCCGGGCCCTTGTCAGCAAGCATGATAGCGTACTGCAAAGTTGCCGCTTCCAAGGCAAATGTGGAAGTTCTTGGAACTGCTCCAGGCATGTTTGCAACGGAGTAATGAATAACTCCGTGTTTTTCATAGCTTGGATTGTCATGGGTGGTTATTCTATCTATAGTTTCTATGGATCCGCCTTGGTCGATGGCTACATCTACGATTACGGAACCTTTAGCCATGCTTTTTACCATTTCCTCACTTACTGTCTTTGGGGCGCTTTGTCCAGCTACTAAAACTGCGCCTATGAGCAGGTTGGCTTTTGCCACAGCGGCTTCACAGTTGTATTCGTTATATGCCAAGGTTGTAATCCTTCCAAGGAATACATCGTCGATATACGAAAATCTTGCAGCGTTGATGTCCAGGATTGTAACTCTTGCGCCCATTCCAACAGCAATTTTGGCGGCATTCAAACCAACATTGCCGCCTCCGACTATTACAACTTCAGCGGGAGCAACTCCTGGAACTCCTCCAAGCAGCATCCCCGAGCCGCCGTTTGCCTTCTGCAGAAGGGTTGCCCCGATTTGCACTGACATTCTGCCGGCGACTTCGCTCATTGGAGCAAGAAGGGGAAGAGTCTTATTTGGAAGTTCGATTGTCTCATATGCAATCCCTTTAACTTTGGCCTTCAATAGAGCACTTGTAAGATCAGGATTTGGGGCAAGGTGCAGATATGTGAAGAGACATTGATCCTCTTTGAATAATGGATATTCTTCTTTAAGTGGTTCTTTGACTTTCATTATCATATCGGCATCTTTAAAAAGTTGCTCTTTGCTTTTATATATTTCGGCTCCCGAGATTTGATATTCCTCATCGGAAAAGCCGCTGCCAATTCCTGCAAGCGTTTCGATTAAAACCCTATGTCCTCTTTTGGTCAAAGTCCTGGTTCCTCCTGGAGTGAGGGCTACTCGGTTTTCGTTGTTTTTAATTTCCTTTGGCACGCCAATTATCATTTCGTATCCTCCTAAATAAATTATATGGATTAGCAATATTTACTATGCTTTAACTTCTCCGGGACTTATGCTGTATAAATGTTTTATGGTTGATAAAATAACATTGGTCTGGGTTTTCTTGATTCCCCGGACGCTTTTAATCCTATTCATCATATCTTCCAAAGTCTTGGTGTTTTTAGTTGTTATTTTCAATGCGTAGTCGTAATCCCCTGTAATATAATGGCACTCAAGGATTTCACGTTCTCTCCTGACCAGCTCCATAAAATCATTGGTACTCTGGGGATTTTCCAAACTTATATTCATTATTACTGAAAGTTCTTTGTCTAAAAGCTCTGAATCCAAAATTGCGGTATATTCCTTGATTACTTTTGACGCTTCAAGTTTTTTCAGCCTTTCGCTAACGGCGGACAAGGATAATGAAACCTTGCTGCTGATTTCAGATACTGAAATACGAGCATTCGTCTGGAGTATTTCCAGAATTTTAACATCAATCGAGTCCATTTCTTCACCACCTTAATATTTAGTTAATAATATCAAATAGCAAGGATAATATCAAGCGTATAGTATAAATTCAAAAATATATTAGTTATATTACGCAAATAGGCAAAATAATATTCTAAACGTATTGGAAGAAGCACTTAGACAATAATTATTTCTGACATTGAAGGAAGAGCCCTAAAATGTGTGAAATTAGGGATACAACAAATAAAAAAGATGATATAATACGTTTCAGAATTCAAAATCTGAAAGGGGATTATAAGATGAGCGAATCCACCAATTTTATCCACGCCATAATTGAAAAGGATCTTGAGAATAAAACATACGGAGACCAGGTTTGCACCAGGTTTCCGCCAGAACCCAACGGGTATCTGCATATAGGCCATGCCAAGTCAATTTGCTTGAACTTCGGCACAGCGCAAAAGTACCATGGAAAATGCAATCTGAGATTTGATGATACAAATCCAGTTAAAGAAGACGTGGAATATGTGGATTCCATCAAAGGTGACGTAGAATGGCTGGGCTTCAAGTGGGACAACCTCTTTTTTGCCTCCGACTATTTCCAGAAGATGTATGAATGCGCCACCGAGTTAGTGAAGAAAGGCAAGGCATACGTCTGCGACTTGACTGCCGACGAGATAAAAGCCTATAGGGGCAGTCTTACCCAGCCCGGCAAGCATAGCCCATTTAGGGACAGAAGCATCGCTGAGAATCTGGAACTTTTTGAAAAAATGAAGAATGGGGAATTTAATGACGGAGACAAGGTATTGAGGGCCAAAATCGACATGGGCTCTCCCAATATCAACATGCGGGATCCGGTCATTTATAGAATAAGCAATGCTGACCATCATAACACCGGCGACCAGTGGTGCATATACCCAATGTACGATTATGCCCATCCAATAGAGGACGCCATAGAAGGAATCACGCATTCAATATGCACTTTGGAATTTGAAGACCACAGACCATTATACGACTGGGTTCTTGCACAGCTTGAATGGCCTCAGCCACCACAGCAGATTGAATTTGCAAGGCTCAATATAACAAATATGCTTATGAGCAAGAGATATCTGAAGGCGCTTGTGGACAACGGGCAGGTAAGCGGATGGGACGATCCAAGAATGCCAACCCTGGTGGGGCTAAGAAGAAGAGGTTATACTCCTGGGGCAATAAGGGATTTCTGCGACAGAATTGGAGTTTCAAAATCAAATAGCACAGTTGATATAGCCATGCTTGAACATTGCATCAGGGAAGACCTGCAGACACAGGTTGAAAGCAAAATGGTAGTGCTAAATCCACTTAAAGTTACAATCACCAACTATCCGGAAGGACAGGTTGAAGAGGTTGAGGTGGAAAACAGCAAGGAAGATGAAACAAAAGGAAATAGAATGGTGAAATTTTCCAAGCATCTCTTTGTAGAACAGGAAGATTTCATGTTAGCTCCATCCAAGGGCTACTTCAGACTATTCAAGGGAAATGAAGTCAGATTCAAAGGGGCCTATTTCCTAACCTGTCAGGACTTTGTTCTAGACGATGGGGGCAATGTAGTCGAACTGCTATGCACATATGATCCAAAGACAAAAAGCGGCAGCGGTTTCTCAGAGCGAAAAGTCAAGGGAACAATCCACTGGGTTGATGGAAGTTCTGCTGCTAAAATAAAGGTAAGAGCTTACAGCTACCTTATGGTTGAAAACGAAAACGGTGAAACGATTTTCAATGAGGATTCTGTTAAAGAATATCAAGCCTTGGGAGAAGAATCAATCAAGGGCGCATCCCCAGAAGACAGGTTCCAGTTCTTCAGACACGGATATTATATAGCGGATGCGTTTGAAACAAATGCATCGGAAAAAGTCTTCAATCAGATAGTTGATTTGAAGAGCTCGTGGAAAAAATAGGAGAAAGCCTTGATTCTTTTTATTAATATTCTATTATTTGCATTGTTTGTAATAATAGTCGGCACGGGTGCCGGCTATTTGACCGTGTCGATTTTCAACAAGATCCCAGCCAAATGGCTGGTGGATTACGGGGAGGAAGTTGACGAGGAAGCATTCAAGGAAAATAAATTGAAATTCAGGAATACAGGAATACTTTTAAGCCTGCTGTACTTCGTCATATTTACAGCCATGCTTTTTCAATATGGTTTCACTTTATATCTTCTCATTTTGTTCATACCATGCATTCTGCTTGTAATAGTTGGAATTTCAGACAAGAAATATATGATCATTCCAGACCAATTGGTTGTAGCCATAGGTATTACAGCAGTTTTCTTGTATGCACTTGAGATGTTTGAAACGAACATGCTGGGAGCAACTCCATATTTTCATTTTACATTCTACTCGCCGCTTCTTGGAGCGTTGATAGGTGGTGGGACAATATTTGCGATCGGATTTATAGGCTCATTCCTTTTGAAAAAGGAAGCTATGGGTTTCGGCGATGTGAAGCTGCTGGCGGCAGTGGGATTGCTGTTTGGAACTTATGGCATTCTAATCGTACTAATATTGACCATTTTGACCAGCGGTTTTTACTTCATATTCCTAATGTTGCTCAAAAAATTAAAAAGAGGCGACTACCAGCCCCTTGGGCCATTCATAGTCGCCGCTTCAGTTATTTATATTTGTCTTTATGACCAGGTGAATTATCTGATATACCTTTATATGAGTCAGTTTTAAAAACACATTAGGCTCTAAACACAGCTTTTCCATCCCAGTCAGTTTTGACAATTAATAATCATATTTGACAAATCCAGCCTGGTATTTTCTTAAAGTCCTTTAGTAACTTTTGGCAGGATTCCATTCATATAGGCTATTGCAGTGCCATAGTTGGTAATTGGAACGTGCTGGTTTCTTGACAGTATGATTCTGGACATCATCTGTTTTCTATTGAACATGCATGCGCCGCAATGTATTACCAATTTATATTCTGACAAGTCATTGGAAAAATCAATCCCGGTCTTCTTTTCAACAACCAGTTTCTTGCCAGTAAATTCTGCAAGCCATCTTGGTAGCTTTTCTCTGCCTATATCCCCCTGCAATGCATGGTGGGTGCAGGCTTCAGCAATCAATACCTTGTCGCCGTCCTGAAGCTGGCTTATGGCTGAGGCACCATCAACAAATGCCGAAAGGTCACCTTTATATCTTGCCATTACTATTGAAAAAGAGGTGAGAGGAATTTCAGGAGGCAATATTCCGTTTACCTTCTCAAATACCTGGGAATCAGTAATTACTAGGGCAGGAGCAATCTTCAACTTTGAAAGCAAATCTTCAAGCATATCGGTGGTAACTGTAATCAAAAGGCCTTTATGATCGAGAACATCACGCATGACTTGAACTTGAGGAAGTATCAATCTTCCTTTTGGCGCTTGGATATCCTGTGGAGCCACAAGCAAGACAATATCTCCAGGGGAAAACAAGTCTGACACGATTACATCCTTTTCATAAAATGGCACATTCTCAATTAATAATTTTTTTAAATCCTCTATGGATTTGCTGTCATTAATGCTGGTTTGAACGAAAGGGATGGGAAATTCGCTGCTTAATACTTTCAGTTTTTCATCCAGGCTAACAATTTCATCCATTGCAAGGTCGCTTTTATTCAGGACGCCTATTACTGGAATTCCTGCTTTCTTAAGATCTTCATACCAATCGGTTTCAAAGGACAAATCAAGAGGCCAAGCTGCATCCGCAGGAAATACTAGGAAGGCTATATCGGTTTTTGCGATAACTTCCTTGGTTTTGGCCACTCGAAGGTAGCCAAGTTCTCCCACATCGTCAATGCCCGCAGTGTCAATTATAACTACCGGGCCGATAGGCAATAGTTCCATTGCTTTGTAAACCGGGTCGGTGGTGGTTCCGGCGATTTCTGAAACCAAGGCTATGCTCTGGCCTGTAATACTATTTATCAGACTTGATTTTCCAGCATTTCTTCTTCCAAAAATTGCAATATGAAGTCTGTTAGCGTTTGGTGTGTTTTGCATTTTATCCTCCTGCTACAGGTACAAATCTCTTGTACCGTTCTCAATTTTATCAAGTTGCTCCCGGGTCATTTCCCTAACCTGTTCTGATTTTATATCTGCCAGGGATTTTTCTATAAGAATGGTTCCCGTCTTCCTTAGTTCTTCATCGGCATAATCTATCAAGTATTCCTTAAATGTCATTAAGGCATTTGGCAAACATACATTGTTTATCTGACCTGATTTTGCAAGTCTCATGAACCTGTCTCCGGTTCGCCCCTGCCTGTAGCAAGCGGTGCAATAACTTGGAATATAACCGTCTTCACAAAGGTTTTTCAGTATTTCCAATGGAGACCGATGATCTTCCACCTCGAATTGCTTTGTATCAAGTTTGCTTTTTTCAACAGCTTCGTATTCTTCCACATAACCGCCAACTCCAGTGCAGGAACCGGCGCTGATCTGGGAAACTCCGACAGCTATTACTTTCTCACGGAAATCCCCACCTTCCCTAGTTGAAAGGATAATTCCAGTATATGGAACTGAAAGCCTGATTATGGTTACAATTTTTATAAAGTCAGCATCAGTGACCATGTATGGATAGTCGGTCAGGCTCATTCCCTCAGCTGCTTTCAACCTAGGGACTGAAATTGTATGAGGACCAACACCGAAGACATTTTCAAGATGTTCCTTGTGCATCATCATTGCGACAGTATCATATTTATAATCATAAAGCCCATAAAGAACTCCGAAACCCACATCATCGATACCACCCTCCATAGCCCTATCCATGGCTGTTGTATGATAGGCGTAATTATGTTTTGGCCCGCTCTTATGCACGGTTTCATATGTTGGCTGATGATAGGTTTCCTGGAATAGGATATAAGTTCCAATCCCGGCATGCTTCAACTTTTTATAGTCCTCAACTGTTGTTGCGGCAATATTCACATTAGCTCTTCTTATGCTTCCATTATCAAAATGAAGTGAGTAGATGTTCTCCATGGCTTCAAGAACATATTCGATTGGGCAATTTACTGGATCTTCCCCTACTTCAAGAGCAATTCTTTTATGGCCAAGTCCCTGGAGAACCCTCACTTCGTCCTTGATTTCATCCATGGTCAATTTCTTTCGGCACATGTTTTCGTTGCAGTGCTTGTAGCCGCAATAACTGCAATTGTTCACGCAGTAGTTGCTCAAATATAATGGCGCAAAAATAACTATTCTCTTGCCGTAGATTTTTTCCTTGATTGCCCCAGCTGCGTCCTTCATCATCTGAATAAGTGCAGGATCCTCAACTGACAAAAGTATTGCGGTTTCTCTGTGGTCAAGGCCCACAGCAGTCTTGGCTTTTTCTATTATGGAGATTACAAGTTCCCTATCTTTTGCTTTTTCAGAAGAAAGTGCAAGAGCATCTCTGATTTCCTGGTCGTTTATAAAATCAACTGAGTTTTTCATTTAATCGATTCCTTTCTTTACTATGTCAATCTATCAATCTATCTATCTTTGTTTTCATATCTATTTCTGCATAACAAACAATTCTAGCAACTGGTTAAACCTTTTTTACTTGAAACTGTCAAACCAACGGAATGAATATAATCAACCAGTTCGTCCCGTTCATCCTTGATGGTTTTATCCGCGATTTTATTATTCGGGTATATTTCATAAAGCTTCCTGTATTTATATGGCTCAACTTTTTTCATTATTACATTTGCACCGCAGTTTAGTGGTGTATACTTTTCGCTGCTGCCAACCTCCACTGATGTGGTGGAAGGTAGATGGCACATGTTTAGGAGCAATCTGGTTATGGCCACGCATTTCAAAGCGTCAAGTGGAGATCCGGATTCTGATCCTACAAGGGGCGTACCCGGGTGGGAGATAAAAATTCCTATTCCCGCCATATCCAGCTCAAGTTCCTTGAGGAGCAGAATATCATCAGCCAAGGATTCTGTAGTCTGCCCTGGCAGCCCCACCATAAAGCCGCTTCCTGTCTCATAGCCAATTTCTTTCAGGCTGTTTAGATATCCAAGTCTCTTTTGGAAATTTGAATGGGGATGGAGCTTATTATATAAACTTTCATCAGCGGTTTCATGCTTGAGCAGATATCTGTCCGCTCCATCTTTGAACCACTGCTTATATTCCTCTCTTGGACGTTCGCCTATACTCAATGTCAAAGACAAGTCTCCAAGAGCTTTTATCCTCTTAATGGCTTCAGACATCAAATCGGCATTAAAATGCAGGTCTTCCCCTGACTGAAGGATGATAGATTTATAACCGGCTTGAAAAGCTTCTTGTGCATATGAAACTATCTCATCCACGGAAAACCTGAATCTTTCCAATTCCTTGTTTCCTTCGTACAGGCCGCAATATGAACATGAACAACGGCAGTAATTGGAAAATTCCACAATTCCACGCAGGATAATATCCTTGCCGAAATTTTCTTCCTTAACCTTGTTCGCTCTAAAAAACAAATCATCCTTTGCGGAATCTTGAAATAATTCAAGGATTTCATCTTTCGACGCGCGTGAGTTTGACAATATATTATCTATTAATAAGTTATAATTCATGGTTTATTCCTTCTTTTTTTTTATTATTTGCTGAAGTCTTTATCAATCATATTACGGGTTTTTTATCAAGCCTTAGCAAGAGCTGATTTAACTTGGATGCCTGGAACCTTCCCAAGCTTTCCGGTCAAAGCACTTATGTCGTCAGAAGTGCCATCCACAACCAGGGAGATTACGCACACTTTCCTTTGAAGGTAAGGAATCCCTATTCTCCCAACGATTAAGCCTGCATGCAGGTGGAGAATCCTATTCACTTCCTCTGTTTTTTCTGTGTCCTCGATTATTATTCCAACTACGCCAATTCTTGATTCTTTGTCACTTTCCATATGAAACCTCACTTCTACAAAATAAAAAAGCTTCGGCAGAACCGAAGCTTAAATGCATTAAACTCTCTGTGCTGCCCTGTTGCGTAGATGCTTTCATGCATCCTTGCAAGACGGTCTGTCCAGTTTTTCTATAACCAGTCTGGGAGAAGCTCCCCGCAAGCCGGTCCTCAATTTCTAATGTACTTATTATATACCAACAATGTTAAAAAATAAACAAACAATTTATTTATTTTTTACATTTTTCTTTCATACAAATTTTCCAATATTTTAGTTAGCTCTAATCTCTTGAAATCATCATCGACTTCATTTATTAGTTTCAAAGTTTTATTATAGAACTTCTTTGCCATATCCTTTGCATATTGGGGGCCACCAAGGAACCTAACTCTTTCAATTGCTTCGTCAAGCATCTCCTTATCTGTAAAACAGCTACTGATGAATTCCTTGAGAGAAGGGTCTTTCTTAATAGCGTAGATAAGAGGCAAGGTTATTATACCTTCCTTAATATCTTTTCCAACTGGCTTTTGGCCAGCTAAGGATCCAATTTCATAATCAAGATAATCGTCAATCAATTGGAATATAACTCCGAAATTGGCACCAATTTTACCAAAAAGTTTCG
This sequence comes from Eubacteriales bacterium, assembly GCA_037144355.1. GTDB lineage: Bacteria > Bacillota > Clostridia > Peptostreptococcales > Anaerovoracaceae > JBAWWY01. Next base: position 3,598 of record JBAWWY010000034.1, on the reverse strand, counting down.
CCTTATGATGGTCAATTCCTCCAGCCCTTGCTCCAGCATACATGGATAGGGAGAACAAGGTAGCGGTTTTACCACCGATGATTTTCAAATAATTCTTAAAATCCAGATCAAGATCAAAATTATGTTTGCTCTGTCTAAGCTCGCCAAGGCAAATATAACTCATAACCTTGGAGAAATCAGATACCCTGTCCATATACTCATTGCTCTCCTCACCCGCATAGGCTTCGGAGATTAGAGAAAAACAAAGACAAAAAATGTAGTCGCCTGAAATAACGGCATTTTTCTTTCCAAATCTTGAATGGGTGCTGGGAAGACCTCTTCTAATATCTGCATCGTCCACCACATCGTCGTGAATCAAACTTGCAAGATGAAGAAGCTCAATGGCAGATGCTATTTTCACTGTTGAAAGATTTACCTTGCCCTGTTTATCGCAGGAAGACAATGCAGTCAATTGCCCACGTATGTTCTTGCCATGGACCTCGGTGAGGCTATGCATGATTTCATTGATCAATTCCGGGCTGCTTTTAAGAACCCGGTCTATCTGGCCGATTATTGCTTCTCCGGAGAGGGCATATTCTATTGGATATGGAGATTTAACATTTTCCATTATTTTCTTTCCTAACTTACGAGTACACGAATACTTTTTTTAGCGGTTTCATCAAATTATATGAAAAAATTCCAATTACTATTCCGCTTATAATACCTGAGATTATCAAGACAGGCAAATAGAGCATAATCTTAACATTTGATATTATCAGGGTAGCCATTAGAATCTGACCTATGTTGTGGAATACTCCTCCGGCCATGCTGACTCCAACAATGCTGAATAAATTGGTTTTTTTGAGCAGGTACATGACTAAAAAACTTAAAAGACCGCCACCAAGGGCGTATGCCATACCAAAGACGCCACTAAAAAGCAGGCCTCCAACAAATATTCTGAAGACGTTGATACCCAAGGCGTATTTTGTGCCTAGGGCATAAAGGGCAATTATCACCACAATATTTGAAATTCCCAGCTTGACACCAGGAACTGCAATATCAAAGGGGATTAGTCTTTCTATATAAGAAAAAATTAGAGCAAGCGTTGCAAAGATACTGCTTATTGCAATTTTCCTAGCCAAACATCTTCCTGCCTTTCAAATTAGTTTGAATATGTATCAGGACCATCCTTAACAGGGCCTTTGATTTCAACGACAACCTTGTTGGGCAGGCATACAATAGTCTGGTTTGTGTTGTCAATTGATCCCTGCCTGATGCAAAGCTTATCGGGACAACTAGCGTCAATCATTGTCGCCTTTCCATCCTTGATTTCAACCCTGTTGAAATGACCGTTTTTATTTATGTCTATTACTTCATTTTGAGTAAGATCGTAGGTGCCGTAGTTTTTCCCATCAATGGAGATAACTACCGACTGCCCCCGTACTCCCCCAGTAAGGAGAAAGATAGTCGATGCCACCCCGGCAATCACTAATATGATTGCCAGGATGATATCTGCTTTTTTAATCATTATAGATATACCATCTCTTTACAAAGCCAACATTTTTCCATTTTCTCTTTAGGTATGGTAGGACATAGTAATCTAGTCCAAGAACGCTTCCACTTCCAAACAGCATCGCTATGCCGCCGAAGAACATCCACCAGGTACTCATGTAAAGACCTGTGGAGGTTACGAACATCAATTGCAAGACTAGCGAGGTGCTTGCGGAAAGGAAAGTGAACAAGCCTGCTATCAAAGACAATCCGATGATAATTTCAAGTACTATTATTGTTATCTGGAAGAACATCTGTGTTCCGTCATTTGAAAGGATAAAACTGTTCATCATCCAGTCAACGAAACGAACCTGCATCTTAAATGCAACTTCTCCGGAGTTTACAAGAATGATCTTGATAAAACTAAAGATATCCCAATTTAATAAAATTTGCCCTGCATGACCAACGGCTCCAGTGGCCGCTCCGGTGGCTGCCGTAACAGCATCACCAGCTGTTGTTGCAGCATTTGCAGCAGTTGCCGCTACAGGTGCCGTAGCACTTGTGGCGGAAGTAACGGCATTGGTTGCATTATCATCTTCGGCGAAAACCTTCATTATTATTCCGCCGATATCCTTGCCGCCCCACACTGTAGGTCCGAGGATTCCTTCGTAGAACTTGTTTGCGCCTTGGAAGAAACCTTTCAATTGTGGTCCAGTAAGCCATCCTTGCCCAATTTTCTCAACTCCGGAAATAATCCATGTAACCCCAAGGAATATTCTAAGTGGAACCATCCAGAAGTTGGGAGTCCTGTTTGAAAAGTGGCCTCCAAGGAAACTTCTATTATTCTTAACATTGGCGAATTCGTGGCAAATATAACTGTATATTCTATTCCAGCCTAAAAGCTGTGTAAAATATATTATATTTATAAAGTGTTTTGTAAACATTGCAAGGAATGATGGCAAAGCTAATTTAAAATTATCTGTACCGACATGGGCAACCCCATAACGTCCACCCACGCAAACCATTACTCCGTGGAACTTGGGTTTGTATGATTCCATAGGCTTGCCATGGATTGCAGCTGCTATATTGACAGCTACTGTGTGAGAAGAAGATTCACAATTCTCAACCATCTGGGGCACTGGTGCTTTGGAACCCTCAGGGATAAAGAAAATGTTGTCTCCACCCACAAATACGTCATTTTTGCCAGAAACTCTCAAATACTGATCTGTCTGTATACGTCCTCTTCCAGCAGCCTGACCGCTGGCTTCACCTGCTTTGAAGGAAACATCAGTACCCTCAACTCCGGCAGACCAGATAACGGTAGTCGCTTCGAATCGTTTCAATTCATTATTGATTTTTACTTCAATATAATCAGGGCCAATCGCAACAACTGCCGCTTTCAGCATGAGTTTGACACCCATTTTTTCCAGTCTCTTATGAACTTTTGCGGAAAGCTTTTCAGGAAGAACCGGAACGACTCTTTCAAGAATATCCACATTGTAAATGGTTACTTCCTTTGGATCCAATTCATACTCGGTAGTAATGTTAGGAAGCCATTCAGCCAATTCACCAACCATTTCAACACCGGTGAAACCAGCGCCAACAACGAAGAAAGTAAGCAACTTTTCTCGCTTTGCCTTATTTGGCTCAAGGGCAGCCATTGAAAAAATATTGACCATATGGTTCCTTAAGTTTACTGCATCTTCATAAGACCATAGCTTATGGGTGTTTTCCGCAGCTCCAGGAATCCCAAAAAAGGTTGGTTTGGAACCAGTGGAAACAACCAGGTAGTCATAATCATAACTGGTTTCAGTTCCTACAACTTTTTTATTATCATAATCAATGGAAGAAATAGTATCTAGTACTACATTTACATTTCTTCCGGCGAAAATCTTTTGAAGACTGACCTTGATGCTGTTTTCTTCAACTCTGCAAGCTGCAACTTCGTGCAGTTCTGTCAACATGGTATGGAACGGGTTTTTGTCAATCAGCGTGATTTCAACCTCGCTGCTTTTCTTGAACTTCTTTGATAGATTTTTAGCCGTGAGTACGCCAGCGTAGCCACCACCTAAAACTATTATCCTTTTTTTCATTTTAAGCACCTTCTTAATTTAATATTATTGATTAT
>JBAWWY010000033.1:0-17330 GCA_037144355.1 Eubacteriales bacterium | reverse complement strand
CTCGCGAACGTTAGTAGCTCGCCCTGTTTGCGCAGCAAATAGTAGGCGAACTTATACAAGGAAATCACAAATCTTTGATTTGCAGATTTTTACTGCTAAGTACATTGCGCTTCGGTGGGGATTTTGTTTCTCGGCCTATTGAATTCTATCTGCTTAATTGTGGATTGGACTTTCCCCTGTGTAATTTTGCAAAAGTCTCATATTCGACTTCTTTGATTCGAAAATTTAGAATGTCCACGCACGTTAGAATTGTTGTGAATAATGGTTTTTATAACAAACAAAATTGTGGTATCATCAGGATGTAAGTTATTTTATATATCGAGGTGAATCATGTTTAGAGAGATGAGAAGAAAAAAGCAATTGCTATCAAAGGAAGAAACCAGGGAAATTTTCAATTCATGCACGGCAGGAGTTTTAGCTGTTGCTGGGGATGATGATTATCCATATGCTGTGCCACTTAGCTACACATTTAAAGATGACAAGATATTTTTCCATTGTGCAAAAACTGGCCACAAGATTGATGGGATTAAAAGAAACAACAAAGTTACATTTGCTGTAATTGATAGAGACGATATAATCCAAGAAACTTTCACAACGCACTTTCGCAGCGCTATAGCTTTCGGCAGGGCTAGGATCCTTACGGAAGACAAAGAACGCAGAGAGGCTCTCGAAAGTTTGATTAAAAAGTATTCACCAGACTACACCAAGGAAGGTGAAAAGGAAATCGAAGGCGACTGGAATGTTGTATGCGTGGTAGAAATCGAAATTGAACATATGACAGGAAAAGCAGCAATAGAAATCGTAAACCAAGGGAAGATCTAGAGCCTTTCAATTCAACTATTTGGAATTTGCTTATAAGAACTTATTGAAGGAGCCTGGAAGCATGGCAAATGAAAAAACCAACGCAATGCGTCTTTTAGAGAAGGCAGGAATAAATTATAAAACATATAATTATGATACCACCGATGGAAAGATAGATGGCATTTCAGTTGCCGAAAAAATCGGAGCAGACCAGGGCCAAGTTTATAAAACCTTGGTTACCCAAGGCGCCAGCAGGGAATATCATGTATTTGTCATACCTGTTGCAAAAGAGCTTGATTTGAAAGCCGCAGCAAGGGCTTCGGGCGAGAAATCGTTGGAAATGATAAAAGTCACTGAAATTTTTAAAGTCACCGGATATATACGTGGTGGATGCTCGCCAGTTGGGATGAAAAAGGCATATAAGACTATAGCGGATAGTTCATGCAAAGATCTGGAAAGTATCATAGTAAGTGCGGGTAAAATAGGATCTCAAATACAATTGGCGCCTGATGATCTAATCCGTATTATTAAGGGAGAAACATGGAATATAGTGAAATGAGAAAGTACGTATAGAAAAGATTTGCCATCTGTGATAATATCATAAATAATTGCTTTTCTAAATTGTGTTTACAAAGAAATCAAAAAAACAAAGATTTATGATTTCATTGCATAAGTTCACCCACAATTCACTACGTAAATTGGGCGAGCTAAGAGCAGTAGAAATCTACAAATCAAAGATTTGTGATTTCCTTGCATATGTTCACCGACAATTTGCTTCACAAATTGGGTGAGCTAAGAGGAGATGATGGAATTGCGTATAAATATTTTCTATTTTAGTGGGACTGGTTTTACTGAAAGGGTTGCTACCCATCTTTTTGATGAATTCAGAACAATGGGGCATGAGGTTAACCTTTATTATATACCTACATTGATATCCGAAGGTGAATTAAGCGGGATTTATGAAGATTGCGATGTTTTTGGTATCATGTATCCAGTACATTCATTTAATGCACCAGAAATAGTTGTGAAATTCGCGAAAGATCTTCCCAAAGCGGATGGTAAAAAGTCATTTATAGTTAAAACAGCTGGTGAAGATGCTAAAGTCAACCATGGCTCCTCGGATCTGTTGATAAGGGTACTTAAAAAAAGAGGTTATTTAGTCAATTATGAAGAGCTTGTTCAGATGCCTTCTAATTTTGCAGTAAGAAACGACGACGATTCTATTCGGAGAATTGTAAGAAATGCAGATGCACTGGTAAAAATCATTGCCGAGGAGATAGTTAAGGGAAGGAATAAGGCATATAAGAAAAATGTAAGGCAAAGAGCCTTTGTTGGAGCAAGCAGAGTTGAATGGCTTGGCGCCCATATGATTGCGAAATTTCATTTCAAGGTTAATACCGATTGCAACCTCTGCGAATTTTGTATAAAGAATTGCCCAACTAAAAACATTTCCATAAAAAATGATAAATTGAAGTTTGGCACAAAATGCACATTCTGCATGAGATGCATATATACTTGCCCACAGAAGGCCATACATATAAAAAGACCATTTTCAGGCATTGAGATTAAGGATTGGTTCGATATTGAAGAACTACTTAAGGATAATGAAAAAGAGCCCGAAGCTGCTACAAAAAACTTGACATAGATTTTTAATTATGTTACCTTTATTGAGCGACTTTACAATGATTAGCATGATAAAATCGTGTTAGGTATATCATTTAAAGATAATAAAACACTGAAAAAGCAACCTGGGAGGTGTAAGAATGAGAGTCAAGGTGACATTAGCATGTACAGAATGCAAGCAAAGGAACTACAATACGGAAAAGAATAAAAGAAACGATCCGGATCGTATTGAGTTTAATAAATACTGCAAGTTTTGCAAGAAACACACACTTCACAAGGAAACTAAATAAAGGGAGTGAACTTAATGGAAAAGAAACAAGCTGAAAAAAAGCCAATTGGCAACAAAACCACTACTCCAAACCCAAACAGACAAAAGATGGATATTAAAGGGTATTTCCGAGGGATTAGAACTGAAACGAAGAAAGTAGTTTGGCCAACCAGAAAGGAACTTGGTTCCTATACGGTTGTTGTTGTATTTACTTGTTTTGCTTTTGGTCTTGGAATCTGGGTTGTTGACTCACTTTTCCTAGGAGCGCTCAAATACATATTGAATATTAGTTTGTAAATTGCGAAGGAGGGGGAGGCACAAAGCTGCTTCTGCTCGAAATAATGGCTAAAAAAAATAAAAACGAAGAACTAGAGAACCTTGAGGATGATTTTGATCTTGAGGAAGAGACAGTATTTGATGAGTTCGAGGAAGAATATGATGAAGCAGATACTTCAAAAGAAGAAGTAGAAACAAAAGAAGATGCTTTGACAGAATCTGAATCAAAGGACTCTGAACCTATTGAGGCTGAAGCTTCAGATGTACCTGAAGCGACAGAAATTCAAGAAAAATCAGAAGTAGAAGAAACATTAAAGGAAGCAGACCCATCAAAGGCTGCAAAATGGTATGTTGTCCACACTTACTCTGGACATGAAAACAAGGTTAAGATCAATATAGAAAAAATAGTTGAGAATAGAGGGATGCAAGATCTTATTCTCAGTATTGTTGTGCCAACTGAAGACAGAGTTGAAATGAAGGATGGCCAAAGAAAGATCAAAACCAGAAAAATGTTCCCAGGATATGTAATTGTGAAGATGATTATAACCAATGAGTCCTGGTATCTTGTTAGAAACACTCAAGGAGTAACAGGCTTCGTTGGGCATGGATCCGAACCCGTACCTCTTACCAATGAAGAAGTAAGAAGAATGGGAATAGAAAAAGTTTATATCAAGCTTGATCTGGAAATCGGAGACAGTGTTAAAGTTATCAATGGGCCGTTCGAAAGCTTTATGGGTACTGTGGAAGAAATTCATATGGACAAACAGATACTTAAAGTCAAGATATCCATGTTTGGTAGGGAAACTCCTGTAGAATTAGAATTCGGACAGGTTGACAAATTATAAAAGATAATAGAAGGAGGTGACAAATTATGGCAAAGAAGGTTACAGCATATATTAAATTGCAGATAGCAGCAGGAAACGCAACCCCGGCACCACCAGTAGGACCAGCATTGGGACAAAAGGGCGTTAACATAATGGACTTCTGCAAGCAATTTAATGCAAAGACAGCAGACCAACCAGGAATGATAATACCAGTAGTTATTACTGTTTATGCGGATAGATCGTTTTCATTCATTACGAAAACTCCACCAGCAGCAGTTCTACTAAAAAAAGCAGCTAGTATCAAGAGTGGTTCAGGCGAACCAAACAAGAAAAAAGTTGCAACAGTTACAATGGATCAAATTAGAGAGATTGCCAAGACAAAGATGCCTGATTTGAATGCTGCAAACATTGATAATGCTGCAGATATGATCAAGGGAACAGCAAAAAGCATGGGAATCATAGTCAAGGAATAATTTGTGGGAGGCAATAGCCGCTAGCACCACCAGGAGGAAAAGAAAATGCCAAAAAGAGGAAAAAATTATCAGGATTCACTAAAAGTTTATGACAAGCATGTGCTTTATGATGTAAACGAAGCATTTGATACAGTTGTAAAAACAGCTAAGGCAAAATTCGACGAGTCTATTGAAGTGCATATCAAACTTGGGGTTGACTCAAGACATGCAGACCAGCAAGTAAGAGGAGCAATCGTACTTCCACACGGAACTGGTAAAACTAAAAGAGTACTTGTATTTGCTAAAGGCGAAAAAGCAAAAGAAGCAGAAGCGGCAGGAGCTGATTATGTTGGAGCAGACGAACTAGCTGCAAAGATTCAAACAGAAAGTTGGTTTGAATTTGATGTGGTAGTTGCAACTCCTGACATGATGGGCGTTGTTGGTAAACTTGGTAAAGTACTTGGACCAAAAGGTTTAATGCCAAATCCAAAATCCGGAACTGTTACAATGGACGTTACTAAAGCTCTTGAAGAAATCAAGGCAGGTAAAGTTGAATACAGACTGGACAAAACAAATATCATCCATACTGCAATTGGAAAAGCATCTTTCGGACAAGAAAAGCTTGTTGATAATTTCAAAGCCTTGCTTGAAGCCGTAGTAAAAGCCAAACCATCCGCTGCAAAAGGACAATACTTGAAAAGTGTTACTATTGCAAGCTCAATGGGACCTGGAGTAAAGATCAATCCAATTAAAATAACTGGATAAGATATTTAGACAAAATTGAATATTAACCGCAGACAGCAGGTGCGCAAGCTTAATTCCCTGCCTAGGTACTAGATAAAAGAAATTTTATTAAGCCTTTTCTGTCTTCGGGGAAAAGGCTTTTTTAGAGCCTAAATTCACCAAGCAAGATTAAAACAAGGAGGTGTAAGGAAAATGTCAGTTGAACACTTACAAAAAAAGCAGGAAATAATTGATGAGATCAAGGGAAAGCTTGAAAAAGCAAAATCAGCCCTTGTAATTGATTACATGGGAATATCTGTTGAACAAGCAGATGCCATGAGAAAAAAATTAAGAGAAGCCAATGTAGACTATACTGTTTATAAAAACAAGATGGTAAGCAGAGCTATTATAGGAACAAACTACTCAGAACTTGAAAGCGCATTGAGCGGCCCTTCAGCATTAGCCATTAGCTATGTAGACGCGGTTGCCCCAGCCAAGATTCTAAGTGGAATCATGAAAGAATTCAAAAAAATGGAATTCAAAGCCGGAGTAATTGAAGGCACTTTATTTGATTCTGAAGGAATCAAAGCAGTTGCTCAACTTCCATCAAGAGACGAACTTATTGCGAAGTTTCTTGGAAGTATCATTTCTCCTGTATCAAAGTTTGCTCGTACATTGCAGGCTATTGCAGATCAAAAGGCAGTACAATAAGAACCTATTCTAATTAGTAAGATAAATATTCACAAAATAAATAGTAAAATAAATGGAGGATAAAAAAATGACTAAAGAACAAATTATTGAAGCTATAAAAGCTATGACAGTATTAGAAGTAAATGAACTAGTAAAAGCATGTGAAGAAGAATTCGGCGTATCCGCAGCAGCTCCAGTAGCAGCAGCAGGTGCGGCAGTAGTAGCTGAAGTTGAAGAACAAACAGAATTCAACGTAATCCTTATGAGCGCTGGCGCAGAAAAAATCAAAGTAATCAAGGTTGTTAGAGAAATCACTGGCCTTGGACTTAAAGAAGCTAAAGATCTAGTTGACGGAGCTCCAGGCGCTGTTAAAGAAGCTGTATCTAAAGCAGAAGCAGAAGAAGTGAAAAATAAATTGACTGAAGTTGGAGCTACTGTAGAACTTAAATAATCTATAAATAGCTGATTAGAGATGGCTTTAAACTTGCCTAGCAATTTTGAAGCCATCTTTTTTATTCTGACCGTAAAATGATAATTTACGTTGACTCATTGACAGGCTTGTGATATTATATTACATTGCCACGCAAAGTATATTGTTTTCGATGCAAGGAGTGATGATTATGCCACAACCTGTAAAAATAGGTAAAAGAACAAGGATGAGCTACTCAAAAATTAACGAAGTAGCGACTATGCCGAACCTGATTCAAATCCAAAAAGATTCATATAATTGGTTCATAAAAGAAGGCTTAAGAGAGGTGTTTGAAGACATTTCTCCAATCAAGGACTATTCTGGAAACCTAGTTCTTGAATTTATCGACTATTCACTTAAAGACAATCCAAAATATGATGAAGAAGAATGTAAAGAAAGGGACGTAACATATGCGGCCCCACTTAAAGTCCGGGTTAGACTTGTAAATAGAGAAACAGGAGAACTTAAGGAACAGGAAGTTTTCATGGGCGATTTCCCATTGATGACCGAAAAGGGTACTTTTATTTATAACGGAGCTGAAAGAGTTGTAGTAACCCAGCTAGTAAGGTCGCCAGGACCTTATTACAATTTGACAGTAGACAAATCAAACAAAAAACTATATTCGACCCAAATCATCCCAAATAGGGGTGCATGGCTTGAGTATGAAACAGATTCAAATGAAATAATTTCCGTCAGAGTGGACAGGACAAGAAAGCAGCCTGTTACCACATTGCTAAGAGCATTAGGCTTTGGAACGAATGAAGATATATTCAATATCTTTGCTCATAATGGAGAGATTGACGAAAGACTAAAAAAGACATTGGAAAAAGATCCAACAAATAATTATGAAGATGGATTAAAGGAAATATATAAAAAATTAAGACCGGGAGAACCTCCTACAGTTGAGAGCGCAAGATCGCTTTTAGAATCTTTATTCTTTGATGCAAAGAGATATGATTTAGCCAAAGTAGGTAGATATAAATATAACAAGAAATTAGGGCTTGCAAACAGAATCATTGACTGTGTTCCGGCAGAGGACATTATCAACCCATCAACAGGTGAGGTGATGATAGCCAAGGACGTGAATTCTGGTAAAATTTCCAGAGATCTCGCTTTTCAAATAGAAAATGCGGGAGTTTCACATGTGCTGGTATATAGCAGGAATATGGAAGAAGACGATAAAATTGTCAAAGTTATTGGGAACAAATTTGTAGACATCGAAAACTTTATTGATTTCAATATTGACGATCTAAAAATCGCGAAAAAAGTTCATTATCCAGTTTTGGAAGAAATCCTAGCAAATAACAAAACAGAAGCAGATATTAAGGAAGCTTTAGTCTTCAATAAGACCAAACTTTCCCCAAAACATATAATTATTGATGATATCATTGCCTCAATCAGTTACATTCTGACATTGAACAATGGCATAGGGTCAGTAGATGACATCGATCACCTTGGAAACAGAAGGCTTAGATCGGTAGGAGAGTTGCTGCAAAACCAATTTAGAATCGGTTTGGCAAGAATGGAAAGAGTTGTCAAAGAAAGAATGACAATTCAAGATATCGAAGTAACAACTCCACAAGCTCTTATGAATATCAGGCCAGTAACAGCGGCTATCAAAGAGTTTTTTGGAAGCAGTCAGTTGTCGCAGTTTATGGATCAAACCAATCCACTTGCAGAGCTTACTCACAAGAGAAGGCTTTCAGCATTGGGACCTGGTGGTCTTTCTAGAGAGAGAGCCGGATTCGAAGTTAGAGATGTACACCATTCCCATTATGGGAGAATGTGTCCGATAGAAACACCAGAAGGCCCAAACATTGGTCTTATTGGTTCTCTTACAACATATGGAATAATCAACGAATATGGGTTCATAGAAACTCCATATAGAAAGATAGACAAGAAAAAAGGGATTGTAACTGAAATCATCCAGTACCTTACTGCAGATGAAGAAGAACAACTGGTCATCGCTCAGGCGAATGAACCTCTTGACGCAAACAGCAAGTTTGTCAATCTTAGAGTAACTGCCAGAAGAAAAGGCGGAGAAATAGATTTAGTTTTAAGAGACGAAGTCGATTATATGGACGTTTCACCAAAACAGGTAGTTTCTGTTGCCACGGCAATGATACCCTTCTTGGAAAATGATGATGCCAACAGAGCTCTAATGGGATCCAACATGCAGAGGCAGGCAGTGCCCCTTCTTATCTCGGATGCTCCAATTATTGGAACCGGTATGGAATATATAGCTGCAAGAGACTCAGGAGTAGTTGTATTAGCAAAGAGCCAAGGTGTTGTTGAATATGTTGATGCAGAAAAAATCAAAGTTAGAAGAGATTCTGATGGTGGTCTTGATGAGTACAAGCTTTTAAAATTTAAAAGATCCAATCAGGGAACATGCATCAATCAAAAGCCTATCGTGAGCAAGAACGAACACGTTGAATCAGGAGAAGTAATTGCAGATGGTCCTTCAACAGACTTAGGCGAATTAGCTATCGGTAGAAACCTTCTTGTTGGATTCATGACTTGGGAAGGCTACAACTTTGAAGATGCCATATTGCTAAATGAAAGACTTATTATGGAAGATGCACTGACATCAATCCATATCGAAGAATATGAATCAGAGGCAAGAGATACAAAATTGGGACCTGAAGAAATAACAAGAGATATCCCAAATGTTGGAGAAGATGCGCTTAAAGATCTTGATGAAGAAGGAATAGTTAGAATCGGAGCAGAAGTCAACGCTTCAGATATTCTGGTTGGAAAAGTTACTCCAAAAGGAGAAACTGAACTTACTGCTGAAGAAAGATTGTTAAGAGCAATATTTGGAGAAAAAGCTAGAGAAGTCAGAGATACATCCCTGAGAGTTCCCCATGGAGAAGCTGGAATCGTTGTAGATGTCAAAGTATTCTCAAGAGAAAATGGAGATGAACTTCCACCGGGAGTGAATAAATTGGTTAGATGCTATATCGCAACAAAGAGGAAAATCAGCGTTGGAGATAAGATGGCAGGACGTCATGGAAATAAGGGGGTTATTTCAAGAATACTCCCCGAAGAAGACATGCCGTTTATGGAAGACGGAACACCATTGCAGATTCTTTTGAATCCACTTGGTATCCCATCACGTATGAATATAGGACAGGTGCTTGAAGCACATCTTGGACTTGCTGCCAAAAAGAAGGGCTGGTATATAGCCACTCCAGTATTTGATGGCGCTAGAGAAGATGATATTATTCAACTCCTTGATGATTGCGGCTATCCTAAGAGCGGTAAATTAAAACTTCACGATGGCAGGACTGGAGAACTTTTCGACAACCCAGTTACTGTGGGATATATGTATATGCTAAAACTGCATCATTTGGTTGATGACAAGATACATGCAAGAAGCACAGGGCCTTATTCCCTAGTTACTCAACAGCCATTGGGAGGCAAAGCTCAATTCGGAGGACAAAGATTCGGAGAAATGGAAGTTTGGGCATTGGAAGCATATGGAGCAGCCTATACTTTGCAGGAAATCCTTACCGTAAAATCCGATGACGTGGTTGGAAGAGTGAAAACATATGAGGCTATTGTTAAAGGAGAAAATATACCTGAACCTGGTATTCCAGAATCATTCAAGGTGTTAATCAAGGAAATGCAAAGCCTATGTCTTGATGTCAAGGTACTGACTGAGAAGAATGAAGAAATTAAAATCAAAGAAATAGTTGACCTTGAAGGAATCAAAGACATATCAAGTATTTCAGAACTAGAAGAACTAGCCATGTTGGAAACAATTGACGAAGATCTTAGAGAAGAAGAAATAATTGATGAATTGGAAGATGAAGTGAATGATCTTGAACTATCAGAAGAATTAATCATTGATAGTGAAGAATTAGAGTAGGAAGGATGTGAACCTCCTTGTACGAATTAAATAATTTTGAATCGTTGGAAATTAGTCTGGCTTCAACAGAGAAAATCAGAAGCTGGTCAAAGGGTGAAGTTAAAAAACCTGAAACAATCAACTATAGAACTTTAAAGCCAGAAAAAGAAGGCTTGTTCTGCGAGAAGATTTTCGGGCCGACCAAGGACTGGGAATGCCATTGTGGAAAATATAAAAGAATTAGATATAAAGGAATAGTCTGCGACAGATGCGGAGTTGAAGTAACCAAGGCAAAAGTAAGAAGAGAAAGAATGGGACACATCGAGCTTGCTGCACCCGTATCCCACATTTGGTACTTCAAAGGAATTCCAAGTAGAATGGGCCTGATACTTGACATTTCTCCAAGAAATTTGGAGAAGGTTTTGTATTTCGCTGCATATATAGTGCTTGATCCAGGCAACACTGGGTTTGCTTACAAGGAAATATTGACTGAACAGCAATACAGGGAAGCCAAGGATAAATTCGGAAGCAGCTTCAAAGCTGCCATGGGAGCAGAAGCTGTCAGAGAACTCCTTGCCAATATTGACTTGGTTGAGCTTTCAGCTGATATGAGAAAAAAGTTGAAGGAAAGCGCTGGACAAAAGAAAATTAGAATTGTCAGAAGGCTTGAAGTTATTGAAGCATTGAAGACCTCCGGCAATAAACCAGAATGGATGATTCTTGAAGTTGTTCCAGTTATTCCACCAGACCTTAGACCAATGGTACAGCTGGATGGCGGAAGATTTGCAACATCGGATTTGAACGACTTGTATAGAAGAGTAATAAACAGAAATAATAGACTGAAAAGACTATTAGACTTAGCTGCTCCTGATATCATTGTGAGAAATGAAAAAAGAATGCTCCAAGAAGCAGTAGATGCTCTTATAGACAATGGAAGAAGAGGAAGACCTGTCACAGGTCCTGGAAGCAGACCACTTAAGTCACTTTCAGACATGTTGAAGGGGAAGCAGGGTAGATTCAGACAGAACTTGCTGGGAAAGAGAGTAGATTACTCTGGACGATCAGTAATCGTAGTTGGACCTGAACTTAAATTCTACCAATGCGGCCTACCAAAGAAAATGGCTCTTGAATTATTCAAACCGTTTATAATGAAAAAACTTGTTGAAAACGGTTCTGCCCACAATATAAAAAGTGCAAAGAGAATGGTTGAAAAGGTAAAGGGAGAAGTATGGGACGTACTTGATGAAATCATTAAGGAACATCCAGTTCTGCTAAACCGTGCTCCAACTCTGCATAGACTTGGAATTCAAGCATTTGAACCAGTACTAGTTGAAGGTAAGGCAATCAAGCTGCATCCTCTAGTTTGTACTGCATACAATGCCGACTTTGATGGAGATCAAATGGCTGTGCATGTGCCTCTTTCGGTAGAAGCTCAAGCTGAAGCAAGATTCCTTATGCTGTCGGTAAATAATATCCTAGCACCTAAGGATGGAACTCCAATAACAATTCCTACACAGGATATGATACTTGGATGCTACTACCTTACACATGAAGGCGATAGGGCCAATGGAGCCACTGTACTTGGGGATGGAAAAATATTCTCAGACTTTGACGAACTCCTAATGGCATACAGGACAAAAGCAGTTTCTCTTCATGCAAGAGTAAAAGTTAGAAGAAAACTTTATGCGGAAGATCAAGGAAGACTTGTTGAATCCACAGTTGGAAGATTCATATTCAACGAAAGAATCCCTCAAGACCTGGGTTATGTAACCGATAGGGTGAGCGATCCTTATTCATTGGAAGTTGATTGTCTCTGTGACAAGAAAAAGCTTGGTAACATTATTGACAGATGCTTTAGAATTCACGGAAACACCATAACCGCAAGCATACTAGACAATATTAAAGAGATGGGCTTCCATTATTCAACAATTGGAGCTATTACAATAAGTATTTCAGATATGGAAATACCAAAAGAAAAAGATGCAATCATCAAGACTGCAAATGAAAAAGTTGAAAAGTACCATGCGGCCTATAGAAAAGGTTTCATGTCTGAAAACGAAAGATATGAAGCGGTTATTGAAACATGGACTGGCGCAACCGATGAAGTTGCAGATGCATTGATGAATTCCTTAGGCCCGCTCAACAACCTTTTTGTAATGGCCAATTCAGGTGCCAGAGGTAGCAAGAACCAGATCAAGCAAATCGGTGGTATGCGTGGACTTATGGCCAACGCTTCAGGGCACACTATAGAAATACCGATCACATCAAACTTTAGAGAAGGCCTTTCCGTTTTAGAATACTTTATTTCGACCAACGGAGCTAGAAAGGGACTTGCCGATACAGCACTTAGAACTGCCGATTCCGGGTACCTGACTAGAAGGCTGGTAGATATAAGTCATAACGTAATCGTCAGAGAAGAAGATTGCGGAGCGACAAGCGGAATTGACATAAGAGCATTTGCCGATGGCAAGGAAATAATCGAGCCATTGAAAATGAGAATTGTTGGAAGAACATCCATCGAAGACATATACAATCCAAAAACAAAGGAATTGCTTGTAAAATCCGGAGATGAAATAATGGAGGATGCCGCTGAAAAAATTGAAAACTGCGGAATCGAAACAGTAAAAATCAGATCCGTAATGAATTGCGAAACCGTTTATGGAATATGTGGAAAATGTTATGGAAGGAACCTTGCAACAGGAGAACCTGTAAATATTGGAGAAGCTGTGGGAATAACAGCAGCGCAATCCATCGGAGAACCGGGAACACAGCTTACAATGAGAACATTCCATACAGGTGGAGTAGCCGGTAGTGATATCACACATGGTCTTCCAAGAGTAGAAGAATTGTTTGAAGCTAGAAAACCAAAAGGTCTTGCGGAAATCTGCGAGCACGATGGAACTGTAATTTCAATAGAACCAAGAAAAGACAACAAGACAGAAATTAAAATCAGAGGGGAAGAAGACAAGGTATACATTATTCCTTATGCAGCTAGAATCAGAGTAAAAGAAGGCGACTTCGTTGCTGCTGGTGATGGAATTACCCAAGGACCGCTAAATCCCCATGACATATTGAGACTTAACGGAGTTGAAGGAGTTTACCAATACCTGCTTAAAGAAGTTCAAAGGGTATACAAGCAACAAGGTGTAGACATCAACGACAAGCATATTGAGGTAATAGTAAGCCAGATGATATCCAAATACAAGGTTGAAGAATCTGGAGACACATTGCTTCTCCCAGGCGGACTTTACAGCAAGCAGGAATACGAAGATGCGAACATTGAAGCTTTAGCAAGGCAAGAAGAACCAGCAATTGGCAAGAAAACATTGCTTGGCATAACAAAAGCTTCACTTGCAACTAACTCGTTCTTGTCAGCAGCATCGTTCCAAGAAACTACCAGGGTATTGACAGATGCAGCAATCAAAGGAAAGAGTGATAAATTACTTGGATTAAAGGAAAATGTAATTATCGGGAAACTTATTCCAGCGGGAACCGGCATGAGAAGATATAGAGACATTGAGCTGGACTACAAGGGCAACACTAAAATGATGCAAAACTTCAAATCAAAATCCGAAATCGAAGAAGACAAAGATGACATCTTAGATTTGGCTGGGATGAAGGAAGTTGCTCAGATTTCAGAATTCGATGCTACAAGTGTAAGCGGAACAGAATTGCTTGATGAAGATTTGTAGGAACTGGTAGTAAACTAATTGAATTGACATATATTGAGGGTCGATGCTATAATTGACCTTCAATGTTGTTTCGTTTGTTTGAGGAGGTTTTTCCTATGCCAAAAACATCAGATATCAGCAACATAGTAGTGGGAACTAAACAGACCTTGAAACTTCTACATGAAGATGCATTATCGGAAGTTATGTTGGCTCAGGATGCAGATTCCTTTGTGACGAAGGAAATAGAAGAACTTGCTATTTCAAAAGAAGTGTCAATCACATATGTCGAATCAATGAAAAAACTTGGGAAACAATGCAATATAAGCGTTGGGGCAGCAGCGGCAGGTATTGTAAAAACGGTTTAAAGCCGAAAGGCATTAAATATAAATTTAAAAAAAGGAGGAAAAAGAATGCCTACAATTAATCAGTTGGTTAGACAAGGAAGAAAAAGAGAAGTGGTAAAATCAACAGCACCGGCTTTGTTAAAAGGTTGGAACTCACTTCGAAGAAAGTCATCAGATCTTAATTCACCTCAAAAGAGAGGCGTATGTACTGCTGTAAAGACAATCACTCCTAAGAAACCAAACTCAGCGCTTAGAAAAGTTGCCAGAGTTAGACTTACCAACGGTATCGAAGTAACAGCCTATATTCCAGGAATTGGTCACAATCTTCAGGAACATAGTGTAGTACTTATCAGGGGCGGAAGAGTAAAAGACCTTCCTGGTGTTAGATACCACATTGTAAGAGGAACTCTTGATACTGCAGGAGTAGCTAAAAGAAATCAATCTCGTTCTAAATATGGAACGAAGAGACCAAAGAAGTAAATCGGATTATAAGTGCTCTCTAATAGCCCGTCAAATTTGCCAAGCAAATTTTAGGCGGACTTATGCATAGGAATCACAAATCAATGATTTGTTGACTTTCATTGCAGGAGAATTGATATATATTTATGTATCAGCGCACCACGACAGCATATGTCGAGTACCGATAAACAGTTAAGTTTATGAGGAGGGAAGAGCAGTGCCTAGAAAAGGAAACATACCAAAAAGAGACGTACTACCTGATCCAATCTACGGAAATATTGTTATAGCAAAGCTAATAAACAATATAATGCAAGATGGAAAAAAGGGTGTGGCTCAGTCAATCGTATATGATGCTTTTGACATGATTAAGAAGAATACGGGTTCAGAGCCAATCGAAGTTTTCGAAAAAGCTATGAGCAACATTATGCCAGTTCTTGAAGTTAAAGCAAGAAGAGTCGGCGGAGCGAACTATCAGGTTCCAATTGAAGTAAGATCCGACAGAAGACAAACACTTGCATTGAGATGGCTAACAAAATACACAAGGGCAAGAGGCGAAAAATACATGTTCGAAAGACTTGCCAAAGAGTTAATTGATGCTTCAAACAACTCTGGTTCAACGGTTAAGAAGAGAGAAGACACACATAAGATGGCTGAAGCCAATAAAGCATTCGCACATTTTAAGTGGTAATAACTTTGAGAAAAGGACATATTAATTAATTGTCCTGAACTGTTGGAGAGAGGAGGATTAGAATGCCTAGAAAATATTCATTAGAGAATACAAGAAACATCGGTATAATGGCGCATATTGACGCTGGCAAAACTACTACTACGGAAAGAATTTTGTTTTATACCGGTAAAACGCATAAGCTTGGTGAGGTCCATGAAGGCGCAGCCACAATGGATTGGATGGAGCAAGAACAAGAAAGAGGTATTACTATTACCTCTGCTGCAACAACAGCTCAGTGGAAAGACACAAGAATCAATATTATCGATACACCGGGACATGTGGATTTTACTGTAGAAGTAGAAAGATCTTTAAGAGTACTTGACGGCGCTGTAGCTGTTATGTGTGCTAAAGGCGGAGTAGAACCACAATCTGAAACTGTATGGAGACAAGCTGAAAAGTACGGAGTTCCTAGAATGGCCTTTATTAATAAAATGGACATTATGGGCGCTGACTTTTACAGAGTTGTAGCCATGATCAAAGACAGATTGAAGGCAAACGCCGTACCAATCCAACTACCTATAGGAAAAGAAGAAACATTTGCCGGGATTATTGACCTTGTTGAAATGAGAGCAGAAATCCATAAGGATGACTTGGGTAAAGTTGTTGAAGTTGTTGAAATTCCAGAAGACATGAAAGAATTAGCTGAGGAATGGAGACATAACCTGATAGAAGCGGCAGCAGATGCCAATGAAGAAATCTTCACTAAATATTTAGAAGGTGCTGAGATTTCGAAAAAAGAAATCAAAGATGCAATAAGATCCATGACCCTATCCGGAAAAATGATCCCAGTAATCTGTGGATCATCATATAAGAACAAAGGGGTACAACCTTTGCTGGATGCGGTTGTCGACTATATGCCATCACCATTGGATATTCCAGCCATTAAGGGAATAACTCCTGGAACTGAAGTTGCGGATGAAAGACATCCAGATGACAAGGGACCGTTTTCGGCCCTGGCTTTCAAGATAATGGTTGACCCATTTGTGGGCAAACTAGTTTTCTTTAGAGTTTATTCAGGATGCTTGAAATCAGGTTCACATGTGTTGAATTCTACTAAAGGAAAAAGAGAAAGAATCGGAAGAATTCTTCAAATGCATGCAAATCACAGAGAAGATATCGAAGAAGTTTTCTCAGGGGATATTGCTGCGGCAGTAGGCCTAAAGGATACAACTACCGGAGATACATTATGTGATGAAAAGCAACAGATAATTCTTGAGTCCATGGACTTCCCAGATCCTGTAATTGAAATAGCTATTGAGCCTAAGACAAAAGCAGGACAGGAAAAAATGGGTTTGGCGCTTTCCAAACTTTCAGAAGAAGATCCAACATTTAAAACTTATACAAATGAAGATACTGGGCAGACTATAATTGCCGGAATGGGTGAGCTTCACCTTGAAATCATTGTAGATAGACTGCTTCGAGAATTCAAAGTTGAAGCTAATGTTGGGAAACCACAGGTTTCATATAAGGAAACTATTACACAGTTATCCAATGTGGACCATAAATATGTTAAGCAGTCAGGCGGCAAGGGTCAATATGGACATGTTAAAATCAACATCTACCCAAGAGATCCAGGCGCCGGATATGAATTTAAAAATGCAATCGTCGGTGGTGCTATTCCAAGAGAATACATCAGTAAAATCGATGAAGGCATTAAAGAGGCAATGCAAAATGGGCCTCTTGCAGGTTATCAAGTTGTCGATGTTGGAGTTGAACTTTATGATGGATCATACCATGAAGTCGATTCATCGGAAATGGCTTTCAAAATCTGTGCATCAATGGCCTTCAGGGAAGCTGCTAAAAAAGCTAAGCCTGTACTATTGGAACCGATTTTCAAAGTTGAAGTAATTGTTTCCGAAGACTACATGGGAGACGTTATTGGAGATATTAGTTCGAGAAGAGGCAAGATCGAAGGAACTGAAATGCGATCTGGAGCAACAACCATCAGAGGTTTTGTACCACTTTCAGAGATGTTCGGTTATGCAACTGATCTAAGATCAAAAACACAAGGTCGTGGAGTTTATTCAATGCAATTTGATCACTTTGAAAAATTACCTGATAATTTAGTAGATAAAATTAATAAATAAGTACTTATTTAAAGAAAAGGAGAACAGAAATGGCAAAAGTTAAATTTGAAAGAAATAAGCCAC
>JBAWWY010000032.1:0-19412 GCA_037144355.1 Eubacteriales bacterium | reverse complement strand
ATCGGATTTTCCAGCATCATCAAAAGTGATTGATGTTGTATCCTGTGTTGATACGATATAATCTTGGATAGCTTTTGCTTGTTGATCCCAAGGAGCAATAGCACCAGCAGCAACCATGTCATACTTGCCAGCAGCAACAGCGCTTAGCTTGTCGCCAATAGTTGCATCTTTGTTCATTCCATTAAGAACGACTGCGGAAATCTTGCCGCCTGTTATAGTAACTGTAGCACTGTCTTTCCAACCCTGTGCATCAAAATCTGTCGCTTCAGCGGTATAAGTTCCATCAACATAACCTGTTGCTGGTTCTGGAGTTGGTTCTGGTGTAGTACTTGAACAAGCAGTAAATGCAAGTAGAGCCATTACTAAGATTAATACAAGCACACCGGCTTTTTTTAAGTTTTTCATATGAAATTTCCTCCTCTTTTGTAAATTGCTTTAATGCAACTATAGCTAATTCTACATTTAAAAACTTATATTGTCAAGAATCTTGAACCCCTTCAACAAGCCAGCGTACAGTTGGAAGCATTAAAAATCAACAGAATTATGCAAAATGAAATTAAGGTTGTTTTAAAATCCATTAAATATTACAATAATGGAAAGCATTGAAGGAAGAACCCTTATGAGAAATATCTTTTTAACAATTGAATACGATGGAACAAATTTTCATGGATGGCAAAGACAGTCAAAGAGTAGAAGTGTTCAAGGCGAACTGGAAAAACTGTTGTCGAAGTTGTGCTGCCAGAAAATAGAAATCGCAGGGGCAAGCAGAACTGACGCCGGTGTTCACGCAATGGACCAAAAGGCCAGTTTTTCAGCGGACTTCAACATGCCCCTTGAAACGTTGGTAAAAGTTGCAAATCAATGGCTTCCCATTGATATTAAGATTTTAGAAGCAAGAGAGATGCCTCTTGATTTTCATGCAAGGTTCGATGCGAAAGGTAAAAAGTATTCATACAGGATAAAAAATACTCCCAATTACCATGTCTTTGACCGGCATTACAACACCATTGTGGATAAACAACCCCTTGATATAAAAAAAATGAGCCAGGCAGCAGCTTTTTTTCTCGGAACCCACGATTTTAAGGCTTTTTCCGCGAATAATGGTTCCGGTTCAGTTAAGACAATCAGAACTATTAATAATATTAAGGTGACATGTGATGAAGAATTAAATATACTAATTGAGATTGAGGGCCAAGCTTTCCTATACAAGATGGTGAGAATGATGGTTGGAGCCCTGATAAATATTGGAATGAGGAAACACGAGCCATCTGCAATTGAAGAAATACTTCAGGGTAGAATGAAAAGAATCGGCAGGACCGCAGGTGCCGAGGGACTTTTTTTAGAAAAAGTATACTATGCAGAAACCGATGCATAATCAAATAGATAAATTGAAAGGATTAGCCAATGAAAATTATTGATTTATTCAACAACAAGAAAACAGTCGTTTCACTGGAAATATTTCCGCCAAAACTTGAGGCGCCAATTGAATCCATTTATAGGACTATCGACGAACTGAAAGATTTGAAACCCGACTTTATAAGTGTTACTTATGGAGCGTTGGGAAATTCCAAGGGGCGAACAGTGGAAATAGCATCCAAGATCAAGAGGGATTATGGAATCGAGAGCCTTGCCCATTTGACCTGCATTTCCTCCACAAAAGAAGAAATGAATCGAGCTTTCATTGAACTCAAGGAAAATGGGATTGAAAACGTTCTAGCTTTGAGGGGAGATATTCCAGATGATCCAACTTTCAAATTTCCAGATCCCTTACACTTCAAATTTGCAAAGGATTTGATCAAGGAAATAAAAGAGAAGACGGATTTCTCCATAGGAGCTGCATGCTATCCGGAAGGTCACGTGAATTGTTCAAGCAAGGTGGACGATATTAAATACTTGAAGGAGAAAGTTCTAATGGGAGCTGAGTATTTAATTACTCAACTTTTCTTCGATAATGAACTCTTCTATGATTTTATGGAAAAAATAGCCATCGCAAATATAAATGTTCCCGTTTCCTGTGGGATTTTACCTGTATTGAATAAAAAACAGGTTATTAAAATTACACAACTTTCAGGATGCAAGCTCCCTCCCAAGTTCATTAGGATTTTAGACAGATATGAACACAATCCAGAAGCATTGAAGGAAGCCGGAGAAGCATATGCAATCGAGCAGATAATCGATCTGATGGCATATGGTGTTGCAGGCATACATTTATACACGATGAACAAACCGGACACTGCTAGAAGAATTATCAACAACATTGAAAACATAAGAAAAATATGATAAAAATAAGGTTATTGTAAATCAACGGCTTTAACGGCTCGACTAAAATATTAAAGGAGTAATACAGATGTTTAAACTTCCAAAGTACCAGGCTCCAGACTTTACTGCTGAAAAGTTCGTAAAATCTCCAGATGCAAAGACGAAAATTGTTGAAAGAGCGGGAATCGCACCTTCTGACTATCACGCAACATCCATGTATCCCGAATACTATAAAATCAATGGGGAATGGGTATTGATAAAACAGACAAGAATGGATTGCGTCCCGGTGATAAAGCCGGATGGGTCCATTGAAGCGAAGGAATTCCGAAGGCTTGAAGTTGGAGAAACGGTAATTGTTGGAAGAAACGACAAAGGTACCGAAGGAATATATTTGAACGGAAGCGGCTTTACATCAGAAACAGGAGCAATTGATACATTTTCATTTAGAAGCGGGAGATCTAGGGAAACTTCATTTTCCCAAGACTACGACAGTTTGGTGGAATTGCTCAAGCACGATAAGGAGAACGGATATATTGTATGGGTTCTTGGACCTGCTGCTGTTTTTGAAAGCAAATCAAGAGAAGCCATGGAAGAGATTATAAACGGAGGCTATGCCCATGCGGTCTTTGGCGGCAATGCGGTTGCAACCCATGATCTTGAAGGGGCCTTGTTCGGAACAGCACTTGGACAGGATATAAGAACACGGGAAAACATCCACAATGGACATTACCATCATCTGGATGCAATAAATATGATGAACCAGGTTGGATCCATGGAAGAAGGAATTGAAAAGCTCGGTGTGGATAATGGTTTAATGTACGCATGCGTTAAGAACAAGGTTCCATTTGTATTGGCAGGATCCATACGGGATGACGGTCCGCTTAACAATGTAATGAACGATGTTTCCTTAGTCCAAGATGAAATGAGAAAACATACAAAGCAGGCGACTACAGTAGTATGTTTAGCCAGTCAGCTGCATACCATCGCCACAGGCAACCTGACTCCATCATACGTTGTTTCCAATGGAGAGGTTAGGCCAGTTTATATTTATGCAATAGATGTTTCAGAGTTTGTATTGAACAAGCTAAGAGACAGGGGGACTTTGGAAGTAACTACCATTGTATCCAATATCCAAGACTTTTTCTTTAAAATCACCAGATTGCTGAAGGACAAAAAATGAGAGAACTGATTGGCAAGAGAATACTGCTAAGCGATGGAGCCATGGGTACCATGCTTCAAATGAATGGACTTTCAACTGGAGAACTTCCAGAAAAGCTCAATTTTACCCATCCCGAAATTATTGAGAAAATTCATTCCGAATATCTTGATGCTGGATGCGATTTCATATGCACAAATACTTTTGGCGCCAGCGATTATAAATTGGAAGGAAGCGGATACTCCTCTTCAGAGGTTGTAATAAAAGCAGTTGCAATTGCGAAGAAAGCGGTTTTCGAATTTGAAAAAAATACTGGTAAAAGGGCGTTTGTTGGGCTTGATATAGGACCTATCGGAAAGCTTATGGCCCCAATATCCGATATGACATTGGAAGAAGCCTATGGAATTTTTAAAACCCAGATTGTTGCCGGAGAAGAAGCCGGTGCTGATTTCGTAATTTTTGAGACTTTCACAGATATATATGAAATGAAGGCCGGAATCCTGGCGGCAAAAGAAAATTCCAAACTGCCGGTAATTTGCTCTACAAGCTTTCAAGAAGATGGAAGAATGCTAATGGGGACGGATCCCATTACCATGGTCAACATTATTTCAGATATGGGTATTGATGCCCTAGGAGTGAATTGCTCCCTCGGTCCGGCAGAAATGACTGGCACTGTTTTGGAATTACTCAAATACTCCAAAATTCCGGTAATCGTTCAGCCAAATGCAGGACTTCCATGCCTTGTGGATGGAGACACTTATTTTAACATCTCTCCAAAAGAATTCAACGTACATATGAAGAAATTCCTAGAATTAGGAGTTGGAATAATCGGCGGATGTTGTGGAACCACGCCGGAGTTTATCAGAGAACTCAGGAAAACGATTGATGAGTACATGGCCACAAGCCAATTCAAGAATAAAAGTGGGAAAGAGTTAATTAAACCCATAAAATATACAGGAGCAAGTTCTTCGACCAAGACTGTTATTATTGGTGACAGGGTGAGGATAATCGGAGAGAGAATTAATCCAACAGGCAAAAAAGCTTTAAAAGAGGCTCTTAGGAATGGAAATATTGATTTTGTAGTAAACGAAGCTATTAACCAAGTCAAGGCAGGAGCCGCAATTCTAGACATAAATGTCGGGCTGCCGGAAATCGATGAAATAGATATGATGCAGAGAGTAATCAAAGTCGTCTCGTCAGTTGTCGACGCACCCCTTCAGATAGACAGCTCTGACCCAAAAGTTATAGAAGCTGCAGCAAGGATATACAATGGAAAAGCTATAATCAATTCCGTAAATGGCAAAACAAGTGTAATGGAAGCCATATTTCCTATTGCAAAAAAATATGGAGCGTGCGTGATCGCCCTCACGTTGGATGAAAATGGAATACCAAGTTCAACTGAAGAAAGGCTGAATATAGCAGAGAGAATAATAAATAAAGCCAAGGAATATGGAATAGAGAAGGAAAGGATAATCGTAGATTGTCTAACATTGACCGTTTCCGCAGAGCAAAAGGGAGCATTGCAAACCCTCTCCGCAATCAGACAGGTCAAAGAAAAGTTCGGAGTAAAGACCACACTTGGAGCAAGCAATATTTCCTTTGGACTTCCAGAGAGGAAACTGCTCAATAGGACATTCCTTACAATGGCTTTGGCGGAAGGACTAGATGCGCCGATTACGGACCCGCTGGACAACGACAACATGGAATCCATCAGATCTTATGAAGTATTGAGTGGCAAGGATGAAGACTCAGGGGACTATATCAGGGCATACGGAAACAAGGGATCAGATAAACTGGAAAAGCCCGAATTAAAAGGCACAAATGAGAAAAAAACATATAAGGACGAGCTGGCAGAGTCAATACTTGAAGGTTTTGAAAGCAAGGCATCTGGAGTAACAGAGGAACTATTAAAAGAAATGGAAGCTCTTCGTATTGTTGAAGAGGTGATAATTCCAGCCCTCGAGATAGTAGGACGAAATTACGAAACTGGAGAAATATTTCTTCCCCAATTGATTAAATCTGCCGATACTGTTAAAGCTTCGTTCGTAGTATTAAAGAAGCATATGCAAAAGCAAGGTCAGGTTCTATCATATGGAAAAGTTGTAGTAGCAACTGTACAAGGGGATATTCATGATATCGGCAAGAATATTGCCAAAGTAATTTTGGAAAATTACGGTTATGAGGTAATCGACCTTGGCAAGGATGTCTCTATAGAAAAAGTTGTCCAGGCTGCTAGAGATACGTCTGCCGGATTAATTGGGCTAAGCGCCCTTATGACCACTACAGTTGTCAATATGGAGGCGACAATTAAAGCTATAAGAGCTGCAGGTTTGAATTGCAAGATATTAGTTGGAGGGGCTGTTTTAACTCCCGAATATGCAGAAAAAATTGGAGCGGATTATTATGCAAAGGATGCCATGGCAACAGTCAAGGCAGCCAATCAAGTTTATTTGAGGGGGTAATGCAAGTGGGCAGACCAAGTTGGGACGAGTATTTCATGGAGATGGCGGAAGTTGCAGAAAAGAGATCAACCTGCATTAGAAGAAGCGTTGGAGCGGTTATTGTAAAAGATAATAGAATCATGGCCACTGGCTATAATGGTGTTCCAACGGGAATTGTCCATTGCGGAGTAAGAGGCTGTCTCAGGGACCAACTCAAAGTTCCCTCGGGAGAACGTCACGAGCTTTGCCGAGGCTTGCATGCCGAACAAAATGCAATCATTCAAGCGGCACATCTTGGGCAAAGCATCGCAGGCGGGACCTTATATTGCACAAACCAGCCTTGTGTCATATGTGCTAAAATGATTATCAATGCAGGAATCAATAGAATTGTCATAAAAGAGGGATATCCGGATAAATTAGCCCTTGAGCTGCTTGACGAAGCCGGGCTCAAAGTGGAAACCCTGGTTTATGAAAAACCAGCTGAATAAGTTTGTAAAACAACCAGCGCTGAAAGGACAGACTGAAAATGAATAATTATATTTTGATATTTCTAATGGCTTTGGCAATAGCCTTGATAGTCACACCATTTGCAATTAAAATAGCACCAAAGATTGGAGCCGTGGATATTCCTCTTGATGATAGGAGAATGCACAAGACGGCCATGCCAAGATTCGGGGGAATTGCCATTTATCTTGGTACTGTAATCTCCATGGTTACATTCCTGCCATTGAACTGGCAGCTATTTGGTGTCATAGCGGGGGGAACAATAATATTCGTTGTTGGAATAATAGATGACATAGTCGGAATGCCGGCCAAAGTAAAACTTGTATTTCAAATAATTTGTGCAATAATCCTCTTCCAGTTTTCTGTGAGAATTTCATTTGCAAGCAACCCATTCGGAGGCGGGTACTTTTTCTTCCCATGGTGGCTAAGCTTGATAATTACTGTCATATGGATTGTGGGAATAACCAATACAATCAACCTTATCGATGGGCTTGACGGACTTGCCGCCGGTATCGCATCCATAGCATCTGTATCTATTGCTTATACGGCGTATCTTTCTGACAGACCCGATATAGCCTTGGCTACCTTGGCAATAGCTGGTTCCTCACTAGGATTTTTGAAATACAACTTCAATCCGGCGAAAATATTCATGGGAGATGGGGGATCCTTATTCCTGGGGTTTATGCTTGCAGGAATTTCCGTCATGGGACCGATGAAAGGGGCAACATTAATAGCTGCAGTAGTCCCCATGTTCGTTTTGGCTTTGCCAATATTTGATACAGCGTTTGCTATTCTGAGAAGATTGCTAAATGGAAGGCCTATAATGGAAGCCGACAAGGGGCACTTGCACCACAGGCTTATGGCCGCTGGACTTGGACAAAAGCGAACGGTTCTAACATTATACGGAATAAGCGGCATAATGGGCGTATCAGCCATTCTCATAACGAGAAGGCTTTGGGTGGAAGCTGGAATACTGGCTCTTGTAGCCATGACCTTGATATATGTATTTATAAAAGAGCAAGAAGAAATTGAAGAAAAGGTGATTCTCAATTCAGAAGAAGAAATAGGAGAATAGCAACATGAAGGTATTGACTGTATTCGGAACGAGGCCGGAGGCTATAAAAATGGCCCCATTGGTAAAGATGTTGAATGAAGAGGAAGGGATTGAATCCATTCTCTGTGTCACAGCTCAACATAGGGAGATGCTGGATCAAGTACTATCCCTATATGACCTCGTACCAGATTATGATTTAAATATAATGAAGCCAAACCAGAGCATTTCTGAAATAACCTCAAATGTTCTTCTTGGCATGGGGGAAGTTTTATCAAAAGAGCAACCTGATATCGTACTTGTGCACGGAGACACTTCAACGACTTTTGCTACGGCGCTTTCTGCGTTTTATCACAAGATTAAAATTGGGCATGTGGAAGCTGGGCTTCGGACACATGATAAATACTCTCCATACCCAGAGGAAATGAATAGAGTTTTAACCTGCCATTTGGCAGATTACCACTTCGCGCCTACGGGAAGAAATCAGAACAACCTTCTTGCGGAAGGAGTATCGGGGGATAAGATTTTTATAACCGGAAATACTGTAATAGATTCCCTGTTGGAAGTATCAAGCAAGCCATACGAATTTCAAGAAGAAAGTCTCAAGAGTATTGACTTTAAAAACAAGAGGATCATTACTGTAACGTGCCATAGAAGGGAAAATCTTGGAGAATATATGGAGAATATATTCAGCGCCGTTAGAGACATAGCTATGGAGTTTGAAGATGTTGAAATTATTTATCCGGTTCATATGAATCCAAAAGTCAGAGAATGTTCCGACAGGATTTTAAGTGAAAAAAAAAGAGTCCATCTAATAGAACCACTTCAGTATCAGCCATTTGTAAAACTCATGGCAAGCTCCTTTCTAATTATCACAGATTCCGGTGGAATGCAGGAGGAAGCTCCAGCAATGGGAATTCCTGTTTTGGTTGTTAGGAAAGAAACCGAAAGACCGGAAGCAATTGAAGCGGGGACAGTAAAACTAGCGGGGGTTGAGAGGCAGGAAATCTACGATTTGACCTATCAATTGCTCACCGATAATGAGGAATACAAGAGGATGGCAAATGCGGTAAATCCTTACGGAGATGGGACTGCCTGCAGGAAGATAATAGACATATTGAAAAGAGAAATTGTATAATATTCAAAATATATACAATATACCTTGATACAAGGGGTAATTTCCCAAAAATATCCTTTACTTTTTGAGAGATAAGTCTATAATAAAAACGAATTCTTAAAAGAAAGCATATTAATTGTCAAGAGAAAGCAAATAAATGAACAAAAAATTCGATTATCTACAAGCATTCTCATTGATTTCTCAAATCGGAATTGTTGTTGCAATTCCAATAGTTTTGGGAGCAATACTTGGAAATTTCATAGATAATAAATTGGGGACGGGAAGCATTGCTTCAATAATTCTAATATTGCTCGGAGTTGCCATTGGATTTAAAAGCGCATATTCCTTGATTATGAGAGTATTGAAATAAATATTTTGTTTTAGGTGGAGCATATAGATAGTCAAAATAAACAGTTGCGAAATTTAATAATAAACTACCAGTTGATTCTAGTTTGCAGCATTTCATTGCTTTCTTTTTTTGCTTTTAAATTTGGAATAGCATTCACCTATGGACTTATCCTTGGAACGATTGCAGTAATAATAAACTTGCTTTTGCTCTCGTTTTCAACTGAAAAAACTATTGCAAGAAGAGATAATAGAATTTTGAATTCTACTATAATGGGGTACCCCGCAAGAATCACAATTTTTGGAATTGCATTTTGCATCTCACTGACTATTGGAACATCCGCTGCATTTGGAACCATAGCAACCCAGATAATCTATCTTTTTGCACTATTTTTAGCAACTGCTACAATAAAAAGATAAAACCTGCCGATATAGTATATTGGAACCATGAAAGTAATTTGAATATAAAGGAGAAAGATAAACTTGGATAATTTAGGCCCAAAGTACTTACTTGAACTCCCATATGGGATAAAACTGACTGAATCAGTTGTGCACATGTGGATCGTAATGGCAATACTGATAGTCTTTTCTTTGGTCTTTGTCAGGAATTTTCAAAAGGTGCCAGGCAAGATGCAAAACTTGATCGAACTTATTGTTGATGTTACATATAGCCAAGTGAACAAAGTAATGGGACCAAGCATGATAGGATTTGCTCCATATATTGGAACACTTTTTATATTTGTCCTGTTCGGAAATTTCTTGGGGTTGCTGGGAATAAGACCCATAACATCGGATGTCAATACGACATTCGCTCTTGGTACAATTACATTTTTCCTAATTCATGTCACCTCTTTGAAGAGGAAGGGCTTGAAAGGTTATTTGAAACATTTGTCAGGGGCAAGCATTGTAATGCTTCCAATGAATGTTATCAGTGAATTGGTATTCCCAATATCACTTTCTTTCCGACTTTTCGGCAATATAACCGGTGGAGTTATAATTTTAACTTTGGCTTATACAGGATTGGACTCACTTAGTGCAATGCTGGGTTTACCAGTATCTGTATTTGGATTTTTAATTCCTATTCCCCTCAATGCATTTTTCGATGTATTTGAAGGAGTTCTACAAGCTTTTATCTTCGCAATGCTAACAATGACTTTCATAGCCATGGGCTCTGAAGGTGGAGAAGAGCACTAGAAGTAAAATATTAATATTAAAATAACAAGGAGGAAAATTTTATGCAAGGTATTTCAAGTTTAGCTCTAGTTCTAGCTTTTTCAGCTCTAGGAGCAGGAGTAGCAATGGTAGCTATGGCAGGTGTTGCAGCAGGTGTAGGTTTTGCCGCTGGTAAGTCAATAGAAAGCATCGCAAGACAGCCAGAAGCTGAGCCCGTTGTTTTGAGAACATTCTTTGTTGGTGTGGCAGTAGCCGAAACAACTGGTATTTTTGCTTTCATAGTTGCTATAATTCTGTTGTTTGCAAATCCATTGGTTAAGCTTCTAGGATAGTCAAAAAATAATATGCTTGAAAGGAGTAGAGGTTTTGGGTTATGCAGATTTAATCGGATTTGGCTGGAGTTATTTTGTCCAAATTATCAATACAATCATTTTGTTCCTTATCCTAAGGAAGATACTATTTATGCCTGTTAGAAACTTTATGTTGAAAAGACGGGACGGAATAGAGAAATCCTTAGCTGATGCAAGCCAAAAGACACTTGATGCATTGGAATTGAGGAAACAATACGAGGACAAGATTTTTGGAGCTTCCGAGGAAGCAAGAGAAATGATAAAACAGGCAATGGTAAAGGCGGAAACGCAATCAAATGAAATAATAGCCGAGGCTCATAGAAAATCTTCGGAAATATTGAGACGGGCTGAAGAAGACGTTGAC
Organism: Eubacteriales bacterium; assembly: GCA_037144355.1. Classification (GTDB taxonomy): domain Bacteria; phylum Bacillota; class Clostridia; order Peptostreptococcales; family Anaerovoracaceae; genus JBAWWY01. Next base: position 8,652 of record JBAWWY010000032.1, on the reverse strand, counting down.
AGGGAAAAGGAGCAGGCGCTTAGAGATCTTAAGGATCAAATTGCGGATCTTGCTATTTTTGCTGCTGAAAAAGTAATCGAAAAAGAATTAAATACAAAAGAGCATCACAACCTGGTTAACAAGGTTATTGAGGATGCCAGGAGTTCAAAATGGCAGAATTAACAGTAGATGTTGTCTATGGGGCTTCATTGTTTGATGTCTCAGTGGAAATAGGAAGAACCAAGGAAATTGCTGAGGACTTTAATGTTGTAATAAAAAGTCTTGAGCAGAATCCTATGTTTTTGGAGTTTCTGAGCACACCTACTATCCCAAAGGATGAAAAAAAAGAAGTTGTTAAAAACTGTTTTGGTGGGAAAATCAGCGATGAGCTTTTGAATTTTATTTATGTTTTAATTGATAAGAAAAGATGCAGAAACATAAAAAAGATTGCCTCTTATTTTAATAAATTAATTGATAGAAGTCAGAATGTTTCCAATGGCACAATATTTTCTGTTGAGAAATTATCGGCCGAAGAGATTTCATCCATCGAAGTTGAAGCCAGCACATTGCTGGGCAAACATGTGAATCTGAAAAACGAAATTGACAAGACAATCATCGGCGGGTTTAAAATCCTTATCGAAGGAAAAGTTATCGATGCAAGTGTCAAGAAGAGGCTTATGGATTTGAAGGACAGCCTGATGCATATGGATGTTAAAATAAATTAAATAGAGAAGGTGTAATGTATATGAATTTGAGACCGGATGAGATAGGTGCGGTTATAAAAGCACAGATCCAAAAATATTCCAACGAGGTTCAAGTTTCGGATTTCGGAACAGTGCTTCAGGTAGGAGATGGGATTGCTAGAATATATGGACTTGCTAATTGCATGGCTGGAGAACTTTTAGAATTCCCAGGAGAAGTCTATGGTATGGCATTAAACCTTGAAGAAGATAATGTTGGTGCGGTAATCATAGGTGTTGGTTCAGAAATTAGAGAAGGCGACATAGTAAGACCAACGGGAAGAGTTGTTGAAGTTCCAGTTGGCGAACAGCTTATAGGCAGGGTTGTAAATGCACTAGGGCAGCCAATAGATGGAAAAGGAAGTATCAATACTGTAAAATTCAGGCCAGTGGAATATGGCGCGCCGGGTGTTCTTCAGAGAAAATCCGTAACCAAGCCTTTGCAGACTGGAATAAAAGCAATTGACTCAATGATTCCAATCGGCCGTGGACAAAGAGAACTTATCATTGGAGACAGGCAGACTGGGAAGACAGCAATTGCAATAGATACAATATTGAACCAGAAAGAAGAAAAGGTAATTTGCATTTATGTTGCTATAGGTCAAAAGAAATCAACTGTGGCACAGATAGTACAGATTCTTGAAGAAAAAGGCGCAATGGCTTATACCATTGTTGTCGCAGCAACTGCAAGTGAAGTTGCCCCCCTCCAATACATAGCTCCTTATGCGGGTTGTGCCATGGCGGAAGAATTCATGTATGAAGGCAAGGATGTCTTGATAATCTACGATGATTTATCCAAGCATGCGGTTGCCTACAGAGCAATGTCCCTTTTGCTTAGGAGACCACCAGGAAGAGAAGCTTATCCAGGAGATGTTTTCTATCTTCATAGCAGGTTGCTTGAAAGAGCAGCAAGACTAAGCGACGCACTTGGCGGAGGATCGATTACGGCTTTGCCTATTATTGAAACTCAAGCTGGAGACGTTTCCGCATATATCCCAACAAATGTAATTTCAATTACAGATGGACAAATATTCCTTGAAGGCGAGCTTTTCCACTCAGGTCAAAGACCTGCTGTAAACTCTGGTATTTCGGTATCTAGAGTAGGCGGCGCCGCTCAGATAAAAGCAATGAAAAAAGTATCTGGGAAGGTTAGGCTTGAACTTGCTCAATATAGAGAGCTTGCAGCTTTCTCACAATTTGGTTCAGATCTCGACAAGGATACCAGAAGTCAATTGGATCACGGAGCTAGACTCATGGAGCTTTTAAAGCAGGGTCAATACTCACCTGTCAAGGTTGAAAACCAGGTTATGATGATTTATGCAGCCATCAACAATTATCTTGTAGACATTGACGTTGATGACATTCGTAGATTTGAAAAAGGCTTGTTCTCTTTCATGGAAGTTTCCCATATTGAAGTTGGAAAGAGTATTAAAGCAACTGGAGATATCAGCGGTGACAAAGAAGCTGAGCTAAAAGCCGCAATAAACGAGTATAAAGCAATATTTAAAAAATTGGATAATAAATAAAGGTTTCGGTGAAGTTATGCCTGCAAACGGTTTAAGAGAAATAAAAAGAAGAATCAAGAGCGTTAAAAGCACAGAGCACATAACAAATGCTATGAAGCTTGTTTCCGCTGCTAAATTAAGAAGAGCAAAAGCGATATTTGAAAAAACAAATCAGTATTTTGGTTTTGTTACCGAGTCCATCGAAGAAATCTTTCACAACACGAGAGACGTACCAAAAGATTTCATAGAAGGAAATAGGGAAATAAAAACCAGCTGCTACATTGTTGTTACAAGTTGCAGAGGTCTTTGTGGAAGTTTCAACGCCAATATAATCAAAGAAGCTTCTTCTTTGATCGAGTGTGATCCCGAAGAGCCAGTAATTGTTGCCATTGGAACCAAGGGCAGAGATTACTTCGCGAAGAAAGGTTATAGGATTGAGGAAGCATACATGCTTCCCCCCGAAAATATTTCATTTGTGGAAACACATGAAATAAGCAAACCCATAATTGAAATGTATGAGAAAAAGGAAATAGATGAGGTAATCCTAGTCTATACTTCCCTAATCAGCGCACTGGATCAGAGAGTTAAAACAATTACCCTGTTGCCCTTTGCTGTTGAAAAAACCAAGGAAATCAAGCTGGCAAAGCAGGTTGAATATGAGCCTTCTGTTGAACAGGTTTTCAACTATCTAATACCAAAGTATGTGGAAATCATGATATACAGAGCTATAGTTGAATCGGCAACATGCGAGCATGCAGCCAGAAGAATGGCTATGGACAGCGCCACTGACAATGCAAGAGAAATGATCTCGGATTTAACATTGAATTATAATAGAGCTAGACAAGCTGCCATCACTCAGGAAATATCTGAGATTGTTGGCGGGTCTGAAGCTTTAAAATAGGAAGGAAGGTAAAATTTTGGCAGATAATATAGGAACAATTCATCAAATTATCGGACCTGTTGTGGACATAAAATTTAGCCCGGAAACAATGCCTGAGCTTCTCAATGCCATAATAATCAATGGCACTGGAGTCAAAATAGTTGTTGAAGTTGCACAGCATACGGGAGATGATGTTGTACGCTGCGTTGCCCTTTCATCAACAGAAGGATTGAAACGGGGAATGGAAGCCATTGATACAGGAAGCCCGATCACAGTACCTGTTGGGAATCAGGTTCTTGGAAGATTGTTTAATGTAATTGGTGAAACAATCGACGAAAAGGGACCATGCGTAACAGAAAAGAGAATGCCAATCCACAGAGAGGCGCCAACTTTTGAAGAACAGGAAACTACTACACAGATTTTCGAAACTGGAATCAAAGTTATCGACTTGATTGCTCCATATACAAGAGGCGGAAAAGTTGGACTTTTCGGCGGAGCCGGAGTAGGAAAGACCGTTTTGATCCAGGAACTGATAAACAACATAGCCAAGGAACATGGTGGAATCTCAGTTTTTGCCGGAGTTGGTGAAAGAACAAGAGAAGGCAATGATCTTTATTATGAAATGATTGAATCAGGAGTAATAGAAAAAACAGCAATGGTTTTTGGACAAATGAATGAACCTCCTGGAGCAAGAATGAGAGTTGGATTGACCGGTCTCACTATGGCAGAGTACTTCAGAGATGAAGCCAACCAGGATGTGCTGTTGTTTATAGACAATATTTTCAGATTTACACAGGCAGGCTCAGAAGTATCGGCATTGTTAGGCCGTGTACCAAGTGCCGTAGGATACCAGCCAACATTGGCAACAGAAATGGGAGCTCTGCAAGAAAGAATCACATCAACTAAAAAAGGTTCAATAACATCAGTTCAGGCAATTTATGTTCCAGCGGATGATCTTACAGATCCAGCGCCGGCAACAGCATTCGCCCATCTTGATGCGACTACAGTTCTTTCGAGAGCAATTACCGAACTTGGGATATATCCAGCTGTTGATCCATTGGAATCAAATTCTAGAATCTTGGATCCACTCATTGTTGGGGATGAACACTACAGAGTAGCCCGTGGCGTGCAGGAAGTTCTTCAAAGATATAGGGAATTGCAGGATATTATTGCAATCCTGGGAATGGACGAACTGAGCGATGAGGACAAACAAGTAGTAGCTAGGGCAAGAAGAATTCAAAGATTCCTATCCCAGCCATTCCATGTAGCAGAACAATTTACTGGTACTCCAGGAAAATATATCCCGCTAAAGGAAACAATCAGAGGGTTTGCTGAAATCCTTGCAGGGGAACATGACGATATCCCTGAAGCATTATTCCTGTATGCTGGAGGTATTGACGAGGTAATTGAAAAACACAAGCAAAAGAAGTTAGAAGCACTGGCCAAGGAAGAAGAAGTTAAAAAAGTGATTTCCGAAGCTGATTCTTCATGCGCAATAAAGTAAAGGTAAATAGATGGCAAATAGTATAAAACTGGAAGTTATAACTCCTGAAAGATTATTCTATGCGGGAGAAATCGAACTGGTAATCGCGAGAACCCTTAGCGGGGATGAAGGCTTTATGGCAAACCATGCCTGGGCGTGCAAGCTTCTCGATACCGGTGAGCTTTGGATACAGGAAAAAGGAAGCAAGGAATACAAGATTGCAGCTATTTCAGGTGGATATATCGATGTTCAAAAGACAATCGTCATATTTACTGATTCGGCTGAATGGCCTGATGAAATTGATGCGGAAAGAGCACTAAGAGCCAAGGAAAGAGCAGAATCCAGCTTGATGGCATTTCCGAACAAGGGAATCGAAATAGACCTAGCCAAGATAGCCATAGCGAAAGCACTTACAAGAATCAATGTCAAAGATGGTGGAAGAAGAAGGAAAGTCTAAATATAGATTTCTCTCATTGCAACAATCTTTGCCTTGCCTCCGATTTTAATAATCGGGGGCTTTTTTATTAAGTCTTGAAATCCCTTATTGTGACATTGTCACAGATACACTAATAAAAATCGATTATATTAATCTCAATAAAGGATTACATTTAAGGATTTAAAAAATAGGAGGAAATAAAATGTCAGCAATTCAAATAACAAAAGACAACTTCGAAAGCGAAGTATTGAAATCAAACGTTCCAGTTCTAGTGGATTTTTGGGCAGCTTGGTGTGGACCATGCAAGATGGTAGGACCAATAGTAGATGAAATTGCAACAGATATGGCAGGAAAAGCCAAAGTAGGAAAAATAAACGTTGACGAAGAGCAGCATCTTGCTAGAGAGTTTGCTATCATGAGCATTCCAACTTTAATAGTTTTCAAGGATGGTCAAGTTGTAAACAAAATTGTAGGGGCTAGAAGTAAAAGCGAGCTAATGGAACTTTTAAAAGTTTAATAGAATATTTTGAAAACAGAAAGGGGTCTTATTTTGGAAATGAAAGTAGTTGAAAGCAGATGTCCGTCAAATCATCCGTGCCCATCAATAAGGGTATGCCCAGTGGGAGCTTTAAAGCAAAATGGTTATGATGCTCCAACAATAGATTATGACAAATGCACATCATGTGGGAAATGTGTAAGATATTGCCCAATGAAGGCATTGGTTTTGCAATAATAGGAAGCATCGACATTAAGATTATCATTATAAAATAGAATAAATAGTACCTAAGAAAGCTGGCTTAAGCCAGCTTCTTTAGTTTATCAATATCTAGTATTTCCAAGGAACCTCTTGATAATAAAACCAAGCCGTCATCTTGAAAATACTTCAGTAGCCTTGTAATAACTTCTCTTGCCGTTCCCAGGTCGTTTGCTATATATTCATGGGTGAGAAGGAGTTTTGTATCGCTATTCAAAATAGACTGATTGACTAGGAACCCAGCCAGTCTTTTACCCATGCTGGAAAAAACAAACTGTTCCAAAGCCCACATCACATCCGTGAATCTAGAGGAAACCAAAGAGAGGGTAAACTCCTTGACCAAGGGATTTTTATTGCTAAGTCCCTCAAATACGTGACTAGGTATGAGAAGAATCTGGCAATCTTTCTCCATATCAAGGTTTATGTCGAAATTAATATCCTTAAGCATACATGAAGCGGACATTATGCATGTATCTCCACTAAGAAGCCTATAAAGAGTAATTTCCTTTCCTTCGGAAGAAGAAATATAAGCTCTAATCTGCCCATCCAATAAAATTATCAAGCCTGAACATTCTCCACCTCCCTGATAAAGATGATCATTTTTCGGGTATGTTTTAATTTGAGCTGTATCAGTCAAAAGAGATTGTTCTTGCATTGATATTTTATTAAAAAATGTCAAGTTGGCGCCAAGTAGATTCGCGATATTTTCTCTACTGTTATCCAAGATTAAAACCTCCTGCAAATTCTCTATGATTTTATCATTATACACCACATTATTGCTTAAATTACAGTTTTCTGTTAAGATTAAACATGATATTGCTCGCTTTACAGCTTGTATTTCAACTAAAATCAACAAACTTTAAATAAATATGGGGAGATAGATTGATGGATAAGAAAACATACTATATAACGACTCCGATTTACTATCCTAGTTCAAATCTGCACATAGGGCATACTTATTGTACCGTTATGGCCGATGCAATGGCAAGATTCAAGAGAATAACGGGATACGATGTAATGTTCCTAACTGGTACGGATGAACATGGTCAGAAGATACAAAAGGTAGCCTTGGAAAAAGGGATTACACCAAAGGAACATGTGGATGAAATTGTGCTTGGGATAAAAGCCTTATGGAAATCAATGGAGATTTCCTATGATGATTTTATTAGGACAACTGAAGAGAGGCATATCAAAAGAGTCCAGGCTATATTCATGAAAATGTATGAAAAGGGAGATGTTTATAAAAGCGAATATGAAGGATGGTATTGCACCCCATGTGAGGCGTTCTGGACGGAAACCCAGGCCAAGGATGGAAAGTGCCCAGACTGCGGAAGGCCGGTTGAAAAGGCAAAGGAATCCGCATATTTCTTCAGACTTTCAAAATATCAAGACAGACTGATTGAATTATTTGAAAAAAATCCGGAATTTTTACAACCGGACTCAAGAAGAAACGAAATGCTCAACTTTACCAAACAAGGACTTGAAGACTTATGTATTTCAAGATCCTCATTCGACTGGGGAATACCGGTACCTATTGAGGAAGGCCATGTGGTTTACGTATGGCTTGACGCCCTCTCAAACTATATAACTGCTTTGGGTTATCCTGACTCAATGGATAAATTCAATAAATACTGGCCTTGCGATGTGCATCTGGTTGGCAAGGAAATTGTAAGGTTCCATTCTATAATCTGGCCTGCAATGCTTATGTCTATTGAAGAAGAATTGCCTAAGAAGGTCCTAGGACATGGTTGGATTCTCATGGAAGGTGGAAAAATGTCCAAATCCAAGGGGAATGTTGTTGATCCAGTCAAGCTTATTGAAAGATACGGTGTGGACGCCCTCAAATATTTTCTTCTAAGAGAATATACATTTGGGCAGGATGGGATATTTACCAACGAGGTAATGCTCAATAGAATGAACTTTGATCTTGCAAATGATCTTGGAAATCTTGTGAGCAGGACAATTGCAATGGTGGAAAAATATAACGATTCAACTATACCTACATCGAAAAAGCCAGATGCTATTGACGAGGAACTTATAATAATTGCAAGAGACGCAGCATCCAAGGTTGAAGCCAGCATGGACAAGTTTAGCTTCAGTCAGGCTCTTGAGGAAATCTGGGTTCTAGTAAGAAGAACCAATAAATATATCGATGAGACAGCACCCTGGATTTTAGCAAAGAAAGTGGAAGATAAAGACAGGCTCGATACGGTTCTTTACAATCTTTCAGAATCTATTCGAATAATATCAGTCCTTATATATCCATTCATGCACCACACTTCTAAGAAAATAAGGGAACAATTGGGAGTAGCTGCACAAGAGGTTGTCTGGGAGGACTCAAAGGAATTTGGGCTTCTTAATGGAGAAAAAGTAGAAAAAATGGACGCGATATTCCCAAGAATAGATATTGCAAAAGAGCTGGTAGAATTGGAAAATATGATAAATGCTCCGGCCAAGGCTGAGGGTGTTGCTATTAAACCTGCACATACTGAAAAAGCACTAAAAGCGGAAATAACCATTGATGACTTTGACAAGATTGATCTCAAGGTTGGGAAAATAATTGAGTGTAGAAAACATCCAAAGGCAGACAAGCTTCTTGTGTCCATGGTGAAAATCGGAGACGAGACAAGACAGATAGTGTCCGGTGTTGCAAAATATTACCAACCAGAAGAAATGGTAGGGAAAACTGTAATCGTTGTAGCCAACCTGAAGCCAATCAACCTCAGGGGAGAAGAATCCAAGGGAATGATCCTTTTCGCTGACAACAATGAAAGACTGGAATTTGTGACTACTGATGCGGAAGATGGACAGGGAGTAAGCTGATGCTTTTTGATTCTCATTCTCACTTGAATTCCGAAAGATATGAAGATGATCT
>JBAWWY010000031.1:0-19822 GCA_037144355.1 Eubacteriales bacterium | reverse complement strand
TGATGCTTTTTGATTCTCATTCTCACTTGAATTCCGAAAGATATGAAGATGATCTTCAGGAAATAATAAAAAGAATAGAAGATTCCAAATTATCATATGTCATGGATGTGGGGTATGATTTGGCCAGTTCTCTTTCAGCCGTCAAGCATGCCGCAGAATTTGACTTCTGTTATGCTGCGGTTGGATGCCATCCCCATGATACCAAGGATATGGACGAGGATGTATATTACTTATTAAAGGGACTCTCTCAAAAGCCAAAAGTGAAAGCCATCGGAGAGATTGGCCTTGATTATTATCATGACCATTCCGAGAGAGATGTCCAGCAATACTGGTTCAGAAGACAAATTCAACTGGCTCACGAAGTGAAATTGCCGATTATTATTCACGATAGGGATGCCCATGGAGATATATTGAAAATATTGAAAGAAGAAAGAGCTTTCGAAAGAGGCGTACTAATGCATTGCTTTTCCGGGAGCGTGGAGCTTGCCCACCAATATATAAAATTAGGCGCTAAATTATCCATAGCTGGTCCCGTTACTTTTAAAAATGCACACAAGCTGGTTGATGTAGTCAGGGAGATTCCTATTAGCGAGCTTTTAATAGAAACCGATGCCCCATATCTGACACCGGAACCACACAGGGGAAAGAGAAATGAACCAATCTATGTTGAATATGTATGCCGCAAGGTAGCTGAAATAAAAGGAATTTCCTTTGAAGAGGCCGCAGAAGCAACGATGAAAAATGCAAAGGGGTTTTTCCATATTGATTGATAAGATTAAGAGAGCTATTTTAGAGGACAAATTGATTGTACCAAGGGACAAGGTCGTAGTTGGAGTCTCTGGAGGCCCAGATTCAATCTGCATGCTTCATTTGTTGATCAATTTGAGAGAAGAATTTAATTTTGAGATATTTTGTGTCCATATCAACCACATGATCCGTGGATTGGACTCAGATATGGACGAGAAATATGTTGAGAATTTTTGTGTGGAAAATATGATTCCTCTGGATATTTATAGGTTCAATATTCCTAAAATAGCTAAAGAGAAAAAAATAAGCTCAGAGGAAGCTGGCAGGTTATCCAGGTACGAAGCTTTTGAAGATGCTGGAATAAAGCATGGATGCAATAAGATTGCACTTGCCCACAACAAGAACGATCAGGCGGAGACCTTGTTAATGAGGCTATTTCGGGGAACGAGTCCAAGAGGCCTTGCCTGCATGGAGTCCATGAGAGATGGACGCTTTATCAGACCATTGCTTGGCATAACAAGAACTGAAATAGAGCGATACTGTTCAGTTAACAAACTGAACCCCTGCATCGACAAGAGCAATCTGGAACCTTCATATACAAGGAATAAAATCAGGCTCGAGCTGATACCTTATTTGGAAAAAAACTATAATGAAAATTTGGTCGATAGTCTTTTCAGACTATCGAAAATAGCTGGAGAAGAAAAAAGCTATTTCAACATGATTGTTGAAGAGTTCGTTAGCAAACATGTTGAATTAAATAAAGATATGGATAAAATATTACAAGCCGACTTCAATATGGAAATTTTCAATCAGGAACATCCAACAATAAGAAAAAAAATATTGATTCATCTGGCCGAAGCTTTCGACAAAGCTGAGAATATTTCGTATGCCAATTTGGAAACGGCGGTAAAATTTTTACAAGATGGTAAAACTTCAAAGAAGTTTGAACTTCCCAATAGCCTTTACATATCCATTGCCTATGGCAAAGTGACAATAAAAAGTTCTGAAGATGAAGAAAATAATGCTTATGAAGTCAAAGATGTGGGTAGACTAATAGAGAAAGTCGTTGATATAAAAGATGTTCAGAACCTGAAAAGCAAGGAACATGTGAAATATTTCGACTATGATGCGATATTAGCCAGCAATCTTAGGATTAAACTTAGGAACAGAAGGGCTGGAGATTATATCAAACCTCTTGGAATGAATGGAACCAAAACAATCAAAGATTTATTCATTGATACAAAAATACCTAAAGATGACAGAGATAGTATCATGTTGGTTTGCCTGGGGTCCGAAGTTATCTGGATAATCGGTTCGCAGATAAACGAGAATTTTAAAATAACCGATAAAACTAAAAGAGCCATGATGCTTGAATATAAAATAGAAACATGATAGAATTCTAAAATGTATTATCAACGTGGATTTAGAAAGCGAGGAAATAATTGAAAAAATATATTAAAAGTTTAGCGATATATATAATAATATTTGCAGTGGTGCTGTCACTCGCATGGCTTTACTATGGAGATCAAAGGGAGGTTCCAACTCAAGTGGAATTTTCACAATTTGTAACTGAACTCCAAGCTGAAAATATTAAAACTGTGACAATAGTCGATACGAAAATATCAGGAGTGCTTCGCTCAACTTCAAAGGAAATTTATTCTTACTCTCCGACCATAATAGAGGGAAGCATGATTTTCGAGAAGTTCATACTGCCACAAGTGGAAAAGGGAACATTAAAGGTTACTAGCCAGGCTCCTTTGAAAACTCCATGGTATATCACACTTCTGCCCACCATATTCATGGTTTTGCTTTTTGTGGTATTTTGGTTTGTGTTCATGCAACAGGGCCAGGGTGGTGGCGGAAAAGTTATGCAGTTCGGGAAAAGCAGGGCAAAACTTCACAAAGAAGGAGATGGCCCAAAGATAACATTTGCCGATGTTGCGGGACTTGATGAGGAGAAAGAGGAGCTTGAAGAGGTTGTTGATTTCTTGAAGCATCCGAAAAAATATATTGATCTCGGGGCTAGAATACCAAAAGGTATATTATTGGTAGGGCCTCCGGGAACAGGAAAAACCTATCTTTCCAAAGCTGCGGCTGGGGAAGCTGGAGTGCCGTTCTTTAGCATAAGTGGTTCAGATTTTGTAGAAATGTTTGTCGGGGTTGGAGCTTCAAGAGTTAGAGACCTTTTCGAACAGGCCAAGAAAAGCGCACCTTGTATCATTTTCATCGATGAAATTGATGCAGTGGGAAGAAAAAGAGGCGCCGGCTTAGGCGGTGGCCATGATGAAAGAGAACAGACTTTAAACCAGCTGTTGGTTGAAATGGATGGCTTTGGTTTGAACGAGGGAATTATTATCCTCGCAGCAACAAATAGGCCTGACATATTGGATTCTGCATTGCTTAGACCAGGCAGATTCGACAGACAGGTGGTTATTGGAATACCTGATGTAAAAGGAAGAGAAGCCATATTCAACATACATTCTAAAAACAAACCTTTGGACAAGGGCGTTGATGGGAAAGTGCTCGCAAGAAGAACCCCAGGATTCACCCCTGCAGATATTGAAAACATGCTCAACGAAGCTGCAATTTTGACTGCAAGGCACAATGAGAAAAAAATCAATATGAAGACTATTGAAGAAGCAATTACCAAGGTAATCGCTGGACCTGAAAAGAAGAGCCGGGTTATCAGCGTCAAAGCAAGAAAATTGACAGCATATCATGAAGCTGGACATGCCGTGGTGGCACGTCTGCTGGAAAACAGCGACCCAGTGCACCAAGTGACCATAATCCCAAGAGGACTCGCTGGCGGCTTTACTATGACCCTTCCAAAGGAAGATAGGTCATATCTGACCAAAACCGAAATGCAGGAACAGCTCATCCATCTGCTTGGTGGAAGAGTTGCTGAAAAACTTGTTCTCCATGATATAAGCACAGGTGCGAGCAATGACCTGGAAAGAGCTACAAATATAGCGCGAGCCATGGTTACTAAATATGGAATGAGCGATAAAATAGGGCCGGTCAACTATAGTACTTCTGAAGAAGTATTCCTTGGAAAGGATTTTTCGTCAAAGAAGAATTACTCCGAAGAAATAGCCGCTGAGATTGATGGAGAAATCAAAGCGATGATAGAACATGCATTTATCAGCGCTGAAGAGATTCTTATGAAGAATATGGACAAGCTGACTCTTGTTGCGGAGACCCTTCTGGAAGTGGAAACTCTGAATGCAGATCAGTTTGAAGCATTATTCACAGAAGTAAAATCAAAAGATGAAATAGTGGATGACTACCAGCAACAAGATGAGCCAAAAAAGAAAAAGGCCAGGAGAGCTGTAAAAGAAGTAATTGATGTTCCAGAAATGATATAGGTAAAAATACGCAGGGATTTATTCCCTGCAATTTTTTTTGGAGGTAATCGTGCGGGAAGTAGATGTTCATATTATAAGTAAAAAAATAAAAGAAATGTTTATTGCCATGAATTATGAGCTTGGTGAGGATTTGAAGTTGGCAATAACAAAGGCTATGGAAAAAGAAGAGCAGGATCTTCCCAAAAGCATATTCTGCGATCTATTGGAAAATGCCAGGCTAGCTGGGCAAAACAGAATTCCAATGTGCCAGGATACTGGAATGGCTGTTGTATTTATGGAGATCGGACAGGATATTCATTTTATTTCAGGTTATATCGAAGACGCCGTGAATCAAGGAGTCAGGGAAGCATATGAAGATGGTTTTCTTAGGAAGTCTGTGGTTTCTCACCCGCTGGAACGGAAAAATACCGGAGATAATACTCCGGCAGTAATACACTATGAAATTGTCAAAGGGGATAAAGTCAAAATAACAACAACAGCCAAAGGTTTTGGAAGCGAGAATATGAGCCGAATCAAAATGCTGAATCCATCTGATGGAGAAGAAGGAGTTTTGGATTTTATAATCGAAACTGTAAAACTCGCAGGTCCTAATCCATGTCCACCAGTGGTAGTAGGGGTTGGTATCGGCGGAACTATGGAAAAGGCTGCTTTAATTGCAAAGAAGGCTTTGACCAGAGATATTGGGGTTCCAAGCAAAGACCAGAAGGCAAGGGAAATCGAAGAGAGATCCTTGGAAGCAATAAATAAACTGAATATTGGACCACAGGGATTCGGTGGAAAAACCAGCGCGTTTTCGGTTAATATAGATGTTTTCCCAACACATATCGCGGGTCTGCCAATAGCTGTAAATATCAACTGCCACGCCTCAAGACATATGGAGGCAATAATATGAACGAAATCAAATTGCATACTCCGCTGAATAAGAAACAAACCCAAGATTTAAGGTGCGGCGATAGGGTGCTTATTACTGGAACGATTTATTCTGCCAGAGACGCCGCCCATATGCGGCTCCTAAAAGAATTGTCTGAAGGAAAAGAACCACCGTTCAATCTGCAAGGGAGCATTATTTATTATGCAGGACCATCTCCCGCCAGGCCGGAAAATATATCAGGATCATTTGGCCCGACAACCAGCGGAAGAATGGACAATATGACCATCCCGCTTCTGGAAAGAGGAGTAATGGGAATGATTGGTAAAGGAAACAGAAGGAAAGACGTGATTGAAAGCATCGTCTTAAATCAGGCAGTATATTTTGCCGCTATTGGTGGAGCGGGAGCTTTGATAGCAAATTCAGTTAAAAGCATTGAAATAATAGCATATAATGATCTTGGAGCTGAGGCAATTATGAAAATCGAAGTAGAAAATTTTCCTGTCTTTGTAGCCATTGATACATTAGGCAATAATATTTATAATAATGGGCAAAAGTAAAAATATGGATCACTTTTTTATGGTCTCAGTTTGGGCATTTTGTTTGTAACATTAAACCCAGACCCCGAGTTATTTCGTAAAGGAAAAATGATTGTCAACTAAATCAAAATATAAGTTGACAATCGTTTCTTTTTTTATTATCCTTGAATAAATTAGAAATATCAATTTAAATTTGGTGAAAAGGCAGGATAAAATGAATCAAAATATTGTAGGAAAATCGAGAACCCAGAAATTAATTCTATGCGCACTTTTCATTGCATTGACAGCAATTGGAGCTTTCATTAAAATACCAACCCCCATAGCGCCTTTTTCGTTGCAAGTCCTATTTGTAATCATGGCAGGTCTAGTACTTGGATCAAAGCTGGGAGCAATAAGCCAACTGGCATATCTTATTATTGGTTTGATGGGCATCCCAATATTTGCTTTGGGTGGTGGACCTTCATATATTTTCCAGCCGACATTTGGATTTTTGCTGGGGTTCCCTCTGGCGGCCTTTGTAATCGGCAAAATTGCGGAAAAATCAAAGCCCATATCATTTAATAAACTTATAGTTGCAAGTACTGTGGGTTTGATATGCATATATTTGATTGGACTCCCATATTTGTACTGCATAGTAAATCTCTATATGGGTAAAGTCATGCCGTTATGGTCGGTAATCTGGGGCGCCTGTATAATATTTCTTCCAGGGGACGTAGTCAAGATAGTTCTTGCTAGTTTCCTATCCCTGAAAATTATCAAGGCATTGAGAAATCAAGGGATATAGATTTGCCAGGTTAAGTTCAAGGTCGCAAAGGAAAATATGAAGCTACCAATGATACAGAATTCAGCATTAAAGATACCCCCAAAACTTATGATTATTTGGGGGTTTTTTTAATTAATGAATAATGTATACAATTTATAAAAATGTTGAATTGTCAAAATATTTAAGGTATATTAAATGGTATGTATCCAAAAAAAAATACGATATATTTTTACGCAATTATAGCATATTAAAATAGGAGGAATAGTTTATGAACAAAATCGAAGAACTCCGCGTTAAAAAGGAATTAATCAATTTAGGCGGGGGACAGAAAAGAATCGATGATCAACATGCCAAAGGAAAACTGACAGCAAGAGAGAGAATTAATCTTCTTTTTGATCCATACACTTTTGTTGAAATTGATGCCTTTGTTTGCCACAGATCAACTAATTTCGACATGGCTGAAACAGAAGCGCCTGGAGATGGAGTAGTTACCGGCTACGGAAATATCGATGGAAGACTGGTGTTTGCATATGCTCAGGACTTCACGGTTCTTGGTGGGTCTTTGGGAGAATACCATGCCGAAAAAATCGTCAAGGTACAAAATAATGCTTTGAAAATGGGAGCACCGATTATCGGTCTCAACGATTCAGGCGGAGCGAGAATACAAGAAGGAGTAAATTCACTTTCCGGATTTGGCAAGATATTTTACAACAATACAATCTCCTCTGGTGTAATTCCTCAAATTTCTGTAATAATGGGACCTTGCGCCGGTGGAGCGGTTTATTCCCCAGCTATTACGGATTTTGTTTTCATGGTTGACAAGACGAGCCAAATGTTCATAACAGGACCTCAAGTAATAAAGACAGTTACTGGTGAAGATATTTCCGCTGAGAAACTAGGCGGAGCAATGACATGCAACAGCGTAAGCGGAGTTGCTCATTTTATTGGGAAAAATGATGAAGAAACCCTGGTTGAAGTAAGAAGACTTTTAGGATTCTTGCCATCGAATAATCTGGAAACAGCACCAACGGCATACACACAAGACGACATGAATAGAATTATTCCAGAATTCAATGATATAATTCCAGAAAACGCAAACAAGCCATATGACATTTATGAGATTATAAAAAAACTTGCAGATGATGGAGAAATCTATGATGTAATGCCTCATTTCGCAAAAAACATGGTTACATGTTATATCAGAATTAATGGGGAAACAATTGGAGTTGTTGCAAATCAGCCTAAAGTTCTTGCCGGCTGTTTGGATATAAACGCATCAGACAAAGCCGCAAGATTTATTAGAAGATGTGATGCCTTCAATACTCCACTTTTAACAATTGTCGACGTTCCTGGATTCCTTCCTGGAGCAGATCAGGAATATGGCGGGATAATAAGACATGGCGCAAAGATGCTTTACTCGTATTGCGAAGCTACAGTTCCAAAAGTGACATTGATATTGAGAAAAGCATATGGCGGCGCTTATATAGGAATGTGCAACAAGGAACTTGGAGCTGACATGGTACTGGCATGGCCAAGTGCTGAAATCGCAGTAATGGGACCTGAAGGAGCAGCCAATATTGTGTTCAAAAACGATATCAAGGCAGCGAAGGATCCAGCAGCAATCAGGCAGGAAAAAATTGAAGAATATAAAGTGCAATTTGCAAACCCATATAGAGCGGCTGAAATGGGATATGTGGATGATGTCATTGATCCACAGACATCAAGACAGAGAATTTCTGGAGCTTTCGACATGTTGAGTTCCAAGAGACAATCATTGCCAGCCAAAAAACACGGGAACATTCCACTGTAATGGATTTTATATTAAAAGTCTTATTGTAAAGGCAAAGGTGAAAAATAATGGAACAACTTATTTATATTGGATTAGGAGTAGCCTTTATTGTTATAGTCCTACTTTGGCGGAGGAATTCCATCAAGAACAAGGAAACCGAGGAAAGTGGGAGTAATATGAATGTTGACGCCCAAACTGATAATATTAAAGGAGATGTGGTACAAATAGCTAGAGAATATATTGATGATAAAGAGCTTATAGCTGTTATATCCGCTGCAATAGCAGCAGCTTCTGAGCAAATGGCAACTGGAAGTCTCTTTATACAGAAAATCAGAAGAGTATCCGGAGAATCAACAGCTTGGAGACAAGCTGGAGGAAATGAATCTATCGCTAGTAGAAAATTCTATTAATGAAAGGAATAAATTGAGATGAAATTATACAATATTACAGTAAATGGAACACAATACGAAGTTGAAGTAGAAGAAGTTTCTTCAGGTAATCAAGCAGCAAGAGTTTATGCTCCAGCCCCAGCAGCTCCAGTAGCCGCACCTGTAGCTCCAGCACCAAAGGCAGAACAACCAAAGAAAGCTGAAGAAGCTCCAAAAGCAGCCCCAGCAGCAGCACCATCACAAGGCGCCTACGCTATCAACGCACCAATACCTGGAACAATACTTGATGTAAAGGTTGCAGTTGGAGACGTAATTAAGAATGGACAGTTGATACTAATCCTAGAAGCAATGAAGATGGAAAACGAAATATTCGCAGCACAAGCTGGAACAGTTGAGACCATACAAGTTTCAAAAGGCGATTCAGTAAATGCCGGAGATTTAATGGTATCACTTAAATAACAATAGCCTGAACATTAACTTGAATCAAAAGTGAAGCCCGCAATGTTGCGGGCTTCACTTAGATACTAGCTCACACAATTCGTGAAGCGAATTGAATGTGAACTTATACAAGGAAATCACAAATCTTGTATTTGTAGATTTCTACAATATTTTAGTTGATAAGGTTAAGGAGAAAAAATGAAGCAAAAGACCCTTCAGATTCTTTTCAAAAATGCAAACCATTACATTTCAGGCGAGGAAATAAGCAAGGAACTGGGTGTGAGCAGAACGGCGATTTGGAAATATATTTCTCTGCTTAAAAGCGACGGATATATGATTGACGCGGCATCCAAAAAGGGTTATAAGCTAGCTAATGCAAAGGATTTGATGGAGAGCGCTTTTTATGATTTGCCTGAGGGACAACTTATTGGAAGCAAATACCATTATTTAAAGGAGATTGATTCTACCAATAGCTATTCCAAGAAGATTGCTAAAGAGTCAAAGGAAGGAACCGTGGTTATTTCCAATCTCCAAACAAACGGAAAAGGCAGGCTTGGAAAAAGCTGGGAGTCTCTGGGAGGCAAGGGATTATGGATGTCCGTAATTTTAAAGCCTAGGATTTCAATCTCCGGAATTTTTATGCTTTCACATTTGGCAGGAGCTGCAGTGTGTAAAGCATTGATAGAAGAAGGTTATAATTCTGGTATCAAGTGGCCTAATGACGTTGTTATCAATGGGAAAAAAGTATGCGGAATACTTTGCGAGCTGGATGGAGAGCCAGAAAGATTGAATTATGTCATAGTTGGCATAGGTCTCAACCTAACACATGATATGAATGATTTTCCTGAAGAAATAAGAGTCAGAGCCACATCACTACTCCAGGAAGACGATAGAACAGTGCAGTCAAAAGTGATTTTGGAAAAGATATTGATAAATCTTGATTTCTTTTACAAACAGCTTTGCATGGGAAACTCAATGGAAATCATTAAATATGCCAGGGAACATTCAGAAACTATAGGAAAAGAGATAAAAGTTATATATAATGATGATACATTAATTGGCAAGGCAATTGACATCAATGATGTTGGAGGTCTGTTAATTGAGACAAAAGATGGGCAAGCCATGGAAATAATTTCAGGCGAAGTATCCGTCAGGGGAATAAATGGTTATATTTAACCGAACAAATTTATAAAGGAGTGAACCGATATGCTGTTAGCTTTCGACGTGGGAAACACAAATATTGTTCTTGGAGTATTTCAGGATGGCAATCTGATTCAAAACTGGAGACTGGAAACCGACAAGAATAAAAGTGCCGATGAATATGGCATGCTCGTAAACCAACTTTTCAACTATGAAGGGCTTGATACAAAAGACGTCAAAGATGTAATAATTTCTACAGTAGTCCCTCCAATAGTCTATACTCTCCAACATATGTCCATGAAATATTTTCAAAAGAGGGCGATCGTTGTTGGACCAGGAGTCAAGACTGGAATGGTCATAAAGTACGACAATCCAAAACAAGTCGGTTCTGACAGGATAGTAAACGCAGTTGCAGCTTTTTCCAAATATGGGGGACCACTCATTATCGTAGACTTTGGTACTGCAACAACATTTTGTGCAATAACTGAAAACGAAGAATATCTTGGAGGCAGTATAGCCCCAGGTTTGAAAATTTCATCGGAAGCATTGTTCGAAAAGACGGCCAAACTTCCAAGAGTTGAATTGGAAGAGCCAGGGCATGTAATCTGTAAAAACACTATCGAAAGCATGCAATCTGGACTTGTCTACGGGCATATGGGTCTGGTTGAATATATTGTAAATAGGATGAAAATAGAATTATCCCCTACAGATCAGGGTAAAAAGGTAAAAGTCATTGCGACCGGAGGCTTGGCCACGCTAATTGCCGGTGGTATCGACTGTATAGACTATATTGACAAGGAGTTGACCTTGGAAGGACTTCAAATCATATATGAAAAGAATAAGCCGGAAAATAAGAAATCGAAGAATACAACATTATGAAAATCGGATCATTAAATTTGGATAATCCATTTATCCTAGCTCCCATGGCTGGGATAACGGATGGGCCATTTAGATTAATATGCAAGAATTTTGGATGCAGTTTGGTATATTCGGAGATGGTTAGTGTTAAGGGCCTATATTTCAATGACAAGTCGACAGAAAAATTATTGAATATAATGCCTGGTGAAAAACCAATTGCATTTCAAATATTCGGATCTGAACCAGAATTCATGGCCTTAGCCGCAGAAAAGCTTGAGGCTAGGGAAAACGCAATTATCGATATCAATATGGGATGTCCCGTACCAAAAGTTGTAAAAAATGGAGACGGATCAGCATTGCTTAACAATCCAAAGCTTGTTGGCGAAGTTGTCAGGGCCGTTGTACGAAACACAAGTAAGCCGGTAACTGTTAAAATCAGAATTGGATGGGATAAAGACTCAATCAATGCTGTTGAAATCGCCAAAATCATTGAAAGCGAAGGAGCCAGCGCAGTATCTGTCCATGGTAGAACAAGAGACCAGTTTTACAACGGAAATGCAGATTGGCAAATGATAAAAAAGGTCAAGGAAAGTCTAAGAATTCCAGTCATCGGTAGTGGAGATATTTTCTCCGGTGACGATGCCATGAGGATGATGGTTGAGACAGGGTGCGACTTTGTAATGATAGCAAGGGGCGCCTTGGGAAATCCTTGGATATTCAAAGAGGCATTAGATCATTTCACTGGAGAGATTGATAGTTCGATTGAAAAACCAGACTTGGAAGAGAAATATGAAGTAATAAGCAGGCATTTTAATCTTCTCATCGAAGAGAAGGGTGAGGACAACGGGGTCAGGGAGATGCGGAAACATATTGGCTGGTACCTCAAGGGGGTCCCAAACTCATGTGAGATCAGACGAAAAGTTAATTCAATGAAGAGCAAAGATGAGATAAACCTCTTGTTGGCAACTCTGAAAACATTGAAATAGTTGACTTGAAAGGTTATGTAGTTTATAATATCACGCATATAGATCTAGCTAGGGACTATAAAGTCACGGTAAAATGCTAGAATTGAAGAGGAGAAAACCACAATGCCAGAAGGAATAATACTAACAAAAGAAGGCTACGAAAAGGTTACTGCGGAATTGGAAGAGCTAATAACAGTTAAAAGAAAAGAAGTTGCAGAAAGAATCAAGGAAGCAATTTCTTATGGCGATATCTCTGAAAACTCTGAATATGATTCAGCTAAAAACGAGCAGGCAGAACTTGAGGAAAGAATCAACAAGCTGGAAAATATGATCCGTGTGGCAAAGATAATCGACGGAAATAGCATTTCTTCAGACTCGGTAAATATTGGGCTAAAAGTTAAAGTTAAAAATCTATCAAGCAAAAATAAGGATGTAACTGAGTTCAGCATTGTTGGGTCAGCAGAAGCAGAACCTTTTGAAGGTAAGATTTCAAACGAGTCCCTTGTTGGAAGAGCTTTGATGGGGAAAAAAGTAAAAGATAAAATAGAAATTCAAATTCCGGACGGAGTGGTAAAATACGAGATTCTGGAAATAAGAAAATAGATTGATTATAATTTCGAATAGCTTTTAATGTGTTTTTATTAGATGGAGAAGGTGTGATTATGAGTACAGAGCAAATTGATGTTAAGGATAGCTTGAATGCCGAAGAAGAAACCGAAAGGTTGTCAGAGGTCCTAAAGGTTAGAAGAGAAAAGTTGACCAAGCTTTGTGATATGGGCAGGAATCCTTTTCTATATGAAAAATGGGATGTGGCAAACTACAGCGCTGATATAAAAGAGAATTTTGAAAGTATGGAAGGAGCCCATGTTGTCATGGCTGGAAGAATCATGGCAAAAAGACAAATGGGTAAAGCTTCCTTTATTGATATTCAAGACAAGCAGGGAAGAATACAATGCTATATAAGACAAGACGTGATTGGTGAAGAGGAATATGACGTTTTCATCACTTATGATATGGGAGATATCGTTGGAATTGTCGGCGAGGTTTTCAAAACCAAGCATGGGGAAATTTCAGTGAAGGCTAGTGAAATAAGACTTTTATCAAAGTCCTTGCAGATTTTGCCAGAGAAATTCCACGGACTTAAAGATCAAGATATTAGATATCGTCAAAGATACTTGGATCTAATTGTGAACCCTGAAGTTAGGAATACTTTCATTACAAGATCAAAGATTATTAAAGAAATTAGAACATTTCTTGAAGATATGGATTATTTGGAAGTTGACACTCCTATTTTGACAACAATAGCCGGTGGGGCAAATGCAAGACCATTTGTAACACATCACAATACATTGGATATTGACATGAAATTGAGAATATCCAACGAACTCTATCTGAAAAGACTTATTGTTGGTGGTTTCGACAGGGTTTATGAAATGGGAAAGATGTTCAGAAATGAAGGGATGTCACCAAAACATAATCCCGAATATACAGCTATGGAGCTATATCAGGCTTATGCCGATTTTAACGACATGATGGAATTGACAGAAAACCTAGTTTCACAGGTTGCAATGAAGGTTCTTGGCACCATGAAGATCCAATACCAGGGAACTGAGTTTGATTTGACTCCTCCTTGGAGAAGACTAACTATGGAGGACGCTGTTAAAGAATGGGTTGGAGAAGACTTCGCTAAAATCAATACAGACGAAGAAGCCAGGGTTGTGGGCAAGAAACATCACATCGAAGGTGTGGAGAAAATGACCAGAGGCTTGGTTATAAACGCGCTATTCGAAGGTTATTGCGAAGAGTACCTTATGCAACCAACTTTCATCACTCATCATCCAGTGGATATATCTCCATTGGCTAAGAGGGATCCAGAAGACCCAAGAAGGACAAAGAGATTTGAAGCATTCATAAATACATGGGAAATTGCAAATGCATTTTCCGAGCTGAATGATCCGATAGATCAGAAGCAGAGATTCGTCGACCAGCAGGCACAACTTGACAGCGGTGATGATGAAGCCCATCCAATGGATGAAGATTTTGTCAATGCTTTGGAAGTTGGACTTCCACCTACGGGGGGTCTTGGAATAGGAGTCGACAGAGTAATCATATTACTCACAAACTCACCTTCCATAAGAGATATAATATTGTTCCCAACAATGAAGCCGTTAGATAAATAATAGGAAAAATCAATTATAAATTGTCCGGGACGTGGGTTTTGCCCGCGTCCCTTTCACTTGAATAGGAGTTGAGATATTAGTGATGGAAGTAAGCGTTAAAGATTTGTTTTTAAAAACAAAGGAATTACTCGACAAGGAACTAACTATAAAGGGCTGGATTAGAACAAATAGAAGCTCAAACAAGTTTGGTTTTATTGAAGTTAATGACGGAACATTTTTCAAATCCGTACAGATTGTCTACGAGGAAGATTTAATTGATAATTTCGATGAAGTTTCAAAATCAGGAATCGCGGCAGCTATAGAAGTTCAAGGTTTTTTGCTTGAAACACCTTCTGCAAAACAGGATTTCGAAATCAAGGCTACAAAAATAAAAGTTTTGGCCACATCGTCAAATGATTATCCGCTTCAGAAAAAAAGGCACAGCTTGGAGTTTCTAAGGGAAATCGCCCATCTAAGACCTAGGAGCAATACTTTCTCCGCAGTTTTCAGGGTAAGGTCTTTGACAGCGTTCGCCATTCATAAATTCTTTCAAGATAAGGGTTTTGTTTACGTCCATACTCCAATCATCACTGGAAGCGACTGTGAGGGAGCAGGTGAGATGTTCAGAGTAACAACCTTGGATATGAATAAGCCACCAAGAAATGATTCTGGAAACATACAATATACCGAGGATTTTTTTGGCAAGGAGACCAATCTAACAGTGAGTGGACAGCTTGAAGCGGAATCATATGCCATGGCATTCAAGAAAGTCTATACTTTCGGACCAACATTCCGAGCCGAAAATTCAAATACTGCACGGCATGCGTCTGAATTCTGGATGATTGAGCCTGAAGTTGCTTTTGCCAATCTTTCATCCAATATGGAACTGGCAGAGGAAATGATTAAATATATTATAAATTATGTTTTGGAAAATGCTCCAGAAGAGATGAAGTTCTTCAGCGAGTTTATTGACAAGGGCTTGCTTGAAAGATTGGACAATATTGCCAATTCAAGCTTTGGGAAAATCACTTATACAGAGGCAGTTGCCATGCTTAAGGAATCCAAGAAAGAGTTCCAATTTCCTGTGGAATGGGGAATTGATCTTCAAACCGAGCATGAAAGGTACATAACTGAGGAAATATTCAAAAAGCCGGTCTTTGTTACTGATTATCCAAAAGGCATAAAAGCTTTCTATATGAGAATGAATGAAGACGAAAAAACAGTAGCAGCAATGGATTTGCTAGTTCCTGGAGTTGGGGAGATCATTGGCGGAAGCCAGAGGGAAGAACGATTTGAGAGGTTAGTCTCAAGGATAAAAGAAATGGGACTGAACGAAGAGGATTATTGGTGGTACCTTGACCTTCGAAAATATGGTGGAGTGGAACATGCTGGATTTGGACTTGGATTTGAAAGAATTATAATGTACTTAACCGGTATGGCAAATATTAGGGATGTAATACCTTTTCCTAGGACTCCAAAGACGGCTGAATTTTAAAATGTTGGTTTTAGCAATAAAAACTGGATTCTTTAAGGCAATAAAGACAGTTCTAATGCTGCTTAAAATTGTTCTGCCTGTATATGCAATTGTTGTGATATTTAGGTATTCACCTGGGATGCCGTTCCTTCAGGATATTTTTTCTCCCGCAATGAAGCTTTTTCACTTGCCTGGAGAAGGGATAATCCCAATTATAACTGGAGCATTCACCGATGAATATGGAACAATAGCTGTTTTAAACCAGCTTTCATTAACTACGGCACAAATCACCACTGTAGCAATGATAGTGCTGGTTGCCCACACAATTCCGGTGGAAGCCGCCATAGCTCAGAAGATAGGACTTAATTTTGTAAAATTCACAATCCTAAGGATAATAATGGCGATCTGCATTGGCATGCTCATCGGATGGTTGGGATGGGTGCTGGCATGGTAGAAAATATTATCCACGATATCTTCTTTGGAAGCATAAGCATCATAATAAATTTCTTTAAAATCCTCATTCCCTTGATGATAATTGTTGAAATACTAATGGCATATAAATTAATCGAAAAGCTTTCAAACAAACTTGAATTTCTGGCAAAAGCATTGAGAATGGAGAAACAATCGATTTTCCCATTAATGGTAGGAGTTTTCATGGGCCTCACATATGGGGCAGGAACGCTGATAGAAATAAATAGAAAAACCCCAATCCCCAAGAAGGACTTCATATTGATAGGTGTATTCTTGTTTGTATGCCATGGGATAATTGAGACCAGCATGATATTTGCTGTCGCGGGAGCAAATATATGGGTGGTGTCAATTGGTAGACTTTTTTTAGCTTTTATCATTACGGTAGTAGCAGCACGAATACCAATAATAAATAGAATCGGACACGATAACCGAGACTGACAAGAGATCTAAATAGTCAGAAAATAGCAAAAATATTTTTGCTATTTTTTTTTGGCAATGTTATAATGACAACGTTACGTGAAAATAAAATTGTAGGAGGAACCTGACCATGAAAGGCTATACAAGCGATAATATAAGGAATGTTGCACTTGTAGGACACGGCGGATGTGGAAAGACTACAGTGCTTGAATCCGCTCTATTTGTTACAGGAGTTATCAACCGAATGGGTAAGGTCGAAGACGGAAATACCATGTCGGATTATGACAAAATGGAAATCGAAAAAGGATATTCAATTAGCACCTCTGTTATTCCAGTAGAATGGAAGAAAAACAAGATTAACTTCATTGATACCCCTGGATATTTTGACTTTATTGGGGAAGTAAACTCAGGGCTAAGAGCCTCTGAAGGAGCGGTAATAGTAGTTGATGCTTCAGCAGGTGTTCAAGTCGGAACAGAAAAAGCATGGAAATCATGTCAACAGTATAGTATGCCAACTTTTATATTATTAAATAAAATTGACAAAGAAAATGCCAATATAGAAAAAACAATGTCAGAACTTCGAGAAAAGTTTGGGCCAACTTTAGTTCAACTAACTGACCCAATTACCGATGCAGTTAGGGAAGCCCTTACCGAGGCAGTTGCTGAAACTGACGAGGCATTGTTGGAAAAATACTTCAATGGAGAAAAATTTACTGATGAAGAATTCCATCATGGATTAAATGCAGGAATTGCAAACGGAACAATAGTTCCAGTGCTAACGGCCTCAGCTTTAACTGGAGAAGGAATGAAGGAATTTCTTGATGTTATGCTTGAAGATGTTCCCCATCCAGCGGAGCATAAGGAATACCATGGTGTTGATAGCAAGGATCAAGAACTAATTAGAAAATGTTCAATTGACGAACCGATGTCAGCATATGTATTTAAAACAATTGCCGATGCATTTGTTGGAAAAATTTCCATCATGAAGGTAATTTCAGGAAAAATGAAATCCGGAGTTGAAGTTTATAATCCGAGACTGGAAAAAACTGAAAAAATTGGTTCTATGTTTTTCTTGAGGGGAAAACAACAGGAAGAAACAGACACAGCTCCAGCAGGAGATGTAGTAGCCGTTTCCAAGCTCCAATTCACACATACGGGAGACACCCTTTGCGATAAGGCTCACTTTATAAAATATCCAGGCCTTGAATTCCCAGAACCTTGCCTCTATATGGCGGTTGAGCCAAAGCAAAAGGGAGACGAAGAAAAAATAAGCGTAGGACTTCATAAGCTTATGGAAGAAGATCCTTCATTTGTAATGACAAGAAACACAGAAACACACCAGACTCTCATAGGTGGACAGGGAGATATTCAAATCGGAATAATCACTGCCAAACTTAAAGAAAAATTTGGGGTTTCAGTTACACTAGTAGACCAGAAAATAGCTTATAGGGAAACAATCAAGGGAAGCTCCGATGTCCAAGGCAAGCACAAGAAGCAATCTGGTGGGGCAGGACAATACGGAGACGTACACATCAGATTCTCTCCATCAAAGGAAGATTTTGAGTTTAAAGAAGCGATCGTTGGAGGATCAGTTCCAAGACAATATATCCCAGCAGTTGAAAAGGGTTTGAGAGAATGCCTGGACAAGGGAGTTTTGGCTGGATATCCAGTAGTTCATGTTAAGGCAGAATTATATGATGGTTCATATCATGACGTAGACTCAAATGAAATGGCGTTCAAAGTAGCATCATCCTTGGCATTTAAAAAGGGAATGATGGAAGCAAAACCAATATTGCTTGAACCAATAATGCAGGTTGAAGTGGTCGTTCCCGACGATTTCATGGGGGACGTAATGGGAGACATGAACAAGAGAAGAGGCAAAATCCTTGGAATGGAACCTCTAGAAGGTGGAGAACAAAAGGTTATAGCTGAATCACCAATGGCGGAAATGTTCAAATATGCCATAATTTTGAGATCAATGACTCAGGCAAGAGGCACATTCAATATGAAATTTGTCAGATATGACGAAGTGCCTGCTCTAATGGTGGATAAGATAATTACGGATTCCGGACACAAACACGAAGACTAGTTACTTGTTAAAATCCCATAATACTTTATAAATTCAGCTCCCTGAGAATACTCACGTACGCGAAGTACGTTGCGTTCCTCAGGGAGCTTTTTTATTCGTATTATGGAATTTTCCATGCGTAACATGGCTTTGCTTGTTAAAAGCATAGAATGCTTTGTCACTAAAAGCTCCAAAGATGCTCACGTACATTAAGTACGTTCCGCTTCCTTGGAGCTTTTGTTCCTAGAATTCTAAGCTTTTTCCTGCGCAAGTTGTTTAAGTAATATTACATTTTAAAATCCTGAGAATACTCGCGTACCTACTAGCTCACCCAATTCGTGAAATGAATTGTCGGTGAACTTATGCAAGGAAATCACAAATCTTTGATTTGTAGATTTCTACTGCCCTTCCTGAGTCTTTTACTAATCTAACTTCGTTTTTTCCTGCACAATCTTGTCTTTATCGTCGAATATATACTTGCTAAAAATGATATACTTATAACAAGCTGATTTTGGAGGTATTTATGAAAATTATAAATGAACATGGTAATTTAGATGAATAAGAAAATAATTGTTATTCCCTTGCTTATTATAATCGCTGGCTTAATTTTAGCTTACAATGGTTCATACTTTTTCAAAGCCTATAACGAAAATGCCAATCTCATAAAGGATGCTGCTCTTTATACGAAAGAGCCACTCAAGATTGGTATTATTGGGGATATACCTTCAATAAATGAAAAAATAATTGAGTTTGATCAAATACAATTCGAGGATATCGAAAATGATGACTTTAACTCAAAGTATGATGCAATCCTCATATCAAAGGATAATTTGTCCGAAGCTGCCCAAGATAAATATGCTAAAGTATATAAGGCTGCGGAAATCCCGTTCTTCTTTATAGGATCCATAAAGGGTACTGCACCGTTTACTGAAGTAAATTTATCTTATGAAGATGCGCCTTTAATGTCTGCAAATACCCTTTTCGAAGGTATTGCGTATACAACAAAAGGTGGAGCATCATGGACATCTACAACTAATGTCCCGAATCCAAGTATGGAGAAGAATAATTACACAAATATTTTTCAGACTATTTATAATAATAAGTATTCAAAATAATAAGTCGTATGATTTTATAAAAGCATGCGATTTTTTTACGACAAATTTAACTGCAGTTTTTGATTTGTGG
Organism: Eubacteriales bacterium; assembly: GCA_037144355.1. GTDB lineage: Bacteria > Bacillota > Clostridia > Peptostreptococcales > Anaerovoracaceae > JBAWWY01. Next base: position 187 of record JBAWWY010000031.1, on the reverse strand, counting down.
GTAATTTTGGAATATAATCATATATAGAATTATATAAAGGGGAGATGCGGATTGGACAGAGTTATCTTGACGGTTGAGAACCTTTCTAAAAATTATCAAATGGGAGAAATTGAAGTTAAGGCGCTGGATGACGTTAGCTTTCAAATATTTGAAGGCGAGTTTGTCGTTATTCTTGGGCCCAGCGGAT
>JBAWWY010000030.1:0-19871 GCA_037144355.1 Eubacteriales bacterium | reverse complement strand
TTGCCAGATCTTTTATAGAATCTATCAGGGTGCCGTCTAAATCAAAGACACAGAGTTTAATCATTGAAACTATTCCTTTCAAAACAAATTGCTGCAATCAATCAATTAATTATACTCTTCAAACTCTTAAATAGCAATTGATTAGACTTAATACAAACTCAAAGAAAGCCCAAAAAACAGTGAATAAATTCTTTAAAGCAATTGTTGACACAATAGCACAAAGGTAATATATTATATAATAAAGGTAATAAGTTACCGTGATCTATTTGGAGGATTTAACTTTGATAAAGCTTGATTGGATGAAAGACCAGAAATTTGTGTTTGGATCTGTAATGATAGTAGCAAACAGAATGGATACATTGCTGGGGAGAGATTTGCAGGACTTTGACATTACATCAAAACAATGGTTTTTGACTGTTGTCTTAGGTAATTCTTTTGAAAAAGCTCCAACTATAAAAGAAGTGGCAAAAGAGATGGGAAGCTCACATCAAAATATAAAACAAGTTGCATTGAAGCTTGAACAAAAGGGTTTTCTGGTTCTAGAAAAGGATAAAAAGGATGCCAGAGTTACAAGGCTTAAGCTTACAAGTGAAAATGAAAAGCTTGCAGAAATAACTCAAGATAAAGCTGCCATATTCACCCAGGAATTATTCAACGGAATTGACAAGGAAGAGATGTCCAATGCAAGAGCTGTATTACAGAAAATGATGTCGAATCTGGCAGAAATGGAAGCCAGGAGAAGTGAAAGTGGAGAGGAGGCTTAAAATGAAAACAATAATTATATATGCCAGCACCTACGGATATGCCAGGGAGTGTGGGAAACAGCTAGCGGAAGAGATCCAGGGAGATGTAGTTTTAGTGGATATCGCCACGGATAGAGTCCCAAAACTTGATGACTTTGACAATATTGTCATAGGCTGTTCCATACATATGGGTCAGGTTCAGAAGAAAATTAAGACATTCTGCACAGCCAATTTAGATTTGCTGACTGGCAAAAATACCAGCTTGTTTATTTGTTGCGGGTCACCGGAAAATATGGATCAAACTTTGAAGAATAATTTACCAGGAGAATTATTGGAAAAGGCTAAAAACATAGAATGTTTTGGCGGAGAAATAGTCAAAGAAAGATTAAACTTCCCACACAAAGTTCTTATTGGAATAATGGAAAAATCTGCAGCGCAGGATGGCAGAGCGCCAATGAGGAAAATGCCGGAAAACATTTCAAAACTCTCGGCCGCTATAAACAAATCGGAATGAGAAGGTTGTTATTGGGTCATCCCAATAATCATCCCGATAAAATAAGGAACCAGCCAGATGGACCAGACTGTTACACTGAACCTATGGAACTTTTGCTTTGTTACATCATCGTTCTTGATTAGTACAATAGTCGCCCACACGGCATGGAATATCATTAGGACTATGGCAAGAACTCCTGTCAAGCCATGAAGTGATGCAGAAAACATGGAAATATTCACAGTTTTGGAACTTGCGATTACTGCCATGGTAAGAGTGCCAGTGGTATCGCAAATCAGTCCCAGCCAGAATGCTCCAAGGTGCCACTTCTTAAGAGTGCCTGCTTTTCTTTCCGACCAGACTCCAATAGTATAGAATACCAGTGCCAATGAAATTGTTATTGTTGCAAATATTAATATTTTACTCATATTTTATTTTCCTCCTTGATTTTGTTTCTAAGTTCTATTAAATCTTCTTTTGTCTTCTCCATTTCTTCGGGAGAAAAATTCTTGAATATATTTTGGAAGCTATCATTTATCGTTTCTCTAAATTCCTTGGCAAAAAGTAATCCTTTCTCGGAAAATACCAGATAGGTATTTCTTTTATCTTCCATATGCTTTTTCTTCTCCACATATCCGGCTATTTCCATCCTCTTGACAATTCCCGAAACTGTGCCCTTTGTTAGAGACATTTCATTGCACAATTCAGAAATGTTTATTTCCTTATTGTGGGCGATAAGCTTAATTATCATTATCTGCTGGTGCGTCAATCCACGTTCCTGAAATTCAGCGCCAATAATACGTGTCATTGATGAGTTGATTTCCTTTATCAACATTGCTATTTCGAATGATTGAAATCTATCGTTCATATGTTCCTCCAATATAATTATAAATTTTGCGACTCACATAGAATAATAGTTCGCATGCAAACTATTATAGACCAAATACCACCAATGTCAAGCAAGATAAAATATATTTATATAAAAGTTGATATTTGGGAAGTAATAGTGTATTATCGAATTGAGCATATGCTCAAATGAGGAGAACTTATGCCTAGAAAACGTTGTTGTGGAAAAATAGATGAATTCCCTAACTGCTACAAATTCATATCCGACCAAACGGATCACCACGAAGTGATGCGGCTTGGGATGGAAGAGATTGAGGCAATAAGGCTGAAGGATATGGAAGGGCATGATCAGAAAACCTGTGCAATGGAAATGGGACTTACAAGGCCCACATTTCAAAGGATTCTGATTGCTGCACGAAGAAAAATAGCGACGGCTCTGGTAGAGGGTCAAACAATTCACATTGGAGGAGGTAATTATCAAATGAAAAACAGAGTATTTGAATGTCTGGACTGTGGCGAAACCTGGGAAGTTGAACCTTGTTCTGAAGGCGGAAGACATGGATATGAACTCGCCTGCCCAAAATGCGGAAGCATGAACAAGACTAAGTTGGTTGACGGCCAGAGGCACGCCTGCGGGGGAGCTGGAAGCCACGAAAAACACGAACATAATGCAGAAGGCGGCGGATGCTGCGGTGGCCACAAATAGTAGATAGTAGATAATTATCGGTAATGTGCTATTTGAAGGAAACATGATAAAACAAACCCACCAAAATCAAATTAGTATTTAAATTTATACTAATAATTGCAAAGGTGGGTTTTTATTTGTTAAAGGACCAATTCCTTAACGTATTTTGGAAGGATGAAGCTTGCTCCATGAATTTCTGTAGAATAGCATCTTGTCTCAAAGTCAGGCACCCTGTCAGGAGCAGGCGTCATCGGATCGTATTTTTTGGAGCCGATGGTGAAGCAATGCAATCCGCTTGGATAGGTGGGGATATTTGCTGTATAGAGACGACAAATTGGATATAGGGAACCTACGTCCTCTTGAATTCCCTTGATAAGATCACGATGGTAAAAGGGAGATTCAGTCTGCTGGACAAAAAGGCCATCTTCTTTTAAAGCTCCATAAATATCCTTGTAGAATTCATAGGTAAAAAGCTGCTCTCCAGGGCCAACGGGGTCTGAACAATCAACAATTATAACATCATAAACACCATGGGACTCACGCATGTGTTTGATTCCATCTTCAATTTTAAGTTCAACAAGTGGATTTTCGTCGTTGACAGCATTCCATTCCGGCAGATATTCCTTGCAAATCTCTATTACCTTTCCATCAATATCTATCCACTTTATATTTTCCACACTTTTATGCTTGGATATTTCCCTGATACTTCCTCCGTCGCCACCGCCGATAACTAAAATGCGTTTTGGAGATGGGTGGGTGAACATGGGCACATGGACTATCATTTCATGGTAGATATATTCGTCAAAAGTGGTTGTCTGAATAACACCGTCCAAGATAAGCATCTTACCAAAATATGCTGTTTCAAGTACTGCGATATCTTGAAAATCAGATTTTCCTGAATATAAAGTCTTCTTTACCCTGCAGGTAAAGTTTACATCATTGTTTTGTTGTTCCGTAACCCAAAGTTCCATATATCATTCCTCCAATATTTTTGAATAAAAGAGCATACTAACACGATATAAAAATTGTATCAAGCAATACTTTCGCGTTAAGTGAATTATTAGCAAAAAAATGTTATCATAGTAAGATAAAAGAGAATAATCACACTTAAATTATAAAACGCGAGAAAATATAAAGTGTATTTAGTTATTGGCATTGCTGAATTGGAGGGAAATGTATGAAGATATTGATGGTAGGAACCGGAGGAGTTGGAGAAGCCGCAGCTGTGATAGCAAGCCAGCGAGATCCCAATGTAGAATGGCTTGAATTGATGGTGCTAGCAAATAAACCGCTTGCAAGAGCAAAGGAAGTTTCAGAGAAGATTGGGGATAAAAGATTTGTTCCTGAAGAAGTTGATGCAAGGAACAAGGATGAAGTGAAAGCTTTGATAGAAAAGTATCACGTTGACATGCTGTTCAATGCATGCGCTCCAAGTGTTAATGAAAATCTTTTCGACGTTGCATTTGAATGCGGGATACATTATATGGACATGGCATTGAGCCTTGCCGTACCTCATCCGACCGACCCATATCATAAGACGAATATTAAAATGGGAGATTATCAGTTTGCAAAACACGAAGATTGGGAAAAAAATGGTTTGCTTGCGCTAGTTGGTATTGGAATTGATCCAGGCGCTGTGAATGTATTTGCGAGATATGCCCAGAAACACTACTTTGACGAAATCGATGAAATCAATATAAAAGATGGGGGCAATCTGGTTGCTGAAGGATATGACATAACCTTTGGATTTTCTATCTGGACCACCATTGATGAATGCTTGAATCCTCCGTACAAATGGGAAAAGGAGAAGGGCATCTATACTGTTGAACCATTCTCAGAACCGGAATTATTCACATTCCCAGATGGGATAGGGGAGCAAGAGCTGGTAAATGTGGAACATGAGGAAATGGTCATGCTTCCAAGATACATGGGGGACGTGGCAAAGAAAATGAGCTTCAAATATGGGCTTGGAGCCGACTTTATTGCCATGCTGAAGAATCTAAAAGCCCTTGGGCTGGATGACAAGGAATCGAAAATCAGGGGAACCGATTTCTCACCTAGGGATATTGTTAGCATGGTGGCTCCAAATCCAGTAGATGTGGCAGCTAAGATCAAGGGGAAATGTTGTGTCGGCACTCAGGTAATAGGAAAAAAAGACGGCATGGAAAGGATAATATTCATCTATCAGACTACCGACAATGAAGAGGAAATGAAAAGGATTGGTTCTGGATGCGTTGTCGCACAAACCGCGTATAACCCTATTATAGCAATGGAATTGTTGGCAAGAGGCAAGTGGCAGGGCAAAGGCGTTCTAGGGCCTGAATGTTTCGACCCAGATGAATTTATCAAGCTGGCGGATAAATACGACTATTATATGGGAATGATGGAAATGGAATCTGAATATAAAAAAGCTCTGGATAAAAAAGCTCTTTTGAGCGTAATGAAATAATTAATCAAGGAAGTGAAATATTGGAACCAAATAATTGGATTTTAGCATTAAGCTTGTCTCTTTTCGCAGGATTATCCACGGGAATAGGGGGTTTGTTTGTTTTGCTATTTCGCACGACAAATAAGAAGTTCCTATCGGTTGCATTGGGATTTTCCGCTGGGATAATGATATTTATATCATTTATGGAGATTCTCCCAGATGCGAAAACAAATCTAATTTCTAGCTTGGGCAAAAACGCGGGTGGCTGGCTAACAATAGTTGCGTTTTTTGGTGGAATACTTCTAATTGCAGCAATTGACAAGCTTATACCGGCTCAAGAGAACCCACATGAGATGCATAGCATAGAGGAAGTTGAGTCATGCAGGGTAGCGCCAAACCCACATAAGTTAATGAAGACAAGCATCCTCACAGCCGTAGCAATAACCATCCATAATTTCCCTGAAGGCTTGGTAACCTTCGTTTCTGGAATGAGTCAGCCAAAACTGGGAATTGCTATAGCAATAGCAGTTGCAATTCATAATATACCTGAAGGCATAGCAGTTGCAATTCCTGTATACTGTGCAACTGGCAGCAGAAAAAAGGCCTTTTTCTATTCTCTCTTATCAGGTGCTGCGGAACCGCTTGGAGCAGTCTTTGCATTTTTGTTCCTTGCACCATATATTAATGATTTGATGTTGGGTGTAATATTCGCTGGCATAGCTGGAATTATGATCTACATTTCTTTTGATGAGCTTCTTCCTACAGCAAGGCAATATGGAGAACACCATTTGACTATATATGGCTTGCTTTCGGGAATGCTGGTTATGGGAATAAGCATACAATTTTTGTTTTAATATTTACAAATATTTAAGAAAAGCACGCTTGCAGCGTGCTTTTTATTTGACATGCTCTCTTCTGAAAATAATGTATCCCCCTATGAAGATGCAAATAATGCCAAGGACTGTAGCCGGCGTTAGATATTCCTGCCAGAACAGAATCCCCATCAATGATGAAAACAGGATAGTCGTATAACTGTAGATCGAGAGCTCTCCGGCAGGCGCATGCTTATAAGCAGAGCTGACAAGCCACTGGTAAATGGTGGCGTTCAATCCAAGTACTGACAACTGGAAAAATTGATAAGCTGTTGGCATTACAAATTGCCCAAGCAGCATGATTGGGATACAACCAAGGACGCCAATCAGTGAAAAGTAGAAAACAACAATCTCGGAAGTATCCGTTGTCCGAAGATGCTTCAAGATTGTATATGAAAAAGCAGTAAAAACTGCAGATGAGAACGCTATGATGTAGTAGATGTTGATTCCGCTAAATCCTGGTCGAATGACTAGAAGGGCACCGGCAAAGCTTATTGCGACTGCCGCAATATGGTATGATCTAATTTTCTCTTTCAGAAAAATTGCAGATAGGATTACAACCATGAATGGGAACATATTGCTAAGGGTGATAACTTCAGCCAATGGAGCTTTCGAAACAGCAAGATAATATGTCAGCCCCCCTGCAAGCCCTGTCAACCCACGTAATATCAGCATTGCCTGGTTAACATACTTGAAAGACACTCTATATCTAGCCATAAATATGCAAATAAACACCAACCCGAAGACTGAACGAAAAAAGAACTTCTCCAAAGGAGGAATCCCATCAATCCATTTGATGCTCACAGCAATCATGGCATAGAAAAATGCCGCACCGATTGCCATTAATATTCCCTTACGCCTGTCTGTCAATTTAGGGCTCCTTGTAACTTTTGTAGATTATTTAAGCAAATCCTTGCTTTTAGCATGTTATTTCAATAAATTTTTTCTTTCGCCGATTTCTTTTTTTGACTTATTCGCCACATTTGGTTTATACATGAAAGTGACTGAACAGATAGCAAAAATTATAAAGCTTATCCAACCAACAATAATTGCTTCCTTAAAGTTTTCTGGTTTGAAAAATCCAAACATAGCTATCAACAATATTATAGATCCAAGTTTCATAAATGTTTGACTGACGAATTTGCCAACTTTAATTTCGTCAAATTCTTCCCTCGCCAATTTTGGTATATTGTGATAAAAAAATACCGTTAGGGATTTTGCATAGCCATATCTCATTGCGAACCCAATAGCGAATAAAATAATACTTAAGCCAATATGTAGTCCAATCATTTTTTACCATCCTCATTTGATATTTTAAATTCTATTATATTCTTTTTTACTCAGAAATCAATTTGGAGTATAATTAAATGCGGGCCAAATGAAACAATTATCAATTTAAAACGTCTAAAAAACGAAAGAATTATCATAATGCTGGCATTCACGAATTTATAAATTCCAAAGTTGCCGCTTCAAAGATGTATTGAAAGGTCGTGAAGAAATGAAAAAACTATTTGTATGGGTTTTAACTTTTGCTCTGGTATTTTCCATAAGCCCACCAGTATTTGCAGCTGCAGGTTCTGCTGATAAATATGACCTCGCTCTTTACATTGGCAGCCCTCTGACTGTTTCCAGCGGGGTTATAAAAGCCCTCGATTCAGATAATCCAAACGTAGCACCGATTATATATAAAAGCCGGACACTTGTCCCAATAAGGGCTATAGCTGAACATTTCGGGGCGGTGGTATCTTTTGACGCAGTAAAAAAGGCGGCGGTTATCAATTATAACGGAGGAAAATATACTTTCTTTGCTGGAAAGAATTATTATACAAAAGAAATTATAGGGAAATCGACGCAGACATTTACATATGATACCGAGATGCTAATCATTGAAAATCGGTCAATGGTTCCACTTAGAGTTATATGTGAAAAAGTTCTGGGCAAAACTGTGGATTATAGCCAGAATATCATTACTGTGGGCAGCAGTGTAGTAAACCTTGCAACAAATACAGTATTGAAGGCGAATATAAAGGACAAGATTGGACAGGCTGTCAAGATTACTTCCCTTGCCCAGCTTAAAAGCATAATCGCAACAAAGATGAACTATTACAGCACTGACTTGGTTCGAACAATTGAAATACAAAATAGTCCTGCTGATGTAAGTGGAACAGCACCTTCCACAGCCCCAGCTACCACTCCGGCGTTGCCTGCGGCTGAAGGCGCGGCAGATCAAAATGCCGGCAAAACCACTTCAACCCAGGATTTTTCAACAACAAACAACCAGGTGTTAGGAGTTGATGAGGCAGACGTCATCAAGACCGATGGAAACTTCATATATATTGCCGGCGGCGGCTTTGTGAAAATAGTAAAAGCAGAAAATGGCATTATGACTTTAGTGGACACTATTAAAATGCCTATAGATCCAAGAACTGGAATGAACATCAATATTTCCGAGCTATACATAGATAAGGGTAGGTTGGTTGTTCTGGGTTCTTTATGGAGAAACGACTATCAAATAATGACCCCAACACCGGCACCACCTGTTTCAATATCGCCGGCGGGCTCTAATTCCTCATCATCGGCACAAGGAGTGGCAGTTGAGAAATCTATCGCCATTTATCCCCCAATCTGGCAGGGTAAAAACTTCACTTACTGCGCAATCTATTCGGTTGATACAAATGGAAAGACGAAGCTCCTTAAGGAACTTTCCGTAGAAGGTTCCATGCTTTCAAGCAGAAAAAGCGGTGACACAGTTTACTTAATGACCAACAAATATTTCTACTATTATAGTCCTGCCAATCCTGGTGAAATAGTTCCCATGTACAAGGATTCAACCCAAAGCAGCGATTACAAGTCCCTTCCAATTGACAAGATTATGTGCTATCCCGAAAGCCCATCCCCCCAATACCTCATGGTAGCGGCAGTTGATATTATGAAAACCGATGAGCCGGCCAACATCGAGGCAATCTTGGGAAGTGGGTCGACGGTTTTTATGAATGAAAACAATCTCTATATCGCCCAAGCGGATTATAGTGGCTCATTTGGAGAGATGACGGCCATTACCAAGTATTCAATCAACGGCACAAAGCTTGGTTTCGCTGGTGGCGGAAAAGTCCAGGGCACGCTTTTAAATCAGTTTTCCATGGACGAGTTTGATGGCAATCTTCGAGTGGCAACTACTGGTGGAGGATCTGGGGGAGCAAATGCCGTATATGTTCTCGATACCAATTTGAATCAGATAGGTGCATTGGAGAATATGGCAAAAGGTGATCGCATATATGCGGTAAGATTCATGGGGAATAAAGGGTATATAGTTACTTTTAGGCAGATTGATCCATTGTTCGTAATCGATCTTTCCACTCCGACTAGCCCAAAAGTTGTTGGCGAACTTAAAGTTCCTGGATTTTCCAACTTCCTTTATCCAATAGGTGAAAACCTCATACTTGGTGTTGGTCAAGGGATGGAAGATGTTTATTCCAAAGATGAATCTGGCAAGGAAATCGTAATTGGAACCAGGCAGACCGGCATAAAATTTTCCATATTCGATGTAGCCGACCAGGGCAAACCAAAAGAGCTTCAAACATATACAGTAGGTGATAGTGGAAGCTATTCTGAAATTTTAAACAACCACAAAGCCTTGATGATGGACCAAAAGGATAATATCCTTGCATTTGAGGCAACGGTTATGGATTCTACATTGGTCACGAAATCAGATATCTCAAATTATTTCAGCGGTGCGGTGGTTTTGACATATGATGCAACCATAGGATTTAAAGAAAAAGGAAGAATCGCATATGAAACCGCTATCCAAAACAGCACTGACATGGGATATTATAGTTATATCCGCCGTCTTTGCTACATAGGAAATGTGCTTTATTATATCCAGGATAGCCAGGTTAGGTCATTCAACATGCAGACACTGGAACCAATCAGCACGTTGAAATAGAGCGATCTAAAATATCCCTATGGCAATCAGTTGATGTCGCAATTAATAAAAGAAATCTTTAATGTAAATAAATGGCGGCCACGGAATTCATAAAAATCCGCAGCCGCTTTTCAATTCTTTTATATTCGTTTATATTTTGAGCACATTAAATTCCATTATATTTAATAAACCGGAACTGAAGTTTTTAGACTATGCCATCTTTTACTTGCTCACAAAGCCAGTCTTTTCAAGCCTCTTGATTACAGTCAAAGCTATGAAACCACCGATCAAGGCAGTGATCAGTTGAGGCCAGCTGAAAAGAACCAATAAAACGGCTGCAAATTTTGGGAAGCTCATCAAACTCAAAAAGACGGTGACGCCAACATAAAGGATTCCAAATTTAGCTACAGAACCCAAAGCTACTCCTGCAATCTTGTTCTTTTTCATCATATAATAAAATATTGCCGCGTAGACGAAATTTCCAACCACGATAACCGGGGCAAAAGGAAGCAAGGCGGCGGCGATTGGCGCATGGTTGCTAATTAATGATGTAAAAGGTGCAAGAAAAGAAAGTATCGCGGCACCTCTTAGTCCAACTGTGGCAACAGCAATCAACAGACAGGCATTCACAATTGAGCCTACAACCAGGTTGCCATTGGGTATCAGCCTGCCAAACATCTGGATCATGGCGATTATTGCCAGCAAAAGGGCTAATTTTGTTATTGAAGCTACATTTATTTTTTCCATAATCTATTTCTCCATTTCCATAATAATCTTGAATAATTATAGCATAATATTTTGCCCAAGTCAGTTGCCGGTAAACTTTGGGTATTAAACTTTTCGAAATGACAACACAAATTAACTTTGGAGGTGTTGAAAAGTGAAGAAATAATATATAATGAAAGTCGAAATAATAAACACAACTTAGGATTTTTTAGAAATGACAAATTCCAATTTAGGGAGGTAAGTTTAATGATAGTTGTTACAACTGAAAACATTTCCGGGTACAAGGTAATTGAGGTAAAAGGGCAGGTTTTTGGATTAATCGTGAGAAGCCGAGGTTTGGGCGGAAATATAATCGCCGGTTTGAGAAGCTTAATTGGAGGGGAAATCCACGAATATACTTCCATGCTTGAAGATGCAAGAAAACAGGCTATCGACCGCCTAGTAATGAATGCATCAGTCATGGGGGCAAATGCCATTGTCATGATGAGATTTGACTCAAGTGAAATCGGACAATACATGAGCGAAGTATTAGCATATGGAACCGCAGTAATAATAGAGAAGGTTTAAAAATGGGAGAACTCTTTAATTTTTATGCTTTCGGCCAGATCGGTATAATAGTTTTAGCAATAGCGGCTTTTATAATCTGGGACAAGAGATACAGAAAAAATCACGGGGCGGCAATTCCCCCAGGATTTGAGAAAACAGATGAAGTCACTTTGGATCCGACTGATGGAAGAAAGCTTCGAGTATACTACAATAGCAGTACTGGGGAAAGATTCTACCATGAGGAATAAGGTCATACGTACATATTTTGAAGTCTGAATGGTAAAACAAAAAAATTTAAGAAATAGGAAAAATTGGAGGTTTGGAAATGAATTTAGGCAACATAAGCGGTTTGACCTATTTGCCCTGGAAGCAATATATTATAATAATGATAGTAAGTTTCGGTGTTATTGCATTCTACAAGATAAAACTATCAAAACAATATCCTAAAATTTTTTCAACTGGGATTTATTTATTATGGATTGGGGGATTGTTCTCCTGTTTTCATGAAATAACGCTGCAATTGAAAACGTTAGAGGGTTTGTCGGGCATAACCCAATATATAACATATGGATTTGCACTTGTTGGAATGGCTTTACTGTTAGTAGTGGCATATAAGAGAAATAAAGAAAAGGCAATGGAAGAAAAAAATAAATAAATATACACTATTACTTCGTTTTATGAAGCGCCAAACTTTAAACTGGCGCTTTCTTGCTTCTGTGTTGGGACCAAGAGTTGCAAAGTTCAAGTTTCTTAGTCCTTTTATATTTCTTGATTTCCCATTCTCTCTTCATTGCATCTTGTTTTGAAGCATGCTCTTCCAAATATCTTAAAATCACCGGGAACCTTGCATTGGTATACTTTGCTCCAATACCAAGATTATGTTTGGCAAGCCGCTTTTCTATATTTACTGTCCACCCAGTATATAATGTTCCATCCTTGCATTCTATTATATAAATATAATTCATAAACGTTTTTATCTCCCCAAATATTATAAAGCTACTTGCCGTAGATAATGTTCGGATATATTTTCTTAATATATGTATCTGGATAATATTTATCCAATTGAACCTGCAGGTCATTTGTCGCCGGTATGTGATTAAACCTTTGATTTGCTCTATATGTGGCAGCTGCTGAAATGGAAAGATCAAAAACCATGAACAAAATGAGCAGCCACGTAATTGCAAGACCATATTTGTTGGGCAATTTTTCCAAGTGCCTGCTGATCAAGGGATAAAGAAATTTAATCAAGAATACCCCGAGAACCCCCCATATTAGACCATAGAAGAAACCAGTCCTTCCAAAGATGTTGAATCTTTCCAAGCTGTAATCCCAGGAAACATAGCCAAAGACAGTTTGCTGGAACAAGCTGCAGATGAATTCGAAAACCGCCCCAATAATGGCACAGCCAAAGAACAAATTGTAAATACTCATGGAATGGACTCTGTGTAAAAGCAAGACCATAATTACAGCTGAAAAACCATATATTTCGCTGAAGGGGCCATAAATAACTCCCGCGTGGCTTTCCAAATGGGAAAATCGGATAACGGCATATATTGTTTCAAAAGCATATCCAATAAAACTGCAAACTAAAAAAACCCAAAACATTTTGTAAGAATTATATCCAAAGGCAAAACTTGTATTGGTCTTTCTCATTTCCATAACGCGCACCTCGCCATAGGAAAATTATAACACCTTTACCGATTTGATGTGCCGATTGTTTTCCAAGCCATCATTTACATTTCCCAGCAAGCATATATAATTAGCTTTAGTCGAATAAATTGAATATTTCTTATTTAGGAGGCAATGATTATCGGAATGTACATGGACGCTTGTTCCGATTTGAGCCAATAGCGTAACCGACCTTTTAGGTCGGTTTTTTTGTTTTTGTAGAGCAATGCTCACGGAGAAAAAATGAAAATAGAATTGAAGTTAAATTCAAAAAGAAAACTGCTTCTACCGTTATTAATACTAATATTGCTATTCTCGTTTTCAACATTGTCGTCGGCTTCCAGCATTGGAGTGACCATCGATAATTCAAAAGTTGCATTCAGCAGCGAAATGGGATATCCATTTATTGATTCCAATTCAAGAACCCAGGTCCCTTTCAGAGCGACCATGGAAAAGTTCGGTTGTAGTGTAGCATGGGATCAATCCAGCCAAATGGCCGTTGCTGTTAAGAATGGAACAACAGTCAAGGTCCCAATCGGACAAAAGTATATTTTCAAGAATGGTGTGAAGATTGTAAATGATACCGCCGCCTTGGTAAAGGACAACAGAACTTATCTTCCCATACGTGCTGTTTTAGAAGCATTTGGGGCTTCTGTGGGATGGAATGCGGAAAATCAAAGCGTCATAGTAAATACCATACCTTCCCCAGTAATGAAGATTTCCTTTATCGACGTAGGACAGGGGGACTCTATCTTTATCGATTACGGAGATTATGAAATACTCATCGATGCAGGGACCAGCGATTACGGAGACAAGGTGGCAAACTATATTAAGCCATTTGTCCAGGGGGATTTGGATGTATTGGTTGCAACCCATGTCCATGCCGATCACATTGGAGGTCTTCCAAAAGTTATTGACACATTTCAGATTGACAACATAATTGACAGTGGGGAAACCTATACAACCGCAACTTACTTAAACTATTATGCGGCAGCAATAAGCGAACCAAACTGCAACTTCACAAGTGACAGCAAAATGACGTTCAATATGGGAAAGAATGCCACATTCAAGATTATTGAACTTGGGGATAATTATGCAGATTCAAATGATAATAGCGTTGTTTCCATGGTTAAATACAACAATATTGAAGTCCTATTAATGGGTGATTTAAGCAGCACTGTGGAAAATGCCAACCTTTCTAAATTTTCAGACGTGGATATATTGAAGGCGGGACATCATGGTTCGAGAACATCAACTTCAAGCGTATTTCTCGATACTACAAAACCCGAAACTATAATAATAAGCGCAGGATTAAACAACACTTATGGGCATCCTCATCCAGAATCATTAGGGAGAATGTTTGCCGCAGGCAGTTCGGTATATGGAACTTTCAAATCTGGGACAATTGTTGCAACAACCGACGGTTATACTTATACTCTAAATACATCTGCAAAGCTCACGTCCGCTGATGCCGGAGCCTCAACAGTAAAACCAGCAACAACAGTAATCCCTTCTGCGAATGTAACCGCTCCTTCCACTTCTGGTGGTGCTTATGTTGGGAGCAGCCAATCCAATAAATACCATTATCCAAGCTGCAGGTATGTTAAGACAATAATCCCGGGCAATTTAGTCTATTTCAAGAGTAAGGCCGATGCTGCAAGCAAGGGTTATATTCCATGCAAAGTTTGCAATCCGTGAGAAAATAACAAACATCAAATTGACATAATTAGAATAAGTAATATAATCAAATTACTGGAAAAATAACAGCTACATTTGTAGCTATTGAGGGAGCGATAATTATGTACAAAACAGAAGAAAGCAAGATAATGCCTATAGAAGTTGAGCTAAAAAAAGGTGAAAAATACTATTGGTGCACTTGTGGAAAAACATCAGACGAACCATTTTGCGATAATTCACATCCTGAATCGACATTTAGGCCATTGGAATTTACTGTTGAGAAAGACAGAAGAGCTTTCCTTTGCGCATGCAAGAAAACAAAAAATCCTCCGTTTTGTGACGGAACCCATGATGGGGACATTGCATTCATTATGGGCGAATTGGCTTAAGTCAAAACGAACTTGAATTAGACAAAACCATTCTGTTGATATGATCTCCAGGATGGTTTTTTACTTGAATAATGCTATAATTGAAAATATCAAGATTTCGTGAAATGGAGATTTTATTAATGAAATGCATCGTCAGTCCGTTCGCAAGATGCTTTGAAAATATTGGCAGCGAGGAATACTATCTGTCCAATTTCGAAGAGGATATTTTTTATCTTTATATCAATTCGCCTTGCATCGTTGTTGGAAAACATCAGAACACTTCCTCAGAAATCAATCAATCATATGTAAATAAAAATCAGATTGATGTTGTTCGAAGGATGTCTGGTGGAGGAGCTGTATATCATGACCATGGCAATTTAAATTTCGGGTTTATAACTCAAAACAAGGGGAATGATATTGACGCCGTTTTCCGTGAATTTACATTACCCATTTTGAATGTTCTAAAAAAGCTTGGAGTTCAAGCAGAGTTTTCCGGAAGAAATGACTTAGTAATTAAAGACATGAAAATATCAGGGGTAGCTCAGTATCATACTTCAACTAGAGTTCTCCTTCACGGCACATTGCTTTTCAACTCAGATCTTTCAAAGGTTTCTGATTCTCTGAACGCAGATCCAAGAAAATTTCAAGATAAAAGTGTTAAATCTATTAGAAGCAGGGTGTCAAATATTAGCCCGTTTCTATCTCAACCACTAAATATTGAAGAATTCACATCGATTATTATTAAAGAGGTCCTTTCAGAATTCTCTGGATCGAGTTTATATGAGTTGAGTGAGCTTGATATTGAACAGATTGAAAAGCTTGCTCATGGTAAATACTCTACATGGGAATGGGTATATGGAAACTCCCCCAAATTCACGTACCAAGGTGAACTAAAATACGAAAAAGGTATCTTGGATATTGGCTTAAATGTTCAAGCTGGAGTGATAAGGCAAGTAAGTATTTTTGGAGATTTTTTTGGGAAAAAGGAAGTTGAGGAGCTCAAAATTAAATTAATGAATGTTAATTACCAGCGTAACGCTGTCGAGGCGGCTTTAGCGGGTATCAACTTGGATGATTATATATTCGGCTTGACGAAAGATGCTTTCATCGAAAGCTTGTTTTCCAACGCATTATAAATTATTGCCTAAATATAATTATTATTAGTTTTCCAAATTCCCATTAAATTCAGGGTATATTGTATTTAGAGAAATGAGGTGCTTTAAATGTCAAATGGAAATGGTACTAAAGAAAACCCTTGGTTGCTAAAAACTCCACCATTAACATCAGAATACACAATATACAAGGACTCAAAAGACGGAAAAGATGTACTTGTTTGTACTGTAGGAAGTACGGTTTTGTATTATGACTACAGATGCCTTGAAGACTTAAGCAAAATGCTTGAAGCTTCAGGTACATGGATGGAACTTGGCAGTGCAGATGAACAAAAGACAGCGAAGGAAGGGACAATTGAAGCGTGGGGACGATCAGAAAAGAACCCTGTTGGGGGATGGTATGGATTGAAAAAAGGATTAAGAGGTCGATTCGCAATGTACATACCGCCTTTGATGGAATTGCTCGGAAAAGCTGAACTAACCCATGAACCGAGAGGCAATAAGATGAGATTTTTATCTGTCAAATAAGTAATCGAAAAAAGCAAAAGCCCTGAATCCTTTGGAATTCAGGGCTTTTCTTACTCTGCCCTTCTGAAGTTTTGATTTAGATTAAAAAATTAAAATAAAATTTAAAAAAGGTATTGACAATTGAATTCTAGTGTATTACATTAATAGTACACTAGAAGGTTAGTAAGGAGGTAGATGAATGATTAAGTTTGAACAAAGTTCACCAATTTATATTCAAATCATTCAGAAAGTGAAAGCTGATATTGTATCAGGCAAGCTTAAGGGAGGAGAGAAAATGCCATCGGTAAGAGAATTTTCAGAGACTTTCAAAGTAAATCCCAATACAGTTCAAAGGGTTTTTATTGAACTGGAAAGAGAAGGCATAACTTATTCTCAAAGGGGAATTGGGACATTTGTTGCTGAAGGTGTTGAAGTAATAAACAAACTCAAAACAACCCAGGCGGAAGGATATGCAAAAAGGTTTACGGACGAAATGCTTGAACTCGGTCTTGCAAAAGATGAAATTTACGAATATCTTGAAAAAATATTAGAGGGGGCAAAGAAATGATGATACTTGAGGCCAATGGAGTATGCAAAAAATATTTAAGGAAGCCGGCTTTGAACGGAGTTGACATGAATATTGAGAGTGGCAAAATAGTTGGGTTGCTAGGTCCGAACGGGAGCGGAAAAACTACTTTCCTCAAACTATTAGCGGGACTAAGCAGACCCAGTGCCGGTAACATTAAAATATGCGATACGGAAATAGGTTACAAAACAAAAGAGCTAGTTGCCTATCTGCCTGACAGCGATTTTCTATATCCATGGATGAAGATTAAGGATGCTAAGAAAGTATATGCTACATTTTTTAAGGACTTTAATTCTCCAAAATTTGACGAGCTGCTGGACTTCATGAAGCTTGAAAGCAACATGAGTGTAAAAAGCTTGTCGAGAGGAATGACGGAAAAACTGGCATTGGCACTTACTCTTGCGAGAGATGCAAAATTAATCATATTGGATGAGCCATTGAATGGGGTTGATCCAATAGCCCGAGAACAAATTCTTGGAGCGATATTAAAGGGATTCAATTATGAAAGTTCAATCATTCTTGCCAGTCATCTTATTAATGAAGTCGAAAGAATCTTGGACGAAGCTCATTTCCTAATGGACGGAAAAATAATCCTTTCCGGAGACACTGAAGATATTAGAAACGAGAAGAAGATGACACTCGACGAAGTATACAGGGAGGTTCTTTATGTTGATTAATTTAACAAAATATGAATTTGCGAAAAGATGGAAAGCTTTGAGATATGTCCTTTTAGGATATATATTGATTCAGACATTGCTATTGGTAATTTCCAGTACATTCTTTTGGAATAGCAATATGGTGAAAGTATTCACAGAGGCAAACAATGAAGGTCAAGGAATTGGGATACCATCAGGCATGGCTATGGTACTGTATTTTATTATGGCGCTAGGGATAGCGATATTGCCGTTTATTGAAAGTTTGTATCGATTTGATAAGGATTTATCCGGGAAACAATCGGTGCTTGAGCAAATGTTGCCGATAATTTCATGGAAAAAAATCATTTCTAAATTAGTAACCGTTTTATGCACCACGATTATCGGTATTGGATTAGGAGTATGTGCAGTTATAGCATTTGTGCTAATGAGCAGCAACTTTGACAAGAGTATTGTTGATTTACTTCTGAATTTTTTCAAAAGCATCTTTCAATCACCAACTCAGTTTATCCTCGGAGCCCTGTATATACTTTTCTGTTTTTCGTCAATTTATCTGATTATGTTCTTTTGCATAGCATTTTCAAAATCATTGACAAGCAAAAATAAAATTGCAGTGCCAATGGGGATAGCAACATTTGTCATGTTAGTTGCAGCGATCTCTTCACTGGGAACATTGCTGGAAAACGTACCGCTTGCTCAAATCACCATATTGGGAGAAACGGACTCTCTAAGTTCATTGATTCTCAGTTTTATAATATTTATAGCGGCGTTATTTGGAACATCCTGGTTAATGGAAAAAAAGATAGAATCTTAGAAAAAGGGAGGAATTTAAAATGAATGACAGAAAGGCCATGCTCTCAACTCTGTGGATATTTTTAACGGTCAATTATATCTTCTGCGATGTATTTTCGAGTATGGATCCTATAGCTTTAAAGGAATTAGTCATGACGGGCGGGTTGTCTGGCATGGAAATAACTCAGGGATTTCTTTTGATAGCGGCGATATCCATGGAGATTCCCATGGTGATGATTTTATTATCCCGGGTATTGAATTATAGGATTAATCGTTGGACAAATATTATCGTAGGCATAATAATGGCTACTTATCAGATATTGACAATGAACGTAGGAACACCGCCAACACTACACTATATATTTTTCAGCATGATAGAAGTTGCAAGCTGTTTGATCATTGTCTGGAATGCATGGAAGTGGTCTAATCCAGAAGTTGTTTCTAATAGTAAAATTAAGGTTTGAAAGGAAAAAGGAAAAAGAAAATGGGTACAAACAAAAAAACTGCAAGAATAGCTGGATTCTTATGGCTTCTAATGTTTATATTTGGTCCTATCGCTCAGGTTATCCGCTCCAGATTATTCGTAACTGGAGACATGGAAACCACAGCTCATAATATTATGGCTAATGAATTTCTATTTCGATTAGGTTTTGCAAGCGATTTAATCATGATGATCATCTTTCTATTGTTGCCTTTAGTCTTATACAAATTGTTGAATAAAGTTGACAAAAGCCTATCAATTCTTATGGTGATATTTGTAATAGCAAGTGTCCCACTGAATATGCTCAACCTATTAAATGAATTTACATCTTTGCAGCTGCTAAGTGGCGCAGCATACTTAAACGCTATAGGAGCATCGGCTCTGCATGCCCAAGCAATGCTATCCTATGATTTATACTTGCATGGATATGAAATTGCAAATGTATTTTTCGCTCTATGGCTTGTCCCCCTTGGAATGTTAGTTTACAAGTCTGGCTTCCTTCCAAGAGTTCTCGGTATTCTGCTGGTAGTTGGAGGATGCGGTTTATTTATTGAAGTATTTATGCATTTTCTCTCTCCAGGCGCGACACTAATTAGTGAAATTATTTTAATACCACAGTTTGTAGCAGAATCTGCATTTACTTTGTGGATATTGATTAGAGGCATAAATGAATCAAAAGTAGTAAGTTTGAGGTAAAAAGAACTAAAAATTCTCGAAAATTTCATCAAATTGGGTGTATATTGTAGATAGGCGAGCAGGTAGAAATTTG
>JBAWWY010000029.1:0-19940 GCA_037144355.1 Eubacteriales bacterium | reverse complement strand
GGAGCGCCTTTTAACTTTTGGCTAACACCAGCATATCCAAAGCTAATTCCTACAACTGTTTCGCCAGCGGCGGCCATTTTAGCAGGTTTTGATCCCGAAGGAACATATTGAGAAACATTCTCGTTCAATTTGTCTAAATAATTCCAGCCTTCTTCAGTATCTTTACCATTGAGTTGCAATAAACCTGCAACCGTAAGGAATCCAGTGCCAGATGCATTTGGATCAGGCATTACAATATGTCCTTTTAATTCTGGTCTTAATAAATCCTGATATGATTTTATTTCTGCAAGTCCTAATTTTTTTGCCTCAACGGTATTAACAACAAAAGCTGTTTCCCAGGCATCAATTCCCACCCAAGTTGGCACTGACTTATCCGACTTAAATTTAGGCAATATTTTTTCTGCTCCAACTGGAGCGTAAGCTTCAAGCATGCCTTCAGTGTCAAGTACCATCATTGATGATGCAGCAGTACCCCAAACAAGATCTGCTTGTGGATTTGCTTTTTCAGCTAACAACTTTGCAGTAATTATACCTGTTGATTCACGCACAATATTAACTGTGATACCTGGATACTCTTTATTAAATTCTGCTAAATATGTGGTTATTTGCTCATCTTCCAGCGCTGTGTAAACTGTAATTGTTCCTTTTGTGGGTTGTTCGGCAGATGCTTGCTGACTGCTACATCCAGCTAATGTACCCATTGAACCCATTAGTAAGAAGGTAGATATTAAGATTGGCAGGATTTTTCTTCTCATTTTTTTACTCCTTTTTCAATTTTTATTTATTACTTAGGCCTTCTGAAATTATTTAACCTAGGTAATTTATGACTTCAGTATATATATTGAATATGTGATTATCATTAAGGGGATGTAAAATATACGTTAAACATTACAATTTGTTTATCATATGTGTACCATATTATGACTATTAGAATACATAATCTCGTTAATTCATCCACATAATTTTGTAATTTCTTGAATAATAAGCCAGCATATGCTATATTTCGTTTACAACTATTAAATATAAATTGCGAAAGGCAGATTTTTTATGTTACCAAGCGAAAGACAAAATAAATTCATATCCCTATTAGCATCAAAAGAAATTGTTACAATATCAGAATTTATCAAAGAGTTTGGCATATCCATAGAAACGGTTAGAAGAGATTTAAACATTCTAGAAAAGGAAGATAAAATTGAAAAAGTATACGGTGGGGCAAGACTTAAGGACTCTATTCTTAAAGAACCGGCTTTTGAAAATAGAATGTCGAGCAGATTAGTAGAAAAAGAATGGATTGGAAGAAAATGCAGCGAATTTATTAACGATGGAGATTGTATTTTTATTGATAGCGGTTCCACGACATATCAGATATCAAAATATATCAAAACGAAAAAAAATCTCATAATCATTACCAACTCGATTCCGGTTATAAACGAGTTGATGGACACTGATTTTGAGATTATCATTATCGGTGGCAAAATTAGGCAGTTTGAACGCTCTATTGTTACTTATGATTACATGTTTAATTTTACTAAATTGAATATTCAAAAGTGCTTTATCGGCGCTGGAGGTATCACTCCAGAAAATGGTATTTCTGATTTTGATATTCAAGAAGCTGCTACTCGAAGCATAATTATAAAAAGGTCAAAAGAAGTATTCGTAGCCGCTGACAGCAGTAAATTCGGTAAAGATGTTATAATAAATATTGCTCCTCTTTTAAAAATCAACTATATTGTTACTGATTCCGCACTGGATGAAAATATTGTGAATAGTTATAATAATTCGAATGTAAAAATAATCCTTGTTGAATACTAATTTTACCAATCCAAGAAATATCTAACTTAAGAAACTTTTATTGGGATTGCTTTTAGCCAAATGTTCACGAAGCATTTCGTACTTACACGCCTGGTAACCTTTGAAAAATGAGGTTTCTCCATTGAGGCCCTTTATTCTCTTATGCTCGGTTATTGTATCAATTAGCACAATGTTGCGCTTCGAGTCGCAAAGGATTCCCAACTTGTCCTGCATCTCCTTAAGTTCTATAATCCTTCTGTTTGTATTGTGGCTTGTAAGTTTTCCATTAAAACATTCCAGCACATAACGCATTTTTTTGCAGCGAATACGCAGCGCATGAATGGCTCTTTGATCCATATCGGCAAAAGTCTCATAGTCGGACCTTATATTGCGGAGCCACTTCCGTAGCCTTCTTTTTAGAAATTGATTTAGCTTCATTTTCCCTGATTCTTTTATAAAACAATTTTCCTCATATAGCCATGCCCATATATTGAGTAGTATCGGTGTTGGGACGCCCTTGGATAATGCGCTGTGAATCAGACGTTTTTCTTTTTCTCTTTCATTGTCAATCAGAGTCAGTTCTTTCCCATGAATATGAATCCATTCTGCCTGGAGCACATCCAGCTCTCGCATTCTGGCAAAGATTTGGCCATATTTTCTGGCGCTGTCCAATCTCATTTGATAGGCATCCTGAATGAAAAGAGGACTCGCCAAAGACAGTAGTGATCTGAGCTGACGAATTTTAACACGAAGATGATGTAGGTTTTCAGGATCTTCCGGCTTGCTGAGATATTGCCCTTCCATCTGTGCAATTTGCCCTAGATAGTTGATTAGCACCTTTCGCAGTTCTTCATTTGCCGGATTATTTTGATCTAATTTCACCCCGGACTGCTCATTATTAGGAAGCGAAGGTTGGCTAGCCATTATCATGCCACGTTCGTAAAGACTTCTCATTTCCAAATGAAGTGCGTTATTCTCAGATAATAAAGCGGCAAACTTATAGAATGCCGCCTTTTTACCACATATTGATTTTAACTCGATTTCGCAGATTGGCATCTGCTGGCCCCCATAAAAAATGTTGCCTTGCAATCCTCTGACCAGAATATTACCACCAAGCTCAGTGACAACCACCATATCAATTTGACTCATTTCCATAGAAAACAGCGGATCGTCCCAGTCATATTCAGATTCGCAATTCTTCATTTCATCAGCAACCGAAGGTTCAACAACCCCATCTGCCAATTCTATGGCATCTCTCATGACTTTTTCAAATTCTTCCGGATTAATAAGTCTCAATACAAGAATACATTCAGACGAATGACTCATAAGAATCCCTCCTTAAATCAATCTCCCAACCTCCCAAGCATTTTCAGATCTATAAGCCATCTGAGATTTCCTGTTGGTGGGTCTGTACTGATTAGGGCAAATCCAGCGGAAGCACCCTTTTTAAATGGCAACGTATAACCGCATATCCTCTGGCTCCAGTCACTGAGAAACGGCTCATGGCCGATAACTATTAGACAACCCTTGGAATCGGTTCTCTGCAATTCTTCGCTAAAAGCCTCAAAATCACCCCGTGCAATAAAATCATGGCTTTCAATGTTTTTCACCTTAAGTGCTTTTGCAATGATACCAGCGCTCTCGGAAGCCCGAAGCAGAGGGCTAGCCCAAATCTTAGTATTACATTTATCTTTGATTAGCATGCGGAGATTTGGGATTGCCCTTTCCAGAAGTTTCATCCCGTTTGCTGTCAAGTGCCGCATTGCATCCTCTGTCCCTGGATTCATTTTCTCTGCTTCTCCATGTCTAATTAAAATTAATTCCATGTAGCACCTCTACTCTAAAAACCAACTAATCAAAACTTTGATTCAAAAACAAGTTTCTTTCCAAAGACCCTTTTGAAAGCTTTACCACTGAGATTGGCAGCTGCAATTTCAAGATCTGCAACCCTTTTAGCGGTTAGTATTATTTTAATTTGCTTTTGTTCAACTAGACACTGGATTTTCTCCACATGCCCATATTCGTTCCGGTCTAAGGCCTCCGCTATCCTGACAAACATCCCCAGCTTCCTGATAGCTTCGTAATCATTTTGGTCCATATATAGGCTGAAATCTTTCCAATTTCTGTTGAAATCTTCGTTTCTGTGCAAAGCAATGATATAGCCGCAGATCAATTGATCCCGATGACTCAGACCGTTGATGCCAGAGTTCGTGGCTAGGTAAAAGCCGTGATTATGATGATTATAATAATCCACATATAAACCGATATCATGGAGAAGGGACCCCACATAAAGCTGTCGGCGATATCTGTCGTCTAGCCCATGCAACTCCTTCAACTGATCAAACATGCTCAAAGCCAGCATCTGTACCTGTCTGCTATGTGGAATGTTGGATTCATATTTCATCATTGTGTTCAGAAGGCTATGTTCTAGCACATCATCCACAATTTCTCTTTCCATCCCGCATTGAAGATGAAAGTTTTTATAAAAAACGCCCTCACGCAGACCGCTACCGCTAATAATCAGTTGTTCCGAGGTGATGTGCTCCATAATCAGTGAAACTGGCACAAGCCCTCCAGCAATAATACTTGCTCGGTCCTTGCTGAGTCCCAGTAGTTTTTTTCTATCATTTACCTTGAGCCCAGTAATCTTATCATACATCATCCGCACATCAACAGCAGGAATTCTATAATTATGAAGGCCATCGATAATAAACCCATTTGCATTTTTATGGATCTTGGCCAGATTCCTGATTGAACCTCCAAGTCCTATTACAGGTAAACCCTTGGCATCTTCCAGCCATTTGAGCGCCCGGATTTTCGCCCTTATAAAAGTTTCGGCTGCCTTCAATCCTGATTTAAATTCGTCCCCACTAGTTAGAAATTTTTCTGTCAGCACAACTGCTCCGTAGGGAATACTGATCGCATGTCTGACTCTGCGATTTTTAACTAAAATGATCTCCGTGCTGCCACCGCCGGTATCCACGATGACGCAATCTTTTATATCAATAGTATTTATAACACCCAGATAGTCATAATATGATTCTTCAGCCCCCGTTACTATGGTGAAGTCAAATCCTGTCTCACTTTTTACACGGCTGAGAAATTGTCCACCATTGCTGGAATTTCTAACTGCTGCGGTTGCAATTGCAAAAACTTTCTGAACTTTATGAGATTCAATCAGTTTTTTAAAAAGCTTCAACACTTCAATAGCACGTCCCATAGCAGAAGACCTTAGATTAAGATCAGCAGCCATTCCCTCGCTTAGCAGGACTACTGCTTTTCCCTGGTCGATCATTTTGTAAGAACCATCTTCAAATAGTTGCATGATAATAACCCTGGCTGAATTGGAACCAAGATCAATAATTGCTGCTTTGTCGTTCATTTCAAATCATCCCCTCCGAATTTTTCTTCGAATGCATGGTCGGTTGAATGTATTGCCTCGAAGGTCTGAATGGAATGGTCCGGTTGAAATTTTTTTGTGCGTTCCATTGTCTTTATACAAAAGAACTGTTGGCTGTTAAGTGGTATTCGACCTCGTTTATCAATTTTTTTATATTTACCGCTACTTTCGAGAATACGTCCTTTTATTGTGTCATTCCATGAAGTTTTTAAAATATCAAGAATCTCATCTTTTATGGAAACATCTTCCACTGGAAAGAAAAGTTCCACCCTTCTGTCCAGATTTCTCGGCATCAGGTCTGCGCTTGAAAGGAATACATCATTTCTTCCATTATTGTGAAAACAATAGACACGGCTGTGTTCTAGAAAACGTCCGACAATGCTGATTACCCTAATATTGTCACTAACACCTGGAATACCCGGCCTGAGACAACAGATGCCCCTGACTAAAAGTTTGATCTCCACCCCTGCTGCTGAAGCTTTGTATAAGTTGGCGATCATTTCACGATCAACCAGAGAATTCATTTGTGCTATTATAGCTGCTTTTTTCCCCTGCATTGCGTTTTGACGTTCCTGCTCGATGAGATCGAGAAGATGTTGGCGAAGCCCAAGGGGTGCCGCTTGGAACCGATACCATTCAGGCGGATCCGAATACCCTGAAAGCATATTAAACAGGGCAGATGCATCGGCGCCAAAGCCTTCATTTGATGAGAAAATTCCCATGTCTGTATATAAGCGGGCAGTCTTTTCATTATAGTTGCCAGTTGAAAGATGGACATATCGGCGGATACCAAATTCCTCATTGCGCACTACTAGCGTAATTTTGCAGTGGGTCTTCAGTCCTACAAGTCCGTAAATCACATGGCAGCCAGCCTGTTCCAATTTTTTCGCCCACAAAATATTGTTTTCCTCATCGAATCTTGCCTTGACTTCAAAAAGCACCATAACCTGCTTGCCGCGTTCGGCTGCTTTAATGAGAGATCTAACAATGGGTGAATTTCCACTAATCCGATATAATGTCTGCTTTATGGCAAGCACATCAGGATCAAGGGCAGCCTGCTCGATGAATTCAACAACAGGTTCAAAGGAATCGTATGGATGATGCAAGAAAACATCTTGTTCCCCAATCACAGAAAAATAGTTGATACCCTCTTGGAATAATTGCAGTGGCTGTGGCTCGTAAACTTCAAAAAGCAAGTGGTCAAAACCAGGCAAATCAATAAGTTTGAAGAAACAAGTCAGATCCAGCGGACCATTTATAAAATAGATATCCCTAGTATGAATTGCAAGGGATTTTTTCAATATCCCAAGCAAGTTATCATCAATGTCACGGTGGACTTCAAGTCTTATGGCTGTTCCCCAGTTTCGTTTCTTAAGTGATTTTTCAATTTCAAGCAATAGATCTTGGGCATCTTCCTCATCAATAGTCAAGTCCGCATTTCGAGTAATTCGGTATGGAAAGGAACAGATAATCTGATGGCCTGAAAAAAGTCGGTTCAAATATGCAATTATGACCTCTTCAAGAAATATGAAGCAGCGTGCGTTTCCATCTGTATCCTTTGGAAGCTCAATCATGCGTGGCAGCATTGACGGCACTTGAACAGTTGCAAATACTGCATCGCTGTCTCTTTTAAGGTTTTTGAGCAGCACACCGACATTCAGACTGTTGTTCAGTAGCAATGGAAAAGGGCGGCTGGAATCGACAGCCATTGGTGTCAGTACTGGATAGAGTACTC
This sequence comes from Eubacteriales bacterium, assembly GCA_037144355.1. Lineage (GTDB taxonomy): Bacteria > Bacillota > Clostridia > Peptostreptococcales > Anaerovoracaceae > JBAWWY01. The sequence continues at coordinate 13,014 of JBAWWY010000029.1, read as the reverse complement.
GAGTAAAATAATCATTTAAAAATTCCGATTGTTGGTTTGTTATCTCTTTCATAGAGAAAAATTGAATGCCCTCGTCTCTTAACTTGGGTATTAGGGAGCGATTCAGCGCTCTATATTGTTTGTCAACAAGATCATGAGTCCTGATAGAGATTCTTTTCAATTGCTCCTTGGGAGTGAGCCCAGAGTCATCAGTTTTTTTATAATTTGCAAGGACAAGATCTTTTAGCGATGCGGCCCTGATCATAAAAAATTCATCCAGATTCGAGCTTGTAATTGCTAAAAAACGGATGCGCTCAAGAAGAGGATTATTTTTATCTTTGGCCTCGTCGAGCACCCGGTCATTGAATTCAAGCCAGCTTAGCTCACGGTTGAATAAATATTCTGATTTTTTATAATCTACTGCCTGCATTTGGCATCTCCCTCTTAATTTTCATTATTGGAACGACCCCGAATACTTCGCGGAAAAAATTCGCTTTCGTTTCAAAAGTCCATTCTTCGAGCAAAACATCTTCCTTCGTGTCCACTCGCACGGTCAAACCCTCGTTATCCAATGTGACCTTGATAGACTTTATCTTCTGGCGATGGCTCCGGTCCAAGGCATCTGCGATTCGAATGATGGCAACCAGTTTCGCCGTCACAACCCGGTCCGCCTCATTAAGCCGCATAAAAGTCGCGTGGCTTTGGGAAGGCACTTCCCTACTATGATATCTAGATACATTGGCAATGATCTCCAATTCCTGCCTGGAAATTCCCATAAGCTCTGACGCCATGACTATATGATATGAATGGATATAATGGTCATTTAGGTTGATATATTTCCCTGTATCGTGCAAGATCGCGGATAAACGAAGCAAAAAAAGCTCTCGGTCGCCCATTCCGTGAAGCTTCCGAAGGCCTTCAAATAATGCAACGGATTTTTCTTCCACATCAATCGCATGAGCTTCATGGTAATTGAACTTGGTGCCAATACAGCGGGCAAGAGAAAGTATGTCATCACCAAGAGGATCTTTACCCTTTTTTTTGGCTCGACTTCCACATATATCCGACAGGACACCATCCGCCAATGAGATCATTGGGGTATAAGCCTTGTCTGCTTTAACGTGATCAAAAAATTTCTTAAGCAACATCATTGACGGAAGCAGTATCTCAGCGTTTTCCTGGCTGATAGCAAGTTCCTTTTTTAAAACTTGGGGAGACTTATATAGAATTTCTTTGTAGACTTCTTCAAAATCTTTTTTTAGTATATGTGTGGTTTGGGATTTGCCCGTTTTGCGGTTGCATAATTGACTTATTAGGGGTATCTCGCTTCCAATAACGACAAAATCATTAAACTCCTCACTATACTTGACAAAGCCGATATTGTCGATATTTCCCTCAATATATTCCTCAAGAACCTTTGGAAAGTCCAGGGTCCTAGTCTCAAGACTGGATAATATCTCCCTGATTCTCAGGGATCCCAGTCTTATGTTTTGAGTTATTTCGAACCTGCCATCATAATATATTGACGTCTGAATACTACCCGAACCAATATCGACTATTATTGCTCCGCCTTTTCGTATAGTAGCATAGTTAGGCATTGCATCCATAATAGCCTTCATCGTTAGAAATCGTTCCTCAGAATTTTCAAGAACTTTTGGTGAAAGGCCAGTTTTGAGCTTTATTTGATCTATGATGTAATCCCGATTTTTTGCTTCCCGGACGGCACTCGTTGCCACAGTCCTGTATTCACGAACATTATAATCAGCCAGGCACTGTCGAAAGCTCTGTAATATCTTGCAAGTCTCCTCGACAGTCTCAAAACTGACCTGCCCCATGGCGAAGGTATCTTTGCCCAAAGAAATAGTCTTTCTCAAGTTCTCGATGATTTTAATTTCATTGTCCTTGCTCGTTTCAGCAATCTTCAAGCACAGTGCATGAGACCCTATGTCTATTGCCGCGATTAGATGATTTTTCTTTATTGTCTTCATTTCAAAGCCCCCCGCTATAATCAGGCTACGCTCATTCTGTTGGAAAGCAAGCTTTCTATTCTTACAGGACTGTCTGATCCTCGTCCGAATTCCCTCTGAAAAGTGCCACAGGCTTATGAAGGGATTTCATTTCCTTTGCTGTACGCCCACACTTGAGGCATAACCAAGCTGGTTCAGTAACGAGTTCCTTATAGTCATCCAAATGTTTCTTCAGAAAATCTTTCTTTACCAGTTTGCAAAGCTTAGTTTTGCGGATGCGTTCTTTCTTTTTTTCTTTTAATGCTGCTTTTTTAGAGATTTCTTCATCCCCAGCTTCAATATCAGCTGTATCAGATGATCCTTCGAATATTGATTCTTCGCAGGAAATCTCATTGGAATCATTCATTTCGCTATTTTTAATGACCACACATTCCTCGGAAATAATCTCCCCAGCAGCAGCATTTATATTTTCAGCATCTGCATCGATTGTATTGATAACTTTTGCTTTTTTCATTTTTAAACCCTCCTTGAACAATTTGATTAACTATTATTATATACTTCACTTAAATTTAATCAACATTACACTGTGTTAAATCTATGTTAACACTATTTCAGATTGCCTTCGCCAATAGTTTTTTTGAGGATACGAAGAACAACCACGCCAGCAACGCTGACGTGGTTGATTGAAATTATTCATATTTCTTTTGTTTATTCTTGATCCAATACATAACCGAAAGCTTTAATGACACCCTTTTCCTTCTCTAGGTAGACGCCTTGGATTTCCGGTGCAAAGCCAGGGAACTTGTTGATGCCTTCCTCCAAGATTTGGAAATATTTCTGGGCGACTTCGTTCCATTTTTCCCCGGGCACAACACAGAAGATTCCTGGGGGATAAGGCAAAGCGCCTTCAAGTGCTATGCGACCCAATATATCGTCCAATTTCACTAGTTTTGCATTATTCCTGATATATTCAATATTGGCAGCCTGTGGATGCATGGCTCTTTCAGGAAAGGAATCGGCTCGAAAGAGCTTCTTCTGACAGTTTTTTGCATCATTCTTTTTATAGAAATCATGCATTTCCTGGCATAATTGCCTGATCGAATAACCTTTATAGCGCTCCTTGTTGTTCCTGTAGAGGTTTGGTAGAACCACTGAAAGTGGTACATTATCATTGACAAGTCCCTCAAATTCTACAAGACAATCTACAAGAATCTGCATTTTCTCTGGTGTCTCAGCTGGGGTCATTAGAAAAAGGATCGAGTTGAGATCGCATTTTTCCGGAATTATTCTGCTTTCTCTAAGGAAATTAGCAAGAATCGTTGCGGGAACTCCGAAGTCTGCATATTCACCGGTTTCTTCATTGATACCCGGTGTCGTCAACATAAATTTATTCGGATCAACAAAATACTGATTCTCTCCATATCCTTCGAAGGCATGCCACTTTTCTCCTGGCTTGAATTTGAAAAACTCTATGGAATTTCCAATCTCAGCCGTGTCATATTCCTCCCATTTTTTACCGCCAACTACCGGCGGAATGAAAGGTTTAAGTAGTGTGCATCTTTTCAGAATTTCCTTACGCGCATCGATGCCGATTCTAACGCAATCCGCCCAAAGTCTCTTTCCAGCTTCGCCTTCCTGCATTCTTGCATTCACATCCAAAGACGCGAACAGTGGATAGAAAGGACTGGTGCTGGCGTGCATTCTGAAAGAGTTGTTGAAACGTTTGTGTCCTACGTAACGCTTTTGTTCTCTGATATGGCTGTCTTTCTTATGAATATATGATGCCTGGGAAAAACCTGCCTGCTGCTTATGCACGGACTGGGTTACCAATATCCCTGGATCATCAGGGTTAAGTTCCAAAAGCAGAGGTGAACAATCCCGCATCATCGGGATGAATTGTTCATAACCCACCCAAGCCGAGTCGAACAGGATATAGTCGCAAAGGTGGCCAATTCTGTCAACAACCTGTCTAGCGTTGTATATCGTTCCATCGTAGGTGCCAAGCTGAATGATGGCAAGTCTGAAAGGCCTTTTCATCTTTGCTTTAACTGGATCAATAGCTGAGGCTATCTTCCTAAGATAATCTTCGTTGAAGCAGTGATCGTCTATGCCCCCGATAAATCCAAAGGGATTTCGGGCTGTTTCAAGATAAACCGCGTTGCCACCTGATTGCACCAGTGCAGCATTATATGCTGATTTATGATTGTTACGATCGAAAAGCACCAGGTCTCCAGGTGCTACGACTGCATTTATTGACACTGTATTGGACGTGCTTGTACCATTCATGACAAAATAAGTCCTGTCGGCATTGAAAACTTTAGCCGCATTAATCTGCGCATCTGCTGCAGGTCCTTCATGGATAAGCAGATCTCCGAGGGCTACGTCAGCATTGCAAATATCGGAGCGAAAGATGTTTTCTCCGAAAAATTCATACATATACCTGCCAGCTGGATGTTTCTTGAAATACTGGCCGCCCTGATGGCCAGGACAATCAAACTGGAAGTTATGCATTTCCATATAATTGGTAAGCGCATGGAAAAATGGTGGAAGAACGCGATCCTGATAATTGCTCGCCGCAATCTCAACCGCATGGCTGTTCCTTTTTATTTTAGCATTAGTCCCCTCCAATGCGCGATAAACTTTTCCTTTTAACGCTGGGTCAAGCACACGGCCTTCTCTGACAATGACAAAAATCGGGATGCCAAACTTGGTATTTACCACGGCGTCGACCCACTCGGTTTCCAAGTCAGTCATTACAACTGCTGCAACATCTGTGAAGTCTGTCTCGTCAAGCAGTGATATATTTCTTCCTGTATTGAAATATGACATGGTTGCCATCGTACACGCAACTTTTAATGGTTTCATCTAATTTCTCCTCTCTATATTGCAAATTCTTTGATGTTTATCCGATCAGCACACCAAGATTATTTTATTTTGCTACATTGCAATTATACAATATTCAGCGCCAAATGGAAGTACCAGCATCCTGGTATTTTCGTGTACCAGTTTAAATGTGCCAGTTAAAATAAAATAGTTAAAAAAGTATAAGCATTTTGCCATTTAAAGTGAAATTAAATAAAAAAATGTGCTACCATGTTATAGGGCAATGCCTTCAAACGTTAAAATTTTTGGTTAAATAAAGCAGAAAGCGTGGAATTAATGGAAGAAAAGGAATTATTGGAATTGGGTTATAAGAAGTATGCCGGCAAAGACTTGGATGTTTTTTTCAACAGAAATATCTGCAGGCACTCCGGTTATTGTGTTGGAAATCATAGTCAAGTCTTTAACATAAAGCGCAAGCCTTGGATTCTAACAGATGGTGCGACTGTTGACAGCATTGTTAAAACGATTGATAATTGCCCCTCCGGCGCTTTGAAATACATCTTGAAAAAATAGTATGTATAATACTTTATTCTATTGCAGTTCTGCCACCAGTTCATGGTTTTCCCTCCTATGTAAATTATCAATTCGTTTTCAAAACCTCAAAGAACACTTTTCCGCTAGAAAATGTCTCCCTTGACTAATATTTTGAATACGCCTCCTATTTTTATTTTCACTTTGCCTTTTTCATCCCTTGTGAGGATGCTCATGATTTTAGAAGGTCTATTCATACTTTCTCCCTGCAAGAAAACATTATTTTCATTTTCCACTACGAGTTTATTTTTATACAAATAGTAAGTGAGCGCGCCATTGGAAGTCCCAGTTGCGGCCTCTTCATCTATATCGTAAAGAGGTGCGAAATTCCTGCAAAATGCTGTAGTGCCTTTTTCTGAAGCTAATGCAAATGCATGAACGCCTACTACTTCATAATCTTTAGACAGCTTTGACAAAGCATGGAAATCTGGATTGATCTTCATCAGAATTTCTTTGGATTTTACCTGAAGCATAATGTCAGGAAGTCCTGTGGAAATAAGTTGTGGAACCATCCCGATTTCCTCAGCTGAAATGCCCATTACTTTCGCTAATTCATCTAACTTTTCTGGTTCTTTAATCTCGGCTATTTCTACTGGAGAGCTCATATCCATCATGATGAACCCATCTTTAATTGCGACTTCAAGTTTTCCCGCTAACGCATCAACTGTATATGTTTCGTTATTCTTTGCTAACCCGAAGTCAAGCAATGCTCCAAAAGATCCAATAGTAGCATGGCCACAAAGTTCCACTTCTGCAGCGGGTGTAAAATACCTTATTTTAAACTCCTTTTGTGATATTTGTTTAACAAATGCAGTTTCAGAATATTTGAGTTCTGCCGCTGTTTTAATCATGACTTCCTCAGCAGGAAAATCATCTTTCTCCCCAAGAATCACAACGCCAGCCGTATTCCCTCCAAACAATTCATCTGCAAACGCATCTACGATGTAAAATTTCATTTCTCCACCTTCTTCAACCTTGAATTTTATCTTTTCTCAAATCATTAACTGCTTTTGTAATTCCTTCAAGACCAAGCATCAACTCCTCATCTGTTTTAGGCCATACAAATCCTATTCGCATATAGTTCCTTGGATATTCAAACCAGTTTCCAGCACCAGGATATGAACCATACGTGTCTAATAAATAGTCGTAAAATTTTTCAAAGTCAATACCTAGGCTTTCATCTACCTTTACGAAACATATGCAGCCTCCCTGAGGTTCGTTCCAGGATAGATAATCCTGCGTGTCGACCCATTTTTTGCAGATATTCATTCTTCTTAATACTTTCTCTTTCATTTGAACAAGCCATTCATCTCGATTTTGTAGAACTTTTAATGCAATCTCCTCATTTAAGAAGCTGCCGTGAACGTTAATTTGTTCTTTACATGCAAGAAACTCTTCCATCAGCTCAAGATTTTGGCAATGCATCCAGCCAATACGAATCCCCGGGAAACCATATACTTTTGACGCACTTGCAATGCTTATTGCTTTTTTGCTTAATGTTGCCGCAATTGGAAGTGGCTCGTTATAAGCAAGTTCCCGGTAAGTCTCATCAGAAATCAAATAGCAGTCATTCTTTTCGCATATTTGAATAATTCTTTTTAATTCATCCTCTGTTATCATAATTCCAGCTGGATTAATAGGGTATGTGATACTTACAAATTTCGTTTTTGGTGTAACTATTTTATCTAGCTTTTCTATATCAAATCTATATTGATCCTCAAAGTTGCATTGTAGAAACTCCACGTTTGCGCCTATAAACTCGGGCATCATGGCATTAACAGAATAATTTGGTCTTTGGATAACAACATGATCACCTTTTTCCAACATCACCAACGACGCCATAAATAATGCCATTGTCGCTCCATCTGTAACGATTATTTGCTCAAATGTTGCCGGCGCCCCTGCAATTTCTGCAATCTTTTTTCTTAATTCAGTCACGCCATAATGGTCTTGATAGTACGGGAAGTCCATATCCCCCAAAGTTAGTCCGATCGAACTAAGGGTTCTTTCCCCTACAGAACTCTCACCTAGGTTGTACTTTATTCTATCATATCCTACAACCTCAGCGCCCTCAATTTCAATTACATGTCTTTTAAATTTCACTTTATGTTCCTCCTCATGAAATGTTCATATTTACATTAAGTCGATACTTAGTCCAATGGATTTTTCCATGGCTCTTTTATATATTCCAGAGGCAGTTGCATTATCTTGCACTGACATGCCAGTGGAATCAAATATTGTAATTTCCTCATCGTTGACACGGCCTTCTTTTATTCCCAGAAGCACTTCGCCAATTTCAGCATGAATATCCTTTTCTGAAAACACCCCGGCTTTAATCGCATTTAAAGTTTCACCGCCGTGAACACATTGCTCAATACTGTCTACAATGACTTTTGCGCGTTTAAATAGTTCTACATCTAATTCTTGTTTTCCCTCGACATCAGCGCCAATAGCACAAATATGCGTACCCGGTTTTACCCATTCACTTTTAACTATAGGTTTGTTACCAGGTGTAACCGTTACAACAATATCTGAACCTACCACTACTTGTTCTGGCTCATTACATTCAAACACTTGTATTCCAAGTTCAGCTTCCATGTCTTGCTTATATCTTTCTGTTTCCCCTTCTACTGGAGACCAGACTTTAGCTAACTTAATATTTGGCATAACTTCCTTAATGGCTCTAAGTTGCATTCTGGCTTGATTGCCAGCTCCAATAATTCCTACAATCTCTGAATTTTTTCTCGCAAGAGCTCTTACAGCAACACCACCAGCAGCACCTGTCCTAATCCCAGTGATCAACGTTGCCTCCATAAGGCAAACGGGAAATCCATTATCACCATCAAACAATGTGATAGTTGCAAAGAGTGTAGGCATATTGAACTTTTCTTTATTATTCCAATATCCAGGTGCAGATTTCACGCAGGTCATTTTGGTTGCTTTAGAATAGCTTGATTTAATATCAGTCTCTGCATTCAACTCAGGTAAGATAATTGACATAATAGGTGGTTGAACCACTTCCCCCGAATTGAAACTTTTATATGCCATTTCGACTTCTTCAATAGTATCTTTCATATTCATCAGTTCTTTGACATCTTTTTGAGTCAGTATAAGCGTTTTCATTTATTCACCTCTCGTGTTTAAACATATTTTCTTTCGATGAGATAGTTTTCAAATTGATCAAGACATTCACTGAAATTTTCCCGTCCTATGCCTAACCTGAAATATTGGCCTTCTGTGTCAAACAGTTTTGAAGAAAGAAGAACTACCCCTTTTTCTCTTACCAACTCGGTACAAAAGTCATCTATGTTTTTATCGATGTTCATTTTCACAAAGGCAATGGTCCCTCCTTGAGGTGGGATATACTCAAAGGTATCATTATATTTCGCAAAGAAATCCAGTGCAATTTGATAATTTTTTTTGACTATTTTTGAATTTCTCTCAACAATTTCTTTACTGTTTCTTAGTGCAACTGTTGCTAAAAACTCTGACGCGCAGCTGTTGCAAACAGTGGTATAATGCTTTGCCCTTGTGATTATTTCGTTGACCCATTGATCTTTGCAAACTGTCCAGCCGATTCTAAGTCCTGCCATTCCGTAGGTCTTTGACATAACATTTATTGAAATGCCCTTGTCATACAAATCCACTATAGCGGGTCTCCTATGCCCATCAAATTCCAATCCGTAATAAACTTCATCCGAAAGAATGAAAATATCATGTTCCTTGGCAATTTTCACGATTTCATTAATCTCTTCTTCGCTGAGAGTAAAGCCAGTGGGATTATTGGGCGAGTTAATATAGATTAATTTTGTGTTTGGCCTGATAGCATCCTTCAATTCCTGAAGGTCGATAGTCCACTTCTTATCCTTAACTTTTAATTTCCACGGAGTGACTTCACAACCCACAGATTTGGGTACATCGTAGCTGGATTGATACGCTGGAAACATGGAAACCATATGATCACCGCTTTGAACCATGGATCTCAATATATTGAAAATCGCTTCCTCAGCTCCGGCGTGGACAATAATATGGTTCGTATCTATGGTCGTGTAGAGTTTTGCGATTTCTCCTCTAAGTTCAGGATCACCTGGTACTTCAGTATACCCCATGGATAATTTCAGCAGCTTATCTAAAGAACCAGTTTCATATTTAAGAAGTTCTTCAACTGTGATAGTTTGCATGTCCGATGATGATATGAGATATTTTGCTTTAAACTCCCATTCTTCAAAAAACACTTCCAATTTAAAATCATTAATTTTCATAAAACCCTCCAAATATATAGAATTATATTTTATTCATTAGTGAACTTTCGCAATTTGTTGCTATACGTATTTCTTCTCAACCAAATATCGTTCAAACTGATCAAGGCATTCTTTAAAGTTTTCCCGCCCGAATCCTACTCTAAAATACTGTCCTTCTGTATCATAGATATTTGCGGAAAGGAGAACAATTCCTCTTTCTTTAACTAGTTCAATACAGAAATCGTCAATATTCTGTTCTATATTCATTCTGAAATATGCAATAGTACCACCTTGTGGTGGAATATATTCGAATAAGTTTGAGTACTTTGCAAAAAAATCCTCACCTATTTTAAGATTCTTTCGTAATATTTTCATATTTCTTTCAATTATTTCTTCACCGTGCTTCAGCGCAATTGTAGCTAAAAATTCCGACGCGCAACTGTTGCATACGGTGGTATAATGCTTCGCTTTGGTTATTTGTTCATATGCATACTTGTCCTTTGTGGCAACCCAGCCAATTCTCAGCCCCGCCATTCCATATGCTTTTGACATGACATTTAATGATATTCCCTTATCATATAGGTCGGCTATAAGAGGTCTTTTCTCACCATCCAATTCCAACCCGTGATAAACTTCATCAGAAAAAATATAAATGTCATTTTCTTTTGCCAATTCCACTATTGCCTCAATCTCTTCATTGCTGAAGGTATAGCCCGTGGGATTATTTGGTGAATTAAGGTAGATTACTTTTGTATTTGGTTTAATATAGCTTTTCAACTCTTCCAAGTCTATAGTCCATTTCCCATCTTTTTCTTTAATCTCCCAAAAAGTTACTTCACATCCCAACGCTCTTGGAACGTCATAAATTGATTGATATGTTGGGAACATAACAATAACATGGTCCTCCTTTTCGAGCATTACTCTGGGAAAGTTAAAAATTGGCTCTTCCGCTCCCGAGTGGACGATAATCTGGTTCATATTAATTGTCTTATATAATTTTGCGATTTCCTTACGCAATTCTGGATCTCCAGGAACCTCTGTGTAGCCCAGCCATTTGTCCAGCAATTTTTCTATTGCTCCGGGTTCATAATCCAATAGCTCTCTAATCGTCATCGAATGGGCATCTGATAGAGATAATAAATACTTTGCCTTGAATTCCCATTCATCAAAGAATACTTCCGACTTGAAATCATTAATTTTCATACGAACAAATCCTTTCATAGTTATTTGTTTTGATTTAGTTCTATATGCTTTCCAAGACAATTCAACATCCAAATGTTGACTTTTTACCCAACCAAGTTTATCATTGTTAGAAAATTGGGAAAATTGAAAGTTGGTTGATTATGCCAAAAAAGACCTTACGCACGATTGAAATTGATTGGATGCCAGATAAAAGCGAAAAATCTCCGCTTCATAGCCAAATAGTTAAATACTTTATAGATAAGATCTCCAAAGGTGATTGGTTGATTGGTGACCAGGTTCCACCTCAAAGAGTTTTAGCGAAAGCCTTTGGCATCAATAGAAGCACCCTTGTCAATGCAACTTCTGAGTTAACATCCTTAGGTCTTCTCAAAAGCAATTTTGGTCATGGCACAATAATAGCCAACAATACTTGGTCATTATTAGTATCCTCGGCGCCACCAAACTGGAGAGGCTATATTAATTCGAGCATACATAGCCCAAACATTCCATTGATTCAAACGATTAATAAGCTTGAGTTCCAAAAGGGAATTACCAGATTAGGTACTGGCGAGCTTTCTCCTAATTTATTGACTTCTGATCTGATGGAAAAGGCACTAATTTCTACTGCAAAACATCCATTTAGCTATATCGGACCCCTTGGCTTGCCTGAGCTGCGACGTGCTTTAAGCAATTATCTCCCCAAATATGGAATAAATGTGCCTCCCTCAAGTATTTTAATTGTTTCGGGATCATTGCAGGCACTTCACTTGATATCAATTGGCATGTTAAAACCCAACTCCACTATTTTTACTGAAAAATTTTCTTACTTAAAGTCTTTGAAAATTTTTCAATCAGCCAAAATGAACCTCCAAGGTATTCCTATGGATGATAGCGGTATTATACCAACCATGATTGATACAAGTAATTTATCCAAGGGTGCTTCCCTCTTATATACTATTCCAACTTTTCATAATCCAACAGGTATTGTAATGCCCACTAAACGCAGGATAGAATTATTGGAATGGTGCACCATGAATCAGATTCCTATTATTGAAGATGATGCTTATAGGGAGCTCTGGTTTGAGGATGCTCCACCTTTGCCATTAAAATCCTATGACGAAAATGGTATTGTTTTATATATGGGAAGCATATCCAAATCTCTAGCGCCTGGGTTTCGACTCGGTTGGTTAATCGGTCCCGAAGCTGTAATCGATCATTTGGCAGATATAAAAATGCAAGTTGATTACGGTGCAAATTCCATTTCGCAGTGGGCGTTGACGGAATGGATTGAAAGTGGCATGTATGAAAGGCACCTTAAATCTTTAAGAGTGACATTAAGAGAGCGAAGAGATATTGCTTTGAAAACCTTGGATACTTACTTTAAAAATATCGCAACCTGGAACTTCCCAACAGGAGGTTTTTATATATGGTTAAAATTGAAGGATGATGTTAATATTACTCGGCTCTTCAACTTGGCTATTGCGCAAAATATTTTGATCAATCCTGGAAGCATATATGGTTATGGCGATAATCAATATATTCGAATATCCTATTCTTATGCAGAAATCCCTGAACTTATAGAAGGATTAAAACATCTTGCTACTATAATAAAAGCACTTTCGAAGTCTGGCTTATAATTAAATATGTATTGAGTTTGCACTATGAGTTTTTTGAAGATTGCAAATTGTGAAAAAGGAGAACAAACAACATGAAAAGTAAGAATTTTTGTACCTGCGATGATCTAAAGTGCCCACTCCATCCTAGTAATCATGAGAAAGGGTGTGACTTATGCATTCAGAAGTGCCTAAGGAAAAAAGAAATTCCATCTTGTTTTTTTATTGACATTAATTCAGACATTAAGGGCATAGATGATTTTACATATGAGGGTTTTGCAAAATTTCTTGAGGAAAATAATACTAAATAATTTGTAGATACTTTATCCTATTGCAGTTCTGCGCCTTATAGCGGATAGTAAATAACCATGCTTAATTTGCAAATTTCCTTCATGATATTTTTATATTCATGTTGGCAATCCGCTTTAAACCTCATGGAATTACCTTCTTTTAATACATATTCCCCGCCATTGACACTGATATTGATCTCGCCAGAAAAGACAGTAATGAATTCCTGGGTGCCAAGTGGATGTGGATCTGCCCTTAGAAAACCTCCACCATCAATCTCAATTGAGTACATTTCAAATCTTCTTGAACTTTCAAAAGGAAATACAGGGA
>JBAWWY010000028.1:0-21138 GCA_037144355.1 Eubacteriales bacterium | reverse complement strand
GCTTGGTAGCATACTCGCTTTATTTTCATTATATCGCTTTATTTTGATTATATAATATCTATAACTGTTATATTTAGTGATTCGTGATCGCCAAGATTGATTTCATAAGGTTCAATGCTGTTGTCCCCGTCTTTGAAAACCCTGATTTTGGGTCTTAGACAATATTTTTCATAATTCTCTATTACAATCCCCACCAATCCATTGCTTAGATTCACGCAGCTTCCTATTGGATATGGAGCTATTTTTTTTATGAAAACATTTACCAGTTCAGGATCAAATAATATTGAAGACGAGCCCATTATGTATTCCATTACTTCCGATGGGATCATTGCTTTCCTATAAGGACGGTCTGATGTCAATGCATCGTAAACATCAGCTATTGATATAATTCTTCCAAATAGTGATATGTCCTCACCCTTTATATTATTTGGGTATCCTCCCCCACTGAACTTTTCATGGTGGTCTAAAATGCCAATCTGTGAAGCCATCATTACTCCAAACCCTCGCTTGACATAGTCGCACCCAAGTGAAGAGTGCCTCTTAATCTCGTCGAATTCCTCGTCGCTCAATACACCATTTTTGTTCAATATTTCTTTCTTGATAAATACTTTCCCGATATCATGAAGCAAAGCTGCAAACCCAAGATTGCAAAGGACTTTCCTTCCGAAGCCAATGGATGCGCCAAGTACTATTGATAGTACCGCAACATTTACAGAATGGAAATATGTATAATCGTCAAAAACTTTCAAGTCAACCATGTTGACCATCATGTTTTGATTTTTAAGTATTTCATCAACAATGGATTCAATTTGGTTTTGCATATCAAGAAATTTCTGTTTTGACACAGGGCTGTCATTTTCAGTACAAATGAAAACATCTTTTATCCCTCTTACTGTTTGGGCTCGTACTCTCTCATTGATAATATTTACTATATGGATATCCCTGGAAATATCATCATCCACATAAATACCATTATAATTCAATTTCAAAATTCCCCGTATATAATCGCTGCTAAGAACCGTATCCTGTGCAAGCACCAGCTCACCGCTACCCCCGTATAGATTATCCCCGAGAATCATCCCTTCACGGAGACAAAATGTTGGTACAAATCTCATATGATGACCCTCCCCTTTTTTTATTGCCCTTTTGTATTATCCGGACTTAATATGACAATATCCACTTTCCTATTTTTAGATCTTCCCTCTACAGTGGTATTTGTTGCCATTGGGCTATACTCTCCATAGCCGATAGCACAGATTTTGTCAGGAGGGAATCCCGACCTTTTCACAATCAGGTCCAGAACCTTTGACGCCCTCATAACTGATAGGTCCCAATTGTTTGCAAAGACTGCATTGTTTATCGGAACATTGTCTGTATATCCCTCAATTCTTACATAATTTCCTACTGCCTTTACGGCTTGGCCAATTTCAATCAGACTCCCAATATTTTCCGGCCTTATTTCAGCACTTGCCGATTCGAACAATACACTATCTTTCAAACTTATAACAACGCCTCTTTCACTTGTTGTAACACTTACTTCTGTCGAAAGGCCTTTTTCCTCCATGAGTTTTTTCACTGTTTCCGCTGCTTTCGCCATATTGGGATCCGGTAGAGTTGTTGCTAGACTCTTGCTGGGTGTATTTTGCAGCTCTTCTTCCGGGCTTCCCTGCTTGCCAGTGTCAACCTTTTGCTGTTCGCCAGCAAGGGCAGAATTTAAAGAAGTAGCCAATTTATGATATTTAGCCTGGTCAACATTGCTCATTGCATACATTACAATAAAAAATATCATAAGCAATGTTATTAAATCGGAGTATGTTAAAAGCCATCTCTCATTGTTTTCATGACCTTCATCCTTGCTTAGCTTCAATGCCATGATTAGGTCTCCTTTTGTGCCTCGAGTTTCTTTTTACCTTTTCCAGCAGGTTCTTTCTTTTCAACTTTTTCTCCCCCGCCTTTTTTGGAAAGTTCATCAACTGATAGGAACCCTTTCAGTTTATCTTCAATAAAATTTGGATTTGCTCCTTCCTGAAGAAGCAGCAATCCTTCTATTATCATTGAATTTCTTACTATTTCCTGTTTGCTTTTAGCTTTCAGATTGGTTGCTAGGGGAAGCCATAATATGTTCGCAGTACCTACTCCATATAAAGTTGCAATGAAAGCGACAGCAATTGACTGCCCCAAACCTGAAGGATCTGCAAGATCTCCCAATACGGATATTAAGCCCATTACTGTCCCAACGATTCCCATTGTGGGGGAATACCCTCCTGCAGCTTCAAATATGGCCGCACCGCATTTATGCCTATGTGCCATCATCTCCAGATCGAGTTCCAATGCACCCCTTGTTTTCAAAGGATCAAGCCCATCAAGAATAAATCCCAGACCTTTCTTGGTGAAGGGATCAATTTCTGTATTTTCATTCATTTCTTTTTCCAGGCTTAAAATTCCCTTTTGTCTTGCCATTTTAGACATAGCCTTCAGTGTTTCAATCAGCTGGATCAAATCGCTGTCTTTATTTGTAAAAGCCTTTTTAAAAAGCTTCGGCACACGTTTCAAATCTGCTTTTGGAAATGATACACCCACGGCTCCCACCGTACCGCAGATAACAATCATGAATCCGGTAAGAGATACAAGGGCCCCAAGTGTTCCGCCTTCAAGAATAAAAGCTCCGATTATAGATGCTAAACTAAATACTAGGAAGCCAATTACAAAAATATCCAAAGCCAGTCCCCCATTTCATATCGCTCAATTTTCCAATAGTTCACAATAGGTCAAATATTCATTGTCGATTAAAGTCCTACATATTTATTTTCGGTTCTTTTCTGGTTTTCTTTAGGAATATTTCCATATTAAGCAAATTAATTTCTCATTCGTGTGAGTTGAATTTATATAATTCACACTTTGAATCTTGTAGCCAAAACGCAAACAACTGTTGAATTTCCATGCCATCTAGGTGTATGCTAATATGTGAGCTTTTTCGGCTGGAAAATCAAGCAATAACAGTCAATTTGATGTGAAAAGAGGAATAAAGTGTTTGAAATAGAAAAGAATATATTCGTTATAGAAGTACCTCTACCCGGTAATCCCCTTAAAAGTATCAACATATATTTAATAAAAGGTACCGATCGAAATCTTATGATTGATACCGGATTCAATATGCCTTTGTGCTATGAAACATTAATGCGTGGATTGAAAGAAATAAATGTGCAGATGAAAAATACTGATATTTTTCTTACTCATTTGCATTCAGATCATACCGGTCTATCGAGCACGCTGATTGAGCCCGACAATAAGATATTCATTGGGGAAACCGATAAGATGTATATGAAAGAGTTTTTTGGGTCTGAATACTGGAATTGGCTGGATGACAAATACGTCTCATATGGTTTCAGCCGTAGGGAGCTTGAAGAGAACCAGCTCTTGAATCCTGCCAGCTTGTATCTTCCATCCCAGCAGGGAGGACAGACATCCGTAAATGACGGCACAATTATCGATCTTGGAACTTATAAATTTAAATGCGTTGAAACCCCTGGTCATACACCTGGCCACATGTGCCTATTTGACGAAGAAAAAGGCATCTTCTTCAGCGGTGACCATATAATTTTTGATATTACTCCAAATATCACTTCTTGGCGCTATGTGGAGAACTCCCTGAAATTATATCTTCAAAGTCTTGATAAAATCAAAACTCTTGATATTTCATCAACATTCTCAGCTCATAGAAAGCCTATTGGTGACTGTCATGCTAGAGTTAATGAGTTATTGGCGCACCACGGCAGAAGACTGGAAGAAGCTTATGAGATCGTTAAAAACAATCATAGTGGCTGGATTAATCCCTATGCAGTAGCTTCCCAGATGACCTGGTCCATCAGGGCAAGAAACTGGGGGGAATTTCCTGTGACACAAAAGTGGTTTGCCGTTGGAGAAGCTGTCGCCCATTTGGAGTATCTACATTTGGAAGGCAGAATTTCCAGGGAACTTTCCGAAGGCATATATTATTATTGTATTTGATTAGCAAATTAATTGTTCCAATTTACAATCCTATAGTTGGTTTCATATTTGATTGAAGGAAGTTTACCATGGCTTTTAAAAAAGTATTTTGGGAAGGCTGCTGAATACATTTTCAATTTCCAGTCTGTGCTCATCGGAAACGATGCACAAAACTTCGTCTCCAGGAAGCAACCTAGTGCTTCCTCTTAGAATCGATGCCTTATTTTCTCTAACTAGTGTGACCAAAACAGAATCCGCCGGTAAATTTAAGTCTTTAACCTCTTTATGAGAAGCTTCTGAATTTATTTCCACAATACATTTTACTAGGGAAATTTTTCCTTCTGAAAGATTCAATATGGTGGTCAAGTGGCTTATTCCAGTTTCCTCTTCAATCAATTTTGCCAAAATTCTTGCACCGCTTACAGCAGCATCAACTCCCATATCCCTTACGAACAGCCATTCATTTTTTGGATTGTTTATTCTTGATATAACCTTTTCAACACCGAATTCAAATTTGGCAAGCTGGCATACCATGAGATTTTCCTCATCATGGCCCGTGGCGGCAACAACAACATTGGCATCATGTATTCCGGCACTTTTTAAAACATCCGGATTGCTTCCATCCCCACTTATTACAATTGCATTTTTAAATTCGCTTATCAATCTGTCAATTTTGCTATCTTCCTTTTCAATCAGTACAACTTTTTCATGTTCGCTTTCAAGCAAACCTGCCAGATAAGACCCCAGTTGTCCTCCCCCGACAATGATTATTATCATATATCTTCACCTCTATTCAATTTATTTCAAATTAATATTAGGCAGTAATTATTTGATGCATTTTTGCTTTCCCAAATGTTGTAGCAGCTATATATATGATATCTCCTTTTTTAAACGAGGTATTCAATGTTGGGATTGTAGCAATGCCATTTCTTACAATGCTTATTACATGCAATTCTGATGTGATTGTAACATCTTTAACATAACGTCCATCTAAAAATACGGATGCAACAATTTCTAAAATTTCTACTTCGCCATTGCCAAATGTATTTGCCATCAATATATCTGGGTTGGATATGGCATCTTTAATCTTCTGCGCCGCCCATATTGTAGGTGAAACAGTATTAATACCTATTTTTCTATATATCTCAGCCCTTAGGGGATCATAAACCCTTGCTGATATGATTGGAACCTTGAACCTTCTCTTTGCAATCAAGGCTGTAATGATATTGGTATTGTCACTATTTGTCACTGACGCCAAGGCATCTGCATTTTCTATCCCCGCTCTTATAAGAGTATCCCGGTCAAAAGCGACACCTTCAATGAGTTTTCCCCCAAATGATGTTTTAAGTCTTTTAAACGCATTCAAATCTCGATCAATGATTGCTGTTTTATGTCCGGCATAATCCAATAACTGGGCTAATTCGCTGCCGAGCCTTCCGCAGCCAGCAATAATTATTTTCATAAGAGTTCCCTCCCTCCTTTGTTCAATCTTCTGCGAATGAACCATTTCCTTGATTCCTCTGCACCAATCAACACCGGTATAAATGGCAAATAAAATAACCAGCATATTATTGGCATAGGATATGTGCCGAAAATACCCTGCATAAAAGGAACATATATTAAAGCAGCTGTGAGTGCCAATTCAAATATAACTCCTATATTCAAAATTTTGTTGCTGAACAGTTTTAGTTTGAAAATCGATGCAACCTCGGTACGACACGTGAATACATTGGCAACCTGCATAATTACAATTCCAAGGAATGTCATTGTGCAAGCTTCCGTAGCAAGATGGTCTCCAGGCGCCAAAACTTCACCCCAATGCCATCCTCCACTATATAGAACCCAGAAATATCCACATAAAACCGCTGCTGATGTAATAAGCCCAAGTAGGACATACCCTCTCATGAAAACCGGCAAATTCAGCAGTTTTTCCTTCGGCGATCTTGGTGGTCTGTCCATAACCCCAGGCTCTGGTGGTTCCATTCCAAGGGCTAACGCAGGCAATGTTTCTGTACCTAGGTCGATTGCCAGTATTTGCATTACAGTTATTGGAAGAGGTATGTTAAAAATTGAAAACAAAATATATGGTATTGCTTCAGGGGTTAAATGAGCAAATATGTACGCAATAAATTTTCTTACATTGTCATAAACGGCACGGCCTTCCTCAACTGCGCTTATTATACTTGCAAAGTTGTCATCCGTTAATACCATGTTTGAGGCTTCCCTGGCAACGTCAGTGCCTGATTTGCCCATTGCTATTCCTATGTCTGCCTTCTTTAGCGCAGGCGCATCATTTACACCGTCACCTGTAACAGCAACAATTTCTCCCATCTCCATTAATGTTGCGACAATTTTCATTTTCTGTTCTGGGGCAATTCTTGCAAATATTATTTCCTCGGATTTTAGAGCTTGTTTCAAATCTTCATTTGATATGATTTCAAGTTCATCCCCCGTAATTATCCTTGGATGAATGTCTTTGATTATTCCTATTCTTCTTGCTATTGACTCAGCAGTTAAGCCATAGTCCCCGGTTATCATGATAATTCTTATACCGGCTTTATGTGCACGTTTTACAGCATTCTCCACTTCAGGTCTTGGTGGGTCCATCATTGTGGTCAAGCCAACAAAGATTAGATCTATTTCGCAATTTTCCGGTGTAAATTCGCTACCAGTATCCTCAGCTTTTCTATATGCCATAGCTAGTACTCTTAACCCACTCTGTGCAAATTTATCATTTTCTGCGACAATTCTATCGATATCTTCTTGTTGAAGTTTTTCAATCTTGCCATTTCCTTTCAAAATATGGCTGCAAACCGATAAAACTTCTTTTGGAGCTCCTTTAGTTAGGATGTACGTATCTTTCTCCATATTTCTTATTGTGCTCATCCTTTTACGTTTTGAATCAAATGGCACAACGGAAATCAGCTTGTTTTCTCTTGATACATCTTCCATTTCAAGCCCGGCTTTCCCAGCCAAAACCACTAGTGAACCTTCCGTTGGGTCACCGATAATACTGAAATATGGTTTATCGTCGGTCGGCTTGTTAATCCTGCTATTGTTGCAAAGAAGTCCAATTTTTAAAAGCATGGACAATTCATATGGAAGATTCTTTTTGTCAATTATAGTATCTCCAATCAAAAATTCACCTTTAGGTTCGTATCCTACGCCGCTTACTTTATAACTAGCTTCATATGTCATTATCTCCCTAACAGTCATTTCATTTTGAGTCAAGGTACCAGTCTTGTCTGTGCATATTACTGTAGTGCCTCCAAGGGTTTCAACACTCGAGAGTTTTTTCACAAGAGCGTGCTTCTTCGCCATTCTCTGAACTCCGATTGCCAGTGAGAGAGTAACCGTTGGTAGCAGGCCTTCAGGCACGTTTGCTGTGATAATTCCAATTGCAAACATGAATGCATAATTTAGAGGTCTTCCCATTGCCAAGCCTAGTATGAAGAAAAATATGCCCATAGCAAGTGAAAGATAGGCAATAATATTCGCAACTTTGGACAACTGTTTCTGAAGTGGGCTCTTATCTTTTTTTATTGCGCGAGTCAATGAGGCAATATTCCCAAACTCAGTATCCATTCCCGTTGCATATACAACTGCTGTCCCCGAGCCAGAGGAAACATTAGTGCCCATGAATACTATATTCGCAGATCGCAGCAATGAAATATCTTCCTCGAGTATAATATCTGAAATACGTCTAACTGGTTCCGATTCTCCTGTTAATTCCGCGTTTATTGTCCTCATATTATAGGCTTCAATAAGCCTGGCATCCGCGGGAACTTTATCTCCCTCCTCAAGGTAAATCAAATCACCGATTACAAGTTCTCTTGACAGGATCTCCTCTCGACGCCCCCCTCTTATTACTTTTGCATATGAAGGCAGCATCTTTTCCAAGCTTTCTGTAGCCTGCTCAGCTTTAAACTCCTGCCAAAAGCTAAACAAGGCGTTTATTATAATAACTGCTATAATGGCCCATCCAAGCTGTGGCATTCCTCCAATGAACGACAAAATGCTGGCAATCCAAAGAAGTATCGCCAGAGTATGGGTAAAGTTTGATAGAATTTTAGATAAATTAGAAGATTTTTTCGCTTTGGAAATTTCGTTAAAACCTTGTGTCCCTAGTCTTGAAGAAGCTTCATCTTTTGTCAATCCTAAGATAGATGAATCCAATTCTTTAAATAATTCCTCATTTGTTAATCTGAAAACATTATTTTTCTTCAAAGTTGGCAACCTGTTTTATCAGGCCGCTTCACCTCCTTTTAAAGACCGGTAGGTTTCAATAATTGTATTCCGACAACATTTTTATATCTATTATTATACTCTTATAGATTTTTTTAATCAAATCAAGCAAGTACCCTAGTTAATTATTTCTGATTTTATTCTCTTATATTCTATGAATGTGAGGATGATTACAATAATGTCAAATATGGTCAAGAGTATCATCCAGAACGAATGATAAATTGTATAACGGTATGCCTGGTAGACAATAAATATAAATAGTGAAATTATGGTAAGTGGATATGCCCATATTTTCTTTTTCCAAAGGAGCAATACAAGAAATACTTTTATTACACCATGTAACGCCAGGTAATAGAAAGCAAAGTATTGGGTATTCGTGGAAAAATTTGATGCAAGATGAACCATTAAATTTGCGATGACATCCTTGGGGTCAGTTGATAATTCATGCTGTGTCAGAAAAGCAACCACCGCATTCAATCTGACTGGGCTTAATAATAACAGGAGAAATCCCCCAATAATCTCCAGTATTCCATCAATGCCCTTTATCAATATGGCGACTTCGAAACTCTTATGAACCAAGTCGTTTCCTGAGGAAGGATCTTCTGCTTTTGCCAATGCTCTTTTGGACCAATTAATAAAATTCATCTTTATTGCTCCCGTATTCAAACTTTTATTTTAGCGGCAAACTTATTGTCATTGTCGTGCCCTTTCCGATTTCACTTTTCGCATTGACATATCCTCCATGAATATCAGCTATCCATTTGACGATGGACAACCCAAGCCCAGTTCCTCCGGATTCTCTTGACCTAGCCTTATCAACTCGATAGAATCGATCAAAAATATAGGGGAGTTCTTTGGATGGTATGCCTATACCTGTATCCGCAACTGTTATCACAGCATTGCCATTTGAATGTCTTGAATCAATCTCAATACTTCCATTTTTTTCTGTATATTTTAAACTATTGTCAATTATTGCCCTCAACATTTGTTTTACAAGCCTTCTATCAGCCTCGATGCTGATATGCTCGTTTATCTTTGAGTAGATTTCGTGGGTGTTGGAAACGAGCTTGCTTTCTTTGATAATTTCCATAATCATTTCATCAAGCCAAAATTTTGTTTTTTCAATTTTGAAAATCTCATTGTCGCTTTTAGATATGAAAATCAAAGTATCTAAAAGTTTAGTCATGTTTGAGAGTTCATTTTTTATTGAGAGAATACCCTCGTCTAATATTTCTCTATCATCCTTAGCCCATCTATCAATAAGGTCTATATAACCCTTTATGACTGCCAGTGGCGTAGCCAGTTCATGGGTCACATCCAAAGTGAATTGATTTTGCTTTTCATATGAATATTCAATTCTGGCTATAAGGTCATTGAAAGTATCTGCAAGTCTCTTGATTTCGTCATCAGGTCCATCTAGCTCTATTCTTTTGCTTAAATCACTGGCGCTGATTTGTTTTGCCTGGTTGATAATTTTGTCTATTGGTTTCAATGCCCGCTTGCTTATTAAATAGCCAACCAAAATAGCGATAAAAAGAATAAACGCATCCATTACAAGCATTATTTCCATTAAAACCTGCAGATAATCCCTCTCAGTATCCATATCTTTTACAAGTTGAATACCCAGAACCTTGTTATCTCCCAATACCAACTCCGTATTCAGGTATAGGATTTTATTGTCTCCCGCTTCGGTAGATTTGATAATGCTTATATTGGCATCATTAGGCAGGGGCAAGTGATATTCTCTTCCGGTCTGGTAAACAACTGCATTATTAATAATTAAACTAATATCCACATTATCGCTTATTTGAGATATGCTATTGAAATCAACTGTCTTTATATCGCGAAATGAATGAATTTCCTTTCTAATTGCCTGATCTATCAAGCGAAGCTGCTGAGCGGATGTTTGATCCATATAATAACTTATACTTAATAAAGTTGCCACATTTACCAAAACAAGGGCAATAAAAAACAATACCCCGTAGACCATGGTCAATCTAAATGATATTTTCTTTGTTCCGTTCCAGATGTTTTTCATATTTGTTTACTCCTTGAGGCTGTACCCTACTCCTCGAATTGTATGGATTAATTTTATATCATATGGGTAATCGATTTTGTTTCTTAAATATCTGATATAGACATCCAGAATATTTGAATCTCCACCAAAATCATAGCTCCATACATGCTCAATAATCTGATCCCTTGTGAGTACAAGACCTTTATTTGTTATCAAATATTCAAGCAAGTCGTATTCTGTTTTGGTGAGATCAATGACATCACCGTTCTTGACTACTTCTCTGGTCAGGAGATTGACGCTTAGATCTGCAAGTTTCAGCAATTTTGATTCTATCATTCTAGATTGACTGCGCCTGATGTTTGCTCTTATTCTAGCTAATAATTCTTCCATCTCGAAAGGTTTAGTTATATAGTCGTCTGCCCCGATATCAAGCCCAATTACTTTATCGGTAATATCTCTTTTGGCTGTCAGCATAATTATAGGTACATCAGATACTTTTCGTATTTTTCTACACACTTCCATGCCGCTGACTTCAGGCAACATTAAATCAAGCAGGATTAATCCGTAATACCCGTTTTGAAATTTCTCTAAGCCTTCTTTCCCATCATTGGCACTGTCGTATGAATACCCCTCATATTTTAATTCGAGTTCAAGTATTCTTACAATAGCCCTATCATCCTCAATTATGAGGATATCCTTGTATTCCAACATTATCAACTCCCAACCAATATACCTTATACTATATGCTTGTCTATTTAAAATGCAATTCTATTAATTTTCCATTTCCTATTTAAAAAGAGTTTTAACTAACGTTCCTTTATTCAATGATGCAATTCCATCGCTATACAATTGAAGGAATGAACCTCTATACGCTAATCCCTTTCCTGTATTAATGTCAGTTATAGTGCCTTTAAGATTGTTATTTACATAAACAGCTCCTGAAGCGGTGATGAATAAATTGTTTCTATTAACTGGAATACCAAAATTCAAAACTCCCCAGCTTGCAGTATTTTCATTCAACGTTCCAAAATAAATCTTGTTGATATTATTGTTGTTATCGATAGCCCCTATGTAAACCATATCATTATTATCTACTTTTAATAAGCTTAATTTTGTTGTACCATTAAATTCCAAAGCACTCCTGCTTCCTGTTGCATAAATCATGTTGTCAGTTAAGTTTTCATATACCATTTTATCTTCATGTGGTATCGCCTCTATATTCCCAATATTATTTGTCCTCGTACTAATTCTTTTTTCTGATTTCATTACATTTACCCAATATACAGAGACTCTTTGAGGTCCATTCTCAACTTTTATATAAATAACATTTATCAAAGGGGATGCTACTATGTCAACAACTTCAGACTTCGAAGAAAGCATGGGAAACTTAGTAATATTATCCATTTGTCCTTTATCAATATCATAATATGATATTGATAAGTTATTCTTATCTTTTTCTGCGATGAGAATTCTATTCCTATCCGGAAGCCATTTGTAAAAAGATACTTTAATGTTATTGGAATAGCTCAAATTTGTGCTCTTGCCGGATTTTGTATCAACTACGAATAACTCGTTATTCAAATAATATGCAATATAGGCTGCATCAAAAGAAGTATTGATATTCAATGCATTATTAGGAATATTGATCTTGGCGTTTGTCATCAGATCAACTATCTTTTGAGATTTTAAAGCAAAACTTGAATCTAAAAAGAAGTTGTCAATGTAAAAAAGTCCACTCAGCTGAATGATAAGTGAAATAATAATGCATATTATTATGTTTTTTATTACTCTCATATCTTTACTTTTCCTTTACTAAGGGGTCACGATAAAAGCTGATGGAACGGTTCTTTCCCCAAGCGGATCACAAGGATTATTAATGACCTTGCCGTTTGCATACATAGTAGTCGAAGATCCTCCATCCAGATTGGATGCATTGTATGCTCCATATTGCAGCATTATATTTTGTACATCTCTTAGTGAGGCACCGATGCTTTTGGCTGTTCTTCCATCGATGGCGAGTAATATTATTGACCCATCCCTACGTTGGCCAATTGCTGTTCTTGGAGCAATACCCCAGCCCCCATTTCCAGATTTTATAGTTCCCTGGCCATCAACTACCAAGGCTGGCCCAAATGAGACTGCATCCGTTGCATTCAAACTTTTTAGATCATTCAAGCTATGAGGCCCAACTAAAAGTTCTCCTTTTTTTGTAATTGCTGTAATATCAACCTTTTGGTCATGATCGTTTATATTGCTAAATATGATCTTACCTCTGCTCATAATTATGCCCTCCGCCAAACCACCTGTTCCAGTCCAGATTGAATTAGCTGAAGACGAATCTGAAAATCCACCGGCATTAATAGCCGCCACGGCACCATTATCCTGGGCTATCTGGCTTGTAAGTTCACCTTGTATTCCTAATTTATTACTATATCCAACTTTAACCCTGGTGGGATCCTGAATGATTAGCAAATATCCCGTGAATCTTTTTCCATCGGTTATATCATATCGTTCGATAGTCTTATCGCTTTTATTTGTAAATTTAATAAAATTATTGTTGTTTTGCTGCAAAATTTGAATTATATCCTCGCTTTGTATTCTTTGAATTTCCTCAGCGGACAAAAACGTGGTTGCTATCCATTTATGGCTTAGTGTTGTCATGGCGGAATCAACAATGACTTTTTTAACATTATTGAACGGGCCATGGAAAATAAGTAAAGGAGCAGTTGCTCCCGTAAACAAAAGTATGAAGATTAAGTATATTATAAGATTTCTTAATTTAAACCGCTTTTTTATTTTAATATTATTTGAATCCATTGTTCCCCTAATTTTGGATATTAAATCCCTTCAAATTCATTATTAATTGATGTTTTAAGCTCATGAATTGAGATATTTCTTGTATGTTCAATGGGGTGCCAGGCAACTGAACTTTTGACAATGCATATTAAATTTATAGGTATCCAACTGATAATAAAAAACCACATTGTTAGAATTCCTTTTATCAATTTTCGAACATTTTTTCTCTCCATAATGACAACCATCATTGCAATGAATGTTGGAATCATATATGACCCATCAAAAGAAATAAACATTCTGAAAAACAGATCCGTCTGAGGGAAAAGCTGGTAATGTATTTTATATGACGTAAGGATAAGTGTTGCAATCAAAGAAACAAAGCTTAATATTTGTATCCAGGGTGCGACAAATAAATATATAATATCCAGTGGGCGAACACTTTTGATTTCCATGGCCTTTTTTACAAGTTTACCAGAATACACTCCAAAACATTGCATAGTTCCTTTTGACCAACGCATTCTTTGTGTAAACGACTGAGCAAAAGTAATAGGCTGTTCATCATAAAAATGTGCTTTTGGAACCCAGTGTATCTTGAAGCCATTCAAAGCGCACAAAGCTGAGAATTCCAGATCCTCTGTCATGGTAACTGTATTCCAACCTTCCAATTGTTTTAACACATCCATGCAAAGCATGAAACCAGTTCCATTTACTATTGCTGATAAGCCAATAGCACTTCTTGCGTGGTTGTACAGTCTGTTTACGGAATAGTAGTAAATTGAATGGCATGCGGAAATATAGGAATCATTAGGATTCTTGCTGTCACGGTAACCTTGAGCTACTTTTCCTCCGGCGCATATTGCGTTATTCATCTCTTTTAAAAAGTCAGGCTCCACTAGGTTGTCTGCATCAAAAATACAGCAGGCATCAAATGAATCTTCATGATTGGAAATCTCGCGGAAGATAAATGATAAAACCTCTCCCTTTGAAGAGACTTTATCAGTGCACTCTACAACTGTTCCTCCATTTTCCAGCGCCACTTGTTTTGTATTGTCAGTACAATTATTCGTAACAACAATAATTTCGAATAGGTGCGATGGATAATTCTGCCGCTTCAAACTCTGAATTAGATTTCCAATTACCTTTGCTTCATTTCTCGCGGGTATTATTATAGCAAACCTATTGATTGGCTCGCTATGAGGATTTGAGTGAATTGGTTTTAAGGAAAATAGTGAAATAATTGTATAATAAGCAAAATATATTATTAAAATAAAACTACTGAGCCAAATTAGTCGTGTTATTAACGATACGATTTCCATTCATTTCCCTCCATAAGTTCATTTCCAATAATGAAATTATTTATACCTTGATTGACGCATATAATAACTTTTCTACCTTTAAATATAAAGTTGAAACATTTCTTCTAATTGTCTTGCTATATATCACATTCATTAATAATACAATTAAATAACCACCAATTACATCAAATGGATAGTGGTGCCCAACATATACCCTTGAAATACCCACGAAGATGGAAATTGCGATTAGTAGTTTCCCAAATATCTTGTTAACTCCATAAATACCAATGGCAATACTCATGGTTCCAACAGCATGATCGCTTGGAAACGAGGCATCAGGAATATGATTGAATAGTAGATTTACCTTGCTTCCTATGAAAGGTCTAGGCACAAAATACACTAAGCCAATGATGTAACTTATTAATAAATTTATAGTTGTGAATATTAAAATATTTACAACTGAGATTCTAACCATTTGACTTTTCTTAATTATTCCATACAAGTAAAATCCAATCAGAGAAATCATAAATAAAACTGGAATGAATGTTGACAATACTATCATACTTTTATCCAGAAGCATAATCCTGCCAGCAAATCCGTTTATCATTTTAAACATTTCCAAATTAATATCTATCAATTAATTCCCCCCAATTTAATTTTCAAGTTTTTTCTGATTTATTAATCCTATTCCTGCAGTTATAATCGAAACCAGGATTATATGTAAAATAACTAAAGTGTAGATACTTTTGACTATATCTATATTGCCGAAGAAATGGCGTCACTACCAATCCTGTTTCACAAAATATTATTAAAACAGTACAGCTTGCCAGGGTTGATTTCTCCGGCAAGCTGCTGTTTATTTTGGGAAGGAATTATTTATTCAATATCTTCTATCATTTGAATATTATTTGAACTTATTTCGTCACTTCTTGTTTTAGTCAAGTAAATGACTATTGTTAAAATAGTTATTAGGAACATTGCGCTAGTTCCAACCGTACCTAAATCCATGCCCCCAGCGTCTCTCGGCTGTGACAGGAAGTCTCCCAGCGAAGCTCCTAGAGGCCTTGTCAATATATATGCGATCCAGAAAGCAAATACACTATTTATTTTAAATCTATAGTGAGCAAACGCTATAATAGCGATCATTGTCCCAAACATTATTGCCGACTTCCAATATCCAATATCCAGACCTTCTGCTACCAAGTCCCCTGCCGCAGTTCCCAGTGCAAAAGTGAATAATATTACTGCCCAATAAAAACCCTCTCTCTTTTTTGTATAAATAGAGTGGATTGACAATGTCTTTTCACTTGCGAACCATACAGCAAAAGCTACTATTAGAGCTGATGCAAATATGATAGTTGTTGTTTCAAGGGGTACTCCAAAGTTGTCAACCAAGTTGTCTGTTATCAATGTACCCACGATACTTATCAGTACCACCGCAAGCCAGTAAATCCCTGGTACATATTTCTTGGATTTAAACTGGAAGAAAAGAGTGATTATCAAAAGTCCACTCATTAAATAGGTAGTTATAGTCAATCCCAAATTTAGATTTATATTTAGAAAGTCTGCAGCTGTTTCACCTACTGTAGTTGCCATTATTTTTATTATCCAAAAGAATAGTGTTACTTCTGGTACTTTGTT
Source organism: Eubacteriales bacterium (assembly GCA_037144355.1). Lineage (GTDB taxonomy): Bacteria > Bacillota > Clostridia > Peptostreptococcales > Anaerovoracaceae > JBAWWY01. The sequence continues at coordinate 5,157 of JBAWWY010000028.1, read as the reverse complement.
AAATAACTGCACGCTTATTGAATTCCCGGACGCAAGTTCACTTGAACTTTCTCCAAAGCTAATTGTCTCTTTCATTTTTCTTGTCTCCTTAAGATTGTAATTTATTTATTCCAACATATATCTTGTTAAATTTTAATAATAATATTTTCATCCTCCCTCAATAGAGACTATGGTATAGCATTAATATGAGATTAATCTGATTCCAAAGTGAGAATTTACTGAAAATCGGACCAGAAATAAAAATGCAATATATTAAGTTTCTTAGTTTATATTGCACGGTAATTTTTGGTTTATATGTTTATTTCAATTCTGCCATGATGTAATATTTTTTTACATTAATGGGCCAAATATTCGGAAAGCCTTCCCCATGATTCGGCTAAGAAACGGCAATGCCTTGTAGTCCAACATGGTAATCTCCTTGCATTCTTGTAATGTGTCCATATAATCATGTTTGATATCTTTTATAGCAGGGCAATTTACAAGCCAAGCCCCAACTTCATAATTTAGGTAGAAGCTGCGATAATCTAAATTGTATGAGCCTATTGTTGCTATGCTGTCATCGGAGATGAAAATTTTCCCATGAGCGAAACCTGGTGTATACTCGAATATTTTTATACCGGCTTGTATCAATTCTGGGTAAAAGCTTTTTGCTATCAGAAAAGGGATTTTTTTATCCGGTATATGAGGGATTATTATTCTTACATCAATGCCTCTCCCAGTTGCATATGTAATAGCCTTCAATACATCGCTTCCCAAAATTAGATATGGCGTCATAATCCATACATAGTTTTTAGCTTGATTTATAATATCTAAATATACCGTTTCTCCGATTTCATTATTAATATTTGGAGAATCCGCATATGGCGTAACAAATCCTCCATTGCATACGTTTTGCTCCACCTTTGAGTTTCTTAAGTCTGTGTTTATATGATCTTTCCAAACATCCTTTTTCTTTGAACCATTCAAATGCCAGTTCTGTAGAAAAAGAACTACAAATGTTTTCACAGCATCACCGCTTATTTTAACCGCAACGTCCTTCCAATGGCCATATGGTTGAGTGAAATTAACATACTCATCAGCAAGGTTGAAGCCGCCTGTAAATGCAAACTCTCCATCGACTACTGTAATTTTGCGATGGTCCCTATTGTTTTGATCAGAAGATAAAAAAGGACTAAATGGTTCAAACACGTTGACATCAATTCCTAGTTTCTTCATTTGCAAAGGAAAATCATACGCCAAAGTTTTGGCATGACAAAGTCCATCGTACATAAAACGGATTTCAACTCCTGCCTCCGCCCTTTCATTTAATATTTCAATCAACTCATCCAGCAATTTCCCAGGTGCCACAACAAAATACTCCATGAAAATATAAGTTTTTGCATTTCTCAAAGCAGTTTTCATAGCATCAAAGGCTTTTTCTCCATCGTTGTAGTATTCAACATCGGTATTGTCATAGACAGGATATGGCCCTTTTTTTTGAAGATAATTCAATAATCCAACATGCTCAGGAACACACTCTGCAATTTTGTCCAAGGTTGCTTGATTCAAATCAAGCAAATAGGCTGAATCCGCCATAATCTTCTTAACATTTATAACATTCCTTTTCAGTTTTGGATTCAATTCAATAAAGAGATAATAGAGTATACCAAAAACCGGTAGCAAGCACATGAATGTCAACCAGGCGATTTTAAATTCGGGGCAACCTTTTCTATTGACGATAAAGACAACCAGAACAAAACTCATTATCAAATTGATAATATATATGTAATGTATATATTGTGTAAGCATGAAAAAACTTATTGCAAGTAGAACAAATTGAAGCAGCAGCAATAGAATAATTATAACGCTGCGATTTATTATACCTTTTGATATCTTTTCTCCGAACTTGATATTTTGAATTTCCATTTATTGCCTCAACTTAAACTTTTTGCTATAAAAACCTGCTTTGGATATTATATCAGAAAAAACGTGATTGACATAATTTAACAAGCATTATGGAATGGCCGTTTACAATATTTGAAAATTCATTCAAACTCATAAACGGCCATTTTTAGATATTTATTAATAAAGCCACGATAATTGTCAATATGCAGTCCATCCGGCATCTGCCGTTATGACTGTTCCGTTTACAAAGCTGGTTTGATCATTGCAAGTGCTTCAGCTTTTAAAAGAACCCCGTACTACCTGCTATCTTGATTCATTGTAATTATTCTTTTTCTTTCTTTTCCGAGATAGGGATAGCCCACCGAATCCACTTATAATCGCAATATAGAAACCTAAGTCATACCACCAACCTGTATTCATAGTTTCATAGACTCTAATATTATGATCAAACAAACCAACAATCAGTGATATTGGAGCAACCCACCCATGCCATATGCCCCAAAAGAATCCTGCTGGATGAGCTATTGTATATGTCCCATCTCCTGGAATGCATCCCGTCATGGTAATAAGTGTTAATGTTAATGTCAAGGTGATTAAAGCTATTTTTTTTGTCATTGTTTTGAACTCCTCTCATTTATGATTTGAGTTTTATACTTTGAATTTTTCAATATTTGAATTTGTAAAATCAAAGCTTCACATATAAGAGTAAAACAATATGCCTAACAATGCAAGTTTGTACTATAGATTTCCATCTATGCGATATTGCAATTCTTTAGTAAAATCTATGATTTTCCTTTCATATTCACCTTCCATCCATGAGGATGAAATGAGAAAATCCGCCGTTGCCTGATTTGTTGCAACTGGTATATCATACAAAACTGCTATTCTTAAAAGAGCTTTGACATCAGGATCATGTGGTTGAGCTTCCAATGGATCCCAAAAGAAAAACATAAAATCAATACTACCCTCTGCTATTCTGGATCCGACTTGCTGATCTCCTCCCAGTGGTCCACTTTTAAAAGCTTCCACAGGCAATCCTGTTGAAACTGAAATCAGCTTGGCTGTTGTTCCGGTGCCGCAAAGATTGTGCTTCCCCAATTTATCCTTGTTTTTTATTGCCCAATCAATTAAAACACTTTTCATATTGTCATGGGCAATAATAACTATGTTTTTTCTTTTCCCCATTTTTACAATTTCATATTCATATTTCTTCAATTTTCTTCCTCCATAAAATCAACGATGCTTCTAAGTTATTATAAAATTGCTGTTCAGAAATTCCTTGCAGTCCTTCTTTATTTTTCCAGCACCTTCCGCCAAGTCGTAAATTGTATCATACTTGTTGCTGTTTACTCCCGCTATGGAAATAGTAAGCAATGGATAACTTTCTTCAATTCCATATCTATTTTTTGTGACAATCAACCCTTTGTCAATATCATCTTGGTTGTAAAAGCTTAAAATCGATTTATCAAATTCTGCAATAACTTTGTTGCATGATTCAACAACCATGTCTTGAGACATGATTGCTATGAAGTCATCCCCACCAATATGACCGATGAACTCTCCAAGTGGTATGTTTTTCTTCAATATTTGTGTAAGACATTTCAAGACTCTATCTCCATTTTCGAAACCATATACATCATTATAAGGTTTGAAATTGTCAATGTCGAAATACAGGATATAGTTGTCGCTTTCCATATTCAAGCATTTCTCTAATTGCTGCTCAATTAGCAAATTACCCGGCAGTTCAGACAAGGGGTTCAGGTGTTTGGCGTTTAGCACTTCTATTTCTATGGATTTTTCCAACAGCTCTTTTACTGTTACTACTCCAATATATTTGTTATCTTTGGTTACTGTTATGAAATCATAAATTTTGTCAAAACTTCGTTGCATTGCTTTTTTTGCTACAATATCGATCGTTGTTTGATAATCAACATTTACAAATTCTGTGCACATAACATTTTTCACAGGTTTATTTGAGAAAAGTGTATATCCATATTGGCCGCTGACTATTCTAAACAACTCATTTCTGGTTATTACACCGATTACAACTTCATCTTCCGTGATACAAAACCCTGGCACCGAATCATCAATTTTCATCATATCATGAATTTGGGAAACCAGGATTTTTGAATTGAGCGTTTTCAGGGATTTACAAATATTCCCAATATAAATATCAGATACCCTGCTTCCATATAGGTGGTTCTTTTTCGAGTTGGCATCTATTATTGCCTTGACAACATTATCGTTTATTGGCATTATTATGGCATTTGGTCTTTGTATAAGGAACCCTTGACCATATTGAACACCCATCTCAATCAATTTGATTAATTCTGCTTCAGTCTCAATGCCTTCAGCTATGAGCTTTGTGTTTGAAAGCGAGGCGAATTCCGACATGCTTCTGATTAGTGATTGTTTTGTTATATTTTGATCCACATCTCTTATTAAATTCATATCGAGTTTAAGAAAATGCGGACGAATGTCTGAAATCAAATTCAACCCGGAATAACCTGCTCCCGCGTCATCAATGGCTATTTTATAATTTTGTTCCTTGTAGTTTTCAACTGTTTTTATAAAATCTTGAATATTGTTTATAGCAGATCTCTCTGTAATCTCGAAGGTAATGCGTTCCGAATCCATTGAATATTCATCCAAATATTCTTTTGTAAATCCTTGCTTGAATTTCATATCATGCATTATATTTGGGTTAACATTTAAAAATAAATTAATTTGGGTTTTCATATTGTAAACTGCTTCCAGTGCCTTTGAACGGCATAAGAATTCAAGTTCCCATAATCTGTTGTACTTTTCTGCATATTCAAAAAGCAATGCAGGGCTTTCGAATTGAGTGTCGTATGGGCCACGACTCAGCGCTTCAAATCCATATACAGATCCATCCCTTAGTGAGATGATTGGTTGGAATACAGCGCTAATTTCTTTGTTTTTTAAAATATCAAAAAACTGATTCCCAAGATTCTCGTCAATATATTCATAAGCCTCCATATATAAAAAACCTCCTGATACTTAAATGTTGCTCCTTTTAAAAAGCAATGCTTTTGGCTATATTATTCATCTACAGTATAAATTTGATTAGTCAAATTCAGATTAAGAATATGTAAAATCCGTGTAAATTAATAATTTTACACGGATTTCACAAGCTCTTAACACAAATCCAATAATGGCTTACTATAATCAAGGTGAGAAATTAATTATTGCTTTGGTTTGAAAAATAGAAGGAGATTGAATGGCGGCTCTTGCAGAAACATTTATACAAAA
>JBAWWY010000027.1:0-21792 GCA_037144355.1 Eubacteriales bacterium | reverse complement strand
CCAACTTGGAAATATCAGCGAGGAAAAAGACCGAGATTGCACTGGAGGAAAGTGAGAGAAACTTCCATGACATTTTTGAGACCATTGAAGACATAATACTAGTAGCGAGCAAAGAGGGAGAAATTTTCTACTCAAATGTCTCTGCTCAAAAGAAATTAGGATATTCAAGTGAAGAATTGAAGAATATGCATGTGCTTGACTTGAATCCAGCCGAGAAGCGCGCAGAAGCTGAACAGATATTTGGAGACATGTTCTCTGGGAAAAGGACAATATGTCCATTGCCACTGGTTAAAAAAGATGGGAAAGAAATACCATCAGAGACAAGAATCTGGTTTGGGAAATGGAATGGTAGAGAATGTATCTTTGCAATTGTAAAGGATCTTTCTACGGAGCAATTCGCACTGGATAAATTCCAAAAAATATTTCAAGGAAATCCGGCGCTTATGTCCCTCAGCAATGTGAGCGATGGGAAGTTCACCGAAGTAAATAATGCGTTTTTAAAAAGCGTAGGGTACTCAAAAGAAGAAATCATCGGTAAGACCTCTGAAGAACTTGATCTATTTGTTGACAAGAACTTAAGAGTGAGGGTGGGGGAATTGCTATCTAACCGAGGGACAATGTCCAATGTCGAGATGGATATAAGAAAGAAAAATGGAGAAATTATCAATGGACTCTTTTTCGGTGAAATAATAGAAAATGAAAAAGAAAGAGCATTCCTTAATGTAATGTTAGATGCAACAGAAAGCAGAAATGCAGTTGCACAATTAAGGGAAAGCGAGCGAATCCTAAAGGAAAAGAATATTCTTCAACGAATGGTTACAGATATTTCAAGAGATTTGATCAGCGCAAATATGAAAAATATAGATGGGAAAATAAATGACATATTAAAAACTGTTGGAGAATTTCTGGGGATTGATAGATGTTACATTTTCAGAATGCTTGAAGGGAAGAAAATGGTGCTTACAAATGAATGGCACCAGAAAGGCCTTGCCCCAATATGGTTCGTCAATCCTGAGATTTCTTTCGAAGACTTTGAAGCATGGGCTGAAAAATTGAAGAGAGAAAATAATATATATATTCCAGATATTCGAAATATTAAGGAAAATGAGCAGCAGCAAATCACCATATTTGGAAATCTTAAAATAAAATCCCTGTTGAATATAAAAATTATGAACAATGATAAACTTGATGGTTTTTTTGGATTTGCTTCAACAATAACATACAAAGAATTTAGATATGACCAGATTGAGTTGCTTAACATTATGGCAAATAGTTTATCAGATGCCTTTTCTAGAATCAAAATGGAAGCAGAACTCCTTTTGGCAAAGCAGAAAGCTGAGATGGACAATGCCCTAAAAACGGATTTCTTTGTCAATATGTCACATGAGCTAAGAACTCCAATCAATGTTATGCGAAGTTCAATTCAGCTGTTGGAACTTAAAATCTGCAAAGCGGAAGATGAGGAAAGTAAAAAAATACTAAAGCAGTTGAAATTGATGAATAGAAATTCCATGAGGATTACCAGGCTGGTAAACAATATTATAGATGTTGCCAAAATAGATTCGGGATTTTATGAGCCCGCTTTTGAAAACGTTGATATTGTCAAAATTATTAAAAAAATATTTCTGTCAATAAATCAATATGCCAAACAAAAGATGATAAAACTCACCTTTGTAGCTGATCAAGAGGGAGAGATTATAAAATGTGATGTTGCAATGATTGAGAGAATTATGTTAAATGTTATATCAAATGCAATAAAGTATTCGAAAAAAGGGGGATATATAAAAATATCGGTTTATAAAAAACCTGCAACTATTTCAATATCCGTCAAAGATAATGGAATAGGAATAGAAAAAGAAATGCAGGAAATCATATTTGAAAGATATAGGCAGGCAAATCCCAAGCTTCTTCAAAAATCAGAAGGAAGCGGCATTGGCTTGTCTTTGGCAAAGTCCCTTGTAGAAATTCATGGAGGAACAATCCAGGTAATCAGCCAATATGGCGAAGGCAGTGAATTTATTATTGAGCTACCCAAAGAACTACTTGAAAACGAGAAATCCCCGCCAATTCATTATGATGAAAATGATGAGCTAAAAGTTTTCATGGCAAATGTGGACATAGAAATGGCTGATCTGGATTTTAATTAATAGGCGACAGTTTTAGTGCTTAGTACAAAAGAATAATATAAAATATAAATTTTAAAATATCAATTGCCTATCCTTTTTACAGGATTTTAATAAGGTAATTGGTATTTTTTCGAATATCAGTAAAAAATTAACAAAAACCGGTAAACGGTCGATAATAATTATAACGTTTTGAACAAGAACTAATATAAGGGGACAAGGATGAAAAGAAATGAATAGTGAACTATTTATAGGGCTATTGAATAACGCCGCTTTATTACTTGCATTATCCATTGTTTATGAAGTTGGCTTTGAAATTCCGGCTAGATTCAAGAAGTACTCAACCATTATAAGCGGGTTTGTCATTGGATCAATTGGAATAGCTATTATGATTGCGCCCATTGAGCTTGCTTCAGGTGTAGTATTTGATTGCCGGTCCATACTTATTGGAACCACTGGATTGATATTCGGATTTGTTCCAACCGCAATCCTTGTTGTAATGACGTCAATCTTTAGGATTATTGGTGGAGGAGCTGGAATGATTTCCGGTCTTTCATCTATTTTTGCCTGCGCCTCTATTGGCTTGTTATGGAAGCATTATTTGCTTAAAAACAATTTGAAATTTAAATTAGGCAATGTATATATGTTTGGATTCATAATCCATATTGCCATGCTGGCTTCGATGTTATGGCTGCCATGGCCACTTGCAATCCAAATGTTGAAATCTATCACGCTCCCAATCTTGATAATTTATCCTTTGGGGACAGTCCTGCTCTGCATGCTTTTAATTAAACAAAACGAGCGTAAAGAATTGGAGATAGAGCTTTCTCTTGAAAAAAAACTTTTGAAAACAACCTTGACTTCCGTTGGAGATGGTGTAATTTCAACGGATTATAAGGGCAATATTGTATTCTTGAACAAAGTAGGTGAAATGCTAACAGGTTGGACACAAGAGGATGCAAAGGGAAAGCCCATCGAGGATGTGTTCAATATAGTGAATGAATACACTAGGGAAAAGAACGAGAACATAGTAAAAAAAGTATTGAAAAGCAGAAAGATAGAGGAACTGGCAAATCATACGATACTAATTGGCAAGAATGGTTCTGAGAGTCCCATAGAAGACAGTGCAGCTCCAATAATCCAGGAAAATGGAGAAATCATTGGAGTGGTATTGGTTTTCAGGGATTTCTCAGAAAAGAAACTTAAACAGGAAGAGATTGAATATCTAAGCTACCATGACCAGTTGACAGGACTATATAATCGTAGATTTTATGAAGAGGAATTAACGAGGATAGATGTTGAAAGAAATCTGCCATTGACTATTGTAATGGGAGATGTAAATGGGCTTAAACTTGTTAATGATTCTTTCGGACATGCCATGGGAGATGAACTCCTTCAGAAAGCTGCAGAAGTTATCAACAATGGTTGCCGTGCCGATGATATTATTGCAAGACTGGGAGGAGATGAATTTGTAATTATCCTACCCAAAACAGATGCGGCGGAAGCTGAAAATATTATCAAGAGAATTAGGGCTTTAGCATCAATTGAAAAAGTAGGATCTTTGAACATTTCCATTTCTTTTGGATACGGAACTAAAACAAGCAAAGATGAGGGTATCCAGGTTATTTTCAAGGAAACTGAAGATCAAATGTATACAAACAAACTTTTCGAAAGTTCCAGTATTCGAAGCAAGACAATAGATTTGATTATGAGCACGTTATATGAAAAAAATGAGAGAGAGATGTTCCATTCAGAAAGAGTAAGTGAAATATGCGATGCTATTGCATCCAATATGAATTTAGACAAGGACGCCATAACCCAAATCAAGGTAGCTGGGCTGATGCATGATATTGGGAAAATAGGAATCGATGAAAAAATTCTCAACAATCCAAATAAATTGAACTACGATGAATGGAAAGAGATTAAGAGGCACCCAGAGATAGGGTACAGAATATTGAGCTCGGTAAATGAATTCTCTGAGACTGCAAACTATGTTCTCGAGCATCAGGAAAGATGGGATGGCAAGGGATATCCAAGGGGACTTAAGGGCATGGAGATATCAATTCCAGCCAGAATTATCGCCTTAGCGGATGCATTTGATGCAATGACTTCGGAGAGGAATTACAAGAAGGCTCTAAACGAAGAGGAAGCTATTTTGGAAATAAGAAGATGCGCGGGAACTCAATTCGACCCTGATATTTCGAAAGTGCTTATTGAAAAAGTCCTTGGCGGAAAATTTAGAAATTAAAGGGAAGAACAAAGTAACATATGGGTAGGCATTATTGAAATTCAACGTATGGATATGATATACTCTCATTGATAACAGACCTGTCGAAGTGAGGGTTTTAATGAAAAATCAATTGATGAAAGATGATTACTTCTACTACTTGGAAAATGTATATGGGGTTGTTGTAATTGATCTGACTGGGGAAATCATATATATGGGAGAGCAATGTGCTGAATATCTCGGGGTAAACAAGGATGAATCCATTGGGCGTAAAATGAAGGATGTTTTTCCTGAGACCAAAATGATGGAAGGGCTCAAGTTGGAAAAATCCAAGGTTGTCCTATATCGTAGCCCAAGGGGAATTGGTGCCAGCGTCCACATACCACTTAGAAAAAATGGAGAAAAAATCGGGCTTATGGAATATGACCTTTTCCAAGCTTATGATTTAATGGATGAATTTGTTGATAATTATAAGGTTTTCCAAAATGAAGAATTAAGTTACTATAAAGAAGAAATAATAAACTTAAGAAATACAAAATATTCTATTCATAATATAGTTGGAAAGTCTGAGAAAATCGAGAAACTAAAAAATAAAATATACTATGCGGCAAGGACCAACTCTACAGTGCTAATCACAGGGGAAACAGGTACCGGGAAGGAATTAGTAGCCCATGCAATACATAACCTTAGCGATAGAAGGCTTCGGGATTTTATTAGAATAAATGCCTCAGCTCTGCCCGAAAACCTAGCTGAGTCGGAACTTTTCGGCTATGATGAAGGATCTTTTACTGGAGCAAAAAAAACAGGGAAAAAAGGCAAGTTTGAGCTTGCTGACAGGGGTACGCTTTTTATCGATGAAATCCATCAGATGCCAATGAACTTGCAACCAAAGATATTGAGGGCGCTTCAGGAAAAGGAAATTGACAGGATTGGTGGAGAGAAAAGCATACCAGTTGATGTTCGCATAATTGCAGCAACAAATATGGACTTGGCCAAACTTATTAGAGAGAAGAAATTCAGGGAAGACTTGTTTTATAGGCTTAACGTGGTTGAAATTTTCGTGCCACCACTTAGAGAGCGGATGGAAGACCTGCCTGAACTTATAGAATCCATAATAAATCAGATGAATAATGTACTAGGCACACATGTAACCTCCATAGAACCAGATGTAATCAGACTTCTCGGTGAATATGACTGGCCTGGCAATGTGAGGGAACTTCAAAACATTATCGAGAGGGCTATGAATTACGTGGAAGGGAACACTCTTAAGAAGGAACACTTCGATTTCGATTTTGAAATCGACTCAACGATAACAAGAGAGAAGATTTTTAATGAAGGGGAGAACCCAATAGAAGAAGTAAAGAAGCAGGCAGAAAAGGCATTAATAATACATACTTTAAAAAAATTCGAAAATAATAAGACTAAAGCGGCAAAATATTTAAAGATTTCCAGGCCACTTCTGTATCAAAAGATAAATAGATTGAATATCAAATAGAATATAGTAAGTTTGCAATAACAGTGTCATTTTAAACAGACACTGTTATTTTTTTCGACTTTTCAGTATTTCCCAACAATTACTATATAAAGTGTAAGTTTATAATGACATCATCGCTAATTCAATTTGAAAAAATCGTTGCAAATTGGTTACCTATATTTTGGCATAGCAATTGCAATTGACTATTATGTACAATAATTAACAAAACAATATGAATTTATTAACAAAAAATATAAACATTTTGGGGAGGAAATTTCATGAACAAGGGAAAAATTGTAATCGGAATGACCCAGCATTCTTGCGGAGAAGATAGGGTAGCCAATGTAGAGAAAGTAATCAGAATGATAAAGGAAGCCGCAACAAAAGGTGCAAAGATAATTTGCACACAGGAATTATTCTCAGGGCAGTACTTTTGCCAGACCATCGACTTCAACAAATATGACTGGGCTGAACCAATACCGGGACCAACAAGCAAACGGATTCAAGCTTTGGCTAAGGAATTGGACGTGGTAATCGTCTGCAGCCTTTTTGAATATGCTATGGATGGAGTCTATTACAATAGCGTGGTTGTATTTGACGCTGATGGAACGGATTTGGGAACATACAGAAAACATCATATCCCAGATGGCCCTCAATATTTGGAAAAGTACTATTTCACACCGGGAGACTCTGGGTATAAGGTATTCAAATCCAAATATGGAAATTTTGGCGTACTCATATGCTGGGACGAGTGGTTTCCAGAACCATCAAGAATACTTGCATTAAAGGGAGCGGATTTTGTGTTTTATCCATCTGCAATAGGTTCGGAACCTGATAATCCTGATCTAGATACTTCTCAAACCTGGGTTGACGGAGTAAAAGCACATGGCATACATAACAATTTCTATATAGCCGCAGTTAATAGAGTTGGAAGAGAGGAAGCATCGGATGGAAGCGGACACATGGATTTCTATGGCAGGAGTTTTGTGAGCGATCCATGGGGCAACATGATAGTAACTGGGAATAGAACAGATGACGAAGTAATAATAGCTGAACTCGACCTTGACGAAATCAAAAGAGCGAGGGATATCCTACAGTTTCACAGAGATAGAAGAGTTGATTCATACCAAGAAATATTAAAACTGTCAATCAGGGATTAGGGGAGAGGGATAATGAAATGCAAAAAGCAGATTTAATATTAACCGGGGACGCAATCTTTACTGGTTTGACCGACAAAGCGTCACCTGGATTTGTTGCAATCAAGGACAATAAAATACTAGCTGTTTCGGAACAAAAGGAGAACTTTGAAGAATTTCAGGACGCCAAAACGCAAGTATTTAACTTTGGAAACCAGCTGATAATGTCTTCGTTTTATGACAGCCACACTCACCTCATATTGGCTGGAATGTATAAGACATTCGTTAATCTAGGAGATGCGAAATCAGAGGAGGAAGCTGCCAGAATGGTGGGGGACTTTGCAAAGACCATTCCAAACGATGCCTGGATTATTGGTTTCAACTGGTACCATGTATTTTGGGATGAGAAGGTTTTACCAACCAAATTTTCTCTGGATAAATATGTGTCTGATCGGCCCATATTTCTGATAAACGCAGAAGCCCATGGCGCATGGGTCAATAGCAAAGCTTTGGAAATTTGCAGGGTGGACAAGGATACTAAGGATCCAGACTATGGACATGTGGAAAAACTTCAGAATGGAGAACCATCAGGGTTTTTATATGAAGCGGCCCTAGGATTGGTTGCTGTAAATGCCCTACAATTTACCAGAGAGCAGGAAAAGACATTTACAAGAAAATATATGGAAAGCGCAGCAAAATTCGGCATTACCGCGGTAAATGACATGCAGCCATATTTTGGGGTCAATATGGGAAATTATGAGGCTTTTAAAGAGCTTGAAGATAGTGGAGAGCTGAATATCAGAATACACTCTGCGCCGGACCTTTTATGCAATTTAAACCAAGCAGATATTTGGCGATCGACGTATAAAAGCGATAAAAGAAGAGTTACATTGCTTAAACAATTTCTTGACGGAGTGCCAACCACATATACCGCGTTGATGATCGATGAATACAGCGACAAACCTGGAGATACCGGTACTGAGCTTAGCGATATCAACGCAATTAGAATGCAAGTCGAAGAAGCCCATAGAAGAGGTTTTTCAGTAAGATTGCACGCTTGCGGTGACAGGTCGGTGAGAATCGCATTGGACTGCTACGAAGCTGCTATAAAGAAATATGGCAAGAATGAAGCAAGGCATGGAATTGAACATATTGAATGCATACATCCTGACGATGTGCACAGATTCAAGGATTTAGGCATAATTCCCTCAATGCAGCCAGAACATCTAGCACTTACACAAAAATTTGAGGATAATCCATATCGGGCAAGGTTAGGAGAAGAGCGCTCAAAGATGACCTGGCCGCTTAAGACAATGCTTGATGCAGCTGGAGTTTTAGCAATCGGAACCGATTGTCCAGTTGTGGACAACGATCCTTTTCTTGAAATCTATAGGGCAGTGACAAGAGTGCACAATGATGGGCTACCTGTTGGAGGCTGGAATCCAAAAGAAAAACTTACCATGGCGGAAATCTTGAGAGCTTATACATATGGCTCGGCCTTTGGAACCCATCGCGAAAAAGAACTTGGAACGTTGGAAGTTGGGAAGTTTGCAGACATTGTGGTTCTTGACAGAAATCTTTTTGAAACAGCGGATGAAGACATTCGAAGCACCAAGGTTGAGCTGACGATTATGGATGGAAAGGTTATCTACAAAGGAGGTATATCATGAAATTCGAAAAAGATATCATAACGATTGCAGTTGTAAATTTCAAGGTGAGCTCAGGAGATAAAGAGAATAACTTGAGAAGAATTATTGGATTTGCAGAAGCTGCAGCTAAAAGGGGAGCGGATTTGGTGCTTTTTCCAGAGCTATGCGTGATGGGATATGATTATTATTACCTCAAAAATGTTGACGATAAAGAAAAACATTCTTCTGCTGAGACCTTGGATGGAGAAGTTTGCAATACAGTTTCCAAAGTTGCAGAGAAGTATGGCATTTATATAGTGTTTGGTATGGCAGAAAAGTTAACTTCAGATGCAATGGAAATGTACAACTCCGCAGTGGCAATTGGACCAAACGGCGTTATTGGATCTTATCAAAAAATACATCCATTTGAATTAGAAAATCTTTGCTTCATAAAAGGGGAGAAGCCATTCATGTTCGAAACACCTTGGGGGCCAATTTCTATGGGTATCTGCTATGACACGTACCAATTCCCTGAACTCCTAAGACATTATGTAAGTAAAGGATCAAGACTATATTTAAATCCTACAGCCCTGACGGAAGAGGTTGGCAAAGAGGGCAGCAGGCAAGCTTTCATCAATTATTACGCTCCCACTTTGGAATACGGGGTCCTATGCAATACAGTATTTATTGCGAGTTCCAACCTTACAGGATACGATGATGAAAATTTCTTTGGCGGAGGAAGTGCCATAATTGGTCCAAAAGTGAATACATTCTTTGAAACGGATGTAAATTATTATGCAGGAGACAAAGACAACATTCAGGAAGAAATTCTAATCGCTACAATAGACTTAACCTTGGCTCGAAGAAGGCTTTGTGTTGAAAACGCATGTAGTGGAACTGCCGATTATAGGCCTGATATATATAAAAAGTTTTAATCAAGTCATATAAAATATTAGGGAGGTGTTTGAGGAAAACGGTAAAATTCTAAATAATCAATTATTAAAAATGGAGGATAAAGAAATGAGTAAAGAAAACGTAACATCACAGCATGATGCCGACCAACTTCAAAAATATGGGTATCATCAAGAACTAAAGCGTGTCCTAACTTTAGGTTCGCTTATCTATTACGGTTTGGCTTACCTTGTACCACTTACAATCTTTACAACCTTTGGTCTAGTTACAACAATGACACACGGCATGCTTTCACTAACGTATGCAGTTGCCACAGTAGCTATGACATTTACAGCATTGAGCTATGCAGAAATGGTCAAAGCATATCCAATGTCCGGATCCGCTTATACTTATGTACATAGATCGATTAATCCACACATCGGATTCTTATCTGGTTGGACCATCCTTTTGGATTACATGCTTCTACCAATGCTTAACTATCTGGTTGCAGCACTATTCCTAGTAGCAGCTATCCCAGGAATACCTGGATGGGCATGGATATTATTCTTTATCGCTTTTGTTACTGTAGTAAACTATTTCGGCATACAGGTAACATCATGGGTAAACAGCGCACTTATTTGGGTTCAAATTATATTCCTAGCTGCTTTGATGATCTTTGTTCTAAGGTATATAACATCAAGTGGCGGCATGCTTATTGATTACTCTGCTTTCTATAATTCTGTTGAATTTGTAAAGCCAGGCATGGGTTGGACAGCAATTCTTGGTGGAGCATCCATACTTGCATTATCTTTCCTTGGGTTCGATGCAGTTTCCACAGTATCTGAAGAAGCAATCAATCCAGAAAAGAATGTTGGGAAAGCAATTATAATTACTTGCGTAGGAGCTGGATTGGTGTTTATTTTAGTAACATACTTCTTGCAAATCGCATGGCCAAATGCATGGAATGAACTTCAGAGCGCAGATACAGGCGCATATGAACTTATCAACAAGGTTGCAGGATCGTTTATGGGTTATGTATTTACAGCGGCTTATTGTGTTGGGTGTCTGGCTTCTGCCATCGCTTCTCAAGCATCTGCATCGCGTATACTTTTCGGAATGGGAAGAGACAAGATATTGCCAGGAAAATTCTTTGCACATCTTGACCCAAAACATAAAACTCCAGTTTACAACATTTTCCTTATTGCAATAATCAGTTTGACTGCTTTATTCCTATCATTAGGAACAGCTGCTTCTCTAATCAATTTTGGAGCGCTTCTTGGCTTTGCAATGGTTAACTTGTCAGTAATCGCACATTATTATGTCAGAAATAAAAAGAGATCTGCAAAAGATTTGTTCAGGTATCTAATCGCACCTGCTTGCGGAGCACTAATCTGTTTCACAATCTGGTTCAATCTGGATATACACTCAAAAGTTCTTGGTTTCTCCTGGTTGGCATTAGGTATCCTATACCTTGCAATCAAAACCAATTTCTTCAGGAAATTACCTCCAGAAATGACTATAGAAGGTTAACAAAATATCTGCTTTTGTATGTGAAGACAATGAGGTGTTAAAGATGCCATCCGAAATAAAATTTCTGACAACTGAAGATTTGGCTGAGATGCTTCAAGTAACAAGAACAACAATTTACAACTTGAAGAACAAGGGATTGCCTTTTATGAAGATTGGAAAGAATATAAGATTTGATCAAAACGAAGTAATTGATTGGATCAAAAAAAGGCAGGATGTATCTCGAGAGCCAAAATAAAAGAACTGCATACATGACAAAACAATTTAATTGAGCGCTTTCTTTCTAAAGGAAGCGCTCAATTTATATGAATATGAGTAAGAGATTCAACTTAATGAAACTTTTTCTTTTCAAATACGAATTTGAAGAGAAGCCGGAATAATACCGGAAAAATTAGCGGATTTCTATCCTATCATGTAATCATTTCGTAGTTTCTATCAGTTAGGACTCTTATTGCGGTTTCAACATCTACATGCTTGACTAGTATATAATCGGTATCGAATGTAGATATGGCGAAAATACTGATTTTATTTTCTGCAAGGATGGTACTTATCGCAGACAGGATTCCAACCAGGGAAAAATCTAATACTCCTTCAATTTTAAAAATTGCCCAGTCTTTCTCACATTGAATACCAACAGGGACATTTGTTTGCGCGCAAACAATGGAAAGCTCGTCCGGAGTTCTTGTTATTGAATAAAACTGGCTTGAATAAGCCCACTCTGGAATCGCTTCATCTTTGCTCAGCCTACAGACACAAAACTGGTCTTTCAACAATTTCAAAGTTAGTATTTTTTTAGACATGATTAATTCTCCTTTGACAAATTCAATAAATCTTTACTAAGATTATATCACTCAAATTCCACAGAGCTACCACCTATTGATAATTAAAAAAAATAGGAGTAGTATTATTTTAGAAGTAGAAACTCCAGGCTTGAATAAATAGATGATGCATACGCTGCATTTTGTTTATCAAAGGAGGTAATTGAAATGAAAAAGATTTTAATTCCATACGACGGGTCAGATGAAGGTGGCAGGGTTATAGATAAGGCGAAAGAGATTATCAGAATATTTGATGGCAACATAATCATTTTGAATGTTATAAATGAAACATTTCCAATTTATTCCTTTGGGCATGCCGTGGCCGCAGTTGGAGATGTAAGCCAGTTATATGCGGAATTTCGTAAAAGATCGGAGGAATTGTTGAAAAATGCCAAGGATTCATTCGGAGAAATGAGCGAAAAAGTTCAGGTAGTAAGTCTTGAAGGCGATGCCGCCAACAAAATTATCGATTATGTGAAAAATAATGATATTGACCTAGTAATAATGGGCTATCATGGAAACGGATCAAACCTGAATCGTTTTCTCATGGGAAGTGTAGCTACAAAGGTGTTGCATCATATTCAAAAGCCCGTTCTGATTGTTAAATAGGCTTAGGACATTAGATGGATTTGACTCCATTCGGATTTAATTGGGAGATGAATTTATTGAAAATAAACAGCTCGGGATTTAGAGACGGTTTTATTATGGATAAATACGGCAAAAGATCGGAGAATCTTAAATTAGGTGTGCCGCAAACCTCATTCCCATTGCAATGGGATGGACAACCTGAAGGAACACAGTCTTTTTCCATAGTCTTTCTGGACTATGATGATATCCCTGATGAGGGCTTTTGTTGGATCCACTGGCTGGCTTGCGACATACCAAAAGATGTTACATCTCTTGCTGAAAATGCCAGCAGAGATAAAGTCAACCTCATTCAAGGGAGGAACAGCTGGATGACACCTCTTGGTGAATACGGACTCGACGAAAGTATTACATGCTATTATGGGGGGCCAGCACCAGATAGAGACCATGAATACGAAGTATCAATATACGCATTGGATAAAGTTTTAGGTTTAAATAAAGGTTTCTATTTAAACGAATTGCGAAAAAAAATGGAAGGACATATTTTAGACACAGCTACGCTGAAAGGAATTTATACAGGATAGGAGAAAGATTATGCTTTATAATCCCTTTTATAATCTTGAGAATCCCGAACTAATGCGTTATGAATATGCCTGGGTTAGTTTTGTCAAAAATGGCATTGTTATTGAAAATGTAATTCCACTACCTATTCTAGAATCTTGGAAAAGATGCAAGACCAACAATGTAAACTATCTTATGAGGAACCTCCCTGATATACCAGAAATCAATACCAATATTGAAGCTAGAATCGAAGATAACCTTGAGCTTCTTAATATTTCCGTGCCCATTATGGAGGCATTGATAAACATGGTTGATGAAAAGGACCTGAGCGTGCAGATTGTGGACAAAGGAGGGTTCTTTCTAAAAAACATACAAAAGGGTGGATCTTTAAGCGAAGCCGACAGGGCTTATCAAATAGGGAGAAACGTTAGAGAAGAAATTATTGGAACCAATAGTTTTGATCTTTCAATCAGGCATAGAAAACCATTCACCGTGGTTGGTTCCGAACATTACTGCCAGATATTTCAAAGAAAAGCAGTATATACATCTCCGATTTTCAACAAGGACGGCGATATAGCTGCAACCATAGGAATGACGGTCGATCTGGAAAAATCAAACAAGTATATGCTCGGAATGGTTGGTGCGACGGCAAAAGCTATAGAAAATGAATTTCAACTTAAAGAAATCCATTCTGAAATCATTACCCAGAATATCGAACAACAGAACATCCTCGATACTGTCGCCGATGGCATCATATATATAAATGAGAAATTGGCAATAACTCAGGCTAATCTGGAAATGAGCGTGATGACTGGTTTCAGCAAGGATGAAATGATTGGCAAAAGTATTAATTATATCCAGACTGTCCCAAAGCTTTCTTCAGTAATTTCCTCAATAGTTGATGGTGTGAGCGTTGGTCAAGTTAGAATTAACGGGAACAAAAAAAGTTACAATTGTTTTTTGACCCATAGATTCATAGAGGGAAATAAAAAAGAATCTTCAAATCAAGTCTTGGTATTCATCAAACTGGAAGAAATTCAGGAATTGGCTGACAAGATGAATATGGAAAACAGGGCATTCTTCACATTCGATGATATTATTGGGAAATCCAAACTGCTTCTCGACACTATTGCTTTAGCAAAGAAAGCTGGGGAACACGGAGCAAGAGTAATTATCCAGGGGGAAAGCGGGACTGGAAAAGAAATGTTTGCCCAGGCAATCCATAATAGCGGTCCTAGGAAAAGAGGGCCTTTCGTTGCTGTGGATTGTGGAGCAATACCAAGAGAACTTCTAGAAAGCGAGCTTTTCGGATATGAAGAAGGCGCATATACAGGATCAAGGAAGGGCGGGCATCGAGGGAAATTCGAGCTTGCACATCATGGGACACTTTTTCTAGATGAGATTAGCAATATGCCAATCGATATGCAGGCAAAGATGCTCAGGGTACTCCAAGAGAACAAGATCCTAAGAATCGGAGGATATTTACCGATTCCAGTCGACGTTCAGATAATTGCCGCAACCAATCAAGACTTGAAGAAAGAAGTCGAGAAAGGGAATTTCCGGGAGGATCTCTATTATAGGCTTAATATAGTGGACATCAAACTCCCATCACTGCGGGAGAGGGAAAGCGACATATCAATCCTTATCCATAATTTGCTAAACAATAATAAGAACTTGAATCAAAGGAAGATAAAAAGAATCGATGATTCCGTGGTGGATATCTTTACGAAATATAATTGGCCAGGCAATGTTAGGCAATTGAACAATGTTGTGGAACGTATGATGATTATGGCAAAGACCGATGTGCTAACTGCAGATTTAATACCTGAAGAGATAATGGATGCGGTAGTTCCTCCATCGACAAAAGCCACTTTAGGAAATGGAGTAGAAACTTTGGATTCGGCTTCGGCAAAATACGTAAAAAGCGTTGTTGATTCATATAATGGGAATATCAAAAAAGCATCGGAAGAGTTGGACATCAGCAGGGCAACTGTGTATAGACTCTTGAAAAAATTTGAATCGCTTAAGCATTAAGTGAAAAGAGAGTAAGCCGATGAAAAAATCGTTGGAAAAGGATGTAATTTATGACCTGGTAATCTTGAATGGCAATGTTGTCAATGTTGTCAACGATAGGATTACGAAGTTGAATATAGGAATAATTAAAGACAAGATAAGCATTATAACAAGTGAAAACATTAAAGGAGTTATGACAATAAATGCGAACAATAAGACCGTGTCTCCAGGCTTTATTGATTTCCACTCCCATGTCGATGGAAACGAATATTCGGCAAAGTGCCTAGTAAGACAAGGCGGAACAACTACCCTTGGTGGTGAGCGTAATGTAATCGGAAGCAATATCCGGAAGATTGAAGAGGAAGGATTTATTGTAAATCAAGGGTTTTTCATCTCGCAATCATTTTCCTTGAGAAATTCGGTTGGAATACAGGACACCCATATAGCTGCAACCAATAAAGAAATTTCAATTATGGCAGACATGGCTAGGAAATTCATGGAATATGGCGCTTTTGGAATCTGCTTTGGTTTGGAATTTGTACCCGGTACTTCAAACAAGGAGTTGCTGGAAATGGCGAAAATCGCCAAGGAATTTGACAGGCCAATAACTGTCCACTTAAGAAAAGACGGTAGGGAAGCCCTAAAATACTTCGATGAAATAATCAAGGTCAGCGAAATCACCGGGGTAAGCGTTCAAATATTGCAATTGATGTACATGGTAGGAATAGGTGGTGCCATGGGACCAGCTCTTGAGATAATAGATGGAGCTAGAGCAAGAGGGCTTGATATTACAGCAGACAGCGGTGTATACGAAGCATATTCAGCATGTATCGGAACAAATATATTTGATCCCGGGTGGGAAAGAGAATATAAAAATACATCTGTGAATGATTTGTTGATTGCTTCCGGGATATATATGGGTGAATATTGTACAGAAGAGTTGTTTGAGTTTCTCAGAAACGAGTTCCCAGGGACTCTGGTAACTGCTTTTGTGTGCGATGAAGAGGCAATATCCATGGCTCTTAAAAAGGATTATGTATATGTCTCAACAAATGCGGCGGATGGACCCCACTACCCAGGCATAGGGGCACCAGAAGTTTCTGGAACATTTCCAAGGCTTATAGGTCGATATGTCAGGGAGAAAAAGGAGCTTTCCTTAATAGAAGCAATTAAGAAAATCACTATCCTGCCCGCAACTAGATTTGGGTTGAAAGATGTAGGCTCAATTGAAGTTGGCAAGAATGCTGATATAGTAATTTTCGATTTAAATAAAATAATCGATGTGGCCGATTTTATTGGAAGGGGAAAACCTGATGCCCCACCTTTGGGTATAGAATACGTTGTCATAAATGGCAAGAAAATTGTTGAAAACGGAGAGCTGACTAATAATTATCATTCCGGACGATTAATCAAGAGGTGAATGTGTTAAATAAATGAACACAAAAGTTTTTAAACCCTTATATTGATGCAATTAAATATGATTGTGTAAAAAAATAGAACATATATTGGGATGTGTTCTATTTTTTTACACTTTATTCCATGAAAGATAGTTAATTAAATATCTAATGGACGAATTTGAGGGTTTCCAACTTGGCATAGATATTGCGTTATACAAAATACAAAAGGGTATATCTGAATGAAACGCATAAGGAAATATCTTAAAGAACGTTGCATATCAACTAAGAAAGGAAAGGAGAGAGTGAAATGACTTTATCAACATTTTCATTTGCACTACCAACCAGAATTGAATTTGGCCAGGGAATTATTTCAAGTGTTGGGAATGAAGCTCTTGGAATGGGGGCAAAAAAGGTCATGATTGTTGCCGACAAGGGCGTTATAGCTGCTGGACTAACATTGCCAGTTATTGAGAGCTTGAAAGAAAAGAAAATATCCTTTATCACATTTGACAAAGTTGTTCCCAATCCCAGGGATTACGATTGTCAGGAGGGTTATGAAGTTGCACTCAAGGAAGGGGTGGATTTCATTATTGCAGTTGGCGGGGGTAGCTCGATGGATACCGCTAAAGCAATTGGAACATTGCTTACTCATGGAGGAAAGGTTCAGGACTGGTGCGGTTTTCAACTTTTAAAGAGGGATATTACTCCGCTGCTTGCAATTCCCACAACCGCAGGGACAGGAAGCGAGGTAACTCCTTTTGCAGTAATCACAGACACAAAGGAACACACTAAATTGAATATTTTTGATCCAAAAGCCGCAGCAAAGATTGCCCTTGTGGATCCAACGGTTTTACTCAAATTGCCTTCTCATATAATGGCCGCAACAGGTATCGATGCCATGACACATGCAGTTGAAGCTTATACCTGCAATGTAGCAAGCCCTGTTACCGATGCTTGCGCCTTGTATGCTATGGAAATCATTCAGAATAATTTGAGAAAAGCAGTAGAAGATCCAGATTTGGAATCATGCACAGGGATGATGCTGGGGAGCTGCATAGCCGGCATCGCGTTTGGATATGCCGATGTTGCCGCAGTACACTGTATGGCGGAAGCACTTGGAGGAAGGTACGACATGCCTCACGGCGTTGCCAATGCAATCCTTCTTCCAACAGTAACCGAGTTCAATCTATCTTCAGATTATGTGAAATATGCCAATGTTGCCAAGGCATTAGGTGTCAACACAAAGGGAATGAAAGTAGAAGCAGCTGCAATGGAGGCTGTCTATGCGCTTAAAAAACTTTGTGAAGATGTTGGCATACCAAAGATGAGAGACATAAAAGAAATTGATCCGAAAGATTTCGGAGCGCTATCGGTAGCTGCTGAAAAGAATGTTTCAACTCCAAGCAACCCACGAGAAATTGTTGCGGAAGATTATCTTATATTGTTCAAGAAGGCCTATAGCGAATAACTTCAATTTCAAATCATAATTATAAGCACAATCATCATAAGCAGAAAATTATTGTATTATAATAATTAAGGAGGAATTAAAATGAGCGATCCTATATTAGAACAACATAAATTAAAACGTATTCTTGGATTTTGGCCCGCTTATGGAGCGGCAGTAGGATTGGTAGTTTCCGGAACAGCAATGTTCTCTGTTGGAAATGTTGGAGGAACAACTGGATACGCCACATTAATCACAGCCGCAATTGCTTTGATACCAATGCTTGGAGCTGCATTTGCCTATGGAGAATTGACCGCTATGCTTCCAGGAGGCGGCATGATTTCAGACTATACAATGCCTGCGCTAGGTAGATTTTGGGCTATTTTCTCACTGCTAAGCGGCTATGTTCTTTTAATCGCTGCAGATGGTGGCACCCAGCTTGTAATGGGAGGGTTGTCCATTGAATCATTGTGGGGAATTCCTCAACCTGTTACAACTGCAATCCTGTTTATATTCGTAATAGGTGTAAATTTGGCAGGGGTGGCATTCTATGGAAAAACAGAAGCTGTAATGACAGTTGTCATGATGGTATTCTTTGCATTATTGTCTGTTGCCGGATTTGCCCACATAGGCGAATCTTTCGGAGCAGTTCCTGTCAACGCGAATATGGCATTTCTTCCTGCAGGAGGATGGCCTACTGTCTTCGGAGCTGTGGGTGTAGCTATATGGTTCTTCATTGGATTCGAATTTGCGTGTCCGATGGCTGAAGAAAACAAAAAACCTTACAAATATATTCCATATGGTCTAATTATTGGGCTAATTTCCATTTACATACTTGATGTGCTATTCGCTACTGCAGCAGTAAGGTACACTCCCCTTGAAGTTTTACAGACATCTCCAATTCCTCATGTGGAAGGAGCAAAAGCAATGCTGGGTACTGTTGGATTTGTTACAATGTCCTTATTGACAGTTTTGGCATCGTTGACAACTGCAAACGCATATGCCGCAGCGCTTCCAAGAATGTTATATGGAATGGCTAGGGAAAATCTTGTTCCAAGATTTTTCTCTAAGATTCATCCAAAGTACAGAACTCCATGGAATGGGATAATATTTACAGGTTTATTGATGTTCATCACATTCTTATACATAACAATAAATGGAGCAGATGTAAACACTGTTCTAACATTCATCATGACAGCATGTATAACATGGATGATTTCATACACAATTGCCATGCTCGATGTTCTAATCTTGAGGAGAAGATATCCGGATTTCCCAAGATTATGGAAAGCCCCCTTTGCATGGGTTACCCTTCCAATCGGAATATTGGGAGTAGTTTATGCAATATCGACGTTACAGGCATATTTGATGGGTTCAGTTATTTGTATGGTTATAGTAGCAGTTTATGCTGTTACCTGGATGAAATACCACAAAATACCTATGTTTGAAAAGTTCCCATTGGAAAATATAGCAAAAGATATCCGAGAAAGGTCAGAATATTTGCCAGTTTGGGATGAAGCTGTAGCAGAATGGTTGAGCAAGAGGGGCAAGTAGTAATATAATTCAGATGTTAGAACTGTTTTGAATGTATGCCAGCTTTTATTCTGATTTATTGTAATTCATTTCGAATGGATGAAAGCTGGTTACATAAAGGAGAGAATATGGATATAGCTAGAAGTCTGAATACAAAATTTTTTAAACCACTAAATTCTTTAAATGAAGACAAGGCACAGCATATTTTAAACAAGCGGGCAAATTCGAAATTGAACTATGTCGTGGGCATATTTGCAGACTCTTTGAAGGATCACTGGGAAATGGTGGAAGACGGGTTCCTTTACAAAAAAATTGCATTGAAGGATTTAAACTATTTAAGGGAATTAAAACTGAGCTATTATTTACAAAACAGATTTTTTGCTAGGACATACGACCTTCGATTTGATTTTGAGATTCCGATTGCCAGGAAAGAGGGAGCCGAGTTTGATCTATCTTATTCAGGGAAAACGCAGATAAATGGAGCGATGTTCAAGATGGTGGCTGGTGAAGAAACCGATGCTGTATTGCTGGAAAGACTTAATAGCAAATTCATCTGCGATAGGCTTTTAAAACTGGATTTTCTTGATTTGAAGATTAAATATTCAACCAATGACATGAAATGGAAAATATGCGCAGAAAGCATTATCGGATCAGCAGCATGGAATTTTATTCCACCCATGTTCCAGGTTATCAAACCAACTCCTCAAGAGTGCATTTTGATGATTGAGCTATTTCAATTGATTTTAGATGCACTTGCAAGCGATGGTGAAAGTAAGGCATTAATTCCTGATTTATAAAAAATTACTGTAAATATTACGAAATATAAGGAGGTACAAAATGAAGACAATATTAATACCTGTTGATGGCTCCGAATACAGTACGAGAGCAATAGAAAAAGGGAAGGAACTGGTAAAAGCATTTGATAGCAATGTGATTTTAATTAATGTTATTCACCCAACTTATCCAATTTATTCATTTGGACATAATGTAGCGCCCATACTGAATATAGACCAACTAAATCAGGACATTAGAAAGATATCCGAGGAAATTTTGGATGCTGCAATAAAATTATTTGGGCCTAAAACTGACAAGATCAAGGGATTCACTTTAGAAGGCGATCCTGCCAATGCTATTATTGATTATGCGAATTCCAATGAAATAGATCTTGTAATTATGGGTTCCCATGGATTGGGTGCTGTTGTCAACCGCATGCTAATGGGCAGCGTTACAAACAAGGTGCTGCATCATGTTAAAACCCCAGTAATGGTTGTGAAATAAAAAATAATATATAGTAAAATCATTCTTGTAAAATTTGAAAGAAATTAAACTGCATTTGGATCAGCCAGATGCAGTTTAATATTGTGGCAGCTTGTTCAACCAGATGAAGTTTAAAGCTTTGCAACTTGAGCAATTTGAAGATTAATTCAGCGTTTACTTGACAGTTCTCAAGATTAAGGGTACCTTTAAATTAGAAATAGTTATTAAAGCCGCTATCGACTATATATTGTTCTAGTAAAAGGAGGTCATTAAAATGAAGAAAATTTTAATACCAATCGATGCATCCGAACATTCAGCAAGAGCTGTTGAAATGGGCAGGGAATTTGCAAAATCCTTTGGCAGCAATGTAGTACTATTAAATGTGCTTGATATTATTTTACCCATATCAACATATGAGTTGAATCAATATGTCCAAGCAGGGGGGAGCATCCCGGATATTTACGATACAGCTAAAGAGGAAGCCGACAAGCTACTGGGGAATGCTAAAAAGTCTTTTGGGGATTTAGCGGACAAGGTTGAAATAGTAACGTTAGAAGGCGATACTTCAAACAAAATAATAGAATATATCAATGATAATGATTTTGATATGGTGATTATGGGTTCCCACGGGATGAGCGCACCATTCAAATATTTCCTACTCGGAAGCGTAACATCAAGAGTATTGCATCATTCAAAGAAACCGATATTAGTTGTAAGATAACGGCTGCATATAAATAAACTTATTCCTCCAAATCGATTCAAGGAAAAATCGATTTGGAGGTTTTATATATTATTCAATAGTTTTGAAGTTGACGAAGTTGACTTTACATTAATAGGGTGCTAAAGTAAATTAACGCTCATTGGTGAGGAATTCTAATAGATAGAAGGAGATAAACTAAATGGGAGATAAGAATCCAAAGCAGACTTTGAAAAAGAAAAAGACAGTAGAAAAACCAAAAGGCCAGTCAACAACTGCCAGTGACACAGCAGGAGTAAAAAAACCAAAAAAATAATTTTAAATGATTAGATCAATAAGAAACGCGATGCTTTTATGCATCGCGTTTTCCACTATTATATTGAGATTAATAAATAGACTCCGGATTTCTCTAAGAAAAGTATTGCAACATTTTGTCGGCGAAGCCGCGTTGCACTAGCTTTTCGTGAGAATTCCGGAGCCT
>JBAWWY010000026.1:0-22228 GCA_037144355.1 Eubacteriales bacterium | reverse complement strand
TATATTTTCCGACAGTCCATCCATCTCATATTTTATCTGATCGATTTCAATCATTTTTTCACTTCCCATTCAGAACATATTTATTTTAGTTGAATTATTTACCACAGCATTTCTTGTACTTGAGTCCGCTTCCGCATGGACAAGGATCATTCCTTCCAACTATGGTGTCATCCCTTTTAACAGGCTCCTTCTTGGCTGTGGAATTTTCTCTGTTTGCTGTTCCCTTATTCCTGTCCTCATCTGTAAATTCATCTTCATCAACTACATTGACTTTTACAGATACTCCCTCACCCAAGACCTGTTTTCTCTGGGTATCCGTGTTGATAGTAAGATTGAAGCAGAATTTAACCAGGTCTTCCTTGATATTTTTAATCATAAGCTCGAACATTTCAAAACCTTCGTTTTGATATGCCACGGCAGGGTCCTGTTGCCCTAGTGCTCTAAGTCCGATACCATGTCTCAGCTGATCCATTGCATCTATATGATCCATCCACTTGTTGTCTACAACACGTATTAGAAGCATTCTTTCTAGCTCTCTCATTCTTTCCAACCCAAGTTCAGTTTCTTTTATCTCGTAAGCCTCAGCGAAAAGTTGTAACACATCCTCACGAAGGGTTTCCTTATCCAGATGTTCTATTATTCCATGTCCAAGAGGTGGAAGTTCGCCACATATTCTCTTCAATGAAACATAGAGCCCTTCCAAATCCCATTCTTCAGGATATCTTGAAGCTGCTGTGCAGAATTCTATATTTTCATCTACTAGTTCTTCCAGCATGGACATGATATGCGTTCGCAGGTCTTCTCCTTGAAGTACTCTTTTTCTTTCATTGTAGATTATCTCTCTCTGCTTGTTCATTACATTGTCATATTGAAGAACATACTTACGTATTGAAAAGTTTCTTCCTTCGACTTTCTTCTGGGCGTTTTCAATGGTCTTTGTCAACATGCCCGCTTCGATAGGTTCCCCCTCTTTCAAGCCTAGTTTCTCAACCACTCCCTGAATCCGGTCTCCACCAAAAAGTCTCATCAATTCATCCTCTAGGGAAATGAAAAACTGTGTCGAACCAATATCCCCCTGCCTTCCCGCACGGCCTCGGAGCTGGTTGTCTATTCTTCGGGATTCATGCCTTTCAGTACCAATGATATAAAGACCTCCCGCATCTATTACTTTATTTCTTTCATCTTCACGTTCTTTGTGGAACTTGCTGAAGATTTCCTTGTAATCATCCCTGGCAACAATAAGTTCTGGATCTTCCAAAGGCATCAAACTTGAGGCGTATGATATTGCATTCTCATCATAGCCACGCCTTCTCATTTCAGTCTTTGCCTCGAAATCTGGATTACCGCCAAGTATTATATCGGTACCTCTACCAGCCATATTTGTAGCAATGGTTACTTGTCCGAATCGTCCCGCTTCTGCTATTATCTCTGCTTCCCTCTCATGCTGCTTCGCATTCAGCACGTTATGCTTTATTCCTCTTCTCTTGAGAAGGGAACTTACAACTTCTGATTTTTCTATTGATATGGTTCCCACAAGAACCGGTTGGCCCTTTTCATTGCATTCTACTATTTTATTTACTATAGCTGAGAATTTTCCTCTTTCAACTCCGTAAATGGAGTCTTCCATGTCAATTCTGGCGATAGGCCTGTTTGTCGGTATTTCAATTACATCCATGTTATAGATGTCTCTAAACTCGTCTTCTTCTGTTTTAGCAGTACCAGTCATGCCAGCAAGCTTTGCATACATCCTGAAATAGTTCTGGAGTGTTATGGTTGCCAAAGTCTTGGATTCCTGCCTTATCTTCATGCCTTCCTTGGCTTCGATGGCCTGATGAAGTCCATCGCTATATCTACGGCCGTACATTAGACGCCCTGTAAACTCATCAACTATGATTATTTCTCCATCTTTAACTATATAATCCACATCTCTCTTCATAAGGTTGTTTGCCTTAAGAGCCTGCATTATATGATGGTTGATTTCCATATTTTCCGGGTCAGAGAAGTTTTCTATCTTGAAATATCTCTCACATTTTGTTACTCCGGTTTCTGATAGCGATACGGTGGAATCTTTTTCATCCATCACATAATCTTCATCTATCCTGAATCCTCTGACAAATTTGTCTGCGATTCCATACAAGTCTGTGGATTTTTCTCCAGCTCCTGAGATTATCAACGGCGTTCTTGCTTCATCTATAAGTATGCTATCCACTTCATCCACAATGGCGAAATTCAAGCTTCTTTGGCAAAGATCCTCTTTGTATAGGACCATATTGTCTCTAAGATAGTCAAATCCGAACTCGTTGTTTGTTCCGTATGTAATATCCGCCTGGTAGGAATCCTTTCGTTGCTGTCCTGATATCCCATGTATGACGCATCCTACTGTTAATCCAAGAAATGTATAGAGTTTTCCCATCCATTCCATATCACGTTTTGCAAGGTAATCATTTACTGTTATTACATGAACTCCTTCACCGGACAAGGCATTCAAATAAGCAGGCAAAGTCGCTACCAGCGTCTTTCCTTCTCCTGTTTTCATTTCGGATATTCTTCCTTGATGGAGAATTATCCCACCGATAAGCTGTACCCTGAAATGCTTCATTCCAAGAGATCTATTGGAAGCTTCCCTGGCCACGGCAAATGCTTCTGGCAATATGTCATCCAGTGTTTCCCCGTTTGTCAGTCTCTCTTTAAACTTTGCGGTCATTTCTCGCAGTTCCAAGTCCGAAAGCTTTTGCATGCCTTGATCTAATGCTTCGATTTGATCAGCAATCTTGTCTACCTTTTTGATTTCCTTTGCATTCAAATCTCCAAATATTTTTTCTAAAAATCCCATGTATTTTCCCTCTTTCCTTTCGCTTGGCTAAACTTCAATAGTATTATCCAAACCAATGCCATGCATTTATTCCCCTGGATTGCAGCCAAAGTTGAATTATTATCGCTACGACTAATCCAAGTGTAAATTTTAAAATAATTTCACTTTTTCTTGACATTTTCATTACTCCTTTTCCACAAAAGCTTTATAAATGGCTTTAATAGCCTTTTCAAAGTCAGAGTTCTCCACTCCAACTATTATGTTCATTTCACTGGATCCCTGGTCAATCATCCGCACATTTACATTAGCTTCATAAAGGGCCGTGAACAATCTTGACGAAACCCCCAGTTTCCTTGCCATTCCCAGTCCTACTGTGGCAATCAGCGCCATGTCCTTGTTTACTTCAACAGTATCGGGCATAAGCTTTTTTTCAAAATCTTCCAGTATATCATCCAATTTCCCTTCGAGATTCTTATTGGAAATTACCACTGAAACTGTATCTATTCCACTTGGAAGATGCTCGAAAGAGATATCGTATTCCTCCAGTATTGAAAGGATTTTTTTTACAAATCCTACTTCGGAATTCATCATGTCCTTGTATATTCCAATGACTGTGAAATCCCTTCTTCCAGCTACTCCTGTTATTGTAGTATCATCATGCATATGCGGAGGAATTTCCGAAAGAATTATTGTCCCTGGATGTTCAGGTTCGTTGGTATTTCTTATATTGATAGGAATATCAACCTGCCTTACGGGGAATATTGCATCCTCATGTAATACAGTGGCTCCCATATATGATAGTTCTCTTAATTCCTTGTATGTTATTACTTTGATTGGCTTTGGGTTCTTTACTATTCTAGGATCTGCCATTAGAAAACCCGACACGTCAGTCCAGTTCTCATATATGCTCGCCTTAACTGCTTTTGCCACCAAGGCTCCCGAGATATCTGACCCACCTCTTGAAAAGGTTTTAATGTTTCCGTCGATATGACTTCCATAAAATCCAGGCAGCACAGCATTCTTATGTTTGTGAAGCTCTTTTTCCAAAGCCTCATTAGTTTCGTCATATAATATATGCCCCTTAACGTCGAATAATATCAATCCTGTTGGATCAACAAAATCAAATCCCAGGTATGCGGCAATAAGGATTGCGTTGAAATACTCTCCCCTGCTTACAAGATAGTCAATCGAACATCCAGCAATGAGGTTCTCCCTCAATATATTGAAATGCTTGTCCAGCCCAACGTCAACTCCAAGCTCTTTCTCAATCCCTTTGAATCTTTCATAAACAACTGAGAACACTTGATCAAATGAGACATTGTGGTCGATATGTGTCTTGCATAGATATAAAAGATCCGTTATCTTGCTGTCATCGTCATTTCTTTTCCCCGGAGCAGAAACAACTATGTATCTTCTTTCCTTATCGCTTTCAACAATTCTTTTGACTTTTACAAGCTGGCTTGCATCACTAACCGAACTGCCTCCAAATTTAGCAACCTTGATTCCCATTTCATTTTCACCCTTTCGATCCAATCTATTCGAAATATAATTTTACCACAAATTTTCAGTTTAGCCAAGACTACTTCCTGTTGCAATCAAGTCAATACCTTCGGAAATAAAATCTTTAATTATTATATCTCCTATGATTACTGGCTCCTCCAACTTAATTCTCTTTATTATTTTCATGGCTTGCATTAGCTTTTCCTTCGGTATCCCATGTGTTGTTCTTACACTTGCAAGCTCCCTCTTTGAATTATTCATTTTGACTGTTGAAGTAAGTATCCTCATTGGATTTAACATTTCTTCCAAAACATAATCTTTTCCTTTTGTGCACATTCCACCAGTTACAATGTATCTTTCATTCTGCTTGTGATAGCTTATTATGCAACTGTTGGGGCAAAGAATACATACAAGGGAATTCTCTTCTTTCAAAAAGTGATATTCCCTGTTTCTCTCCTTTTCTTTTCTTCGCGCTACCTTGGCAGCCTCATGTTCCAGATACCTGTCATGTTTATTAACTTCTTGTCTCGCACCTTTTGAAATGAATCTTGATACTTCAATTGCCTGAAGTTCAGCAGATTGAGAAACTTTATCAACCAGGTCATGTATGAATCTTGCATTCCCCGTTACGAAAACTCCATTTATATTTGTTTCTCCAATATCATTAACTATAGGCTCATAGTCAGAGTCGACTTCCACATTTGCCGTCAAAGCGACTTCATTTTCTGGAATCAATCCAACTGAAAGTATCAATGTATCGCAATCTACAATTTTCGCGCTGCTTCTTATTGCTTCTCCATTTTCATCAACTTGAGAAATCTCCACAGCCGTTATCCTTGAATCACCAATTATATTGGTTATGGTTGATGAAAGCATAACCGGTATTTGGAAATCCTCCACACATTGCTTTATATTTCTTGGGAGCCCGGTTGGAGATTTCTCCTTCTCCACAATGCATGCAAGCTTGATTCCCTCCAGTGTAAGTCTTCTAGCCATCAATAATCCAATATCCCCGGATCCTAAAATCACTGCATTCCTGCCAGGCACCATGTTGCCAACGTTCATCATGTTTTGCACCGCCCCAGCAGTAAAAATACCCGAGGGCCTGGTTCCTGGAACCAGAATTGACCCTCTGGATCTTTCCCTTGCGCCTGTAGCTATTACCAGGGATTTCGTCAGAATCTTGGTTTCTCCATTTTTTTTGGCATATGAAACTTCAATACTCCCGGGTTTGCTATTCTTTGGGGAAACCTGCACTTTTGTAACGGTTGCCGCTGTTTCAAATTCTATGCCTTTTTCTAAAAGCTTTTTATAAAACACGTCTCTATATTCCGGGCCTGTAAGATTTTTTTCAAATCTAACCAGCCCAAACCCATCATGGATACACTGGTTGAGTACTCCCCCAAGGGATTCATCCCTTTCAATTATGAGTATTCTTTCCACTCCTTGTTCTCTTAAGGCGATTGCCATTGCCATGCCTGCAGGGCCACCTCCCACAATTATGGCGTCTTTTTCTTCATTTTTGTTAATAATGGAAGTCATCATCTCAACCTCCCATAAATTATTGGGCTATCCTCATTGAATAGGACCAAGTCCACTAGATCGATTTTTCTTTCCCTTTCGAGGAGCTTTAATATTCGGTTTGTGCAAAAGCCCCCTTGGCATCTTCCCATGCCAGCCCTAGTCCTGTTTTTAATGCCTCTAAGAGTTGGTATCCCTGAAATGTAAAGTATGCTGTCAAACGCCTTAAGAATTTTCCCCTCGGATATCCCCTCGCATCTGCATATTATATTCGAATACCCATATTCATCCTTGTCCTCAAAAATCACTTGTTTTCCATTGTTGGGGATTTCGTATATTCCACTATTGGGACTTTCTCTCATTATTTCCAATACCATATTTGCAATTGGAATTGCACTGGTCATCCCAGGGGATTCGATTCCAGCAAGAATTACAAATCCTTTCACATCCTTGGATTCCTCAATGACAAAGTCCTCATCAACTCCTGCGACTTTCTGTTTAAGTTTGGGCCTCACGCCAGAAAAGCTTCTGATAACAAATGATTTTCTTATATCTTCGTGGAACATGCTTCCTTCTTCTAAAAGCCTGTCCATTATAATCTTGGTCGTCTGATAATCTTCCTTGCCTTCAATGTTTTCTCCACTTGGGCCAATCATTATATTCCCCGAAAGTGTATTGGTAAGGTGTATTCCCAAGACTCCGGATTCCTTTTTTGGAACTGGGTAAACAGGCATCTTCAAATCAGGCAGGAATCTTTTATCCAATACATGGTATTCTCCACGCTTTGGGACGATTTCATAGTCCTCGATTCCAAGCATTCTGCAAATTTTATCGCTCTGTAACCCAGCGGAATCAATAAGCCATTCTGAATAAAATTCTTTGGAGCCTTCTTTCCCAACTTTTGTTGTTATGTGAAAACGCTCTTCGCCTTTGATTCCAAAATTTGTTTGTTCATCAGATTCTCTTTTTTTGCTGCTTGATAGAATAGTTTCAATCTTAACAACCTCATTGTTGAAATAATATTTTACTCCTTTGCGGCGGGCCCTATTTGCAAGTGCTATGGTGTATTCGAAGGGATTGAAAATACCGCTGTTTTCTGAAAGTAGACCGGAAATTCCATGGATTTTACCATTGATTGCCTGAATTTCCTCTTGCCCTATTATTGAAAGACCTTCTGTGGAATTCATATCTCCTTGGTTCTTCAACTTTAAAAGCTCCAGCTTTTCCTCATCTGAATTGGCGACAATCAACTTCCCAGTCTTGACAAATTCAATTCCAAGTCCTGCAGCCACATCTTGGAAACCTTTGCAGCCCTGGACGCAAAGCCTGGCTTTTAGAGACCCTGGTGGATTGTTGAAACCCGAATGCAATACTCCGCTATTCCTTCCACTAATGCCAAAAGCGGTATCAGCTTCTTTGTCTAATACCGCAATTGATAAATTATAGTTTGATAGCAGGTCGGCAACAGCGTTGCCGATAACTCCAGCTCCAATTATTACTACATCGAATTTGTTATCCACTTTTTTTCTTACAAACCTGCTTCACTCCTGAGTAATGCAGCCTTGTCTGTCCTTTCCCATGTGAGTTCAATATCAGTTCTTCCAAAATGGCCATAGGCGGCCAGTTGCTTGTATATTGGGTTTCTAAGTTCTAGGTCCCGAATGATCGCAGCGGGTCTCAGGTCAAAATGTTTATTGACCAGCGCTTCAATTTTTTCAACTTCAATTTTCCCAGTGCCGAAAGTTTCCACAAGGACTGAGACCGGCCTCGCAATTCCTATGGCATAGGCAAGTTCTATTTCGCATTTTTCAGCAAGGCCTGCAGCCACTATATTTTTGGCTACGTATCTGGCTGCATACGCTGCGGATCTATCAACTTTTGTTGGATCCTTCCCTGAGAAGGCTCCCCCGCCATGTCTGGAATATCCACCGTAGGTATCCACGATTATCTTTCTCCCGGTAAGCCCAGAATCGCCGTTTGGTCCTCCAATTACGAATCTGCCAGTTGGATTCACATAATATTTTGTTTCATCATCAAGGAGCTCTTTTGGAATCACTTTCCTGATAACGTGCTCTATTAAGTCAGCTTTGATTTTTTCCTGAGTTACATCAGGATCATGTTGTGTGGAGATAAGGACTGTATCAACCCTAACAACCTTATTGCCGTCATACTCAACCGTCACCTGTGTCTTACCGTCAGGCCTTAGGTATTTAAGCTTGCCACTCTTTCTGACTTCAGAGAGGCGTTTTGCCAGCTTGTTAGCTAGTGATATTGGCATGGGCATTAGTTCTGCTGTTTCATTGCACGCAAAGCCGAACATGATCCCCTGGTCTCCCGCCCCTATGGTTTCCAAATCGTCCACTATGTGGTGGCCATCCTTGGATTCCATTGAGTTGTCTACTCCTAGAGCGATATCGCAAGACTGGTCATGTATGGATGTAAGCACTGCGCAATTTTCTGCGTCAAACCCAAATTTTCCCCTTGTGTAACCGATTTCCGTTACGACTTCCCGCACAATTTTGGGAATGTCCACATAGCATTTTGTAGTGATTTCTCCGCAGACTAAAACCAATCCCGTGGTTACGGTAGTTTCTGCTGCAACTCTGCCGTTTGGGTCTTCTGTTAATATTGCATCAAGAATCGCATCCGATATCTGATCGCAGATCTTATCGGGATGTCCTTCTGTTACTGATTCAGAAGTAAATAATCTTTTTGACATAATTTTGTTCCTCCGTTTTTAAACTCTTGAAAATAAAAAAACCCTTCATAAGAAGAGTTAGTGATTAACTTTTCTCCTCATCTATCAGAATTTGCATCTGTAGGAAGTAGCACCTTTCCATGGGACATAAATCTCCATGTCAGGTTGCCGGGCTTCATAGGGCCTATTCCCTCAGCCGCTCTCGATAAGGTTCTATTAAATTTTCAAGCAATATTTATTCTATAGATTCTACCCTGCAATGTCAAGAAAATATTAGGACACAACAGAAATTTCTATTGATATTCAGCATCCCTTTAAATATTTATTCAAATAGGTTATACTTTACTGACGAAGATATGGAAAGCAAATCAAAATGATTAATATATTAAAATGTTACACAATATTATAAAGAGGTGCTACTTTTGGACAAAGGCTTTACCAATATTACCAATATCAAAGATCATAGTAAAAGGAAATTCTCTGTAATCAAGGGTGGGAATACCACCATTAAAGGACACAAGACAAGAAAATTCGTATCCGCATATGTTACCGACACCCGTCTCATGGGTGTTGTGGGGCTATATTTGAAATGGGATATTATTGATGCCCTTGGGACAACCGAGTTCCATCAGTTCTTCTATCTGGATTCGGAGGAATATGGATTTGAATCCTATAGGAGCCTGTTTGGCAATGACGAATTCTCTCTTGAGATTATGGAGCAGACCACAATTGGAGGTTTGGGAGGCAAGAAAATCCAGATTTCCGAAAGGGAAGCCAGATATTTATTCCAGCATTTTTCTGAGATGAATCAAAGGCTGGGGTTGCCTTGGCCAGAAGAGAAAAGCGAGTACTCCTTTCTACTACAGCCTAAAATATTATTGTCTCCAATGGAAAAGCAGGAATTGGTTGACAGGATGTGCACTAAAATCCAATCGGACTATCAAATTATACATTACTTTTTAATGAGGATTTTTGGAAATGACAAGGAGGGTGCCTCCTATTTGATGCCGCCTTCATTGTTTTTAGAAGAAGATCTCAATTCAGCCATGGAAAAATTCGGCTTTTATACCAACAAGAAAGAATCAACCCTATGCAAGAATACCATTGATAGGTTCGAAGACGAGACTGGGATATCATATCTATGTGAGTCTCTGATTGAAACTTTTGGTTATTATTATCTTTATGTAACTGAAATAAGGCTGACTTCGTCCTTCGACAAGCAATTAAGTGACAGGGACACTAGCCACGAAAAAATATACATTAAATCAGCAAGGGAAATATCATCATTCAAAGTTTCACCTGCTGAAACCGCAATGATGCTAAATAGGCCAGAGTATATCACCCTATTTGAGATTGCCGCCGAGCAGGAGGAGTTTGAGCCATTGTTTCTACCATTTATGGCAGGTAATATGATGACCCCCCAGGAGGGTGGTAAGCTTTTTATCGAATTCAAAAAAAACAATGACCATGTCAATCAAAAAGTTTTCACTTTGAACGACGATATTCAATGCCTTTACTACTTCAGCGAATACGGTCAATTAATCCTATCTGCATTTTCCCTACCCGAAATAAGTCTTGCAGAGAAGAAGCTCAAGAGTTGCGCGGCATATCCATTGCTGATTGTTTCCGAGAAGTTTGAATTTAAAGAACCTATCTTGTATGAGTTTATACAGAGCGGATTTGACGATTTTGTTGATTTTCTTGATTCAATTGAATAGGCAACAGCCCTTGACTAGACTAGTTACAATGAATGGCTTGCTACTTAAGTTCTTTTCCATAATGTTCAGAGAAAAATGTGGTACTGTATTTATCCAGTTTCCAGCTTGGAATTTTACATTCCTTGCATGGTTTGGTTATCCACTTATTTCTAAGCCATCTTGCAGCCCTTCCACTCTTGGAATTTTTTGAGATAAAAGTCTTCCCGCAATGTGTCGTTATCTCTGCAAAGTCGCCTTTGATATTTATGCTTCTAACCCCATGCAAAGTACCGCTTCTGGATGACCAGAGCTTTATTTTTTCCACCAATGGAAATAGGGCTACATGTTTTCTGTAGAATTTTTTCTTCAAATTGTCACTCATTTTGTTTTTCCACCAACTTCTCAAGCTCCCCACGCATAATTTGCAACTTGCTTTCTAATTCTTCCAAGGAATCCGCTTTGTTTATCATTGTCGCACAAAACTTTGTCCTATTTTCTGATAAATTAAAGTCTGTCAATGCCTCATCCGCATGGCAAAATCCCTCAATATATTGCAACTTGCCTGCTTCTCCAATTATATGCTCTCCTGGTTGGCTTATCGCCCCATTTTCGACCAGAAAATGTTCAAAAGACACAAACAATTCCTTCTTTTCCTTGTTGCTTTCCAATTTCTCATTTGCAGTCATTTCAACGAATTTTTTTTTGCAAAAATGCCTGATTAATTCAACAATCAAATTTTCACCCGTGCTTTGCAGCACCACTGTTGGTGTCTGGCTTGGAAATCTTGCGTCTATCTCTAGAATCTTTAATTCTCCATTATTTAATATGACCTCAACATCCATTATTCCGTCTAAATCAACCAAGGCAGCCAGTTCTCTTCCCAATTGGGAAAACTCATCTCTGCTTTTTTTATCTAGATTGACATATGAGGTTACTTTATTGCAATCATACTCCTTATCCACAAATATCTCGGTAATCTTGTATGTTTTATACCCCTTGGCTTTCGACCCAATGACTTCGATAGAATATGATGGCCCGGAAACATATTCCTGAACTATCCAATCCTGAGTTTCCTTTTTTCCATTTTCGCTATTTATTTTCGCTAAAAACAGCTCGACTTCAGAAATTGTATTTAGGATTTTAACACCATCGCTACCGCTTCCATTTGAAGGCTTTGCCACATATGGCACCTGTCCATTTGGAAAATATGCCGGCGATGGCAGATTATATTTGTGAATGAGCTTGTCTGATTCAATCTTTGAAGAAGAGATGGCATAGGCTTTTGGGTCAAAGGCTAGAATAAATCCAAATGTCTGTGATAATTCAACCAGGTGGTCTAGAACATTTTGATTTTCCAATGCTGGCAATACCAGGTCGCATTTGCATAGCTCATCCATTAAAAATCTGTTTTCCAATAGAATGTCTACATTAATGAATTCCGTACATAGGCCTCTGGCTGGCGCATCAGGGTTCTTATCTATTAGCAATGTTTGTATCCCGGCTTTACCCGCTAGATAGCAGGCTTCGATTCCCTGAAGCTTCCCGCCAATAATTGCCAACCTACTCATTTTGAATACCTTGTTTGTATTTCCCCAATAATTTTAAATATTCTTCCGTGGTCCCTATTTCCATCCCAACCTGCTTCAAAATTGCTGAGACCTCTGAAACAGTTCTGCCACCTTCATCCACATCCTTGATACTCTGGGCTACTCCCTGAAGACCCGATTTGGGAGGGATTATTGATGTAACTACGTTAGCCCCGGCCAACAATCGTGACTTGAGCCCATCAATTCCTTCTATATCAAGGGAAGCTGGAATTAAAACTCCAGGATATGCTATTCTCAAAATAGCTATGATCTTTTCTTCCATCCTGTAGCCCGGACTCTCTGCCCTTACAAGCGGGATGCCTTCCTGAGGTACAAATGTCATTACCCTCAGCTGGCTGGCTTTTCCTTCTCCCATTTTTTCTATGGAATCTGCAATATCGAATATTGTTTCCCCAACTCCAGTCAATATTCCTTCTTCCACAAGCAAATGATTCTTTATTGCAATTCTCTTGCTTGCCAACCTTTCTTCAAAGCTTTGGGACAATCTCAACCCGCTAAACAATTCCTTGTTGAATGTCTCTTGATAAAGCGCATACCAGTCGGCACCGGCATTGGCGAATCCTTCAATTGCCTTTTCGTCCGCAATGCCTGGGGAAATCATTATTGGGAGGCCTATTTTCGTTTTGATTGTTTTAATCATATCGCAGATTGACTTAAAATCATCAGACCTATATTCCTGGTCCTCGCCCATGGTCAAATCTATCAAGTTCACTCCGGATTCTGCAAGTTTAATAGAGTGCTCTATAATCTCTTCTGTTTCTTTCCTATATCTCTCAATTTTATTGGAATTTCTATAATAGCAAAAGCTGCAGTTGTTTCTGCAGTATGTTGAGAAATAAACAAAGCCATAGAGAAAAACCTTGTTGCCATGATTTTCGCTCCTGACTTTCCTGGCCCTTTCGAATAATCTTTCAAGGCCAAAGTCATCCTCAATAGAAAGAAGCTGGAGAATCTCATCTTTGGAAATTTCCGCTTTATGGCAATTATTACATATGCTGTTTTCTAATCTCGTCATTTACTTTTCCTCAATTGGCGGGGAGCCCGAGAGTCACACTCGGCTACATGGATTTAGAGTCAATGCGATCAATTCGATCAGCCCCCCATATTTATTTATAAGCCATGGCAAGCATTGTTGCAGTACCAATCGGCAGATAATCGTGTACAATCCTATCCTTGTTATTAGCAACGGCCTCATTGTCAAGTGCCAGTGGAACTCCCGGCCCTACAACCCAGACTCCTTCTTTAAGCATCTCTGATTTAATAAAGAAACCTTCCGAACTTGCATCGATTATAATATCAAAATCAATTAAATCCAATGGCTCGTTTATTTGTTTAATTTCTTTCTTCACTAGGCTTTCCTTGATTTTCAAGTTTTTCTCAAGTACTGCAAAATCTATTTTATTTATTATCATTAATTCCATAATGAGGCTCCCAACTTTACCTGCCCCAACCAGCGCGGTTTTTATTTGGTCCTGTCCAAGTTTTTTGTAAATCTCATTATACGCGGCAAAAAAACCTCGCGCTGTAGCTTCGTCGTTATTTATAGCAATATTCCTATCCGTGTTGAAAGCGATGAACGCATTGTCATCAGCCATGAAAATAAGATTTGCGCCCTTTTTTATTGCTTCATAAAAGCCCGCCACATCGGTTTGCTTGCTTATTTTCGTGGAAAATCCAAGTTTTGAAATTATTACTCTTACAGATTCTGCGAAATGCCCAATTTCTCCCAGTCCTGAAGTTATTGGAACAACATATACCGTATCGGAATTGGCTTTCGCTTTGAGTGTATTCTCACTCACATTTGAAGCAATGCAGGCAAGTTCAAACAAACCCTTTCCCAGTCTTGTCTTCAATATTTCATCGTATTGATCAATTTCGTTCTCAATATTGGAAATCCACTCTGAAATCAGTCTTGTCATTTTCACACCGTATTGTCTTTCTAAACATTCAATCTTGAACCATCAAGATAGGAAAGGCTTCTTCCCACCCTTTTAATATTTTCGTACCCACCCATGGCTAAAGCTATTCTTTCAATACCAAATCCTATGCCAACCCAGGTCTCGAAAATACCCCATCCATTATCCAGGGGATGTGGCCCCGTGGCACATGATGCCAATTCTATATCCCCACACACAATATCCAAGGTTTCTCCATATACTTCGGAATCTGTTGTTTCAAGCTGGTAATTCTTAAATCCTATTGCATCCATTGCCGATATGGCCAATTCCCTCAATCTAGTGTTTTGGTCTCCATCCTTGCATGCCGCCATCTCAACTAAATTGAGCATTGTGAACTCGTTCATATGACGTGCTCCCTGAGTTTCCTTGCGGAAACAAGGTCCCACTTCGAAAATTTTTACTGGTTCTCTCGTTAACTTGTATAAATCCCTCATCATTGAATAAAGGTTGGGCGCAAGCATTGGTCTTAGGCATCTTTTATCATCAAGCCAGAATACCTGTTTCGTAAGGGGATGATCATCGGTTATTGTCATTTTTGAAAGCATGGTCTTTGGAAGGATAATCGGAGTATTAACCTGGTTGAATCCTTCCTGATTGGTAAGCCAGTTTTTTAAGTCGTTTTCAATTTTGTTGACCAATGGAATATGCTTCTCTTTCAAAAATTCAACAAGTTTGCTTTTATTCATTCTTGATAGTTCCAGTTCAACGCTTTTAAAGAATGAATCCCTTTCCGCCATACCTGAAAATACCTTCCCTATAATATCCTGGGAGGCGTTCAATTCACTTAATCTTTGTATTTGTGTAGTTGTAAGCTTTTCCATTTATATCGACCTCTATAGCCTATTGTATATTATTTCCCACTCAATGACATCCCTCAAACAATTTTCGGGAAATTCATAGCGTTGATGTATTCATCCTGAAAGTTTATATATCCTGCAAGCTCAACATGCTCGACCTTCCCCGGTATGGACAATGCCATGTCATTTTCTTCTTCAGAGAGTAGGGTCATAAATGCTCCAGTGCATGCTGCATTTCCAATGGATATTATATTTGTTTCTTCAACAGCTGGAAGCAACCCAATACATAATGCACTTTCCTTATCGATATAGTTTCCAAATGCCCCAGCGATGAAGATTTTATCAATATCGATTATGCTCTTCCCAGAGAGCTCAAGCAATATCTTGATTCCGCTGTAAATAGCTCCCTTGGCTAGTTGCACTTCTCTAATATCCTTTTGCGTAATTGTTATATCTTCCTTGTCTGCGTGCTTTGAAAAGTAAAGGACGAATTCTCTTCCACTTTTTCCATCTCTAAGCCGGTCCACAAGATATTGATTTATTCCAAGCTTGACTGCATTTTCTCTGTCAATCAATCTTCCCTTAAAATCTACCAGCTTGTTCTTAAGCATTTCCGAGATTGCATCTATGAGCCCTGATCCGCAAATCCCAATTGGCACAACATGGTCAATAACTTTAAGCTTAATATTACTTTCGTCTATTTTAACGCCTTCGATGGCTCCCTTGGAAGCTCTCATTCCTTTTCCAATGCTCACTCCCTCAAATGCTGGTCCAGCCGCTGTCGAGCAGGCAAATACTTTTCCATCGTCCCCTAACACTATTTCCCCATTGGTACCTATGTCTATTGCCAGATTGGTGCCCTTTTGTGAAAGAAGCCTCGAGGCTATGATAACACCCACGATGTCTGAACCTACATGCCCTGCAATATTAGGCAATAATGTGACAATGCATGAATCTGGTGCATCTACCATGATTTCTCTTGGGGTGAAAGGTTTTTTGAATAGGAATTCCGGAGCAAAGGGTGCTACTGCCAGGCTTCTTGGTGTTATCCCAAGAAGCAGGTGGCTCATGGTAGTGTTGCCAACTATTGCAATCCTAGCTAGATCTCCAGTTTTAAATTTAACTTTTTCAACAAACTCTTGAACAACTTCATTGAGGCAAAGGCAGATTTTTTCTCTAAGTTCATTTAAATTTTCCTCACTTTGATTCGCATAATTTATTCTCGATATAATGTCCCCTCCATAACTCCCCTGAGGGTTGGTTCTTGAAGCG
This sequence comes from Eubacteriales bacterium, assembly GCA_037144355.1. GTDB lineage: Bacteria > Bacillota > Clostridia > Peptostreptococcales > Anaerovoracaceae > JBAWWY01. The sequence goes on along the minus strand of JBAWWY010000026.1, from coordinate 6,366 downwards.
ACAGCAGCCAAATCAAAACTTTCCAGATTCCATAGCATTCCAACGACAGTAGTGGTCCCGATATCGAAAGCTATTCCATAGCTTTCCATTATTGGCTCATTCTTGTCTTTTCCCACATATTCCAATTTACGATTTTTAACGAATTCCTGAAAATCCAAAGGCAGAATTCCCATTTTTGTTTTCCTGAATTGTGCTGTATTGGTGCCAGGGAGCAAAACAGTCATGTCATTTGCCACGCTCACCCTGCATGCCAATCTAAAACCACTCTTGATTTCCAATTTTGACAGGTAAGAAAGTTCATGCTCGTCTAGATTGTCATCATTCCCAGATATAATCTGAACTTTGCATTTCCCGCATGTTCCAAGGCGACCGCAGGTTGCTTCAATATCTATTCCCTTTCCCGTGGCGAAATCCAATAGATTCCCTTTCGCTTGCCCTTCTGAAACAATACCGCTTGGGAGGAATTTTACTCTAATCAAATCTTTATTTGCTATTTCCATTATCAATCTCCCTGGATTTCAACCTACAAAATCTGCAATTTTTTGTTTTCGTGCTGCAACTCATGCAGTCATAATGAGGAAGCATTTTTTCATCATCTGTGATTATGAACAATCCAACGCATGACTTGACTGGTATTATTACATTATAGGAGTTCATGCTGACATTTATCTTCTTGTAATTTAATATTTTGAAAAAATTTTCCACCATGGAGTTAGCCATTCCGTAAAAACCTGGACCTATGGAATCTGAAATATACAATTCCTTTTCAATTCCGGCTAAATCCTTCTTAGCATTTTTCAATAGATTTTTTTTTAGTTCGTCTCTGGCAGCATCCACATATGCAGTTCCATAAGTATCCGCATAGAATTGATCCAAAATTGAATTTGTTTCTTCCATTTCATAGTTCCCTGAAGTTAAAATAAAGGGAATAATCCTATATGTTGATTCTTTTGCCAATAGTGATATACCGGCAAAAGAAAAATCCATGCCTTCGATTGTCAACTTTCCGCTTTCAAGGCTGTCCCCTGAATAAATCGAATATATTCCCCTTACATCTATCCTGTCGAATATTTTATTCTTCAATTCCAAGGCTTGTTTAGCCATGGCTTTGGCCTTATTATTGTCCTTGCAGACTCCACACATGCCCTCAAAATAACCTTGAGCAGTTGCCGAAAGCTGGTCTTCTCCATATCTGAAAACAATGTTTTCCATTCTTCTCTTCTCCTTGACTACTGATATCAAAATGCGCATCTTGATGTGTTGATAATATAATATTATGTAATATCTATACTGACAATGTATTGTTAAAATACTTTTTTGTCGCTGCCGTGATTATGCTCATCATCTTAATTCCCACTGCTGAAATCACTACAATTTGTGATTCGACTAATTCCCCATCCCAGTTGGTTATACTTACATGCGTCCCCACGACGCTTATTTCCATGTTGCCATTGTTAGTTCTCACGAAGCCTTTGATTCTATATGCGGATTGACAAATGACCTCCAAAAACTCCTGCAGCGTTTTGAATTCATATATATCACTGCCTTGCAAAACGAATGATTTGGGTCTTGATTCCATTGTATTCGTGCTCTCCTTTGAGTCCTTTGAAATTGGAGCCAACTGGTCAACCACTTCCTTGATGTCACATTTCGCAAAAGATGTGACGCAGGTATGAATCATAGGATTAATTTCCATTATCTTTTCATAAACATCTTCAATAATTTCATTTTCAACTAGGTCTGCTTTATTTAAAACAGCAAAGCTGCTATATTCAATTTGATTTGCAAGTGCAGGTAGCAAGTCCGATAAATCCATAAAATTTTCGCAGTCTACAATACATATTGCACCTTTGTAATTATATTTGTTCATTGTCTTAGGCTCTATTGCTTTCAAAATATCTTTCATGTTTGATGGGTCAGCCAATCCTGAAGCCTCAATGAACAAGTACCCCAGTTGGAAATTCGACATCTCAATAAGCCCTGAGAGAAAGTTGTCTTTTATACAGGCACAGAAAATGGATCCATTGGTTAGCTCCATCATTTTCATGCCTTCCTTTTTCAATATTTCACCATCAATATTGACCTTGCCGAATTCATTAACAATAATCCCAATTTTATAATCATTGTATGAATCCAATATTGATTTCATAAGGGTGGTTTTCCCTGCTCCTAGAAATCCTGTTAGTAAAACCAGGTTTATCATGTTGCGTATATCCTTTCTTCAATTAGAAGGAATTTAAATAAAATAGCTTGAATAGTTTCTCTTTTAATAACAGGATAGCAGACGTTAATCTGCTATCCTGAATTTTAGTATATTAGATTGTCATATTAGTTTTTAGTTTGTTCCATCGTGGGAAACTGTTTCCAAAGGCATTGAGAAGTCACACTCTAATAGTGGAACAACCTTTGTCTTTTTAGCAACCTTATACCATAAGTATAGCAAAGGTGTTACTGGAATCAATATGTAGTTTGTAATAAAGTCAAACCATGTGAATGATGAGAATACCCATATATTTGCTCCGAAAATTACAATTGTAATTGTTATCATAGCAAATATTGGTCCGAACGGATAGAATTTTGACTTGTATTTCAAATCTTCAATACTATTTCCTTGAGCAACCCATGCTTTTCTAAATCTGTAATGGCAGATAGCAATACCTAACCAAATAATAAATCCAGAAATACCAGAAGCGTTGTAGAAAATCATGTAGATTTTGCCTTCGCCTACTAATGAAGCAAAGAATGAAAGTGCTGCGATTAATCCAGTTGCCCATACTGCGTAGATAGGTACTCCGTTTTTAGCAACTTTTGAGAAGAACTTAGGTGCGTTTCCTCTAAGAGCCATTGCGTGAAGCATTCTAGATGCAGTGTAAAGACCTGAGTTACCGCAAGATAATACTGAAGTTAAAATAACAGCGTTCATTACTGATGCTGCTGCTGCGAATCCAGCATTTTTAAATACTAATGTCATTGGTGAAGCTGCTACATTTCCAACTGATCCACCAAGGATGTCAGGGCTTGTAAATGGAATAAGTGTTCCAACTACGAATATTGAACCAACATAGAATAATAAAATTCTCCAAAATACCGATTTGATAGCTTTTGGAACGTTCTTTTCTGGGTTGTCTGTTTCAGCAGCTGCAAGACCAACGATTTCTGTTCCTTGGAACGAGAAACCTGCGATCAGGAATACTGACATCATAGCAGCAAATCCACCAACGAAAGGTGCTTTACCAGCGGTTCCGCCATCAAGTACCCAGTTTTGGAAACCAACGCTATGTCCACCCATGATTCCAAGAATCATAGCAAAACCAACAATCAAGAAGATTATTACTGTTACTACTTTGATTCCAGCGAACCAATATTCTGCTTCTGCGAAAGATTTAGTTGATATCAAGTTTAACGCCATAAGTAAAACAAACGCTATCATTGCTACAACTGTTACTGGCATATCAGGAAGCCAGAATTTTACAATCAGGCCAGCAGCTACGAATTCAGCAGCAACTGTTATTGCCCATGAGAACCAATAGTTCCAACCTACGGCAAAACCGAAGGCAGGATCGATGAATCTGTTTGCATAAGCTTCAAAGGATCCTACTAGAGGAAGCTGAGTAGCCATTTCGCCAAGTGATGACATCATAAAAAATACAATAATGCCCATTAAACTGAATGCGAAAAGCGCACCACCCGGACCGGCTTGAGAGATAGCTCCTCCACTTGCAAACCAAAGACCTGTTCCTATTGCGCCCCCGATTGCGATCATGCTGAGCTGTCTTGATTTGATACCACGATGCAGTTTAGTATCGTCGGTAGCTTTGGTTACTTTTGTTACTACGCCCATTTTTATCACTCCTTACATAATTTTGTTTGTGAAATAAATAATCAAGAATTGAGCTTAAACCACCTTCTTTCACATAATTAGTTATACCTCATGATGCTATATACTATACTCCAATTTTATTGAAGTAGAAAGCCCTAATAAATCGGCAACCCCTGTACTAATTGTAAATTTTAGTGTTATGCAATTAAAATGAACATGCTTTGGAAATCAATGAAGATTTCCAAAGCTGATTTTATCTGTTATTTCATCCCAATTCTTTCTTTAAAGCGTTCGACTGAATTTATTTTCATCCCCGTTACTTCTGAGATTCTGAATTTTGCTTCCATTCCAGCATTGGAACTATCAAATGGTTCAACAGTTCCAAGACCTAATTCTGTTCTAATTTCTGTCATTGTCACAACATCACGAAGTTCCATAAGTGTAACACCCAGTTTATCTGCTACGTATTTTTTAGCCTCATTAATTTTCATCTTATGAGTTAGCTGCATTCGTAATACTAGATCTCCAGCAGTACGAATTCCGCCCATACCAGCAACTACCGAGTGAGTGATGTCCGTTGAAAAAGGATCACCCACGCCAATCTACAATCCGTCTATTTTGCAGATTTCCACCAGCGCCTTGTCCACCCTGCAGACGATGTCTGTAGGTATTATTTCGCACATCGGCATTCCGCATACTCCCATCCCCACATTTGCATGAACCGGGATAACAGCTGCATCAACGCAAGCTTTCATGAATGTACAAACTCTTGCAATATTCCAGGCAAAAGTCTGACTGCAATTTGTATTTACAACAGCCCCAAATATTGAAGCTCCTGCTTTTTCAACAAGCTTGACTTGCTTGTGAGGATAAAGTCCAGCCAATCTAACTCCGTCGTATGTTAGTTTTCCATGCATGCCAAGTACGAATTCCCCTGCCATGCCCAATTCAACTCCCATATTTGGAAATCTTTTCGTTATAATTTCTGTAGCTTTTAAAGCTGCAAGGAAATCTGCATCTCCCGCTGCTCCTGAAGAGTCAAGGTTCATTCCATCCGCGCCGACTCTGTACATGTGTTCTGCAACATATACAATATCTTTTACCGCATGTTCAACTGCTTCCTCTTGGGCTGCCAAAGCTTCATCTATTCTTCCATTGGGAAGAAGTTCCGCCCAGTTTTCCACAGGTCCGTCTGGTTTAGTATAAAAACCAAGGTTTGTCATTGCCCCATAAAATAATGGCATTGTAGTTTTATCCAAGGCATTTTTCATTACAAAAGCTTCTCTATCCGCTATGCCTTTTACGGTTTTATAATTATAATCTGGAAAACCAATATCTACTGAATCGCATCCATATGCTCTCTCAAAGACCATGGCTTCTGCAGATTTTTCAATTGGTATTCCGCATTTTTCGCTAAGTTTATATCCACCAGAGTCGCTAGTCGATACAACTTCATCCCCAGGTTCAACCCCTACAATATTGCCCTTCATGGTAACAATCTCAAAAATATGTTCCATTTCATCGGCAGACAAAGGAGGAATTTTCCCTCTGGATGCAGCATCGGCAACGCCTTCCAGGATGTCAGCTCTTATTTCTTCAGCCGTCTGATAAACGATTGATCCATCACCCATACGGCTCATAAAAGTCTTTTCGCCTTCCATCTATATCATCCTCTCTTATTATTTTTTTAAGTTTACCCAATCCATGATTACTTTAACTGATTCTGCAGCATCCTCGCAGTAAGCGTCGGCACCGATTTTTTCAGCCCATCTCTTTGTTACTGGAGCTCCTCCGACCATGGTCTTGTACTTGTCCCTAAGGCCTTCTTTTCTAAGAATTTCTTCTATTTTTTTCTGTTCTGTCATGGTAGTTGTAAGTAATGCACTACTCCCAATGAAATCGGCTCCATATTCTTCAGCCTTTTCAATAAAAGTAAGAGCGGGAACTTCCCTTCCTAGGTCGAAAACTTCAATACCATTGCTCTTAACCAAAGATGCAACAATACCTTTTCCAATATCATGAACGTCTCCTGCCACTGTCCCGATAACCATTTTACCTCTTTTGGGTATCTCCGACGTGCCGATAGATCCCTCAATTACAGTAGTCGCCTTTTTCATAACCTCTGTTGAATAAATCAACTCAGGCAAAAAAATTTCTCCTCTTCCGAAGAGATCCCCTAGTTCCCTTATACCTGAACTAAAACCAAGGCTAAGCAATTCAATAAGATCAAAATTTAACGATTTGGCTTCATTTATAGCCATTAGTGCCTTGTCTTCATCACATTCAATGATGGACTCACGGGCCATTTGAAAAATTTGCTCTTTGTTCATCTAATCCTCCCAAAATTTCAAAACTTGTTTATTATCATTGACTATATTAATTTAATTATTATTGTTATGAAAATATTTTGAATTCTCTGCCAACATTATAATGCTTCGCTAAACAATTATCAAGCTTTATGCATTTTGCATAAAGCGTTTCTTTATGAATGGGGCGAGCTGCTATCAGTAAAAATCTACAAATCATAGATTTGTGATTTTCTTGTA
>JBAWWY010000025.1:0-22624 GCA_037144355.1 Eubacteriales bacterium | reverse complement strand
AGGAGGTATGATTATATGAGATATGAAAAGAGAGTAATTCAAACAACATTTGTAGTAATGCTACTTTTGTTTATTATGCTTACTCTTTCTGGTTGCAGTAATAATGGGGGGCAATCATCCACGGTAAAAAATCCATCTCCTGCATCTGTGTCATCCTCGCCAAGTGAAACGTCCAGCATTACAGTAAAAAGCAGCGACGGCAGCATGTCTATCTCTGCGCCAGAAGGATGGAGTTCAGACAACAAATTATGGGATGGATGTGACATCGGACTTTCGGGCATCGATTATTACGTGGTCGTTCTTAAAAAATCTAAATCGAATTATGCTGCTGATTTGTCAGCCAATGATTTTTTAACAGCAGCTCATTCGGATTTCGAAAAAATACTTTATAATATTAGTTGGAAACAAGGTTCAGATATTACAATTGGTAACTTAAGTGGAGTAACGGTTCAGATGAATGCAAAGAATATAGGGAATCGAGTAGCTGAAGTTTATTTAATCAGTGTAGTGGCGGATGCTAACAACTTTTACGAGATAATCGGCTGGGCTAGCACTGATAAGATGGACTTGGACTTAAAGAACCTCCAAGATGTAATGAATAGCCTTCAAGTGAATTGACAGAGCAGTCAAAGGGTAATTCTGCGATTTTCTGAATAGATTTTTGGTCTTAAGGTTAAATTGAGCAATTGACTCATACTTAGACAAACCAAAACCATATTCTGATAATTGTTATACTAAAAGGGCATTGATTCAATTGTAACGGTAATGATATACTTCATAAAAATACGAACAACTTCTAACACGGTTGTTTGCAAAAATCTAAGACAGTTCAAAAGCAGTTTTTTAGAAACGTTGATATCAAAGGCTCAGCAGAATCGTAAACGAGCTCAAAGGTGTCAATCGTATCGTTTATGACATCACCTCGAAGCCGCCGAGTAATATAATCGAACTATCATGGCTTGACATTATCCTCCCTTGGGTGTATATATAATTATAATATATCGTATAACAAAATATTCGGAGACCGAATTAATGATTGCTAATAATGATTTTTTAGAACTAATTACTAACAATTTTAAGAAGCTATTTTTCCCAGAAGAATGGCTTAATCTTGATATGAAGTTTTCTAAATCTGAACTTTTTACAATTTTGCAACTTGATCGAAGAGAAGAAATCACAATGACCGAATTGGCTGAAACAATAGGTGCTCCAATGAGTACTGCAACGGGTATTGTAGATAGGTTGGTCCGGAATCAATATTTGAAACGCGAACGTTCCGAAGAGGACAGAAGGGTTGTTGTTCTTAAGCTAACAGATAAGGGAATTAGTCTTTCAACAGAATTAAAGGAGTTGATATCTCAGTACACCTCCATGGTATTGGAAGATTTAACAGATGAAGAACAGAGGTTTTTGGTGCAGATTATTCTCAAGATTTTTAAAACTCTCCAAACACATAGAAAATCTACTAATGGCGAAATGAAAAATGATTCGGACGTTAGAAATATTATAATTGAATAGGAAAAAAATTTAGCATATATTTCGCAATACGAAGTATTCGCACAATGAAATAAAAACATATAGGAGGATTAGATATGAGAATCATACTTTACACAGGAAAAGGGGGCGTCGGCAAAACCAGTATTGCCGCAGCAACAGCAGTAAAATGTGCCCAGCTCGGATTGAAAACATTAGTTGTAAGCACAGACCCTGCTCACAGCCTCGGAGACTCATTAGATATAAAGTTGACCTTTGAACCGGTTGAAATCGCGGACAATCTGTGGGCACAAGAAATTGACTCAATACATGAGATTGAAGAAGGGTGGGGTAAGGTACAGCAATACTTGACAGAGTTATTTACCTCAAAGACAGTCAAGGATATCACTACCCAGGAGCTGACCGTTTTCCCTGGTATGGAAGAACTGCTAAGCCTACTGCGTATTCTGAAATATTACAAGGAAGATAAATTCGATTTAATTGTCATTGATTGTGCGCCAACCGGTGAAACTCTAGCTTTACTTAGTTTTCCAGAGATGTTTCGATGGTGGATGGAAAAGCTATTTCCAATTAAGAAAAAGGCCATTAAGTATATAGGACCAATTGTAGAACCGCTTCTTGGCATTCCGATGCCATCTACCCAAGTAATGAACGAAATAGATAAAATGTATTATAATCTGGACGAAATGAAGCAATTGTTTTCGGACCGCAACACCACTAGCATACGTATCGTGGTTAACCCAGAGAAAATGGTAATTAAGGAATCACAGCGTAGTTATACTTATTTGAATATTTATAATTTCAATGTGGATGCCGTTGTTGTAAACCGAATAATTCCAGATAGTGTTACAGATAGTTATTTCTCTGTTTGGAAAGATATTCAGAAGAAATATATTAGTGATATTATTGATAGCTTTTCTCCTGTGCCAATTTACTATGCACCACTTTTTGAAACCGAAGTAGTGGGTATGGAAATGCTTACTCGTATGGCTGACGGAGTATTCAAAGGGGAAAGACCAGAGGAAATCAAATATAGTGGAAGACCTCAGGCCATTGAAAAGATAGGCGATGATTATGTACTTACAATAGAAATGCCGTTTGTTGAAAAACAAGATCTTTCCCTGAATCAGAAAGGCGACGAATTGATCATAAAGGTGGGAAGCATTAAAAGGAATATAACCCTACCGCATACATTGTTGAGTTACTCAATCACAAGAGCAAAATTCGAAGAAAATAGCTTAAAAATTTGGTTCGGTGGTGAGAAGAATGAATGAAGATTTGATAAAGAGATTGGTAAAAATTAAATTGGATCTGGCAGATTCCTTTATAGCTCGTTTACCAGAAAAGGAAGAGAAACAGTTGCGTGAGATTGGGCATTATGTTTTAGAAGCCTTAAATGAACAAAATAATGTGTCTGGCAATATGAAAAATACAAAAGAGAGCAGCAACATAAAAGAAATAAACATTGAATAGTTTGTGGTTAGGCATCATAAAAAGTCGGGATTAATTACCTGACAATTGATAAACATTGGATGCTGAGATTACCTTTTTCATACTGTCTGCTAACTTAACTTGAATATTTAATACTGACGTCTTACTTTTATAATTTGCAGGCAGATTGACTGTTAAAGTGTTTGAATTGATAAATTTTGTTTCCGTCACTTTGCCATCAATATAGACTTTGTCATTTTCTACGAAATATGTACCCTGGATTGTTAGGAGACCATCTGTTGCAGCTACGTTTGCTATTTTAACCATCCCATCTCCTAGGATATAGCCGGAATTTTGGGAAGGTTTATTATCTGGTATCAGATTATAAGTATACCCTTTCCCTTTTAGCAAGTCATATTGTAGAAGATTGTACTCGTTCAATTCATTTGGCGTTATTTTTTCCTGATTTTGAAATTGTTGATTGGTAACAATATCCATTTGATCCTTCATAAGATTTGACAGAAAATCCGTCATCGGGCTGCCTGATTTTTTCGCAAGTTCTAAAGCGTAGGTCCCTATAAAATCTGAAGATAACCTCAAATTTTTCTTTGCAGTGGAGAAATTATTCCAGGTAACAAAAGGAACACTATGGAGTTTTAAATAATCTTGATAGGATTCATCACGGTTAATAAAGCCCGCTTCCTTATAAACGCTGTAATTGTCTCCAAGCAAAGGAAGATGATCACCATAAAAAATCACTTCCGTAGGTTCGCTAATCTGGCTTAAACTGTTAATCAACAGTTTAAGCGATTGATCCACGTCAGAAACGCTGTTGGTGAAGTTCTCAAGTATAGCCTGAGAATCGGGGCTTAAATTGCTACCGCTTACTTTTATTTTGTCATTCGGATTCTTGCTGCTGAAATACGGTCCATGATTTTCCATGGAAATAGCATAAATGAAATCAGGTTTGGCCGTTTCCCTAACTTGATCTAAAATTTTCCTAGTCAACTCAGTATCACGAATATATTGTCCATTATTATATATCCCGGAATATTCTGGGCTGTCAAAGAATTCTTTACTGATAAACTTATCAAAACCAAAATTCTTAAATACACTGTTGCGGCCGTAAAACCAAGCATCATAGGTGTGAATTGCTGTTGAAGCATAACCCTGTCTTTGGAGAATGACAGGTAGTGCCTCAATAGGCCTGTTGACATCAGAGGAATAAGCCATTGCGCCGTTCTGAAAAAATTGCGTCGTAAATCCTGTCAAGGCTTCAAACTCAGTATTTACAGTACCACCGCCAAAAACAGGAGACAGCATTATACCATTCGTCTGAGATTTTTGAAGTGAATGGAAAAAAGGAATAGGGTCCTGGCTAAACGATATATTTTCCATTAAGGTCGGGTCCCAGAATGCTTCGCTCTGCACGATGATAATATTGGGTTTGAATTCAGGATCAACTTGATAAGTGGCTTTACTTGTTTTAATGATTTGATCAATAGCACCTTCATTGTAATTAGAAGGTTCCGGCGATATAGCCAGTTCCGCGTCTAATATAAAACCAAGCAGCATTCCGTTTTCGTTATAATTCATAGTCTGGCTCCAATTAATTGCCTGAATCGATAAATGGCTTTGAATTGTAAAGTAGTTTAAGTAAAAGACTGTTAATAAAGTAGTGGATAATATTAACACGGTAGTTTTCACAGGCCATTTATATTTTTCGCTAGGCGTAAATCTATAGGTTAAATATATTAAGATGAATATAATAATAATTATTAAGGCTACTAATAAATAAATGTATTTAAAATCTGCCGAAACTCCAATCGCATCTTTTAATAATGAAAAATCAGATGGAATCACAGGGGTTCCTCTTATGATAAATATTCGCCGGCTTACAAATCCTAAAATAGAAAAAATTCCAAAGATGACACAAGAACAGATCAAATACGCCTTATGGGGCAGAAAATAAAATATATTGCATATTCCAAACATTAGTATATAACTTAGTAAAAATTGGTTGAAGTGAAAAATTATCCATATAAAGGGACTGTAAAAATTCCCAGCATAAAGCATCTGCAAAGCCAGGAGGATTAAAAGGGGTATGAGAAATAAAGAAAATCTTGATAGGAAATTCATGTTTCCCTTTTGTATATACGGTATCAACTTTTTCAATTTATTCTCCTCTATCGGATTAGAATGTTAATTTTGCTATCGCCTTTATGCCAATGAAAAAAATATTATACCATTACATCCCAAAGCAGGTCCAGTTTTAAAGTAAAAAAGATCACTTTCTCATAGTTTTCTCAGAATAAATGGATATAATATATTTATAAATATCAAATTCATTGAACAATAGTTAAGTTACAATAGAAAACAGAACAAAGCGCAGTAAGAGTATACAAATATCTTGGTGTTGATTCTATTTTAAAATCAGAATTGGATTCGCTATGATTAGTGGGACAGAATGCACAAGAGTATGATATAATAGAAGGGTTGAGTAGTGGAGAAAAGACAATTTTGTTTATACACTACCGAAAAATTTAGGTAGGGTGTAAAATGAAGAACTTAATAATAAATTCGATTTCAGTATTTCAAATTTCAGTAGTTATAATATCTTTGTATTATTTAATACTATCCTTCTTTGGATTATATAAAAAGCAAATCAATAAAATTTACAAACCGGAAAAATCTTTTGCTCTACTAGTAGCAGCCCATAATGAAGAGGCTGTAATCGGCAAGATAATTGAAAGTCTAAAAGATATAGATTATCCAAAATATTTATATGATATATTTATTATTGCTGATAATTGTACAGATAGTACAGCGAGAATAGCTAGAAAATTTAATGTGAATGTTTTTGAAAGATTTAATAAAAACGAAAAAGGAAAAGGATTTGCCTTGGACTGGATGTTCAAGAAGATTTTTAAAATGCAGCAAAAATATGATGCAGTTGCAATATTTGACGCAGACAATCTAGTTTCAAAAAACTTTTTAAATGAAATGAATAATAAAATGCTGGAGGGTTATGAAGTTGTTCAAGGATACTTGGATAGTAAAAATCCTCATGATTCATGGATTACAGAATCCTATTCAATATCATTTTGGACAGCCAACCGAGTATTTCAACTTGCAAGGAATAATATTGGGCTCTCGAATCAAATTGGAGGAACGGGTTTTATAATTGCAACTGAAATATTAAAGGAAATAGGCTGGGGCGTAACATGCCTGACAGAAGATTTGGAATTCACCTGCAAGCTTGTTTTAAATGGATATAGAGTAGGGTGGGCACATGATGCCGTGGTCTATGATGAAAAGCCGCTTACTTTAGGACAATCATGGAATCAAAGGAAAAGATGGATGCAAGGTTTCGCGGACGTGTCTTCAAGATATTTTATCCCGCTGATGGAAAATGCATTTAAAAGGTTGGACTTTATTTCTTTTGATTGTGCACTTTATACTATCCAGCCCTACATAACGCTTTTATTAGGGGTATCGATTCTTTTGGCATTTGTTCAAAACAACAGTCCTCATGGATTGAATATTTTTGTAATCAACAATTTATTGCCAGTATTTGTTTGGAAGATTTTTAGTATTTTTCAGTTTCTATTTACCCCATTTGTAATGATTCTAGAAAGCAAACTGAAAAAACCATTGTTTGGATTCCTAGGTTTATATTCTTTGAATATTGTCATATCTGGCTTAATATTCGGAAGCCATGGAACGTTTATCCAAATAGCATTAGAAAGTTTAATGTACTTTTGCTTCGTCTCGACATTGATTTATATAGTATTGGGTAAAAACTCAACTGAGCTATTTTTTAGATATATTCTCTATGGAGTATATACTTTAACTTGGATTCCAATAACCATCCAAGGAATTATGAATAAAAACGATAAGGAATGGAGCCATACAAAACATACAAGGCAGATAGGCATGGAGGAAATGCGAACAGATATCCAATTAACCAAAATGGATTGGTCATAATTACATCGAACTGAATCCTGCCTGGCGAATTACAAACGTTGAAAATTCATTGTTTAGTGACTGCGTGATCGTCTGGGAATACGAACTAGGCTTGGGATATAGGGTGAGATTGCACATCATACGTCAAAAAAGCAGCTTTTGAGCTGCTTTTTATATTGTAAAGAGACTTTCCATACCCAAGTTGTTTAGTAGTTTGTTTTGTGATTCATATTTAAAAAGATCGGGCATGCTGCAGTATATGGAATTTATAAGAGCCAACGATACAATTATTTGCTATAATAGGACTAGATTAAATGGAATTAGATTTACGAGAGTAGATCGAGAAGAGAGGTAACGGATTAAATGGAAGAACAAGATAAAATTGAAGATAGAATTGAAGAACAAAACACAATGGCTGATTTTATGGATGAAATTGAAAAATCAATGAGAAAAGTTTATAAAGATGACGTTCTTAACGGCACGATAATAGCTGTAAATGATGAAGAAATTTTGGTTAATATAAATCATACGTCTGATGGAATTATCACAAAAGAAGAAATGGCTGAAAACTATGAGTATATTGTTGGAAACGATATTTCAGTCCTTGTCCTCGACCCCCACGACAATGAAGGCAACGTGCTTCTTTCTCACAAAAGTGCAGAAGAAATCGTTGGATGGGAAGATTTGGAAGAAGCTTACAATCAAAACAAAAAGATTGTTGTCAAGATTAAAGATGTGGTTAAAGGTGGCTTGTCGGCTTCCTATAGAAACGTAAGATGCTTTATTCCAGCCTCGCTTTTATCATATAGATATGTAGAAGATATGACTTCTTATGTGGGTAAGGATTTGGAAGTTGTAGTTGAGGATTTTGATATTGAGAAGAAAAGAGTGGTGCTTTCTAGAAAGGCTATTGAAGTTGTTGAAAGACAGGGAATGAAGAAGCAATTGATGGAACAGATGCAGGTTGGAGAAATGAGACAAGGGGTTGTAACAAAGCTTGTTAAATTTGGCGCATTTGTGGACCTTGGAGGAGTTGAGGGACTCATCTATCTGGATGATCTTGCTTGGCACCGTGTAAATGATCCATCGGAAGTGGTTTCCGAAGGGGACAAGGTTACAGTTTTTATCGCCAATATTGACAAAAAGAATGAAAAGATAAGCCTGGTACTTAAAAAAGTTGAGGAAGATCCGTGGAAGACTGTTTATGATAATTATAAGGTTGGAAATTTAATTGATGGAACAGTAACAAGGCTAGCCGACTTTGGAGCTTTCGTTGAGTTGGAAGCGGGAATTGAAGGCCTCGTTCATTTATCTGAAATTTCTTCGCAGCATATAAGAAAACCTTCCGACAGCTTAAAAGTTGGGGACAGGGTGCAGGCAATCATATTGAATATTGAAGTGGAAAATAAAAGACTCAGCTTAAGCATAAAAGAAGCAGAGGGAAAAGTATTGGAAGTTACGGAATTCAATAGTGAGGAACAGGGCACGACTTTAGGTGATTTACTTGGAGATAAATTCAAGGATTTCTTTAAAAAATAAGAGCTTATACTATAATTTCAGAGCTCCGGTTGGACAATGGTTGACGCACTCCAAGCATAGGATGCATTCCGTGCCATTTTCCCTGGAGCGCTTGTTATTTAACATATCAACATTCATGGGACAGACTTTCCTACATTTATTGCAGTTGATACATTTTTCCTCGTTGACTTTAATTCTAGTCAATGAGAAATAGCTGGCTGGCTTTAAAAATACTGTGATAGGGCAGATATATTTACAGAAGGCTCGATTGTCTTTGAATCTATAGGCTAGTATAATTCCAAGCGCATAATAAATAATATTTCCAATAATAAAACTCCAATACATTATGGATTCTTTATTCTGTATTTTGAAGACAAATAAAGCTCCAACAAATGTAATTGCAATTATGAAAACCATATATCTGATTATTTCATATTTCCTGACGCGATTTGAAGCTGGAACCTTGTAAGGGAGAAAATCTAGAACTGCGGCTGTCCAGCAGGCATATCCACACCACCCTCTTCCAAAGAGCAATGGCCCAAATATTTTAGCAACGGCATAATGTATGACTGCTGCTTGGAAAACTCCTAAAAACAAATAATAGAAAAATCCTTCAATCTGCATATTCTCCCCAGCGAAAATACCAAGAAGAAGGAACATATACAATCCAACTCCAAGTTCGGCGACATTCCTACCGTATCGCTTTTTGTTCCCCATCAAGTAAATGCCCAAGGACACAAACCCACCGATATACATGAAATTGAACAGGAAGAATATGCTGCCTTGAGTGAGCCAAAGAGTGCAGCCAATTATAAGGAAAAGTGTAAAT
Source organism: Eubacteriales bacterium (assembly GCA_037144355.1). GTDB lineage: Bacteria > Bacillota > Clostridia > Peptostreptococcales > Anaerovoracaceae > JBAWWY01. Next base: position 13,386 of record JBAWWY010000025.1, on the reverse strand, counting down.
GATGAAAGGGATATAAGTTTTATTCTCATAAGTCAAACCTCGATAAAGTCCTATTTGGGAATAAATTAATCATAGGAGTATATGATTTATCTATGAGAAGATTATATTTACCACGGATAGAAATAGCAAGATTTTCAATTGGATTCATGAGGTTAATTGTGAAAACCGAAGTTGTTTTATAAGATTTATCATTTTAAAGTTATCATTTGAAGGAAGGCAATAAAATGGGATTGTTTCTAACTGATCCAAAGAGCATAAGACAACGGGAATATGTAAATATTCCAAGCTGGCAGGGAGCCGGATATACTGGGAAGGGTATTACCATATTCCATGACGATGTTGACGATAATTCCCATAGCGGCGCCTGTGCGGATATTATAGAGACCATACTGCCAGAAGCAAAAGTTTTGAGAGGCAGGATTTCATATACTTCAAAATATGGAGAGATAGACTATTGTCAGATTTATTGTTTTGATACTGGAGAAGAATTGAGATTTGATGACTTCATCAAGAAAAACAATGTGAGTCAGATTAACAACTCAACGACAGGTGGCAGGAATACCAATGACTCTCCCATTGCCAAATATTTGGCAGAGAGAATTAAGAAGTTCAACTTGTTTTGTACGGGAGGAGCTGGAAATCATAGCGATATGAGCAACAAATATCAGGGTGCGTTCATCATGGTTTCGGGCGTCTATTTTTTTAAAGATTCAAATAAGATAATGAAATATGGGGCTTCAGGTGAAGCTGTTGATTTTTCTTCATTTATGGGGTTCCAAATGGGGACATCATTTTCAGCCCCTTTTCTCAATGCCATGGGGGGCCTTTATAGAAGCAAATATGGGAGAATAACACAGGATCAAATCTACCAGTTGTTTAAAAGGAATTCCAAACATTTGGGGGCTATAGGGAAAAACGAAGAGTTCGGATGGGGACTTCCATTAATGGAAGATGTTAATAAAAGTTCAATAGAATAAAAATTAGTTTCGTGTTAAAATATATACAGGAACAGACAAGAAATTATCATTCTATAGATGTATGGAATCGAGGTAATTGAGATGAAAAGCAAGGTAGCTGTAGTCAAATGTGATAGTTACGACCAAGAAAAAGTATTTGAAGCTATAAAAGAAGGCATCAGGCTTATTGGCGGGTTGGAAACGTTCATACCAAATAAAGCCGGAAAAGTTCTGATGAAGCCGAATTTATTAAACAAGGCAAAACCAGAACAAGCGGTAACAACCCACCCAGTCGTATTCGACGGGGTTATTAGATTGTTCAAAGAAGCAGGCTATGAAAATCTCTTTTATGGAGATTCTCCAGGCAACCCGCTCAATCCTGAAAAAATTGCAGAAGCATGTGGAATCAAGCAGGTTGGAGATAAATATGGATTGAAATTTGGAGACTTCAACAATGGTAAGACGGTAAACTACCCTGAAGGAAAATTTGTCAAACAGTTTGAAATAAGCAATGCTGCCCTTGAGGCTGATTCAATAGTAAATGTATGCAAAATGAAAACTCATCAATTGGAGAGAATCACCGGTGGAGTAAAAAACCTGTTGGGGTGTGTTTATGGCCTAAACAAGGGAATGTCACATGCAAGATTTCCAGATGGAGACTCTTTTGGCAAGATGCTGGTCGATTTAAACGGATGCCTGAAACCCAAACTTCATATAATGGATGGTATAGAAGCCATGGAGGGAAATGGGCCTTTCTCTGGGACGCCAGTCCTTATGAAGATGCTTCTTTTTTCCAACGACCCGGTCGCACTCGATTCGGTATTTGCAAGATTGATAAATCTAAATCCTGAATACGTTCCAACTATCAAGTATGGTGAGGAATATGGTCTGGGGAAATATAGGGATGAGGATATCGAAATACTTGGAGAAAATATAGAGTTATACAAATTGATGAATTTTGATGTTTTCAGAGACGAAGTTAAAACAAAGAAGTGGAGAAATCTGGCTTTTGCAAGGCAATTGGTTTTGAAAAAACCTGTAATTACGGAAGAGCTATGTATAAGATGCGGTGTTTGTGTAGAAGCCTGCCCAGTGGAAAAGGCTTTAATGTTCAAGAGTGGGAAACATTTGGATCCACCAATCTATGATTATAATAAATGCATAAGGTGTTATTGCTGCCAGGAAATGTGCCCGGAAAAGGCAATCGTGGTCAAAACTCCACTTCTCGGGAAAATACTGATTTACAAGAGATAAAATAACCGGATAAGATAAAAACAGTAGTCTATATGATGAAATGCGAGGAAATTGAATGAAGAATTATGATGTAATTATTGTAGGAGCAGGTGCAGCAGGAGTATTCATGTCATATGAATTGACAAAACTTGAAAACTCAGCTTCAGTTTTGATGATTGACAAGGGTGGAGATTTGCAAAAGAGGGCATGCCCGATAAATGCCGGAAAAGTGGATAATTGTGTCAAGTGCAATCCATGCCATATTATGAACGGCTATGGAGGGGCAGGGACGCTATCCGACGGCAAGTACAATATCACCACCAAATTTGGGGGAGACCTGCACAAATATGTGGGAGAAAAAGAAGCTCTTGCAATGATGGAATATGTGGATGAGGTTCTATGTCAAATGGGGGGTGCCGATGCCAAGCTTTATTCTACAGCCCTTTCTGATTTGAAGACTATCGCCCTTAGGAGCAACCTTCATTTGCTTGATGCAAAGGTCAGACATCTAGGAACTGATAGAAATTTCAAGATATTGGAAAGAATATTTGATTATACAAAAGATAGAATTGACACATTGTTTGAAACCGAGGTTTTGGATGTGGAGGTTCTTGAGGACGGATCCGATTATAAGTTTGAAATTACCACTGATAGAAGAGAAAGTTTTCGTTGCAAGGATTTGGTATTGGCAACTGGCAGATCGGGGTCAAGTTGGATTTCCAGAGTCTGCGAAAAATACAATATAGAACTTGAAAGCAACAGGGTAGATATTGGAGTGCGAGTTGAACTTCCGGCAGAAGTCTTCAAACATATAACAGATGATGTTTATGAAAGCAAGATTGTATATAAAACCGATAAGTACAATGACATGGTAAGGACCTTCTGCATGAACCCATATGGAGAAGTTGTATCTGAAAATACAAATGGTATTGTAACCGTTAACGGGCATAGCTATTCAGATCCAAAACTTAGGACAGAGAACACAAACTTTGCCCTACTGGTTTCAAATAAATTCACCGTGCCGTTTAAAAATAGCAACGAGTATGGGGAATCAATCGCCAAGTTGAGCAACATGCTTGGTGGAGGAGTTCTTCTTCAAAGATTCGGGGACCTGGTAAAAGGTAGGAGAAGCAATGAAAGAAGAATGGAGAAGTGCTTCACCAGGCCAACATTGAAAGCAACTCCAGGAGATCTCAGCTTGGTAATTCCAAAGCGTCAGCTCGATAATATTATCGAGATGATTTACGCCTTGGACAAGATTGCTCCAGGGACTGCCAACGAAGATACTCTGCTTTATGGGGTCGAAGTTAAATTTTATAATTCAAAAGTGCTGGTGGATAAAAATCTGGAAACAAAGATTCATGGACTCTATGCATTGGGTGATGGTTCAGGAGTTACACATTCACTTTCACAGGCATCGGCAAGCGGAGTTTTTGTTGCCAGGAGACTTGCGGAAAAATATAAAAAGTAAAATCGCTTCCAAACAAATGAATAAAAGTAAATTTTGGCAATGTTCGCATATGAGCAAACAATAAATTACATAATACATATTAAAGTTCGCAAATTCGCGAACTTTAATATTTTTATTTCTAAATATATATACATTTTGCATACTTACCACTTTACTAATTTTAATATAAATTCTATAATAAGGCATTCCATAAAAATTAATCAGCAAAGAGAAAAAGTGAGCAAATTTTGGCACGGGAGCATTGATGGAATCGTTAAAACAAAGAATATTGAAAGATGGCAGGGGAATAGGGAGAGAGATACTTAAAGTAGACTCTTTTTTAAATCACCAACTGGATGTGGAACTTTTAAACGAGATTGGAAAAGAATTTTACGATAGATTTAAAGACGAAAATATAAACAAAATATTGACTATTGAAGCATCGGGGATAGCATTGGCGGTTATAACTGCACAATATTTTCATGTTCCCGTGGTTTTTGCCAAAAAGAAAGAACCCTCAACCATGGATGAGGGTTCTTATATTGCTCAAATACATTCATTTACAAAAGGAATAGATTATTCTGCAGTAGTTTCAAAGAAATATCTTGATGCCAATGATAGAGTTTTGATCATTGATGATTTTCTTGCCAGAGGCGGTGCGTTAAGGGGTCTTTGCGACATACTTGACCAGGCTCATTCAAAGCTTGCCGGAATAGGTATTGTTATTGAAAAGGAATTTCAAGGCGGCGGCAGGGAACTTCGAGAAAAAGGAATCAAGCTTGAGTCACTAGCGGTTATTAAATCCATAGAGGATAATAATATAATATTTTGCTAATTAATCAATTATTTCAGAGGAGGAAAAGAAATGAAAAAAGTTATCGCATTAGTACTTGTTCTAATCCTTGCACTAGGTACGTTCACAGCATGTGGCCCAAGCAAGGAAGCAACTAAAACAGAAAATCCATTGATTGTAGGTTTCTTGTATCTTGGTCCAATTGGGGATGGTGGATTCACTTACGCCCATGATCAAGGCAGACTTTATCTTGAAGATTATTTCAAGGGAGCTGTAAAAACACTATATCAGGAAAGTATTCCTGAAACAGTGCAAGATGTTTCAACTGCTGCAAAAAACATGATAGATCAAGGAGCGAAAGTCATCTTTACAACTAGCTTTGGATTCATGGATGCAACTGAAGCTTTAGCAAAAGAATATCCAGATGTAATATTCATGCATTTTTCTGGATACAAGATGAACGACACAAACTTTGGAAACTACTTTGGCGCTATGGAAGAAGCTAGATATCTTTCCGGCATAGTTGCAGGAATGAAAACAACAACTAATAAAATCGGATTTGTTGCGGCTTTCCCTTATACAGAATTGCTAATTGGAATCAATGCATTCACATTGGGTGTACAATCAGTAAACAAAGATGCAACTGTAAGCGTAGTTTGGACAAACTCATGGTTTGATCCAGCAAAGGAAAAAGAAGCTGCAATCGCTCTACTTGACCAAGGTTGCGACGTAATAGCACAACATTGCGACACAACTGGACCACAAATCGCTGCTGAAGAAAGAGGCGCATTTGCAATTGGATACAATTCAGATTCAAGCGCGGCCGCTCCTAAAGCATTCATGACAGCACCAGTTTGGAACCACGGAGTTTACTATGTGGCACAAATTCAAAAGGTAATTGATGGAACTTGGAAGCCTGAATCCTATTATGGAAACATGGCTGATGGATATATTGGATTACTTCCACTTACAGATGTTGCACCTGCTGGAGCAAAAGAAAAAGTTGCAGAAATTCAGGCTAAGATTATAGCTGGACAATTCCCAATCTTTACCGGGCCTATATATGATCAAAGCGGAAAAGAAGTTGTTCCTGCTGGAAAATCACTAACAAGAGAAGAAATCTGGAAGATGGATTATCTTGTAAAGGGCGTTCAAGGTTCATTAAAATAGTATAAATTTAATCATAACACACGCGAAAATATTATCGGGAGGTTTGCCATGTCAATAGACGCTGCAATTGAAATGAAAAATATATGGAAGTCTTTTGGCACGATAAAGGCGAACGAAAATGTAAATCTGAAAGTTGTCTCCGGAGAAGTGCACGCGCTTCTTGGAGAAAATGGAGCAGGTAAAAGCACACTTATGAACATGCTGTCAGGGATCTATAGCCCTGACAGCGGTTCTATTTTTATTAATGGCAAGGAAGTCCACTTCAACTCTCCAAAAGAGCCTATCAAACTTGGAATAGGCATGATACACCAGCATTTTAAACTCATTGATATCCTTACTGCCAAGGAGAATATCATACTTGGCCAGGATGGCGGATTTTTTATTAAAGGGAAAGAACTCTCCAAGGAGATTAGAGATATATCTGACAAATATGGTTTGGACATCAACCCGGACAAGAAAGTATACGAGATGTCGGTTGGCGAAAAGCAAACTTTGGAAATCGTCAAGGTTCTGTATAGAGGGGCGAAGATATTAATATTGGACGAGCCCACAGCAGTACTCACACCTCAGGAAATAAAGAGACTTTTTAAAATCATCAGAAGCATGCGAGACCAGGGATGCGCAATCATCATAATAACACACAAGCTCAATGAGGTAATGGAAATCAGCGACAGGGTTACAGTACTTAGAAAAGGTGAATCCATTGCAACTGTTGAAACTGCAAAAGTTGATATTGGCAACCTTATTGAAATGATGGTCGGCAAAAGCGTGGATTTAAAAATTGCAAGGGAAGAAATAAAAGACAAGAAGGTAATGTTGTCTTTAGATGGACTGCATGTTTTCAACAGCGAAAAAAGGCATTCGCTTCAAGATGTTTCCTTTGACCTTTACGGTGGAGAAATTCTTGGAGTTGCCGGCGTCGCCGGAAGCGGCCAGAAGGAATTGTGCGAAACCATTGCGGGGCTCATACCTGTGGACAAGGGCAGGATATTCTTTGAAGGAGCTAATATTGTTGGGAAAAATCCTCGAGATATTATCAGGCTTGGAATCAGAATGGGATTCATACCTGAAGACAGATTGGGAATGGGCCTGGTTGGGTCCATGGATATAGTCCACAATTTAATATTGAAAGATTATCAAAACCAGCCCGGGATATTTCTCAAGAGAAAGCATATCATTGAGAAGGCAAATAAAATTGTAGCAAGACTGGATATTTCCACCCCGGGAATATATTGCCCGGTTAGAAAGTTATCTGGAGGCAACATTCAAAAGGTTTTGCTTGGAAGAGAAATAGACTCAGACCCAAAAGTTTTGATTACCGCTTATGCAGTTCGAGGTCTGGATATAGGAGCTTCATATAAAATATATGAATTGCTTAACGAGCAAAAAAGAAAAGGTGTTGGAATCCTATTTATAGGTGAGGACTTGGATGTTCTTCTGGAGCTTTGCGATAGAATCGTAGTGCTTTGCGATGGAAATATTACTGGCATTGTAAATGCAAAAATGACCACAAAAGAGGAAATCGGTCTATTGATGGCTGGGGGAAGTTTAGACAAGGAGGTAATCAATGCTTAGAATCACCAAGCGGGAAAATGTAAGCAAGAGAAAAGGATTTGCGATTAGATTTATAGCAATTATCCTTTCTTTGGTATTCTCCGGAGTTTTCATCCTGGCAATGGGCTTTAATCCATTTGAAGTATACTCCCAGATGGTTATGGGGTCATTGGGTACCGACCTGCGGGTAAAAGAAACAATAATTAAATCTATCCCATTGATAATAACATCACTGGGAATATTAGTGGCGTTCAAGATGAAGTTTTGGAATATAGGCGGTGAAGGTCAAATTATTATGGGAGCTTTTGCAGCATCCTATGTGGCGTTAAATTATGCCCAAGCATTTCCAAGACCCATTGTTTTAACCCTAATGGCATTGGCGGCCATGGCTTGCGGTGGAATGTGGGCATTCATACCTGCTTTCTTCAAAGTCAAGTTTGGTACAAATGAAACGATTTTCACACTGATGATGAATTATATAGCAATAAAATGGGTTACGTACTTGCAATATGGGCCATGGAAAGATCCATCAGCAAAGGGCTTCCCTAAGGTTGCGAATTTTGATATAAATGCAATATTGCCCAGCGTTTTCGGAATACATATTGGGTTTATCATAGCGATTATTCTTACAATTATTATCTATATTTTTATGAAATATACAAAAAAAGGATATGAAATAGCAGTCGTGGGGGAAAGCGTGGAAACCGCAAAATATGCAGGCATGAATATTAAATGGATTGTTATTGTAGCAATGCTTGTTTCCGGAGGACTTTGCGGGCTGACTGGGATGATACAGGCATCAGCTATTGAAAAAACGCTAACGGTTTCCTTATCCGCTGGATATGGATATACAGCGATAATTACTACTTGGCTGTCGGGACTTAATGCCCCACTTGTTTTGATAGTTTCATTAGCCTTCGCGGTCTTGCTGCAAGGCGGCACATATATCCAAATAGCTCTTCAGATTCCTTCGTCGGTGGCTGAGATGATCCAGGGAATGATACTGTTCTTCGTACTGGGCAGTGAGTTTTTTATAAAATATAAATTCTCGTTTGAAACGGTTAAAAATAAGATTAAGGAAATTGCGCCACACAAATTAGATAAAGGGGAGGTGGAGTAATAAATGGTATCATTTTTATTTGCTGCGATTATTTCGGGAACCCCCTTGGTGTTTGCGACCTTGGGCGAATTGATTACTGAAAAAGCCGGCAACCTGAATCTAGGAGTAGAAGGCATGATGCTCATGGGCGCTGTAATGGGATTCTCCGTAGGTCTTTGGAGCGGAAATCCTATATTGGCAATCGCAGGAGCAATTGGAGCCGGTGCTTTTGGAGCTTTGATTTATGCCGTATTATGCGTTACCTTGAGGGCGAATCAGGTAGTTACAGGTCTGGCGCTTACCATATTTGGTGGTGGGTTTGCTAGTTTCGTTGGGAAAAATCTGGTGGGAAAAGTTACCCCTGAGGCAATCAAGACATTTTTCCACCCAATCGATATTCCAATTTTATCAAACATACCTTTTATTGGAGAAATTCTATTCAAACATGATGTGTTTGTATACTTTGGATACCTTTCAATCATAGTAGCTTCAATCTATTTGTACAAAACAAGAATGGGATTGAATCTGAGAGCTGTTTCGGAGAATGCCGGGGCTGCTGATGCATCTGGTATCAATGTAAATCTTTACAAATATGTTCATATTGTTATTGGTGGAGCTCTTTGTGGCTTGGGGGGAGCATATCTTTCGCTGGTTGCCATACCCGTATGGCAGGATGGGGTAACTGGAGGAAGAGGATGGATAGCAGTCGCGTTGGTAATATTCGCATCATGGAATCCAACGAAAGCAATGCTCGGGGCATTCCTATTTGGTGGATTGGATATAGTAGGATTTAGACTTCAGAGCCAAGGAATACCGGTTTCACAATATTTAATAGATATGCTGCCATATATAGCAACTGTTGTTGTATTGATTCTAAGTACCAAAAATAACAAAAAAGAGGACAGACCTCCCGGGGATCTGGGAGTGCCATACTACAGAGAAGAAAGATAACATACAAGTCTCCTCGACAAGACAAAAGATGAAATTGACATAGCAATTTCATCTTTTGTTTTTAATTATCTTGCTATATAACAACCCATATAATAACATAATGAAAGAATATTTGAGATGGAGAGGTTTTTATGAGATTGATTGAGAATAAAAATAGATTGAAGGGAATTGGATTTATTCTCATGGCAAGCCTTGGCTACGGAATGATGCCTTCATTGACGCAACTTGCTTTTAAATCCGGAGTTAGTTTGGAAACAATGCTGGCAAGCAGATATGCAATAGCATTGCTGATAACCTGGATATATATATTCGCAAGGAAGATAGACCATCGGGTAACTAAGAATCAATTCATTTTTCTCATGGCTATGGGAGTAATATATATTGGAATAGCACTATTTATAAATTTGAGTTATGTATACTTGCCGGGGGCGATTGCCTCAATTCTTGTTTTTTTATATGTGAGTCTGGTTGTCATCATCGAAATAATAATCGGTAGGGAAAAGCCAAACCGAATCAAGATAATTTGTGTCATAGTATCCTTATCAGGGTTGGTCCTTGTTGTTTGGAACCCTGCTGGTTCAAACAGCCTAAGTTTGATAGGGATTATTTTCGCCTTATGTGGGGGAGTTTGCTATGCGGTATATGCCAGCATATTAGGTGGAGGAAGGGCTATAAAGCTCAATTCCATGGTGCTGATTGGGTATATGCTCATACTGCCATCAATATTCTATCCAATCCGATGCTTATGGGTTGGGCAACCTTTAATATGGGCTGATATTGAGCAATTCAGCTTTATATTATTAGTGACTGTTTTATGTACATTCTTATCTACCCTATGGTTTTGCAATGCGGTCAAATTAATCGGATCAAGTACCACAGCTATAATAAACACCATGGAGCCTGTAGTTGCATATTTCTCGGGGATGGTTCTAATGGGAGACATGCTTTCGAAAAATGCCATATTTGGTGGCCTATTAATAATATCAGCGATACTCATACTGAATATCGCTGAAGGATCGAAAGAAAAAGTTACTTTAGAAAGATGAAAAAGCAGATGTTTGTCAATTATCTGGCACAGTTGTCGGAATTTCCCTTCAATATATCCAAACCATGAAAGATAGCAGGTAGAATATATTCCAAGGTTTCATAAATTGCCTTCGGACTTCCTGGAAGATTGACAATAAGAGTTTTCCCCCTTAATCCAGCTTCCGCTCTTGAAAGCATTGCCCGGTCTGTTATGGAAAGGCTTTTTAATCTAATAGCTTCACTTATTCCAGGAGTGCGTTTGTCGATTATCTTAAGCGTTGCCTCGGGAGTCACATCTCTTTCCGAAAATCCTGTCCCTCCTGTTGTAAGAATCAAGTCTATTCCTTCCTTATCTGCCATATTTATCATTTCATTGGCAATTACATTTTCCTCGTCAGGTACCATGGTGTATCTTTCCACTTCAAAATTGGAACTACTTATTATGATTTTCTCAATTGCCGGACCACTTAGGTCTTCACGCTTGCCAGAAAATCCTTTATCGCTTGCGGTTATTATTCCTACCTTATACATAAATCCTCCTAATTAAAATCAAAAATTTCAAATTCACAATTTAACAGATTGATGGTTAGAAGCTTCTTGCTGAGCAAATCGCCCTTATTGAATAAAAGCTTGACTACCTCGCTTACCTCGATGGAGGCAGCTAAGGCTGGGGTGAATGATGGATTGCCGATTTCAACTTCAATTCCCTTTTCAACACCTTCCGGATAGATTTTGCTAAGAATATCATCCCCTGGCAATATTGTGGAAATTTGCGCGTACCATCCAGCTATTGCTCCATGAACCATTGGTATGCTCAATTTCTTGCAATGTTCTTCCAACATTTTTCGGGTTTTCATATTGTCCAAGGCATCGACAACAACATGGTGTTTGTCAATGAACTGGTCACAATTTTCTTCAGTTAAAAAACATTTTATTTGGTTGACAACAACTTCAGAATTCACATCATGGACACGATCTCTGGCAGCCTCAGATTTACTTTTCCCGATTGATTTCTCATCGGAAAGAAGTTGTCTGTTCAAATTGCTGTAATCAAAAACATCTCCGTCTATTGCAGTGATTTCTCCAATCCCAAGTCTTGCCAAAAACTCTATTACATATCCCCCGATGCCTCCACAACCTACGACGCAAACCCGGAAATCCTTCAACTTCTCATTTTCTTCACTTGAAAGAAGATTCATGTTTTTTAAATATCTATCTTTTGTCTGACTCATTGCAATCAACTCCTTGATAATTAGACTTGCAATATGAATATGATAAAATTATTATGCTATTTGCAATAGTTTATATTATAATTATATGAAATACAACAAATATGGGGGTACGGGAATTGAGATTTTTATCCAGGCTTTTAGTTTTTCTATTATCTATTAGCATATCATTGACGGCAATCCTGGCAGCAGAAAATCTGATAACAAGATTTCCTGACATATATGTTTATGAGTTCAACAAAACCCAGGTACTGGATCAGATTGAGCTTGTTTATGACGAACAGGAATTGGGCGATTTAATCTCCAACTATCTTTTTGAGAAAACCGATGAGTTTCAAATAACCGCCGAATACAAGGGCAGGGAATTGGAAGTGTTTTCAAATTTAGACCAAATAAGCATGGATAAGCTTAGGGGTACTTTGAATGTGCATCTGCTGATAGCCTTGGTGTCTTTGCTAGCTTCTGCTGGAATGGTTTATATTATGATAAGAAGGGGTTGGAAGATATACGTAAGGAAGGCATATAATTATGCTTTGGGTATTTTCTCTTCGTTTTGGGTCGTAATAGAAATTTCCTATCTAACTGGCTCATTAGCCAATATTATCAACCGATATATTTCTCTTGGGATTAATGATAATGAGAGAGTTCTCGGGAATTTGCTAAACAATGGTTTCTTAGGTGACTGGATATGGTTCACACTTATTGCGTCGGCAGTGTTTATGATTGCTATTAGGCTGGTAATTTGGAAATTTACAAAAGAACGCAGGATGTTTGTATAATAAGGAGTTGATTATTATGGTTTTTTTACACTTGGCCACTGGATTTGAAGAACTTGAAGCTATGACTATCTATACTGTTTTAAAAAGAGGCGGGGTTGACATACAATTTATTTGTCTTACTGATAATCGACAGGTAACTGGAGCAAGAGGAGCAACAATAATTGCAAATCAGAGCATAAGTCAGGCTGACTACAATAATTGCGAAATGATTATTCTTCCAGGAGGAGCCTTGGGGGCAAAAAACCTCCTGGCAAACGAGATCCTGGCAAAAAAACTGTTGGAATTTAAAAGTAGTAAAAAATTGATTGCCGCAATTTGCGCGGCGCCCATGGTGCTTGGGGAACTCGGAATACTTTCCGGGCACGATGCCACCTCATACCCTGGCTTCGAAGAACATTTGAAGGGGGCAAACCTCTCCTCAGAGAGCGTTGTAGTGTCAGGCAATATCGTAACCTCAAGAGGGCCAGGAACTGCGCTTGAATTCGCATTCAAGCTTTTGGAAATTCTCAAGGGGACGGCGGAAACAGATAAAATCAAATCACAAATGTTGGTGAAATAGACAATAAAGTGGGCTCGGTAAAATGGAAAGATGGAAAATAAATTTATATACCCTATGGGTTGCGCAAGTCATTGCTTTGATGAGCTTCGGTTTTGGGTTGCCATTTATCCCGTTTTATATTCAGGAGCTCGGAATTAGAGACCATAGCGCTTTGATTTTTTATACCGGACTCGCATCGACCATTCCCGCAGCTACGATGATAATTTTTGCTCCAATCTGGGGTATCCTTGCTGACAGATATGGCAGGAAGCTTATGCTTCAAAGAGCCATGTTTTCTGCAGTTTTTATAATTGGAGGCATGGGATTTGTTGCCAATGTACCGCAGCTTCTCGTTTTAAGAGCCCTCCAAGGAATATTCACAGGAACTATAACAGCTTCAATGGCCTTTGTATCAGCCAATACCGCCAACAACAAGATGTCCTTCGCACTTGGTTTCATGACATCTTCAAATTTTATTGGTTATACAATTGGACCTGTTTTGGGTGGACTGCTTTCAGAGCAAATCGGATATAGGTATTGTTTCATAATCGGCGGTTTGCTAATGATTGTCGGGTTTTTGCTTGTTACACTATTAGTCAAAGAGGATA
>JBAWWY010000024.1:0-22850 GCA_037144355.1 Eubacteriales bacterium | reverse complement strand
ACTCTTTTCTTGAAGTCGCTTGGGGATGTGGAATTATAGCCTATTCTTGCCATATTAAGCGTTACAACGTTGATTGAACCAGTTAGTGGGTTGGCACCAAAAAGTCCGCCTCCTCGGTGTCTAAGCTCCCTATTATCCAGTCTTAGCCTACAGCACATTGATCTAACATCTTCCGGAGACAAATCCGAGTTCAAGAAGTTGGCAAAGTATGGAGTTCCAAACTTTCTGGTCATTTCCATAATGTTGTTTACTGTATTTGAATCCCATGGAAAATCCTTGGTAATATTCACAGTTGGGATTGGAAAGCTGAATGCTCTTCCAGCTCCATCGCCTTCCATCATCACTTCACAATAAGCCACATTGAACATATCCATTTCCTTTTGGAATTCTGCATATGTCTTGTCCATCATCACTCCGCCAATAATAGCTCCCTGGCTCTTCAGTGTTGGGTGTGGAACAATATCCAAACTTATATTGGTAAATGGCGTTTGAAAACCTACCCTTGTTGGGATATTTAGATTATAAATAAAGCGCTGTATTGCCTTTTTAACTTGATTGAAATCCAAGTTGTCATAGTAGATGAATGGAGCAAGGTAGGTATCAATGCTGGATACTGCCTGGGCTCCTGCAGATTCTCCCTGCAATGTGAATAGTAGGTTGGCAATCTGCATAAGGGCAGATTCGAAATGTTTCGGTGGCTTTGATTCGACTTTGCCCTTGGCCCCTCTGAATCCATACATTAGGAAAGCTTCCAGGTCCCAGCCACAACAATAAGGGGCTAGGAGCCCAAGGTCATGTATGTGGAGATCCCCTCTCACGTGGGCATCTCTTATTTCTTTTCTATATATTTTACCCAGCCAGTATTTCTGGGTGATACTTTCAACTATATGATTGTTAAGACCTTGGAGGGAGTATCCCATATTGGAGTTCTCGTTTACTCTCCAGTCTTTCAATGAAACATATTCTTCTATCATCTGTTCAGCATCCATAAACAAGTTGCTCATGGATCTTATTTCTTCTCTCTTGGATCTGTATAGAATAAATGCCTTGGCTGTCTTTGCGTGGCCCTCTTCAATCAAGACCTTTTCAACCATGTCCTGAATATCTTCAACTGAAGGAATAGATGCATTATATGATTCCTTTACAATTTCCGTGACAATGTTCGTAAGCCTTTGTGCCTGAATTTCATCCGAACCCCCCACTGCTTCTGCAGCTGCAAAGATTGCGTTCTTAATCTTGGTGTTGTCAAAGTCTACAATTTCACCGTTTCTCTTTTGTATTTTGCTCATGCTAAGCCACACTCCCTTGTTAGATTTCTACTCACGATAACAATATATAGTATGGCGCACTATAATTCAATAGTTTTTCATGTTTAATGATTGTTTTTTTGGGATTCCATAAGAACCAGTTAAAATCTTGATGATTACTACTTGAATATAAAATTGTATTTTTTTAGATAAGTCAAAAGAGGATATCCGATACCATAACAGGCAATTAACTGGCCGAGCCCAACCCACAGAATGCAGGCAATCAAAGGTATTGGCAAAGCATAGACATATTTGAGCATTGGACCTATTACCAGCGCATTCACCACGACCGGTGGCAGTGGAACCAGAATCGGTCTCTTCCTAAGATAATATGACAATAACGCTGCAATCAAACTTGCGCCGCTTCCAAGTATAATATCCAGCAGTCCATTTGGTCCCAGAATATTTGCAACAAGGCACCCAATAAAAAGTCCGGGAATTGCGGCTGGTGTAAAAAACGGAAGCACAGTCAATGCCTCAGAAACTCTAATCTGCATGAAACCATAGCTTATGGGCATTAAAACGATAGTCAAAACACCATAAATCGCAGCGATGACCGCCGCCTGAATCATATATTTGGTTGTAATCTTCTTATCGATTTTCATATAAATTTATACCTTACATTATTTATTGTTTAGCTCTTCGCGAGCAAAATATGCAACTACGGCTTTTCTAATTTGTTGCGCCGTTGGTGCGTTGCCGCATTTCCTCCCGAGCGCTAAACCTATAATTGCAAAATTACTAATATAAAAGGCATCTCAACTCGAAGATCTCAACACCTACTTGTTTATGCCAATAGTAATGCAAACAGGCCTCTTGACTGAGCCAATATCAATGCAAGGAACAGAATTAGAAATATTGATGCGGCTACGTCTATTCCTTTGAGCTTCATTCCGTTCATCCTTGTCCGGTTGTCGCCGCCTCTATAGCATCTTGCTTCCATTGCCATTGCCAAATCCTGT
This sequence comes from Eubacteriales bacterium, assembly GCA_037144355.1. Taxonomy (GTDB): domain Bacteria; phylum Bacillota; class Clostridia; order Peptostreptococcales; family Anaerovoracaceae; genus JBAWWY01. The sequence continues at coordinate 20,581 of JBAWWY010000024.1, read as the reverse complement.
GCAATTCTAAATGCACTGATGAACAAAGGAACCATTAATGGAATCAAGCTCTTAGCCCTGTTTATTAGATTGCCGCTTTCGAAGTCGGCGCCCCTGGCCATTTGCGCCTTCATTATCTTGTCAGTTTCTTCAAGCAATGTCGGAATAAACCTTAAAGCGATAGTCATCATCAATGCAAGCTCATGAGCAGGCACTCCTATTTTTTTCAAAGGATTCAAAAGTTTTTCGATGCCGTCGGTTAGACTTATAGGTTTTGTAGCCAGTGTAAGCAATGAAGAGCCTATTATAAGGAGGATTAGCCTGCTTCCCATGAACACAGCCTGCCTCAAACCTTCCTTTGTTATCTGTAAGAATCCAAGGGAAAAGATTACCGTTCCTTGTGTCATAAACATGTTTATTCCGAATGTGAAAATAATAATAAAGAAAATCGGCTTTAACCCCTTGAATATGAATTTCGGTGGTATTTTGGCAATGAAAACTACTGCCGCTATAAACGCCACGATAATAAGGTATCCAATGAAATCCTTCACAAAGAACAATTCGAGAATCAAAAGAAATGTTGCAATGATCTTGACCCTGGGATCAAGTTTGTGGATTATGGAGTTCCCTGGATAATATTGTCCTAATGTTATATCTCTAAGCATTGTTTTTTGCTCCTTAAATACTCGATTATTTCCACTTCCGCCTCGTCTATTGTCAAGGCTTCAGAAGAAACACAAACGCCCCTTTTATTCAGTTCTCTCATAAACTGGGTTACTTCCGGAAGCTTCAAACCAGCGGCTTCTATTAAAGCGGCTTCCTTGAATATTTCCCTTGGTGTTCCAATTGCTGAAATCCTTCCCTTGTCCATAACCATGATTTTATCTGAAAGCATTGCAATGTCTCCCATATTGTGGGAAACAAGAATTACAATGTTCTTTTCCTTGTCGTGAATAGTCTTAACCATCTTTAAAACTTCTTTATGTGCTTTTGGATCAAGTCCTGCCGTTGGCTCATCCATGATTAAGACTTCAGGTTTCATGGCTATTACCCCAGCAATGGCAACTCTTCTCTTCTGTCCGCCAGACAAGTCGAATGGAGATCGTTCCGCAACTTCTTCATAATCAAGGCCCACAAGTGCTAAAGCTTCCCGAACCCTTAGATTCGCTTCTTCCAAGCTTAACCCAAGATTGAGCGGGCCAAAGGCAACATCCTGTCTTACAGTTTCCTCAAATAGCTGGTATTCCGGATATTGGAAAACAAGCCCGATTTTTCTTCGGATGTCCCTCATTTTAATTCCCTTGCCAGTGATATTGAAGCCTGAAACTATTATTTCTCCAGATTTAGGTTTTAACAAACCATTGAGGTGCTGAATTAGGGTAGATTTGCCTGAGCCAGTATGCCCAATAATTCCAACAAATTCATTGTCGTTTATTTCAAAACTAACATCGTCAAGTGCAAGAGTTTCATATGGCATACCCTCGCTATAAATATATTTCAAATTATTTACTATTATTGACATAGATATTCCACCATTTCATCAATGTCGATTATGTAGCCGGGCACATTGATACCCTTTCCCCTGAGTCTGTTGGCGAGCTCAGCTGCAAATGGAAGGTCTAACCCAAATGCTTTGATTTCTTCCTCCCTTTGGAATACTTCCCACGGCGGCCCATCCAGTTTGACTTTCCCGCTGTCCATGATTATAACCCTGTCAGCTTTCGCCGCCTCATCCATGAAATGAGTTATCAGTACAATAGTTATTCCCTCATTATTCAACTTCTTGATAATGTTCATTACTTCTTCCCTACCCTTGGGATCCAGCATTGCTGTGGGTTCATCCAAGATTATGCAATCTGGCCTCATTGCTATTACTCCCGCAATGGCCACTCTCTGCTTTTGGCCTCCGGAAAGTAGATGAGGTGCTTTCTTTCTTTCATCATACATATCTACGGATATTAAGGCTTCGTTTACTCTTTTTCTAATTTCTTCAGGCTCAACCCCAAGATTTTCTGGGCCGAAGGCTACGTCGTCCTCAACAATAGATGAGACGAGCTGGTTGTCAGGATTCTGAAAAACCATTCCTGCATTTTGCCTGATTTCCCAAAGCCATTTATCGTCCTTTGTATCATGACCATTGACATAAACTACTCCAGCGCTTGGAAGGAGCAAGGCATTGATATTCTTTGCAAGGGTGGATTTTCCAGAGCCATTGTGCCCAATTATAGAAACAAATGAGCCTCTTTTAATATCAAGGCTTACATCAAAAAGAGCCTTGACCGTCTCATTGTCCTCTTCCCTTTTATATTCAAAATATAAGTGTTCGATTTTTATAATATCTTCCATTTTACTTAGTCACCCTTTTCCCTGCCTCGCTTACCAGCCAAGTACAAGTATCAAAAAATATTTTACTTTGTTCTTCATTTGTGTAGTCCAATTTATAACTTATGCTTTTTAAATAGGTAATATATTCATTCAAAACATACCCAGTTACGCTATCCGGGTTATTTTTAACAAATTCAATATATTGCGTTTTGGCATCATTAGAAAACTGATTGTTATCAATACTGAATATTGGTGTATTTTCAATCCCGAGAAGAAGAGTGTTTATATAGTTCTGGTAGATGAAAATCGCATCTTCCTGGGTATTTGGATCATCCTTGTATTTTTGAATATATTTCTCTGCCCCTAACGCCCTATTTGCCAACTCTCCCCAACTGATTGCTAAGCCAGAGATATTTGCCATTGGGGTATCCGATTCTAATTGTTTAATCTTATATAAATCAATCAAAGCTGGAGAAATATTTGATTCGTATTCACTTAATAGTTTACTGTAATTGATTGTAGGGAATGGATCTCCGCCAAATGTTAGAAAATAGAATCCATCATTCACAAATAGATTGTAAGTTGCTTTTAGCTGATCCCCTTTAATCTTGTCTGCTTCCAAGGTTTGAGTCGCTGGATTCCAATAAACAAGTAGCTTGTCTAACTCCGTTTGATCCAAATCAGTGCTGCTATATTTCAACATGAAGTCTTCATATTCCATCAACAGTTTGCTAGCGTCGTTTTTATCTAATTTGCTAATATTCTTAGACATGAATTCATTCGCTTGTCCTAATGCCTCAAGAGTTGCTTTTTCGGCAACTATCTTTGCAAATTGCTCATCTACTTTTGATGAAGTTGGACCACAGCCATATAGTATTACCGCTGCCAAAATCAATATTGAAAACAATATCCCAATTTTTTTCATTATAAGTACCTCACATTCACCGTGATATTATACCTTATTTTGACAGGCATTACAATGACCAACCCACGTAGCGTTGGCTTGAGTAAGACTTAACATGCTTTTCTTTGAAGTTGAAATCTGATTCATATTGAAGAAGTGTGCGGGATATTCGGCAGAAAACATCCGAGATATACATAATAGCCAAAGCACGTAGTGCTTGGCGTTTCTCTCGGCTACGAAGCAGATCTAGTATCTTCAACCTAACTTGAAATTTCATACCTATGCTTGCTTTTGAATCTTTGAAATAGTACCGGTGCATGATTAACATGCTTTTCTTTGGAGTTGGAATTTGATTCATATTGAAGAAGTGTGCGTGGCATTCGGCAGAAAACATCTGAGACATAAATAATAGCCAAAGCACGAAGTGCGTGTCGGGTCTCTCGGCTCTGAAGCAGGTCTAGTATCTTCAATTTAACTTGAAATCGAATTGCATTAGCTCTATATATATTGCAAAAGATGCATTTAATATTGAAAAGGTTTAGCGCTCGAGAGAAAATGAAGCAACGCACCAACGGCGCAACAAATTAAAAAGCCGTAGTTGCTCATTTTGCTCTCGAAGAGCTAAACCTCGGAAACAGAAAAGCCGGCCTCACAAATAAATGTAAAGCCGGCCTTAAGAATTTCAAGTATAGTTGATTATACTAGTTCAATAAATACCATCTCAGCGCTGTCCCCTTGTCTTGGTCCAAGCTTAAGAATTCTAGTATATCCACCGTTTCTGTCCGCATACTTAGGAGCAATTTCTTCAAACAATTTTTTAACAACAGTTTCGTCGTAAACGTAAGCTAGTGCTTGTCTTCTTGCGTGAAGATCTCCTCTTTTGCCTAAGGTTACCATCTTTTCTGCAGTTTTTCTTGCTTCCTTTGCTCTCATTTCAGTCGTAGTAATACGGCCTTCTCTAAGAAGATCTGTAACAATGTTTCTAAGCATTGCTTTTCTGTGAGCAGTAGGTCTGCCTAATTTTCTATGTCCCGGCATTTTCGTCCCTCCTTTGCTTATTAGTCTTCACTCGGTTTAAGTCCGAGTCCTAATTCTTCTAACTTTAGTTTTACCTCATCAAGGGATTTCTTGCCAAGGTTTCTAACCTTCATCATTTCGTCCTCTGATTTGTGAGTAAGCTCTTCAACTGTATTGATTCCTGCTCTCTTTAGACAGTTAAACGATCTAACTGAGAGTTCCAGTTCTTCAATAGTCATTTCCAAAGCCTTTTCCTTCTTGTCTTCTTCCTTCTCAACCATTATTTCAACGGAATCGATGTTGTCGGTAAGATCAACAAAAAGTTTCAAGTGCTCCTGCATAATCTTTGCCCCGATGGAAACTCCTTCTTCAGGAGAAATGCTCCCATCAGTCCAAATTTCTAGTATTAGCTTGTCATAATCTGTAACCTGCCCTACTCTGGTATTTTCCACTGTAAAGTTAACCTTTTTCACTGGAGTATATATAGAGTCAACCGGTATAACGGCAATCGGCATATATTCTGTTTTGTTTTGCTCCGCAGGAGCGTATCCTCTGCCTCTAGCAATATTGATTTCCATTGTGAGGGTTGCATTTTCCTCCAAGGTGGCAATATGCAGGTTCGGATTGAATATTTCCAAATCGCTGTCTGAAATTATATCAGCAGCTGTGACAACTTTTGGTCCAACAGCATTAATTATTACTTTTTTTGTGTTTTCGCCGGTAAGTCTTACAGAAAGTCTCTTTAAATTCAGGATAATCTCTGTAACGTCTTCTTTTACCCCTGGAATAGTGGAAAATTCATGCAGTATTCCATCAATTTTTATTGAAGTAACCGCAGCTCCAGGAAGAGATGAGAGTAAAATTCTTCTCAAGCTGTTTCCAAGAGTGGTTCCGTAACCTCTTTCCAAAGGCTCAACGATAAACTTGCCGTAATTAATGTCTTCATCAGAAAAAATACATTCTATTGTTGGTTTTTCGATTTCTATCATGTAATTCCCTCCTTACAATTCCACTAACTTTAATTTTGAGGGTTATAACTAACTCAATTATTTTGAGTAAAGCTCTACGATTAAATGTTCTGCCACTGGAGTGTCAATGTCTTCTCTCCTAGGAATCGCAATAACCTTTCCTTCAAGCTTTTCAACATCAACAGTTATCCATACAGGTACGCTGATTGACATTTCTTTAATTTCTTTGAACTTTGGTGATACTGTGCTCTTATCTTTGACTTTGATCACATCTCCCGCTTTAACGGCGAATGATGGAATATTTTCTTTATGATCATTGACAGTAAAGTGTCCATGAAGAACAAGTTGTCTAGCTTCTTTTCTAGAAGACGCAAAACCCATTCTGAATACAGTGTTGTCAAGTCTGGTTTCAAGCATGATTAACAGGTTTTCACCAGTAATCCCTTTCTTTTTAGCAGCTTTATCAAAGTAGTTTCTAAACTGAGTTTCCAATATTCCATAAAAACGCTTGGCCTTTTGTTTTTCTCTAAGTTGATGCCCATAGTCAGAGAGTTTTTTTCTGCTCTGTCCGTGCTGTCCGGGGGCAAATGGCTTTTTATCCATAGCACATTTTGTGCTGTAGCATCTTTCGCCTTTTAAAAATAGTTTTTGACCTTCTCTTCTACATAGTCTGCATGAAGGCCCAATATATCTAGCCATTAATTACACCTCCTTTTAATTAAACTCTTCTTCTTTTTGGTGGTCTGCATCCGTTATGGGGAATTGGTGTGATATCTTTAATAAGGTTGATTTCAAGCCCTGCGGTTTGAAGTGCTCTTATTGCAGCTTCACGACCAGATCCTGGTCCCTTAACATAAACTTCGATAATCTTAAGTCCATGCTCCATTGCTTCTTTAGCAGCCACCTCAGCAGCCATCTGAGCGGCATAAGGAGTTGATTTCCTTGAGCCTTTAAAACCAAGCGACCCAGCACTTGACCATGAAAGCGCGTTTCCACTAAGATCTGTAAGCGTAACAATCGTGTTATTAAAGGTCGATTGAATATGAGCTTGACCGCGTTCGATATTTTTTCTTTCACGTCTTTTTTTGCGAACTGTCTTTTTTACAGCTTTTGCCATTTTAATTAACCTCCTTTAAACCTTCTTCTTTTTTCTGCCTACAGTTTTCTTAGGGCCTTTTCTAGTTCTAGCGTTTGTCTTAGTTCCTTGACCTCTTACAGGAAGACCTCTTCTATGTCTAATTCCTCTGTAACAACCAATTTCCATAAGTCTTTTAATATTGAGCGAAACTTCTCTACGAAGATCCCCTTCAACATTATAATCAGCTTCAATAATTCTTCTTATTGAGCCTACTTCTTCTTCAGTCAAATCTTTTATTCTTGTATCAGGGTTTATACCTGCTTGAGAAAGAATAATGTTTGATGTTTTTCTTCCAATCCCAAAGATATAAGTCAGTCCTATTTCGACTCTTTTATCCTTAGGTAAATCGACACCGGCTATACGAGCCATTCGCTTACACCTCCTACATAAAAGTAACTTTTTATTTAGAAATTATCTCTAGGGACGCTTCGTTATCTCTCGACAATTAAGCACAGCCGCCCCCGTCAAGTTAATACCTTACGGATATTATTTTTGATATTTCTTTAGCCTTGAGTCTGCTTGTGCTTAGGGTTTTCGCAGATGACCATAACTTTTCCATCTCTTTTGATTACCTTGCACTTTTCGCACATTGGCTTAACTGATGATCTTACTTTCATTACAATACCTCCTTAACACCTATTACTTATCTCGCCAGGTTATTCTTCCCCTGGTCAAGTCATATGGTGATAATTCTACTTTAACTCGGTCTCCGGGCAATATACGAATGAAGTTCATTCTTATCTTTCCAGAGATATGTGCAAGTATCTCATAACCATTTTCAAGCTTAACTTTAAACATTGCATTTGGTTGAGCTTCAAGCACGGTGCCAAATACTTCAATGACGTCTTTCTTTGCCATATATGCGCACCTCCTAAATTTTTAACCAGATAATTCCTGATTTTTCCAAATCTTTTTGCAGTTCGATATTTTCAATCTTGCTGCCTGTTTCCAATTTTCTTTTTAGCTCTTCATTAATCGTGTTATATTTTTGCAGATGCTTTACTTTTTTCTTCTTAGGATTTTCAATCTTCCTTAGGTCGCCGTCTGCAATGAATACATATTTATCATCAATGATTTCGACTACTGCAAATACTTTGTCTTTGTCTCTGCCGGCCTTTGAGCTGACAATCTGCCCTAGGCATAGTTCTCCTGTAGATTCCATTTGTTCACCTCTATTGTTTGGGCGTTATACCCTTATAAAGTTAAAATTTCAGGTTCACCGTCAGTGATTGCAACAGTATTTTCATAGTGGGCGGATAGCTTTCCATCTTTGGTTACTGCGGTCCAGTTGTCTTCCAGCACTCTCATTTCAAAGGTACCTTGGTTCACCATCGGTTCGATTGCGAAGACCATTCCTACGGAAAGCCTCGGGCCTCTACCTTTTGGACCATAGTTTGGAATCTGGGGCTCCTCATGCATGCTTGAACCGATTCCATGGCCGACAAAATCTCTTACTAGAGAAAATCCATCAGCCTCAGCTCTAGTTTGAATTGCATTGGAGATGTCCGAGAGTCTATAACCAACCTTGCAAAACTTCAAACCCTCAAAAAAACTCTGTTCTGTTGCGACAATAAGCTTCATAGCTTCATCTGAAACACTTCCTACAGGATAAGTTCTTGCTGCATCGCTGAAATAACCTTTATATATGTTACCAACATCGACACTTACAATATCTCCATCCTTCAGGGTTTTCTCCGATGGTATTCCATGGACAATTTCATTGTTGATAGAAATGCATGCGCTTGCCGGGAATCCATTATAACCTTTGAATGCAGGAATCATTTTATGTCTTAGGATTTCTCCTTCGATATACGCATCGAGTTCCTTTGTCTTCATCCCAGGCTTGATTATATCATGTAGGGATAATAGGATCTGTGCAGTGACTTTGCCTGCTTCTCTCATCAGTTGGATTTCTCCCTGAGACTTAATGATTATCATTATTGTTCTCCTAAAGCATCCACTATATCTTGAAATACTTTATCCATGTCCTGTTGTCCATTTATAACTGCAAGAATACCTTTACTGCTATAGTAATCCACAAGAGGTTTTGTCTGCTTCAAGTATACTTCAGTACGTTTTGTAACTGTTTCCACCTTGTCGTCGTCTCTTTGGTATATTTTGCTGCCACATACATCACAGATTCCCAAAACTTTAGTTGGTTTGAAAATCAAATGGTATGTTGCTCCACAAACCCTACAAACTCTTCTTCCCACAGTTCTTTCAATAAGTACATTTTTATCAACTTCAATGCTGATTACTTTATCTATGGATGCCCCGAAGCTGTCAAGATATTTGTCAAAATGTTCAGCTTGATAAACTGTTCTTGGAAATCCATCTAGTAGAAATCCCTTTTTACAGTCATCATCCTTCAGACGGTCTTCGACAATGGAAACGACCAATTCATCAGGAACAAGCTCCCCACTTTCCATATATTTCTTGGCTTCAATTCCAAATGGAGTTTCCTTCTCAACATGTGATCGAAACATTGCTCCAGTGGAAAATGCGGGTATCTGATATTTCTCAGCGATTCTTACCGCTTGTGTGCCTTTACCTGCGCCTTGTGGGCCCAGCAATATTAGCCTAAACATACCAATCCTCCTTAGTTATTTTAAGAAGCCTTGATAATTTCTCATCATCATTTGCGCTTCAAGTTGTTTCATAGTATCAAGTGCTACACCAACTACGATCAGTAATGAAGTGCCTCCAAATCCGATTTGAAGCGTAGTAAACTGTTGAAGCAAATGAGGAAGCGTTGAAATAAATGCAAGGAATACTGCTCCTACAAATGTAATTCTAGTCATAACCTTGGTCAAATACTCAACTGTTGATCTTCCTGGTCTGATTCCTGGTATGAATCCACCATTTGCCTTCATATTGTTGGCAACTTCCAAAGGATTGAAAGTAACCGATGTATAGAAGTAGGTGAAAAACATTACAAGTAAAATGTTGAAGAAACCATATACCCAAAATCCAGGATTTCCGCTTGGTGAGAACCAAGTTCCGATAAAACTGGAAAAACCAGTATTTGGCATGAAATACGTCAATGTGATTGGAAACTGCAACAATGAAATAGCGAATATTACAGGAATTACTCCTGCTTGATTTACTTTCATTGGTATGTGAGTACTCTGACCACCATACATTTTTCTTCCAACAACTCTTTTTGCGTATTGAACTGGAATTTTTCTGGTTCCTTGCTGGATCATAATGATACCAACAATTACCAGTATAGCAAACATTACGAATAATACTAATGAAATCAAGGAAACTTCTCCAGCACTGTATTTAACCAGTGTAGTTGAAATTCCTTTTGGCATTCTTGAAATAATTCCTCCGAATATAATCAGGGATATTCCATTGCCTATTCCGTTTTCATTTATTTGTTCTCCGAGCCACATCAGGAAGGCTGTTCCAGCTGATAATACAAGTACTATCAAGGATATGGAGAAAAAGTCGGAGCTGATTAATGCTCCTCTGAAAAGTCCTACGCTTAGTCCGATTGCTTGAACAAATGCTAGAATTACTGTTAAGTATCTAGTATATTGTGCAATCTTCTTCTTCCCTTCAGTTCCTTCTTTTGCTAATGCTTCAATGCTTGGTACTGCGATGGTAAGAAGTTGGAAAATGATAGACGCTGTAATGTAAGGAGTTATGCTAAGGGCAAATATGGTAAAATGCCCGAAGGATCCTCCAGAAAACATATCCATCAATCCAAAAACCCCTGACTGGCTTGAATTGAACAATTTGTCTAAAACTGTTCTATCAATTCCAGGAACAGGAATGTTTGATCCAAGTCTGAATATTAGAAGCATAAGTAGTGTGAACACCATTTTTCTTCTAATATCCGGAATCTTCCATGCATGGGCTATAGTCCTAATCATGTTCATCCTAGATCACCTCTGCCTTTCCTCCGGCAGATTCTATCTTTTCGATGGCTGATTTACTGAATTTGTGTGCTTTTACTGTTACGTTCTTTTCAAGATTTCCTTCCCCAAGAATTTTAACGCCGTCTTTTACCTGTTTGATCATTCCAATTTTTTCTAGAACTTCAGGGGTAACTACAGCACCGTTTTCAAATCCATTAAGGTCGTCAACATTAATAATTGACCATTCTTTCCTGAAAATATTTGTGAATCCTCTTTTTGGGATTCTTCTAGTCAATGGCATCTGACCACCTTCAAAACCTGGTCTTGTCCCACCGCCACTTCTAGAATTCTGTCCGTTCATACCACGACCAGCATCCTTACCATTTCCGGATCCTGTTCCTCTACCTTTTCTTTTAGGTTTCTTGGTTGAACCTTCAGCTGCTCTTAATTCATGCAGTTTCATATCCTAACACCTCCAATCTTAGAGTTCTTGAACTTGTACAAGATGTCTTACTTTTTCTATTGCTCCGCGAATTTGCGGATTGTCAGGCTGTAAAACCGAATGTCTGATTTTTCTTAGTCCTAACGCTTCAACAATTCTTCTATGTGCAGGAGAAGCGCCGATTACACTCTTGACTAAAGTAATATTTAATTTTTTTTCGTTATTAGTCACGGCTATCCCTCCTAACCTAATATTTCTTCTTTTGTTTTACCTCTTAACCTGGATATCTGCTCAATGGTCTTAAGGTTTCTAAGTCCTTCAATTGTAGCATGTGCCATATTACCTGCATTGTTTGAACCAATCGACTTGGCTCTAACATCTTTTACTCCTGCAAGTTCAAGTACAGTACGAACTGAACTTCCTGCGATTACTCCAGTACCTTCTCTGGCTGGCATTAAGAATACTCTTCCTGCGCCAAATACTCCTAGAGATCTATGTGGTATGGTAGTTCCAACTGTTGGAACATAAATTAAATTCTTTTTTGCATCTTCAATTGCTTTTCTAACAGCTTCTGGAATTTCCTGAGCTTTGCCAAGTCCTACTCCAACATAACCTTCGCCGTTTCCAACAACTACTGAAACGCTGAATCTAAAATTTCTACCGCCTTTTACTACTTTTGCTACTCTTCTAATGTTTACGATAGATTCTTTAAGTTCAAGTTTCGATGCATCAATCATTATATGTCGCATTCGCTTTCCTCCTTCTGTTAGAATTTTAGTCCGGCTTCACGGGCGCCTAAGGCTAGTTCTTTAATTCTTCCGTGATATAAGAATCCGCCTCTATCAAAGCACACAACTTCTATGCCCTTTTCTAGAGCTCTTTTGGCAACCTGTTCGCCAACAACTTTCGCAGCTTCTTTATTTCCACCATAAGGGATCTTATCTTTAACATCCTTATCAAGTGTGGAAGCAGCTACTAAAGTCTGACCTGTAGTATCATCGATTATTTGTGCATAAATATTTTTCGCACTTCTAAAAATACAAAGCCTTGGCCTTTCAGGAGTTCCAAACATATTTTTTCTAATTCTAGCATGTCTCGCTATACGCTTAACTATTTTGTCATCTGTTACTGCCATTTTTTTCACTCCTTCCTACTATTTCTTACCTGATTTTCCTTCTTTTCTGAGTACTACTTCGCCAACGTATCTAATTCCTTTGCCCTTGTAAGGTTCAGGTGGTCTCTTTTTCCTAATATTAGCAGCGTAGTTTCCTACAAGCTGTTTGCTAATACCTTTAACCGTTAGTTCTGTTGGTGAGGCAACCTCTATAGTTATTCCATCAGGATCTTCCATTCTTATAGGATGTGAATATCCAAGATTTAATACTAAAACATTGCCAGTTTTTTCAACTTTATAGCCTACGCCAATCAGTTGCAATTTCTTTTCAAAACCGTCAGTTACTCCAAGAACCATGTTGCTTATCAACGTTCTGCTCAATCCATGTGCGGATCTAGCGTCTTTTGAATCTGAAGTTCTATTCACGGTGATTACTCCATCATTTTGTTCAATTTTAATTAGTTTGCCAATCTGCTCCCTTAGTTCTCCCTTGGGTCCTTTAACAGTAACAAGATTGCTGTCACTGATTATAACCTCGACACCTATAGGAAGAGACACAGGTTTTTTACCAATTCTTGACATTTCTGTACCTCCTATTTTCCTATCTTGTTACCATACATAACAGATAATTTCTCCGCCAACTCCAAGGTTTCTTGCCTCTTTATCACTGCAGATTCCTTTTGAAGTTGAGACAATTGCGATTCCTAGTCCACCTAAGACTTTTGGAACCTCACCTTTCTTTGCATAGACCTTAAGTCCTGGCTTTGAAATTCTCTTAATTCCACTAATTACTCTTTCTTTGTCAGCACCATATTTCATTTGAATTCTGATGATTCCCTGTTTGCCATCTTCTATTACATCGTACCCTTTAATATATCCTTCTTCGCGTAAAATTTCTGCTATTGATTTCTTCATTTTAGACGCTGGAAGATCAACGGTTGCATGTCCTACAGTATTGGCGTTTCTTATTCTCGTAAGCATATCTGCTATAGGATCAGTCATTGTCATGGTACAGTCCCTCCTTCCTTATCTTTATCTTTACCAGCTTGCTTTTCTGACGCCCGGTATTTCGCCTTTATAAGCTAGCTCTCTGAAACAGATACGACATATTCCAAATTTTCTTAGGTATGCGTGCGGTCTGCCACAGAGTCTGCATCTAGTGTATGCTCTAGTTGGATACTTAGGTGCTCTCTGTTGTTTTACTTTGAGAGATGTCTTTGCCATAATTCTCCCTCCTTATTTTGCAAACGGCATGCCGAGAAGTTCTAAAAGTGTTTGAGCTTCTTCGTCTGTTTTTGCCGTTGTTGTAAATACAATATCCATTCCTCTGATCTTATCAACTTTGTCATAATTAATTTCTGGGAATATAAGTTGTTCTTTGATTCCCATAGAGTAGTTACCTCTACCGTCGAAGGAATTATTGCTAACTCCCTTAAAATCTCTTACTCTAGGTAGATCCACATTGAAGAACTTGTCAACAAATTCATACATGCTGTCCCCTCTTAAAGTGACTTTAGCTCCAACGGGCATACCTTGTCTAACTTTGAAATTCGCTATAGATTTCTTAGCCTTGGTAATTACTGGCTTTTGACCACTAATCATTGCTAATTCTTCTACTGCGGTTTCCATAAGCTTAGTATTGTCTTTCGCATCTCCTAAGCCCATGTTCAAGGTTACCTTAGTTAGCTTTGGTACTTCCATAACATTCTCATATTTAAATTTTTCCATTAATCCTTTAAATACTTGATCTTTGTACATTTCTTTTAGTCTAGCTGCCAAGATTATTCCCTCCTTTCGGGCTTTTTATTCTATAACTTGACCCGATTTTTTTGATACTCTTACTTTAACACCATTATCGATTTTCATGCTGATCCTAGTCGGTGCTTTTGCTTTAGCATCCCAAAGCATTACATTTGATACATGAACTGGTCCTTCTTGATGTTTTATCTCGCTAGCAATTTTCTTTGTTTGCTTTTGATGTTTTGTCTGAATATTTATTCCCTCTACGATTACTTTTTCATCTTTTGGGAAAGCTTTAAGTACTTTTCCTTTTTTTCCTTTGTCTTTACCGGAAATAAGTACAACGGTATCATCCTTTTTTATATGCATTTCAACACCCCCTCTATAGTACTTCTGGTGCCAATGACACGATTTTCATGAAGCTTCTGTCTCTTAACTCTCTTGCAACAGGTCCAAAGATACGAGTTCCAACAGGGTTTTTGTCTTCTTTTATTATTACTGCAGCGTTTTGATCAAATTTTACATAGCTTCCGTCTGTTCTTCTAACGCCATGCTTTGTTCTAACTACTACGGCTTTAACAACTTCACCTTTTTTGACAACACCGCCTGGTGTTGCATCTTTAACGGCACATACGATTATATCTCCTATATTTGCATACTTTCGGCTTGTGCCTCCAAGTACACGAATACATAATACTTCTTTAGCGCCTGAATTATCAGCAACTTTTAATCTACTTTCTGCCTGAATCATTACTGGTGCCTCCTTTCAGAAAAGAATTTCTATTTAACCTTTTCGAGTATGTTTACCAGTCTCCATCTTTTGTCTTTACTCAATGGTCTGGTTTCCATAATCCTTACTTTATCTCCTGTGTTGCACTCGTTGTTTTCATCGTGAGCCTTAAACTTATTAGTTTTTTTAACGGCTTTCCCATAAAGGGAATGTCTTACGAAGTCTTCAACAGCAACAACTATTGTTTTATCCATCTTGTCACTTACGACCATTCCAATTTTTGTCTTTCTTCTGTTTCTGTCTAACATGTTACACCCTCCTTTCGGTTATACCTGAACCTTCTTAAGTTCATTTTCTCTCATGATGGTTTTTACCCGCGCGATTTCTTTTTTAACGTCTCTCATTTTGATTGGATTCTCAAGTTGTCCTGTCACGTGCTGAAATCTTAAATTGAATAACTCGTTTTTAAGTTTTTTAAATTCATTATTAAGCTCAATAACAGTCATGTCCCTCATTTTTTCTATTTTCATTACGCTTCACCACCCTCTGTTAATTCGCCTTTAACAACAAATTTTGTTTTTATAGGGAGCTTGTGCTGTGCAAGTCTCATTGCTTCTCTAGCCTTTTCTGTTGAAACGCCTTCAAGCTCGAACATTACTCTGCCTGGTTTAACTACTGCTACGAAATGGTCAGGTGCTCCTTTACCGGAACCCATTCTAACTTCTGCAGGTTTTTTAGTGACTGACTTATGTGGGAAGATTTTAATATATACCTTGCCACCTCTTTTGATATATCTAGTCATTGCTATTCTGGCAGATTCTATTTGATTTGAGGTTATCCAACCACACTCTTCTGCGATTAATCCATACGATCCGTAAGTTATCTCGTTACCTTTGGTAGCGATACCCTTCATTCTTCCTCTATGGACTCTACGACGCTTAACTCTTTTTGGCATTAACATCGTTTTCTTCCTCCTTCCTTGTCTACGATTCCCGTATTATTCTTCTATTGCTTCTTTAGTTTCTACTTTAGGAGCTTCGGCACGAGGTGCTTCAGCCTTCGCAGCAGGACGAGGTGTTCTAGGGGAAACTGCTCTTTTTTCTTCTGGCCTGATTTCGCCTCTAGGTCCTCTGTTCCTATTATCATTGTTGTTTCTAGGTCTGTCACCATCAGGTCTTCTTGGTCTATCGTTTCTGTCATTTCTGCCTTTATTGTCTGGTCCCTTTGCTGGAACTTCTTCAGCTGAATTAACTAATCCTTTAGTAAGAATTTCTCCATGGTTCATCCAAACTTTAACTCCGATTTTTCCGTATGTAGTATTTGCTTCTGCAAAACCATAGTTAATGTTTGCTCTTAAAGTATGCAATGGCACGTTGCCTTCGCTATATTTTTCGCTTCTGGCAATTTCGGCTCCGCCTAGTCTTCCAGCTGTAAGTACTTTGATACCTTTAGCTCCTGACTTGATGGCTCTTCCGATTGCCTGCTTCATTGCTCTTCTGAAAGATATTCTTCTTTCAAGAGATTGTGCAATGTTTTCTGCGGTAAGCTGTGCATCTAGTTCTGGTCTTCTAACTTCTAGAATGTTTACAACTGCAGTCTTTTTAGTCATCTTCTGGATTTCAGCTTTGAGTTCTTCCATTCCAGCGCCTGATCTACCAATTACCATACCTGGTTTTGCAGTATAAACAGAAACTTTTACTTGATTATTAGCTGCTCTTTCAATTAAGATTTTTGAAACGCCTGATGCGTATAATTTTTTCTTAACAAAATCTCTTATCATCTTATCTTCGATAAGGTAATCTGCAAAGTTTCTTTTATCTGCATACCATTTGGAATCCCAATCTTTTATGACGCCCACTCTTAAACCATGTGCGTTTACTTTTTGACCCATTTAACAAAGCCTCCTTTCGCTATGCTCTTTCCTTTAGTACAACCCCAATGTGGCTACTTCTCTTTAGTATTGTTGATGCTCTACCTTGAGAACCAGCTCTCCATCTCTTTTGAGTAGGACCCTGGTTTGTAGTAATTTCTGCAACATATAACTTTTCAACTTTCATTTCATGATTGTTTTCTGCATTTGCTGCGGCAGATTTAACAACCTTTTCAATTATTTCTGAACCTTTGCCAGGTGTGAACTTTAGTATGGTTAGTGCCTCGTTTAAATTCTTGCCTCTTACTAGATCAGCAATCGGTTTTAATTTAATTGGAGACATTTTACAATATTTTGCAACGGCCTTCGATTCCATTTAAGACCCTCCTTCCAATATTAGTTCTTAAACTACTTTTTCTTTACTTTAGATGATTTTTCTTTATCTGCATGTCCTCTGTAGGTTCTGGTTGGAGCAAATTCTCCAAGTCGATGTCCTACCATGTCTTCAGTCACATAAACAGGTATATGTCTCCTGCCATCATGAACCGCAATTGTATGTCCTACCATCTGTGGAAATATAGTTGATGGTCTCGACCATGTTTTTAAAACTTTTTTCTCATTGGCCGCATTCATTAGCTCAATATTTTTTAAAAGTTTCTTATTGATAAAAGGGCCTTTTTTAAGTGATCTTCCCATTAGTTATTCCTCCCTTCAACTATTTTTCGTTACGCTTCTTGACAATATATTTATTAGAATGCTTGTTTTTCTTTCTAGTCTTGTAACCAAGTGCTGGTTTACCCCAAGGTGTCACAGGACCAACTCTACCAATTCCTGTCTTTCCTTCACCACCACCGTGTGGATGGTCGTTAGGATTCATTACCGAACCTCTGACTGTAGGTCTAACGCCCATGTGCCTGGTTCTTCCGGCTTTACCGATCTTGATGTTTTCGTGATCGATATTTCCAACTTCACCGATTGTAGCTCTGCATTCGATTCTAACTTTTCTTACTTCTCCGGAAGGAAGTCTTACTTGTGCGTAGTCTCCTTCTTTTGCCATAAGCTGTGCGCCGTTTCCTGCAGATCTAACCATTTGCGCGCCTTTGCCGGTTTTCAATTCGATACAGTGTATGATTGTGCCGACTGGAATGTTTCTGAGTGGCAATGTGTTTCCGATTTTTATATCAGCTTTTTCGCCTGAGAAAATTACATCTCCAACTTTAAGTTTGTTTGGAGCGATAATATATCTTTTTTCTCCATCAGCGTAAAATATCAATGCGATATTTGCACTTCTGTTTGGATCATACTCGATAGTTGATACAGTTCCTGGAACATCATCTTTTTTTCTTTTGAAGTCGATGACTCTGTATTTAGGTCTGTAGCCGCCGCCTCTATGTCTTATTGTTATTCTTCCCTGATTGTTTCTTCCAGAATGTTTCTTTAAAGTTACAACAAGGGATTTTTCAGGATTATTGCCTGTTGTTATTTCTTCAAATGTGGAAACCGTCATTCCTCTTAATCCAGGAGTGGTCGGTTTATACTTTTTGATACCCATTTACTTTCCCTCCTTATAGACCTTCAAAGAATTCGATTTGTTTACTTTTTTCAGTAAGCTTGACAATCGCTTTTTTTGAATTTGCTCTTCTACCAACATGTTTTCCAACTTTTTTAAGTTTTCCCTTGCAGTTCATAATGTTAACTTTGTCAACTTGAACTCCGAATATTTCTTCAATTGCCTGCTTTACTTGAGTCTTGTTTGCGTTTACGGCAACTTTGAAAGTATACTTTTTTTCTTTAACGTCATCCATGCTTTTTTCTGAGATGACCGGTTTAATAATTAAGTCATAAGGGGTTGTCATTATGAATACACCTCCTCAATTTTGTTTATCGCTTCTTTAGTAACAATGAAACTTGTGTGGTTTAGTATTTCATAAACATTCAAGGTCGTTACTAGAGTTGTCGTTACTCCTGGTATGTTTGAAGCAGACTTGATTATCATTTCATCCTTATCGGTTAAAACAATAAGGGTTTTTTTAGCCGCTTTGACATTTGCAAGAATCTTCATCATGTCTTTTGTCTTTGGTGCTGTCATGGTTAGTGAATCCAAAACAATTATTTCGTTTTCAACAACCTTTGAAGTCAATACTGATTTCATTGCAAGTCTTCTGACTTTCTTTGGCACAGTATATCTGTAATCTCTTGGTTTTGGTGCGAATACTACTCCACCGCCACTCATGTTTGGAGAAGTTGAACTTCCCTGTCTAGCTCGGCCAGTTCCCTTTTGTCTGAAAGGCTTTTTGCCTCCCCCTCTGACTTCGCTTCTAGTCCTTGCAGACTGCGTTCCTTGTCTCTGATTTGCTAAATAGTTTTTAACAACTGTGTGAACAGCAAATTCATTAATATCAATTCCGAAGATCTCATCATTTAGCTCAATGCTTCCTGCCTGCTCTCCGGCCATATTTAGCACATTTACTTTTGCCATTTTTCTTTCCTCCCTTCTGAATCACTTATCTATTTGCCTTGCCCTTTAATAGCATATTGAATTCTCAATAAACCGCCTCTGCCACCAGGTACAGCTCCTTTTATAAGCAAGATGTTTCTATCAGAAATTATTCTTACTAGGTCAAGGTTCTGAACTGTTACAGTGTCTCTACCCATTCTTCCAGGACCTTTGTTGCCCTTGAATACTCTTGATGGGTATGTTCCGGCTGCCAATGCTCCTGGTCTTCTTTTAAACTTTGAACCATGAGTCATTCTACCTTGTGCATGTCCATGTCTTACGATGTTACCCTGTGTTCCCTTACCTTTGGAAACTCCAGTAACGTCTACTTTCTTGCCTTCTTCGAATTCAGCTACTGTGAATATTTGGTTCAGCTGGTAGTCAGCTGGGTTATCCACCCTTACTTCAGTCAAGAACTTTTTCAAAGGAACTCCAGCTTTTGCGAAATGTCCTTTGGTTGGCTTGTTGGCTCTGCTTTCTTTTAAATCGTAATAACCCAGTTGAATTGAGTTATAGCCGTCAGTCTCAACAGTTTTGATTTGAGTCACGACCATTGGTCCTGCTTCAACAACCGATACTGGAATTGATTCTCCAGCTTCTGAAAAGATCTGAGTCATGCCGATTTTTTTACCTAAAATCGTATTCATTATTACCTCCTAAATTCTTACAGCGGATTACTTTTGTAATCATACTAAGGGAGATTTTCCATTACTCTAAAAAGTAGAACGGACAAATCTATATTAGTTTCTTAGTATTTTCTAAAGTTTGATTTCAATGTCTACCCCAGCTGGCAAGTCTAGCTTCATTAAAGCATCAACTGTCTTCTGAGTGGGACTGAGAATGTCGATAAGTCTCTTGTGAGTTCTTTGTTCGAATTGTTCTCTTGAGTCCTTATATTTGTGGACCGCCCTTAAAATTGTTATGATCTGCTTTTCTGTTGGCAGTGGAATTGGTCCTGATACTTCGGCTCCACTCTTCTTTGCTGTTTCTACAATCTTTGCTGCTGATTGATCAAGTGCTTTATGGTCATAAGCTCTTAACTTGATTCGAATCTTTGAACTAGCTGCCTTTTTTTCTTCTGTTGACATCTTCTTTACCTCCTTAGTTTTCGTACCTTTTCGCTATGCTTGTACGAGGGCTTTCTCTATACACTTTGCCGGGTGTTTCATATTTTTTAACACAAGCAAAAACACGTAGAGATCCTTCGCCCGTTTCTAGAACGGACAATTCTCTGCAGAAATTACCTGATAGCTCAGCAACTTCCTGCTTCATCGCTTTTTAGCAAGCTTGGTTATTATATATTATGCTTTTCATTAATGCAATAGTTTTTATTCATTTATTTATTAAAATCTCAACGATTTTATGGCCTTTTTTTGTACACGCTGCGTGGTGTGCCATATCTAGTATTTTAGTCTTAATAATTGACTAAATCAATGGGTTTTAGGCCATTTTAAGAGAAAAGTAAAAATTTATCCACAATCTCAATCAAAATTGCATAGGGGAAAGTCCAATCCACAATTACGCAGATAAAATCGCATAGTACGAATAAAGAAGCTCCCTAGGAAACGGAACGTACTTACAGTAAAAATCTACAAATCATAGATTTGTGATTTCCTTGTATAAGTTCGCCTACTATTCGCTTCACGAATAGGGCGAGCTGCTAGCGGTAAAAATTTACAAATCATAGATTTGTGATTTTCTTGCATAAGTTCACCTACAATTTGTTTCGCAAATTGGGTGAGCTAGTATCGTACGCGAGCATCTAATGGCCATATTTATCGATAAAGTAACTTTTGATCTTTAAATAAATTACAATTGCGACGAGAAAAGCGTAGAAGGCGAATAAAAAGGCCTCTGTTAAAGCGGAGCGTACTTACGGTACGCGAGCATTTAACAGAGGCTGTATTTATGAAGTCTTATGCGGTTTTATCAAGCAATTATTTTGGCTACTACGCCGGAACCAACAGTTCTTCCACCTTCTCTGATGGCGA
>JBAWWY010000023.1:0-23032 GCA_037144355.1 Eubacteriales bacterium | reverse complement strand
GCTACCAAGCATGCTCGCTTTACTATTTATTTAATATTCCCATATATAACATTCTTATTTCTTGAAATTCATGTAACTGCCATTATCACTGACCTCGGCGGCGATATATTTTATTACGTTTTTCGTCTTGACAGTGTTTTTTATGAAATTTAAAAGTTCTGAGCGCTTCTCGTTTAGAATTTCAAGAAGCCCCTGGTCCTGGTCAATGAGCATTGTGACCAAACGATCAATCATGGCCTTTTGCTCATCGCTCAGCAGGTTTTTAATACTGTCATCCACGATTACATTCAAGGTATCAAGGTCATGAACAATGGCACCTCTCTTCTCAATTAGTTCGTTGAGCAAGTCCAAATCGTCAACAGATGCAAATAATCTGTCGTTCATGTAGATGCAATCCTTAAGAAGGTTTGTCTTTTTTTCGTAAAACTCAATTGCAATAAAATTATTCATCTGTTATCCATATCTTTCTTTCAACGTTAAATCAGTTAAAATTTATTGCGGGATTATTTTCCCATTCGGGACAGTTTGTTTGCCTGCCTGAAAGAAATTTTGAAATCATCAATCATTCCAAGAAGATCCTTGAAAAGGGTCATATCCCTGTTGGAATTTGCCACTCTCAACTGTTCATAAATAAAAAGATAAAGTTCATCCATTTCTTTTGATATTGGATATTTCATATCCAAAGAATTCCTCAATGCAAATATGATTTTCTGGGCTTTTGTCGTGGCATTGGAAGCTTTGATAATGTTGCCAGATGTAATAGAATAAATAGCCATGTTGACCTGCTTTGAGGCCTCCTCGAACAATTTGATTATTATCTCACCATTAGTAAGTGTTTCCAAAGACTGTTCTTTATACTGCATGTACACATTTGCTTGTTGCATAACTTTCACCTCGTAATAAATTTAACTTGAAAATTGTTTTGTAATCATGGTACTTTGATCATTTAATTTGGATATGGCTGTCTCCATTGCCGAGAATTTGGTCCAATACCGGTTTTCCTCAGTGGTTAGCCGGGTATTTAGTGTAACTATTAGGGCTTTGGAAGATTCAATATATTTGGTTATATTATTTTGGGTAGCAGAGGTGTGGAGGGGTATTCCTGCAATTTCTATAAGAGAACCCCGGGTTCCCTGAACACCCTTTGTTTCCACTGCTTTAGCCAGAAGATCATTCATCTTATTTGCCAAACCATTGGTTGCTGTGAATAGGTCTTTTATATCTGAGCCTTTTGTGGAAAGAGAATCTTTTAATTTTGTTTCGTCAATCACAAGCTTGCCGTTTTCCTGCCATCCTGCCGAACTAATTCCTATACTAAATAGAGCAATTCCGCCTGTTACACCTGGTTCATATATCATTGCCTGCAATTTGGATTTTAAGCCGCTCAAGATGCTGTCACCAGTTAGTATCCCAGCTTTTGCCTTGGTTTCCCAAACACTTATTTGTGATTCAGTCATTGCCGCCTTTTGCTCATCGGTAAGAGGCTGGTAGTTGCTATCAGTCTTTTCCGTAATGTACCCATTCAAGGTATCCATCAAATTGTTGTATTCACCAACAAATTTGACAATGGGATCGAAAAGGCTTGCGGAATCTGCTTTTACAGTAATTGCAACCGGGTCGCTGCCACTATTGAAGGTCTTTAGCAACTCGAAATTCGTTCCATCCAAGTTGAAATTATTAGAACTCCTTGAAATTGAAACACCATCAACTTTTAATTCTGCATTTTTGCCCTGAGTTGACGAGCCAGTACCAGACATTATAGAAGATAAAAAATTTCCTGTCGTTTCTGAAAATTTGATATTTTCTCCAGAGCCTGTTTCCTTGCTTGTCAAAGTCAATTTGTCAGACAGAGAAGAATAGGAAAGGGTTACTCCAGCAGTACTGGAATTAATAGTGCTAATAACCTTGTCCAAGGAATCAGAACTGGTAAAGCTAAAATCAACATCGTTGATTTTAAATTCAAATGATGAACCAGCTAGAGCTGAATTCAAACTTAGACTTGCTAGGGAGTTGCTGGTAGTGATTTTATTGGACTGGGAGGGAACGAAGCCTAACTTTAAAAGCGTAGCCGAGTCTCCCCCCAAAATTATTTTTGAAGTTGATGCAGATAGGGAAAACTGATTGCCTGTTATTCCAACATTGATTAAATTGTTGCCAGAGGTATCTTTACCGAAGGTAGCATTCAATGAGTTTTGGAAAGCCAGCTTGAAAGAATCTGCCGAAACAGGAGATGTTGCAGTCGCCACAAAAGAAGCATCAAAAGATATGGTTCTTATCTTTCCATCCAGGTTGATACTTATGGATTTGCCAGATAGATCTGAAACCAAGGTCGAAATCTCCGATTCAGTCAATGTGCCAGTTTCCGTTAGCGCACCAGAAAGAGCTTTTGAAACATTGCTGCTGCTGTCAATTTTTTGATTGGTTGCCAGCTGGCTTACTTCAGTAACATTTATTGTGCCAGGGCTTGCAGTTGGAGTTGCTGATGCTTTAATTGCATCAGATGAGGAACTTGCTTTAAAAGGATTGAAAAATGAAGTGCTCCTTAAATTGGTTGTTGAGAGGGCGTCAAAATAACTTTTTTTAAAACCAATTATGGCTGCGGTGACTTTTCTATAGGCATCTTGCTTCCATTGTAGCTTTTGAGATTTCTGCTGTTCCTTTATAATTTTATTCTTGCTTCCAAGAGTAAGTTTTGCGACCAGAGTATCGATATCCATGCCGGAAACCAAGCCGCCTACTCGATTGGAAGTGGTTGATGTTGAAGTGGTTGAAGCTGTTGAAGTAGTTGAGCCGACTGCCATAATGGACACCTCCTTTGTATATTTATAATATCGGCTAATTTGAATAAAAGATTAGCTATAATCTACTTTTGATATACAGAAGGCATTACATATTTGAACTTATGAGTGCATGAAGACAGTGATTCACTTAAACTAATTATGAAATAACCGCCAGGAAGAAGGGCATCATAAAACTTATCGATTATTTCATTCTTTGTTGGAATGTCAAAATATATCATTACGTTTCTACAAAATATTGCATGAAAAGGTTTTTTAAAATTGAACGGAGAAAGCAGATTGAAATTTCGGAAGGAAACCTGACCTTTGATTTTTTCCGAGATCACATAGCTGTTTTCATCCAGGATAGTAAAATATTCATTTAGCCATGCTTTTGGCATTTCTTCCAACTCAAGCTTTGGATAAATCCCAAGCTTTGCTGCAATCAAGGCTTTTTCAGAGATATCCGATGCGAGAAGGCTATAATCCCAAGAACTAGCTGAAGATCCAAGATAATCCTTGGCAATCATTGCCAAGGTATAAGGTTCCTGCCCTGATGAGCATCCAGCACTCCAAACCCGAAGATCCTTTGATGAAAGATCCTTGTCCACCCACGGTAGAATTCTGTCTTTAAAAAACTGAAAGTGCTCTACTTCACGCATAAAATAAGTGTGGTTGGTTGTCAATTTATTAATAAGTACTGAAATTTCGTTTCCCGTTGAATCTGTCTTGGCAAATTCAAAGTAATCAGTATAATTCTTATATCCGAGCTGCTCGATATAATTTCCAAGCCTACCTTCAATCAGTGGCTTTTTGCTTGTAAGGTTGACGCCGTAGCAGCTTTTGAAGTAACTGGAAATGGCTACAAATTCACCGTCGGTAAGACATATCATAAAATCTCCTTATCTAGGGAAACCCTCTATCAATACCTGTTCAAGATACTTTGAACATCCAAGATAAGACTTATACTTCCATCTCCAAGAATGGTGCACCCCGCAATTCCAGATTTCTTTACTGGATACCTGTTGAGCAAGCTTGGAACAGGTTTTACCACAACCTGGTGTTTTCCAACTAGACCGTCCACAAATATGCAGGCAAGACGATCACCAGAGTCCACTAGAAGCAATATTCCATCTTCGATTTTCTCCAGACTCCCAGCAATCCCATATATCTTATGAAGCCTGATGATTGGATAACAAGCTCCACGAATCATAATCATCTCATTACCGTCAGGATCGCATATCAACTGGTGTTCAAGCGCCTTGAATGATTCTCTTATATTGGGGATGGGCAATGTATAAATATTGTCATTGACCCTGATCTCCATTCCATCAATAATGGCCAATGTAAGTGGAATTCTGAAAAAAATCGTGGTTCCGTAGCCTCTTTTGCTTTCAATTGAGATTGATCCGCCAATTTTTTCTATATTCTTCTTTACAACATCCATACCAACGCCACGCCCTGAAAACTCTGTAACAGCTTCCTTTGTGGAAAACCCTGGCAATGTTAAAAGGTTGAAAATTTCCTTCTCGGTCATCTCTCCTGGAGGTTTGGTAAGAATGTCATGTTCCCTTGCCTTGGCCAGAATGATATCGGGATCCAGACCTCTGCCATTGTCACTTACGGAAATGATTATATCTCCGCCGCTATTTTGCGCAGATAGAATAAGCTGCCCTATAGGATTCTTCCCAGCTGCAATTCTTTGTTCTCGACTTTCAATTCCATGATCCATGGCGTTTCTAACAAGATGCATTAGGGGATCTGCTATTCCATCGATTATAGTTTTATCCACCTCGGTGTCTTCCCCTGACAATATAAGGTCAACATCCTTGGATAATTTCTTGTTCATATCTCTGACTATCCTTTGCATCTTCTGAAAAGTCGCAGCGATAGGTATCATTCTAATTGACATTACAATTCCCTGAAGTTCATCTGTGAGCTTTCGAAGCTGGCGGGAGGACTTGTGAAAACTTTCCAATTCCAAGCCTAATAAATCTGGACTGCCGGAAACCATGGACTCGGTGATTACTATTTCTCCAACAAGATCCATAAGGGTGTCCAATTTATTCAGATCCACACTTATGAGATTCTGTTTGCCAGCTTTCGACTTTTGCAGAATATCATTTATGTCATTTGATCCTTTCGAACTTGTTTCAACGACTGTTGTAATATCATCGCCAGCCGCCTGACTTGCCACAACCAATGGCTCAATACTTTTATCTTCAATAGCCAATTCCGCTAAAGCTGGAAAGTTATCAATAAATATACACGTAAGAACCGACAAGGTCCCTTTTACTGTTTCTAGAATTTCATCCATTGAAACATTTGAGGAAATCCTGCAGTAAAAACCATTTTCAGAAATTATAGCTGAAGCATCAGGGTTTGAGTTTAGCTCAACTGGTAGGGTGGCTAGAATTTCACCCAAAGGTGCCAACATGTTCAAGAGCATGAAAGCCCGTATATTTTCCATCTGGCAATCTGGAGTGAAGGTTATATGCATATTAAAAATGACACCACTATCGTTAGAGCCAACTGCTACCTCGGTCTTGGATCCCAACATGGGCTCGATTTTATTTTCTTTCGACGATGGTTCGGCGATATCTATTTTTTTTGAAAGCACACCGATGAAATCCAGGATTTCATGGATCAACGCCGTGTCTTCGACTGATAGTTTTTCATTATTCTTTATTTTTTCTACTTCTTCTTTGAGAAAATCGGAAACTTTTAGAACCAAGTCGAATAATTCACCAAAAAGCGTATCTCGAATACCATTTTCCCGTATTATGAAAAACAGATCCTCCAATTTATGCGCGGTATAGGAAATTGCATTATATTCCATCATGGCTGAAGAGCCTTTTATTGTATGCATGATGCGGAAAATCTCATTTATATCCTCTTGTGGCAGCTTCATGCTTTTCTCAGACATAAGCAAGATCTCATCCAATTGTTCTAGAAGAGTAGCGGATTCAAACAGATACATTTCCAACATGGAATCTCCAGTGAATTCTAAATTGCTCATTTTCTACACCTGCTTATCTAAATTTATTCCTATTTCAATTTGTTTCTTACATAACATTTATCGACCATTATAGAAAAAAAATTAGTGAATTATGCTCCTCGAAAATGTTTATAATTAGACATTTCTCAATATCAACAGGTATAAAATAGTTATTTTCATATGAAGTTGGTATTGACACGCTTAAAAAAATAAAGTATCTTTTATAAGTTAATCGAATTAGTAATTATTTTGCATAGCATATATCGATAAAATGAATAAAAATTGAAGAATGTGGAGAGTTTATAAGCATGGGGCAGGTCAAAGAAATAGTAAGAAGCAATTTGAAAATATACAGGAAACTCAAAAAAATGACACAGAAAGATTTAGCAGAAGCCCTTGATGTAACCCATAGCAGCATCTCAGCATGGGAACTTGGCAAAAACTCCATCGATATGGATATGCTGAATAAAATTTGCAAAATCCTCGATATAACCCCGGCAGAAATTTATGCGGGAAACAATTCTTATGAAGTTGCAGAGACCAACGAGGAAATGAAAAAACACATGGAATATATACAAGAGCGTCCTGAAGTTAAAAGATTATTACTTGCGACCCAAACCTCCAGAAAAGAGGATGTCCTGCAAGCTATAAAAATAATTGAAGCGCTTAAGAAGAGATAAACAAAGACCTTGTTGCCAGACGGCCGCAAGGTCTTGTACGATAGAGATATTTAAGGGGAATCAGTGGCTGACTTATTGAAAATCACATCGCCAATAACTCCAAGAGAAAATGTGCACAACACTCAGAAGCAAATCCCTACTGAGGGTGTATTTGACTTGACCAATCCAAACATAGTAGTCAAAACTCCTCCAAATACTGCAATAACACAAAAGAATCAGTTCGAACAAGGGGCTACAGCGCACCTTAGCAAAGAACTTCTTGGTCCATTGTTGGAAAAGACAGATGTTCTCTTGGATAGCATGAGGAAGATTATCCTCATGATTGGAAAGACATCGGCGTCATCTGTTAATATCCCAAAAGAGTTAATTGACAAATTATTTGTAAGTCCAGATCAAATGTTGCAATCTCTCCTAGTTACAGATAAAGATGGCACGGCATTTGGAGGGCCTTTCTTTGACATATTGAGGCTGATGGCAAAACTGGAGAACCAGCCAGGACTTAAAAATGCAATTGTATCAGTCCTTAAATATTTTGACTGTTTTATTAATCGTGACAACACTTTGGATGCAATTTCCCACATGGGTAAAAGCCTTCCAGGAATGCTTTTCAAAACTGATAGGGCCAATATTGAGGCTCTTCAACAGACATTGGGCGCACTAATGGAAAATTCCAACGAAAATCAAAAGGAGACATTGAAATTTCTTAAAAATGAATATATACCAGCATTGAGGCAGATTGTTCAAAAGTACAATCAGGATCAATCCATTAGGAATCAGGTAATGTCCATAATCCATAACATAGTAAGAGTAGACAAAGGGGATATTAAAAGGCTTGAGGATTCAGCTTCAAACCTGGTGGAAGAGTTGAAATTGCTTACAAATCTTACGGACAAGGATCTTTTGGATATTAAGGTCCAATTAATGGATAAGGCAACTGAAACCAAGGTTAACGAGGGTGGCAAGGATTTGGCGTCGCTGATTTCCCAAGCACTTGATAAAACGGAGCCGGTTGCACTTAACAGGGTCGCTCAAAACTTGCTGACTTATTTAGTCCAAAGTGAAAGTCCTGTTCTTCCAATCAGCCACTTTGTTTTGCCCGTGGATTTCCATGGACACAAAACCTATATGGAATTTTTTGTGGACAAGGATTGTCAGGAGAGGAAGGGCAATGGAAAAGATTCAAGAAATATTTTTTTCACAATCCAATCCGACAAGCATGGAACTTTTGAGATAGACCTGCTTGCAAGAGACCATTTCCTGGAACTCTCAATAAAATGCCCGGAAAATCTCATGGATAACGTACGGGATATAAAATCCTTGCTAAGAGAGAAAATCGAAGCCCAGGGATATAGGCTCGCGACATACAAGGTGGGAGAATGGAAGGAAGGTCAGAGCATACTGGAGAAATTCCCCAAGTTTGCTCTTCGAAAGGCAGGTATAAATGTCAAAGTATGATAACAGTGAAACAGATGTATTGAAAGTAGCTGCTCTGAAATACGACAAGGATAGAAATGGAGCACCTCAGGTAGTAGCAGCTGGAAGTGGATACACGGCGCAGCGCATACTTCAGGTTGCCATGGAAAATGGAATACCCATATATCACGATGACAGTGCGGCAACCCTTTTAACAAAGCTTGATTTAGGACAGGAAATACCTCCAGAGCTTTACAAGATAGTAGTGGAAATTTATATTTCCCTAATGGACACAGCAACAAGAAAGAAATAGGAAATCAATAAGTTGCAACATGATAAATTGATACCCAATAAACTACAAATGTTGATAAAAAGACAAAAGCCACCTTTCGGTGGCTTTTTCTTGGCGTAGTTGGATTTATTTGGATTTATTGGAGTTAGTTAATTGCTATTATCTTAGAAGTTGTAAAACTCCCTGTGGCTGTTGGTTGGCTTGTGCAAGCATTGCCTGTGCAGCCTGTGTTAGAATGTTGTTCTTTGTGAATTCCATCATTTCCTTAGCCATATCTACGTCTCTAATACGAGATTCAGAAGCTGCAAGATTTTCTGATGTTGTTCCAAGATTGTTGATTGTATGTTCTAGTCTGTTCTGCATTCCACCAAGCTTGCCACGTTCTGAAGAAACAGAAGTCAGCGCGGCATCAACAGAACCAAGAGCTAAGTTAGCACCTGTCTGAGTTGATATATTCAGAGCATTTACTCCTAAGGCGGTGGCGCTCATATTGTTGATTGAGAATGAAGTGTTTTGATTTGAGTTTGCACCAATCTGGAATTTTACTGCATTGTCAGTAACATTCATAGTGTTTACAGTTCCATTTGCTCCTGATCCAGTAGCTACTGTGAACTGAAAACCACCAACATTTAAAGTCTGTCCAGAATAGGCAGCTATTGGGGAAGCATCAACTGTTTTTGCTCCGCTTAAGTCTACATCAAGTCCATTGGCAGTCAAATTGAATGCTACAGTTCCATTTCCTGTGATAGCATGTGTATTGAAAGCAAAGGATATTCCGCCGATTGTATTCGCTGCGCCTAGAGTCTGGCCTGTTTTAGTAGTTACAGTTCCGTCTGGGCCTGTTAACTGTAAATCGGCTGTTCCGGCAAAATTTGTAACTGACAAAGAATAACTGCCATATTTGGATCCTGCAGCTGCTGTGACATCGGCTGCAACTATTGCAGCGGCCGTAGCTGTACCAACTGTAAAGGTATCAGTACCTGCTGCGGTTTTAGTCAAAGTATAAGTACCGGTAGTAATATCACTACCAACAACCTGCATGCCTGTTGCGCCAAATGTACTTGCGGTAACAGCATAAGTTTTACCCATTTCACCGTTAAGGAGTTTTTTTGTATTGAACTCGGTATCTGTTGAGATTCTGGTAATTTCAGAAACAAGTTGGTCATTTTCCTTCTGCATTTCAGCTCTGTCGGATGAAGTATTTGTATCATTGGCAGCCTGAACGGAAAGTTCTCTCATTCTTTGAAGTATGCTTTGTGTTTCGTTTAAAGCACCTTCAGCAGTTTGAATCATTGATATTCCATCTTGTGCATTTCTTCCAGCTTGGTCAAGACCACGGATCTGGCCTCTCATTTTTTCACTGATGGCAAGACCGGCGGCATCATCTCCAGCACGGTTGATTCTAAGACCTGATGATAATTTTTCCAGAGATTTGCTTGTCATTGAAGAGTTGTTTGCTAATTGACGATTGGTATTAAGAGCCGCGATATTATGATTGATTCTCATTTGTTGTTCCTCCTTGAAACTTTTATGCCGGGATCCTTCCCGGCAGTACTACCTGCATGGCCAGCTCACGTACGCTGATCTGACCGGTTTATAAAACCATTTTACTGGTCCTGACTTATATATCGGATTTTCAGATACAAACTTTATACGATTATATTATTTATTTTTCGACCTTTTAAATAGGCTTGCCAAGTCTTTTTCAATTGGTTTTTGACGGATTTCAGAGGCTTCAAGATTTGCCAAAGTTGTCTCCACAAGTTCTTCCCTCATGATGGGGATTTCTTTTGGAGCTTCTATTCCTACTCCAACTTTGTCTCCCCCCAGAGAAATGATTGTAATTTTTATATTGTCTGAAACAAGTATGGATTCTCCCACTTTCCTGCCAATGACTAACATTGGGATTCGCCTCCAATAATACTAGGAAAAGGTTGAAAACGTACTTTGTAATCAACATTGTGCAGAATCAGCTGCATTCCCTTCTGAGATACTGGATTAAGAACAATGGGGCTTTTTATATTTAAAGTCATATCCTTCACATTGGAAGGTATTGCAGCGATAGAAAGGAATATTAATTCTTCAACGGATTCAACATCCAAATCCTTTAGTTCTTCACTGGATAGTTCTGGCTCGAAACTGGGAAAAAGATCCCAAGGTTCAACAACAAAGAAACAAAGGGAAGGCTCGTTGGTGGATTGAAGATATAGAAAATTTACATCATCTACCAATCTGGTAAACAAGGCAAACTCTTTTTCCGAATCGAAGCCGTAAAGCCCCTGGGGGAATTGATATATAGCCTCAATAGGCAGCTCGATGCTGCCAAAATCTCTTGTTTTTAATGTGGCCATCTGAAATCACTCCTTACACAACTAGGTTTATTTTTTCTGGTTGAATATATTCAGGGTCTGCACTTTTGGGGACATAAATTGGCTTGCCAGTATATTTGATTATGATTTTCGGAAATTCCTTGACTTTTATTTCAAGATTTCCAGGGATGAATTGCACATTAGGTCTTGGGAATATGCCCCAGTCTGCAGGCAAGCCACTTGTTTCAAAATTGATTCGCATGTTAAAAACAGGATTGTCACTCTGGGTGTCAGATAAGTGTTCGGATAAATTAGCCAAGCTTCTCTCTATACGGCGATATGCAATATCATCAATTGGATCACCATTGATTTGCAAATCCATTTGAATAGAACCACCTTCCCCATATTTTGCTGTTGCAGTATATGAAAGCTTTGAAGGTTGCTGAAATTGATCCATTCTAATTTGTATGGAATTGCTTCTAATCGTAGTCCTTCCGCTATCAGTAGTAAGTTTTATCTTGGTGGATTGGTCCGCCGCAATAGCACTTGCCTTGTTAACCTTATACTCTATGGAAATAGGAACTGTCTCAATTGATAAAAGCTGTTGCACGGTTATCACTCCTTTCTAAAAAATGCTATCTGATAAAATCAAATATGGATGGTTGGATTATTTTCGCTCCCATTTGAAGAGCTGCATTGTAGGCCATCTCCTGGGATTTGAAGTCTATTATGGTTTTGGCTGTGTCTGTGGATTCCACAGCTACTTGCCTTACTTGCATGTTGGCAGTTTCACTTTCCATCCTGTTGCTCATAAAATCCAAGTAGGATGTCTTTGAACCGATTTCCGAAACTGTCATCATCACATCCTGGCTTCTAACTTGAAAGTGTCCATAAAGGACATCTAGCTTATCACTGGAGTAGGTTGGAGATTCAAACTCAGTTGCTATTGCTCCCAACAAATCATATAGATTATTTGGGACTACATTGCCATCTATGGTATCAGTACCGCTGCCGACAATATTGATGCCTGGAATTGACAGGTTGAAAGCAGTGCTGCTGTCCAAAGTCTGCGACGAAGCAGGATTGAACTCTAAATTAAGACCTATATCCAGAAATAGGGAGTCGCTTTTCAATTTTTCAACTGTTCCAGCAGGTGCTGTTGCAATATTTTCCAGATCCACATTTTTATATTGCAGTTTGCCGCCAACTATGGTGAAAGGTTTTGTTTCAGTCTGGGTGCCTCCGAAGATATAACCGTTGGATGTGCTGGCATTGAGACTCTGCAAGAGCTCATCTTGCATTGACCTCAATTTGGTTGCTATAATAGCTCTGTCGCTGGCGCTTACTGTTCCGGTTTTCCCCTGGAGTATGTCTTGTCCAGAGCTTTGCATCATTTCATTGACACTCATTAGCGTCGACTCTGCATTGGCCATATAATCCTGAGCATGGGCTATGTTTGACTGATATCCCTCGATTTTGCTTATATCCCTACGAAGCTGGAAGGCTGTGATTGCAGCCGATGTATTTTCTGAAGCCTTGCTGAATTTTCTTCCGGAAGCAATCTGGTTGTTAAGATTATCCAAGCCTGAAGACAGGTTGTTAAGAGACCTGGAATACCTCGTTGTCATCATTCTTGTGGTAATACGCATATAATTACTCCTTTCTGTATTATCTTCCTACAATGCCCATTTTATTTATCAATGTATCCACAGCCTCGTCCAGAGTTGTTAAAAATCTTGCTGCGGCGTTGTATGACTTTTGATATGCCAAAAGATTTATGCCTTCTTCGTCCATTGATACTCCTGAAATTGATTCTCGAGCGGTTGTCAAGTTGTTCAATACGTTGGACGAGGTATCCGAGAAATTCTGGTTCAGGTTCACATCCAAAGCCAATTCTCCAACCAAGCCAGTCATGTACTGATGGTAGGTTCCCTCAAAAACTGTACTGGATGGATTGGAGGGGTCGCTATTGAAGGTATTTTTACTCCCCATAGCTTGTATCATCTTTAAAACATTATCGGAGCCGCCTGAGCTGGAGTTTACATCCTTGGTGGTTGTTATAAAAGATGAATCAGCCAGCCACTGGTTTGAAATTCTAATATTGCTGGCTGTTATTCCAGCAGTGCCATCTCCTGAAGACTGGAAAAGTGGCTTCAATGTGGTGACTGAAGGGGTAACTGATGTATCTACAGTGGAGTTTATGGAGTTGAAAACATTTGCAAATTTTGCAGCAAATGTATCCATTGCACTTTTGTAATATAACGTTCCCCGGAAGGAGTTTTCTCCTGGTGAAGAAGCATAAGTTCCTTTGCCATTTATCACATCCAGATATCCCTTGATTACGCCGCTTGTAAAGTGATCCGTAATGTCTTTTGTCGCGTGGGGATCAAAACTGCTGTTTATGAGGATTCCCAGAGTCTCTTTTGAATCGTCCACAGATAAAGTATTATACAAATCGTTGTCAATTAGGCCAACCGATGTGCCTGTACTTTGATCATAAAGATCAACGCTCATTCTTTCAATCGATAGATCATCGGATATTTTCTCGGGTTTGACTGTAACCTTTATATTCGCAATATTGGATAGCTGGTCAAGCAGAAGGTTACGTCTGTCCATAAGTTCGTTGGGAGTTTCTCCATAAGTCTGGTCTTCTCTTATCTGTGAATTCAAACTTGCAATATTCTTGACCAAGGAGTTGAAATCATTATTTACAACGATGTTGTCAAGGCCATATATTTGCTGACTCCTAACCTGCTCTGTCTGGTTGGAGTAAATATTCATTACTTGAGTCAATCTCTGTGCCGCTGTTCGAACAATTTGTGAAATGTCCTTGCTTGTTGGGGATTTGGACAGTTCCTGCAACTGGTTTAAAAAGTTTGATAATTCAGTTTGAAGGCCAGGGTTTTCAGTTTCATCATAAATACCCTCAAGGTCTGAAAGCCCTGAGATAATAGTACTCAATTTTCCGTTCTCAGCATTTTCCGAACGATACCGCAGGTCTAGAAATGGATCTCTTATCTGCCTGATACCAGTGACTTCAACGCCTACTCCAGCCTTTGCCCCTGGAACCATATATTTCATATCATAGCCTGTTGATGAAATAGAACTAATATCAACTCTCTGCCGGCTATATCCTTCAGTATTTGCGTTGGCAATATTATTTCCTGTAACATCAAGACTCACCTGGCTAGCCGCCAAGGCTCTGCTCGCTGTCTGAAATGCTAAAAAAGTTGGTCTCATCTTTCGGGTCCCCCTTGCAAATAATCAAATCTTGGTTTGAAAACTTGTGTTTGATTTAGATTTATGAATTTCCCTGGCATTATGGCTGTAAACAACACTTTCCGCATTATTCTCCAACTTTGCCAGTTGTCTATCTATCATGTAAAGCTTTGTATGAAGCAAAGCCTGGGATTTCTCATTGTAGTACTGTATTTCCTTTAATGTGTATTCCAACTCGCCTAGCAAACTGAAAAACCTGCTTTGCTCTTCTTTTGGAAGTTTCAAAATAACTCCGCTCAAAGTAGCTTCAGATATTTCAAGTGTTTTCAAATGTTCAGCCAACCCGATATCAAAACTTCTTGTCTTAAGAAGGAATGCCTGCTGTATCTGAATTGTCCTGTTTAGTGTCTCCAGATCATCATTGCTTATTGCATTGAACTTCTCTTTTGCTATAGGAATTGAGTTTCTATAAAGAGTTAGAACTGAGTACAGATAGTCAAAAAAACTGCTGAACTTGTTATTGGGTTCTTCTCCAAGTGGGGTAAATAAATTATTTGAGGTCATCTTGATCCTTTCATAAATCCGGGGATTAACCAGATTGCTTTTTATTTCAACATTGCTTCAGCTAAGGCGTCTGTCGGAACTTTGTAAGTTCCATTTTCAACTGAAGTTTTCAATTCAGCTATGCGCTTAGGAGAAGTACCAACTGTAACATCGTAAAGTATGGATGACTTGGCAACCGTTAGTCTTTTGTCATCAAAACCGCTGGAGTGGCTCTCTGAAATTTGCGTGCTGTCAACTTTGCTTTTCTGGGATGCTTTGGTTATGTCAGTCCTTGGCAGGTTGCTAATTTGTTCTTTTACCGGGTCAGCACTTTTGGGTTGTATATATTTGTTTAAAAAAGATATCTTCATTTCTAAACCCTCCTTTTTTTTACTCAGAATTAAATTCTATCTAAATTAGACTTACAAATATTATGTCGGTTGAGACCTTGGAAACTTTAGCTAAA
Organism: Eubacteriales bacterium; assembly: GCA_037144355.1. Classification (GTDB taxonomy): domain Bacteria; phylum Bacillota; class Clostridia; order Peptostreptococcales; family Anaerovoracaceae; genus JBAWWY01. Next base: position 8,335 of record JBAWWY010000023.1, on the reverse strand, counting down.
AAAATGGATAAATTGCAAATTCGATAAAAAAAATAGATTTAGCATAAAAGGTGAATACAAATTCGACAAAATTGTTGAATTTCGACATAATATAATCAAAAATTCGACAAATAAAATATAAAAAGAATAAACAAGAGGGGGAAAATCGATAATTAGGATAGAGCCGACTAAAGAGTGTGCTATATTGTCGAATTTTTGTTGACCTGTCAAATCAGTTGAGGTAATATTCATCTTGCGGCATGAAAGAAATTAGCCGCATATATAGTAGAAATAATAAATTGAGTTAACAGGTCAAGAAATATTCAAAGGAGGATAAAGATGATAGGAGAAACTGTATCAACAGCATTGCTGCAAAAGGCACTTGATGGGACTTGGCAAAGGCAGCGTGCCATATCAGACAACATTGCAAATCATGAAACTCCAGGATATAAGGCTAAAAAAGTGTCATTCGAAAACATCCTAGCAAAGGAAGCAAAAAAACTGACAAATAAATTTGATAATGGCCAAGGGATGGATAATGCAAGTGCCATGCAGAAGATAGAAGATGTCCACGTTACCGAATATGAAACCAGCAATACAACGGAGAGAGCAGATGGGAACAATGTGGATCTGGATTTGGAAAATATAGAAATGGCAAAGACGCAGATTCAATACCAATATCTAGTTAGAAGTTTAACTGATACCTATTCAAGACTCAGATATGCAATAAGTGAAGGGAGGAAATAAATATGGATTTTCTTAGTTCTCTAAATATTTCAGGATCTGGGCTTACAGCTCAAAAAATGCGCATGGATATCATTTCACAGAACATAGCAAACGCAGATGTGACAAAAACTGAAAGCGGAGGCCCTTATGTGAGGAAGCAGGTAGTGCTTAGAAGCATTGAAGGAAATGATTTCAGGTCTGCTTTGGACAAGGCTTCTGCATCAATAGGCCAGGGAGTAAAAGTCGAACAGATTTTGGAAGATTCTTCTCCATCTGTGCCAGTATTTGATCCAACCCATCCGGATGCGGATGAAAAAGGTTATGTAATGATGCCGAATGTGAATACTACACAGGAAATGGTGGATATGCTGGGAGCCAGCAGAGCTTATGAAGCTAATGTAACAGCTTTCAACGCAGTAAAAAGCATGGCAATGAAGGCATTGGAAATAGGAAGATAAATCTCTCGATTGAAAGTGGGGAAAAGACATGTTTATAGTACCAATCAGTCCTATGGGAAAACTCGATGGAATAAAACCATTATCTGGGGAAAGTAAAATCGGCAGTATAGGTGAAGAAAACAACGGTGTTGGATTCAAAGATATTTTAAATGATGTCATTGGAAATGTTCAATCGACAGAAGCAACTGTGAATCAAGACACTTACAATCTTGCAACCGGGAAGACCGACGACATGCATACAATTATGATAAATGCCGCAAAGGCCGATATGGCTCTTCAGACAATGGTGCAATTGCGAAATAAAATAGTTGAAGCATATACAGAAGTTATGAGAATCAATCTTTAAACCCAGCAGGCTATGAATTATTTGTTAAAGTGCAATTACTTGAAAGATGGTTGAATAGATTAAATGAATGAACAGCTGAATAAAACCATGCAACCTTTAAAACAGTTTTGGAATAGCACATCATCCGGAGTGAAACAACTTATTGGCGGATTGATTGCCATAGTTTTGGTAGTTTCCATGGCAGGAAGTTTTTTGCTAAACCAAAAGGATTATGTTGTAATTTTCGACCAATTGACAGTGGCCGAATCAACAGAAATCCTTGCACAGCTACAAGATATGAATGTGAGCGTAAAGGTTAATGGTAGCACAATAATGGTTCCGAAGAACGATGAATCAAGAATTAGAATGGCTTTGGCAACAGCCGGATATCCTAAAAGCGGGCTCAGCTATTATTTGATCCAACAGGGAAGTGGAATGCTGAGTACGGATTATGACAGGAAACAATATGTGAACATGCAACTCCAAGAAAGGATAGGGGCAAGTATAAAAACCCTGGATGGAGTTAAGGATGCAATAGTAACAATTACAATACCTGAGGATAATGTTTTTTATCTTCAGGAAGCCAGCCAGCCATCCAGCGCATCTGTGATAATACATATGAATCCTGGAACAGTGCTGACTCAAAGCCAAATTGCAGGGATTCAAAATCTGGTTGCTAAATCAGTGGCAGGACTTTCCAAAGACAATATAGCAATATCAGACAGTCAGGGGAACGATCTCGTTGGAAACTCCGAAACCAGCAGTTCAGACTATCAAAAAGTTTCACTAACCAATGAAATCGAAAACGACCTTAAGAAAAAGATACTGGCAGTACTGGAAGGGCCTTATGAAAGCAGCAAATTGAGAGTTTCCGTTACCGCAAAGATAAATACAAATAATCTTGTAAAAGAAGAAACGATATATACACCATCTCCAGATGGTAAGAATTCTGGCGTTATAAGCTCAGAATCATCTACATCGGACACTGCAAGTGGCACACCTTCAGCTGGAGGAGTAGCAGGAACTAGCTCGAACTCCACGGTCCCAACTTATCAGACCACCGCGGGAACCGCAAATGGAGCATACCTGAATACAGGCGCTGACGTTACTTATCAGGTGAGCCAGTCAAAAGCCCAGTCGGAAAAAATCGGACCGGAAATAGAGTCGATCTCTATTGGAATAGCTGTTGACAAGGCAAGCTTCGCTCCTGGAGAGCAGGCTAACATAACACAACTTGTTGCATTCGCCACAGGGGTAAGTCCTGCAGTGGTTTCGGTTCAAAACTTTACATTTTTCCAACCAACAGTGACACCAGGGATAGAAGCACCCATCCCAGCAAACAATACCAGATTATATATTATAGCGGGCGGGGGAGCTGGAGTCTTGATTCTAATATTGGCTGTAGTGGGGATATTGCTAGGCAGGAAAAAAGGAAAGAAAGTTAAGAGGATGCCGGTTAACAGGCAAGAATCTCTGGATGAACTCTTTGGTGAAGTTGTTGAAAAGCCTCTAAGGCATATACCACCAAAAAATGATGTAAGAAAACAGGAGATACAGGAATTTTCCAGATCGAATCCTGAAATAGCAGCACAGTTGATAAAAAGTTGGCTAAAAACTGAACAAGAGTAGGGGTACAAGAAATGATCAATAAATTAACACCTAGGCAAAAAGCAGCGCAGATCATAATTGCACTTGGAGCAGATGCCGCTTCGGGAATTTATAGGCATCTTCAGGAAGATGAAATTGAAAAGATCACATATGAAGTTACACGTCAGGAGGGTATGGCACCTGAGATAGCTGACGAGGTTGTGGACGAGTTTTTTGGCTTATGTGTCGCCCAGAAGGTTTATACGGAAGGTGGCGTGATGTATGCGAAAAATGTCCTTGAAAAAGCTTTCGGAGCCCAGTCGGCCGCTGCATTGCTGGAGCGGGTTACAAAAACCTTGAGGACAAAAGCCTTTGAATTCATAAGAAAAGCTGATTATAAAAATCTCATGAACATGATTGTCGATGAACATCCACAGACCATTGCCCTGGTACTGGCTTATGCAAGGGCAGACCAGGCTTCGGCTATAATATCTGAACTCCCAAGAGAACAGAGCATTGACGTGGTTGAGAGAATTGCAAGGATGGACAGGACATCCCCGGAAGTCATCAGGCACGTTGAGATGATACTTGAAAGAAAGTTTGAATCAATCGTATCCTATGATTTGCTGGAAGTAGGAGGAATAAACTACATAGCAGAAATCATGAACAATATAGATAGAAGCACAGAAAAACACATATTTGATGAGTTAAACAGGAATGATCCAAAACTTGCTGAAGAGATTAGGAAGAGAATGTTTGTCTTTGAAGATATCACCATACTTGATCCTCTGGCCATACAAAGATTCCTCAGAGAAGTTGAAACAAAAGAAATGTCTATTGCATTAAAGGGCTCGAACAAGGAAGTTTCAACAATTATATTTGAAAACATGTCGCAACGTATGTCAGAAACAATCAAGAGCGAAATGGAATACTTGCACAACGTGAGAGTAAGAGATGTTGAAGAGGCACAACAAAAAATCGTGGCGATAATAAGAAGGCTTGAAGAAGAGGGCGAGATAATAATAAGCAAAGGCGGAAAGGATGAGATGATTGTCTAGCATAGTAAAAGCAAAATCGATATCGGGTTTTGGCATTAGGGATTCATATTCCGACGAAGAAAAAAATAGCAGATATAAAAGTAAAGGCCAATTTGAAAGCTCTACAGAGAGCCACCAGGAAATGATTCTGCAAGCGATTAGAAGGTCTAGACATATTGACAATGAAGCCGCCAAAAGAGCTGAAAATATAATAGAAAAAGCTAATAGAACTAAAAAAGAAATTCAAGATGAAGCTGTAAAAAAAGGATTTGCCGAGGGAATAGAGCTAGGAAAAGCAGCCGGAAGAAAAGAATCTAATGCTCAATTTGAAAAAGCTTTGCAGGAAATTGGAACTATAGTTGAAGCTGTAAGAAAAGAAAGAATAAGCTGGATTGAAAACCAGAAAGATGATCTTGCAACGGTTGCCCTTGAGATTGCAAGGAAAATAATGAAACAGCAGATAAATGCATCCGACGAAGCGATATTAAAAATGCTGGAAGACGTTATCCATGAAAACAGAAATGAAACCAGTATAAAAATATACTTGTCGGAATACAGCAAAACAATGGACTTGAAAGTGGATAAGGCATTAAGTGAGAAAATCAGGAATATTGCCCAAAATATAAGTGTCTCACTGATTAAAGAAGAAGACGTAATCATGATTGAGACTTCAAGTGGGATTGTCGACATCAGTTTTGCATCTCAGATGGAGAATATCAAGGAGGCAATTATCAATACTTTTTAACGGGGAGATAGTTTTATGAACCTGGCTGAATGTACGAAAACAATTAAGGCGACTGACGCTCACCGGTATTTTGGGAAAATAGACAAAGTCGTTGGAATGATGATTGAATCAGCGGGGCCGAGGTGTAAAATCGGAGACCTATGTAAGATATACCAACAAGGTTTTGACAAATATATTCTAGCTGAAGCGGTAGGCTTCAAGGAAAACAAGGTTCTGCTAATGCCTTACGAAGAACCTGAGGGAATAAGATCTGGGAACCTAGTGGAAAGCACCCACTCAATGTTGAAAATAAATGTGTCTGAAAGTCTAATTGGAAGGGTCATCAGTGCAACGGGAGAACCTCTTGATGGAAGAGGACCAATTGAAGCCAAATGCAAGTATGAAGTCCAGAGCACATGTGCAAATCCCATGGAAAGACCTAGGATAACTGAAAAACTCGAGTTTGGAATAAAGGCTATAGATGGACTTCTGACAATTGGCAAAGGGCAAAGGATGGGAATCTTTTCTGGAAGCGGAGTTGGGAAAAGCACGCTGATGGGAATGATTGCTAGAAATGTAAAATCCGATATAAATGTCATAGCGCTTGTTGGAGAGAGAGGCAGGGAAGTCCGGGAGTTTATTGAAAAAGATCTGGGAGAAGAAGGGATGAAAAGGTCAGTAGTAGTAGTGGCAACATCAGACCAGCCTCCAATGCTGAGAATGAAATGTGCACAGGCCGCAACAACAATAGCTGAATATTTCAAGGACCAGGGACAAGATGTGCTGCTAATGATGGACTCTCTTACAAGATTCGCCATGGCACAAAGAGAGATAGGCCTAGCCAGCGGAGAACCTCCCGTGGCAAGAGGATATACGCCATCAATATATTCACTTCTTCCCAAATTGCTTGAAAGAACAGGGAACTTTGAAAATGGTTCTATAACTGGAATTTATACGGTCCTTGTAGAAGGAGACGATGTAAATGAACCTATTTCAGACACGGTCAGGGGAATCATTGACGGACATATAATACTTTCTAGAAAAATAGCAATGAGGAATCATTATCCAGCCATAGACATTTTAGGAAGCATAAGCAGATTAATGAACGATATAAACAGCAGGGAGCAGATGGAGATTGCCGGAGAGATAAGAAACCTGATGTCAATTTACGATTCAAACTCGGATCTAATCAGTATTGGAGCATATAAAAGCGGAACAAACCTGGCGCTGGACAATGCACTTGAAAGAATCGAGGGAATTCAGAACTTTCTCAAGCAGGATGTGGATGAAAAATTCTTATTCGCAGACAGCGTTGATTTAATGGGAAAAGCAATATCATAGTCGAACGAAAAAAAAGGAAGGTATAAACCATGAAAAAATTTAATTTTGCAATGGAGAACCTGCTCTCTTTTAAAAATCAGATATTGGATAATGAACTTCAAATATTATCCGAGCTGAATCGTCAACATGAGAATACGCTAATAAAGATGAGTAAAATCCATGAAAACTACGAAAACTGCAAGGCCAACTTGAACCAAAAGCTTATTCAGAGCGCATCACCCCAGGAATGTCAAATGTACATGTATTACATTGTTGATCTGAATGAACAGACAAAAGCTGTACAAAGGGAAATTGACAAAGTATCAATGAGAATTGTGGAGCAAATCCATAAAGTTCGCGAAATGAAAATGGAGACGAAAAGTCTTGAGACCCTTAAAGAGAAGAAATTTGCTGAATATAAAAAAGCGGTTATTAAAACAAATGAATTGCATATGGATGAATTCATTGCAGGTACCAGGTATCTTAAAGCTTGATTTAAAGAATTTTCTTTAGATAAACAAAAAAGAAAGGAGGATAGAAAAGAATATGGAAATAAGAAATGAAAGCCCTATAACTACTGCAGCCAATATCTCTATAGAAAATAAAACAACAGCAAAGCCTAAGGAAAAAGATTCGGATGATTCGGAGTTTAAAGTTATGTTTGACAAAGGTGTTTCAAAGACCGAAGGAAAAGATAAAGCAAAAAAGGCCGATAAATCCCTTTCAACTGAAATCCAAACCGCTGAAGAAAAAGTTGATTCTACTGAAGTGGTTGATGCAGATTCACTACAAGTCGTGAAATCGTCAAATGGAATCGACGCTTCCCAGCTTGCGGCAATGATGAAGGGATCCATGGATACAAAAGGTCTTGCACTTGCCAAAGGCGTAGATATTTCAACAAACCCTGGCAGAATTAATTTGCTGGAGAAATTGGATGAAAGTAAAGCTGACACTATTTATGATGCTGAAGTTTGGAAAAACAAGAGAGTAAAGGACATTGTGGGAGAAATAAAAGCCAACGGAATTGAAGAAAAAAGTATTCCTGATACAACAGAAGCATCTAAAACTAATAAAACTTTAAAATTACAGGACGAATCAGGAATAGTGGACACCGATGCAGAAAGTTCCAATAAAGGCAAAAGCATGAATATTCCAGAAGGATTTGAAATGGCTTCAGGAAAGCAAACTATAAATGTGCCAAAGCTCCAAGTCAAAGGTCTTGAAACAGCTAACGAAAATAAGGAAAAGATAAAAGAAATTTCAAATGAAACCAAAATAATTGAAAGTCCCAAAGACCTTTCAGCTGCAAGCAATATATCGGCATCAGGAATTGACAAGGCAATTGCATTAAACAATCAAACAGAAGTTGCAAAAGCCGAGCCCTATAGCCAAATCGGCAAGGAGATAATAACAAAGCTGGAGCAAAAGGGACCGATGGAATTTACCATGCAACTCAAACCTGAAGATTTGGGACCAATTGACATCAAGCTTAAAATGAGCGATGGGAAACTGGTAATAGACATCATGGCAGCAAGCTCAAAAACCCAGGCTTTATTGGTAGGACAGGTTGACAAGTTGGTTGCCAATCTTGGACTAAGCAACGTGAAAATTGAAAACATCCAGGTTTCAGCACCAGGGCAGGCAATAACCGAACAGCAGTATGTAATGAATGGCGGCATGAGCTTCTTCCACCGAAGAAACCAGGAACAGGATGGGAGACAAAATTCGCAGCAAGGCACACAAGTCAGAGTAAATGTTGAGAATAGCTTGGAAGCCGGGAAAGTATCAGGAATAAGGAATCAAAGCAATAAAATGGACTATGCAGTCTAGAAGGAGAATGAAATGGCAGTAACAGGAATAACAACCTATCAACCCGCAGCTGTGACAACACAGAATAAAACGACTGGAAAAAGCGCGTTATCAATGGACGACTTTTTCACACTCCTTACAGCGCAGCTATCCAATCAAGACATGTCGAACCCTGTCAAAGACAATGAATTCATTTCACAGATGGCTCAATTTTCCATGGTACAAGCTCTTGCAGATTTGAACAAAATGTCTGCAACGTCATATAGCGTTGGACTTATTGGAAAGGAAGCTACAGTTGCATCACTTGATGATGCGGGAGTAATGCAAAGCCATACTGGAATTGTGGAAGGTGTCACACTTTATAACGGAA
>JBAWWY010000022.1:0-23513 GCA_037144355.1 Eubacteriales bacterium | reverse complement strand
GGGAGAGAGCTTTATAAATATACCACTCTGCGTGTTTTGTGTCAACACCTATTTTATCTTTTTGGTGACTTTTTTGTGGCAATATTTTGTTTCGTTTTTTTGTACAAGTTCAATGACACGAGTCGTATATTACCACAAAAAAAATACCTGTGTCAACAAGTATTATGCATTTTGGCATATTAATTTTCAAAATCCAATCTTATATGATTGATTATGGATTTCATCATTGATCAAGGATGTTCCTTATACATTCCGCTCACCAGATATACGGCTATTCCAACCAGATTCATCATCCCGAAGAATGTGTAAACAGAGGCCGCACCAAAGTTGTCCATCAGAACTCCTCCAATGAATAGACAGAATATGGCACTGGCGTTGGATGATACTGCCGTATATAAAGTTACTGCGCTATTGATGGACTTGGGGTCAACAGTTTTAACAACGTACTTCATCATACTTATAAGGGTAAGTCCGTTTACAAGCCCTTGAAGAAAAAATGTGGCAGTTAGGAATATATGATCGGGTCCGGTGCCATACCAAAGAAATCTTCCAGTGGATAGGACCATTGCGATCAGGATCAATTTTTCGACAGAAAGAGCAAGGGTAATTTTATCTGAGAATGCCATTACAGGGAATTCGCTGAATACCATTAGCAATAGGGCGACCCCTATTCCTGCAAGTGTTCCTCCTCCTTCAACATATATAAAACCAAAATATGTGTTATGTGCCCATATAGTTCCATTTATAAAGAATGCACAGGCTATTATTGAAAGGTACTTTTTGTTGGAGAGCAATGATTTCATGCTGCCTGCCGCCATCTTCTCTTTTCTCTTTTCAAAATACTTCAATTCATCATCTGACTTGCCAATTGAGAAGACGAATCCCATGCTGGTTAATATGGTAATTCCATATGTGACAAAAATTGAAACAAGTCCTAGTTGCGTGGCAATTAGTCCGGCGAGGAATACACCCGCGCCAAATCCGATTGAACCCCATTTTCTGATTTTCCCAAATCCCTGTCCTGAATTTATGGTCATTGCATCGTTTAGAGGCCTGATTGGACTTTCAAAGAAAAACGCCATTGTATATACAATGAGGAAAATCCAGTAATTGTTTATAAAGCTCAATGACGAGACTAGTAAAGCTGCCGCTATATATAGAAATGACAATAATTTTATATTGTTGTTTTTTCTTTCATATATGGAACCCCAGAATGGAGATGACAATATGCCTATTCCTGTGGCTGAAGCTGTTATTGTTCCAATTTGAGTTCCACTATATCCAATCTGATTCAGATATTGTCCAAGCAAAGGGAATAATACTCCTATGGAGAAGTACGAGAACACATATACGCCAATATATTTAAAATACTGATTTTTCAACTTCTTCTCCTTTCAATTATTCCAACTAACGCTGAGTTTCATATTTTCTAGTATATAATGTATGGATCTTCTATACCAATTATATAGTATGATTCTATTCTTATATAGTATGTTTGCAATTTATCACTTGATTTTATTTTGTGGTATTCTTTATTTGCAATATTTTTATTTACAGAGATTATTAAAGGTAGTATCATAAACTTCTATATTTTATCTATTGCGAGAAGGGAGATTCAAATGAAATTCGAAAAATTGACCACTAAGAAAATTGTCATTCTTTCATTGTTTGCTGCGATTGGCATCATATTAAGGCTTATAGTTTTTTATCCAGTGCCAACCATCAAATTATCTGTGGAGCACGTTCCAATAATCCTTGCAGGCCTGTTTTTCGGACCTTTAGCTGGTGCTATAACAGGTTTCGTTTATGACATAGTTGGGGCTAACCTTATCCCTGGCGGATCATATTTCCCAGGAATAACCTTTTCAGCCATGCTGCTTGGGGTCATCCCAGCTTTACTAAAGCCTAAGCTTATTAAAAGCGGAAGTTTCCTCAATATCTTTTCAATCGTTATAATCACAGAAGTCATCGTTTCAATGTTCTTCAATTCTATCTGGCTCTCAATGCTTTATGGAATATCTTTTGGGACACCACAGTTTACGGGGCTTGTTATTTCCAGAATAATTACCTACCTGATAATGAGCATTGTATATACAATAATCATTTACTTCCTTTACAACAGATTAAAAAAGCAGCTTGGATAAGCTGCTTTTTTAATCCACTATCTCATACATGGATTCTGCCTGGTCTTTTGGGCAATGTTCAGAAAGAAGATTTACTTTCGCATTGATAGTAGTGTTCCCATATTGTATGGTTACAACGTCCCCCAGCCTTAATTCGCTCCCAGGCTTGGCTATCTTCCCATTAATCATTATCCGGTCTTTTTCGCAGGCTTCCTTTGCTATTGTTCTTCTTTTAATAAGCCTTGATACTTTTAAAAATTTATCTACCCTCATTAATATCTCTCCCTTCTATTAATTGTGTATTATTATGGTTGAATTGTATCATTGCGGTTTATAATTTTATAATAAAAAGAGCGGCCAAAAGCCGCTCTCTTTATTATAATCATTAAAAACTACTTTTTATTAACAGAATCCTTTAAAGCTTTTCCAGCTTTGAATACAGGAGCTTTAGCAGCTTCGATAGCTATTACTTCCCCAGGTTTTCTTGGGTTTCTTCCAAGTCTTGCTTTTCTTTCTCTAGTTTCAAAAGTACCAAATCCAATAAGTTGAACTTTATCACCCGAAACCAAAGCACCTTCAACACTTGCTACGAACGCGTTAACTGCTGCCTCTGCGTCTTTTTTTGTAAATCCAGTTTTTGCTGCAACACTTGCAACTAATTCAGCTTTATTCACGAAATCGACCTCCTTATAATAATTTGTTAATAATATAATCTGAAGCTAGCGCTTCTTATTATCATTTTCTATTGATATTTTCACATTTTCCAAGTTCTTTGTCAATACCTTGCAATACAATATTTATTTATTTTTCAATGTTACTAGGCATTTCTGCCCCTTATTTTACCCCAAAGCTTGATTAATTTATCTCCTCTTGGCAATTTCTGTATTTCTTCGCTTTTTATGGATTTGGTTACGAAAAGCATAATCGCATAAATAGCTACCCCAACCATCATAGAGGTTAAGACAGCAAGGCTATTTCCAAACCAGATTCTAATCAAAGTATACGTTAAAAAGACTCCTGCGCTCATGCATAATGAAGATATGAGTGGCTTTATGAATGTAAGCTGCATATTCAATTTTGTTCCAGTGTATTTTTCTATTGCCATTAAATTCAGCGCCGATGCAACGATGTATGCCGTTACTGTTCCTATTGCTGCACCTTTGACATTGATTGCTGGAATCCCCGTCAAAGCATATGTTATGGCTATCTTGAACATTGATCCAATAAGCAGATTGACAACAGGTATGGATTGTTTCCCTATTCCCTGCAATACGCCGGTCAATGTTTGAACGGTAGAAAGAAATATTATTCCAAAAGCTAAAATGAAAAGGTTTGGTGCCGCGCTTATGGCACTTTCAACTTGCAGCGGATATAGCAAAAGCATAATGGGTTTTGACAAGGTCATAAGCCCAAAAGCTGCAGGCAAACCAATTAGCATGGCTGTCCTAAGTCCAAGTTCAACATTGTATTGCATGAATTCTATGTCATTTCTTTTTTTAGCCCCTGCGATGGCCGGTACAAGGCTCATGGCAATAGACATGGAGAGAACTCCAGGGAAATTTATCAGTGGGGCGGCCATGCCTGTCAACTGGCCATAGAGGCTATTTGCAGCTGCTTCGGTAAACCCCGCATGTTGCAGCCTACGCATTACAATTGCAACGTCTATGGCACTCATAATAGGCATGATTGCCGCTCCAATTGTAACCGGTATGGCTATGATGAAAATTTTGAACAATATTTCAGATACTTTTTCCTTTGCACCTTCCACGCTTTCAGAAATTCTCATCTTTATTTCTTTTCTTTTCATCATAAAAATTGTTATTACAGCAATTGATCCAGCAATTGCTCCCGCCGCAGCTCCAAAAGTAGCTCCACCAGCAGCGAATGTTGTTCCATATTTCATAAGCAGTACGGCCAATCCCAGGCCGGCTGCAACTCTTAATGACTGTTCAACAATCTGGGATATTGCAGTTGGCTTCATATTCTGATGCCCCTGAAAATATCCCCTGTATGCAGCCATGATAGGTACAAATAATAGTGCTGGCGCTATCGCCACCATTGAATAATATGCTCCAGGATTTTTCAGCATCATTACGATTGGCTTGGCTGCCAGTAAAACGAAAAGGAAAGAGGATGCCCCAAGTCCAAACAGAAGAATGAATGAAACTCTGAAAACCCGGTATGCTTCCCTTTCATTTCCAAGTGCAACTCTTTCCGAAACCAGTTTTGATATTGCAATAGGAATTCCAGATGTGGAAAGGACTAAAAAAAGCACGTAAATAGGGTATGCGGTTTGATAATACCCCATACCCTGGTCACCAATTAAATTTGCTAGTGGAATTCTAAAAAATGCCCCAAGCACTTTTATAATAATACCTGCAACTCCAAGTATTACAGCCCCTTGTAAAAATGATTTTTTTGACATGTTGCCTCCAAAGAAATTACTCGTCCAAAGGAATTAATCTATATTAATATGCTACAACTTTCATAGTTTTCTTAATTGTCTCAATCTTGGCTTTGTAGGCTTCATCAAAAAGCTTGTAAAGAATATTCTGCTGTGCATCCTTAAATGCAGTAGTCACAGTTTTCTTGTCTACCACTTTTATAATATGGAAACCAAAGTCAGATTGAACTATTGCGCTAAGTTGTCCAACTGGTGTGGCAAAAGCCGCTTCGGCAAAAGGAGCTACCATTGCAGTCTTATTGAAATAACCCAAATCTCCACCATTTACTCCTGAAGTTGTGTCAATAGACTTTGCTTTAGCAATTGCTGCGAAGTCGCCACCGTTCTTCAATTCGGTCAAGATTGCTTCAGCTTCAGGTTTTGTCTTAACAAGAATGTGGCTTGCTCTAACTTGTTCTTCCGTGAATTCTGACTTGTGGCTGTCATAATATTTTTGTGCATCCGCATTTGGATCTTTTATTTCCGCACTAACTTCAGCAAAGAATGCGGACGTATAGTATCTATTTAAGAAGAAGGTCTGGAGATACTCATCTGTTATCTTTTCATCTGTTATAAATTTCACTGTGGCTGCATCTGCCTTGATCTGGGTCATAAATGCTTTCAAATCGGCATCTTTTGTTGCTGGAATAACGTCTTTTCCCTTGGCTGCATAATATTGTTTTATCACTTCCAAAGAAACAAGATCGTCAAGGGCTGACTTTTGCATTTCAGCAAGCTGCGCCTTGTCCGTTACTGTTGAAATATCCACGCCCACTGTCTTTCCAAAGATAGGGAGATACTGGGAAAGATCATATGCTGTTATGCTTTTATCATTAATCTTATACAACACTTTATCTTTTGGATTTCCACAACCTGATATTAAAAGCACAAGGCTCAACGTCATAATCAAAGTTATCAATAATTTTTTTCTATTCATTTCAATTCTCCTTAATTTTATTTATTAGCGAGGTTAGTATAACATAATTCAATGGGCTTCTGAAAGCAGTTTTCCCATAAAGATGATTAATTCATTTATTTTATCTGTTTCCTTCTTATAATTTATCTTGATATAAGGCTTCTTTCCTGCATTAACCAGGACTGCCGGACCATATTCCTGAATAATCGGAGAAAGACGTTCCAGAGTCAGGATATTTTCCCCGTGGAAATTCAAAACAAATTTGCCTTTTTCCTCTTTTATTGTCTCAATTCCCGCAATGGTCCCCATAGCCCTTATGAAAGAAATTTTAACCAGATTCTCTACCGCCTGTGGGAAGTCAGAAAAACGATCAACAATTTCATCCAGCATTTCCATATAATCATCCTTGCTTTTTATTGAAGCAATTCTTTTGTACATTTGAAGTCTTATAATTTCATCGCTGATATAGTTGTTTGGAATATATGCATTAATATCTATTTCCACCTGGGTTTCACCATATTCATCTTTTTCGATTCCTCCACTCAATTTGCTTATCGCTTCGTCAAGGAGCTTGCAATAAAGTTCATATCCAATCATTACCATATGTCCGGATTGTTCAGGGCCCAGCAGGTTGCCGGCTCCCCTTATTTCCAGATCCTTCATGGCAATCTTAAATCCAGAACCAAATTCCGTGAATTCTTTTATTGCCTTCAATCTTTTTTCAGCATTTTCAGTGATTGTCTTTTCGCTTTGGTGAACGAGGTATGTATATGCCATTCGATTTGATCTTCCAACCCGGCCCTTCAATTGGTAAAGCTGGGCAAGCCCAAACTTGTCCGCGTCGAGTATTATCATAGTATTAACATTTGGGATATCCAATCCTGATTCTATTATGGTTGTTGCGACTAAGATATCATATTTGTTTTGAGTGAAATCATACATGACATCTTCAAGCTCACGTTCATGCATTTGCCCATGTCCAATAGCTATGGAAGCGGATGGAACTAATGCTTTTATTTTTTCTGCTATTCTTTTTATCCCTCTAACCCTGTTATAAACTATATATACCTGCCCATCCCTGTCGAGTTCCCTCAATATGGCCTCTCTAATTATCTCGTCGTCTTGTTCTATCACATATGTCTGGATAGGGTATCTCTCTTCAGGCGGTTCTTCGATTATGCTCATGTCTCTGATTCCGGAAAGTGACATATGAAGGGTTCTGGGTATTGGAGTCGCTGAAAGCGAAAGCACATCGACATTTTTTCTCATCTGCTTCATTGCTTCTTTATGCCCTACTCCAAATCTTTGCTCCTCATCCACTACAAGCAGGCCAAGATCCTTAAATTCCAGATCCTTGGACAAAAGCCTATGTGTTCCAACCACGAAGTCTATTGAACCATTCTTTATTTTCTTTATAATTTCCTGTTGCTGTTTTTCTGTTCTAAATCTACTCAGCATCTCAACTTCAAAAGGAAAAGTTTCCATTCTCTCTTTCAATGTGTGGTAATGCTGGTTGGCAAGGATTGTAGTTGGGACCAGCATTGCCGCCTGTTTCCCATCTGCCAGGCATTTGAAAATTGCCCTTGCAGCAACTTCAGTTTTTCCAAAACCCACATCTCCGCAAAGGAGCCTGTCCATAGGTTCTTCTCTTTCCATATCTCTTTTTATTTCTCTAATAGATCTCAGTTGGTCCCTAGTTTCCTCGTACATGAATGTATCTTCGAATTCCCTCTGCCACGGAGTGTCTTTGGAAAAGGCGAATCCTTTTTCCAAACTTCTCTCAGCGGAGAGTTGCAAAAGATCCTTTGCCATGTCTTCAATTGCGGCTTTTATTTTTAATTTTGTCTTGCTCCATTCACCACTGCTCAATTTATTTATCTTAGGAGTAATTCCATCTCCTCCAATATATCTTTGGATATATGCCATTTGTTCTACTGGAATAAATAGCATATCCTCCCCGGCATACTTGATTTTCAAATAGTCCTTCTTGCTTCCATGAATTAAAATTTGATCGATTCCAATAAATTTGCCAATTCCGTGATTTTCATGAACAACAAAATCTCCAATTTTTATTTCTGAAAAGGTTTTGATTGGAGTTCCTTCACTTTTTTCACTTCTTGAACGTCTTTGCTTTGTACTCTGGAAGATATCGTTGTCAGAAAAAATTACCAGTTTATCCAGAGGGAATTCCATGCCGGCTGACAGCAGACCCTTTTTTAGTTTTACTTTGGATTCCATTTCATTTCTTTTCAGGTAATCCTTTAGGTTTGCAACTCTCTCATCGCTGGCGCATGCTATGAATATTTCATATCCATTCTTGGCATATTTTTTCAGTTCCTCGTTGAACGCATCCATTCTACCATTGAAATTTGTAGTCTGCTTTGACTCAACATTGTAGTTCTTCTGGATGCTTGGATAATTTGAAAGGTTGAGGGGAAATGTAGTTATAAAATAACTCTTATGCCTTTTCCCTACTTCCATAACATCTTCTTCGGAGAGAAAATGATCCAGTTCGTCAGGCACAGCCTCTCCTTTTGTTATCTGATCCTTGAAACTTTCCTGGGCGTCTTTCCAAATTGAACTAAGCCTTTCCGAAATCCTGGTGAAGTCATCGAAAACAACCGCAGACGAGTCGCTCAAATAATCCCAGATATATTCTCTTTTCTCATAGAAATATCTGATATACCCTTCCAGTAGCTGTAGGTTTGTTCCAGTTCCAATATATTCAATCAACTTGTCACGCTTCAGTTCCAGCCTCTGCTTTTCTTCTCCTTTTAACTTTTGTGAGAATTCTGTATAAGAAGCTCGTATGGATTCTGCAGCTCTTCCAAAACTTTCATCATCAATCGTCATGATTTGTGCAGGAAAAATTTTAACTTCATTTTTATTTTCGATTGATCTTTGTGAAGAATAGTCGAATGTTCTTATTGAGTCTATTTCAGTTCCAAAAAGTTCGATTCTGTACGGATAATCTGAATCCACAGGGAAAAAATCAATAATTCCACCTCTTATTCCGAATTGTCCCTTGGCCTCAACAATATTGGTTCTTTCGTATCCAAGTTTTACAAGGCTGGATTTAAGAGAATCCAGATTAACAGTATCCCCAAGTTTAAGCTTGATTATGCCATTGGTGAATAATTCCCTTGGGGGCAGAATCTTCGTAGCACCATTGATCGGGGCGATTATTATACATTCCTCATCACTAAGTATGGCTGAAATTGCCCTGATTCTGTCTTCCAGATATTGATGGCTCTTTGCCTCAAAAGAAATGTTTATTATATCCTCAGAAGGAATAACATATATGTTTTTCTCAACAAAAAAAGCAAGGTCAGCCGCCAATTTCCTCGCTCTTGGATAAGATTGAGTAATAATCAGGCATTGCCTCTTGCCGCTATCTATGATTTCAGCTATAAAAGGTGCCACTCTTGCTTCTGAAATACCAGAAACATTAACAGCACCTACTTTCTCTTCAAGTAATTTCCTTATCTCTTTATTTGCTTTTATCCTCATTGTTTTCCCACACATTATATTCATTCATGGCTAGGTCAATGCCTTCTTTTATCAGACATGTTACTGCCTTTGCCGCTCTTTCTATGCTGATTCCCATTTGTTCCCGATTTTCCTTTTTAAATCCCGAGAGCACGTAATCAGCAAGATCGCTGTTGTTGTTTGACCCAATACCAATTCTGATCCTTGGGAATTCGCTACTCTGAATATTGCCTATTATTGATTTCATACCATTGTGGGATCCTGCGCTACCCTTTTTCTTTATTCTGATTCGTCCAATTTCCGTATCCACATCATCATAAATGATAATTAGCTTTTCCAAATCCTGCTTGTAGAAATTAATCGCATCTCTTACTGCGTCGCCGCTTAAATTCATAAATGTCTGAGGTTTTAAAAGAACAACTTTATGTCCCTCGATATTGCCTTCTCCAATCAACGAATGGTGCTTGATTTTGTTGACTTTTATTCCATGCATCGAGGACAGGTAGTCAATAGTTTCAAATCCAACATTATGTTTGGTCTTTTCATACTTTTTGCCAGGATTTCCAAGGCCTACGATAAGAAACATATTCATTCTCCCAAAGCAAGGTTGATCTATTTAGTCGAAAAGTCTGCTAATTGACTCGTTTGTGAATATTCTCATCATTGCTTCTGCGAAAAGAGGAGCAACTGACAACATTTTAATTTTGTCTCCGGCAACACTATTTTTCATGGGTACCGTATTCAATAGTACTAGTTCTTTAATTGCAGATGCCTTGATTCTCTCCATCGCCGGTCCAGAAAGCACTGGATGTGTGGCGCATGCGTAAACGTCTCTTGCCCCAAGCTCCTTCAGCGCATTTGCTGCATTTGTTATTGTTCCCGCAGTATCAATCATATCATCGACCAAGATAACATTCTTGTCCTCAATGTCCCCGATAATGTTCATGATTTCCGAAACATTTGCTTTTGGTCTTCTTTTATCAACTATTGCAATGGGAGCATCAAGTGGGTGCGCCATATTTCTCGCCCTTGTAACACTTCCTATGTCGGGAGAAACAACAACTAGATTGTCTAGATGCTTTTCTCTGAAATATTTGACTAGAATAGGAATCCCCAAGAGATGATCTACTGGTATGTCAAAATATCCTTGTATCTGTGAAGCATGGAGGTCCATTGTTACAACGCGGTCAGCTCCGGCTTTACTTAAAAGGTTTGCCACTAGTTTCGCGGTTATTGGATCTCTTGCTTTTGCTTTTCTATCTTGTCTTGCATATCCGTAATATGGAATAACTGCATTTATTCTTCCAGCTGATGCCCTCTTCATAGCATCAATCATGATAAGCAATTCCATTAAATTGTCATTTACCGGGTCACATGTTGATTGGACTATATATGTGTCTACTCCTCTTACTGTTTCCCATATACTGACAGATACTTCTCCGTCACTAAACTTGCTTACAGTAGACTTGCCTAAAGGTTTCCCCATTATTGCCGCGATTTCTTCGGCTAGGCCTTGATTTGAATTTCCTGCAAAGATTTTGAACTCCTTGTATATACCGTTATTCATTTTTCCCCCTCATATCACTTTAATAGTTTTTTCCTGTCGACCCAACCCTCTATATGCTTTTCCTTTACTCTCCCTAGGCATAACGCCCCTGGGGGAACATCCCTGCAGACCGTTGTCCCTGCGGCAATATATGCTCTTTCAGCAATATCCACTGGGGCAACCACATTTGAGTTACTGCCAATGAAGGCCCCATCCCTGACAATTGATCTGAATTTATTTTTGCCATCGTAGTTGACGAAAACTACGCCGCAACCAATGTTCACACCTTTTCCCACATCGGCATCGCCAACATAGGCTAAATGTGACACTTTTGAATTATCGTCTATTTTCGAGTTTTTAACTTCCACAAAATCACCAATTTTGACATGCTTTCCAATATTGCTATTAGGTCTCAAATATGCAAACGGCCCAATTTTAGTATCATCGTCTATTTTGCTTTCTACTAAAACAGAGCTGGTAATTTCCACTCTATCGCCAATGATTGAATTTTCAATCCTGGTGTTTTGTCCAATAATGCAGTCTTCTCCTATTATTGTTTCGCCCAGTATTATTGCTCCTGGATATACAATGGTATCTCTTCCAATCCTAACTGAAATATCTATGTAAGCTTCTTTGGGATTGATAAAACCCACACCCGTCATCATGAGCTTCTCATTGATAACCTTCCTCATTTCTTTCTCGCATTTCGCCAGATCTATTCTGTTGTTTATTTCATAATCTTCAGTAGAGGTTAATGGGAAAGATAATTTGTAGAATATAACATTAGCATCGGCAGGGACATCTTTTGAATTTTGGATAAAATCATTTATTTCATTTTCATATGATTGGTAGATTATTTTGGGAATGCTTTTATTTTCGCAATATTTCACTAGATCCAGATCATTTTCATGGATTGCAATAATAATCTCCTGGAATTCTTCTGCTTTCAAATTATCAATTTGATAATCCAGAATGGTTTTCCCGCAAATTTTATGCAAGCCAATGGAGTATTTGGAATTCAAATCTCTCTTCCCGACTGAAGCATTAATTACTGCAATATTTGATTTCATGGTATTTGCTCCTTGTAAATGAAAAGATATTTGCGAATAAGCAATGTAATTATAGCATTTTATTAATATTACTTAAAGCCTTTATAGAAAAAACAAAAAATAAAATAAAAGGGAAGAGTAGCAATGCTGTTACCCCTTCCCCAATGATCTTTTATATATGGAAAATATTATTATTTCAATACTAATATCAAAAAACGATTCGCTCTTTTATTCCTCAGCAGGCTCAGCTGCTTCTTCAACTGCTTCAACAGTTGCTTCAACGGCAACAGCATCAATTTTTTCTCCGAGTACTTTTTCGTATTCTGCGAAAATTGCATCTTTGATCTTGTTTCTTGTTTCAGATACCAATGGATGTGCTATATCCCTAAAATCTCCCTCGCCCATTTTTCTGCTTGGCATAGCAATGAATAATCCATTTTGTCCTTCAATAATTTTGATATCGTGGACTACAAATTCATCGTCAAAAGTAACAGATACGACAGCCTTCATTTTCCCTTCATCATTAACTTTTCTAACTCTTACATCAGTTATTTTCATTTTGTCAGTACCATCCTTTCCAGCTAATCACTTGTTGTATACATTGTACAACCACTAATGTGGTAATTATACACTGTGAAAATAGTTTCTACAAGTTTATTTTACCATTTGAACGAATATTCTGTATCTTTGAGTTTCATACTTGCTTATCCCCAAATAATCGATTCATTTGGTTCGATTTCGATTTTTTTATTTGCCTCGTCCACTGATCCAAGATACACAAGGGAGAAATATTCCGAAACCTTCTTTTGTACTGGTTCTTTTGAAGCAATGACAACGCCTGTTCCGACAATCTCCACATCGAATTCCCTCATCATATCAACAATTCCCTTAGCGCTGCCTCCAGCTCTCATGAAATCGTCTATAATTATTGCCTTTGAGCCTTGTGTTATTGCCCTTTTGGCAATAGACATCTTTTGGATCCTTTCATTTGAACCTGAAAAATAATTGATACTCAAGGTTGAACCCTCGGAAATCTTGCTTTCCCTTCTGATGACAACAAGAGGTATATTCAGCATCTCTGAAGTCATCAAAGCAACCGGTATTCCTTTTGTCTCTACGGTTACAATATAATTCGCTTTTTTATCCATGAATTTTTTAGCGAAAATTTCTCCTGTTTTTCTTGCAAATGAACTATCAAACATAATGTCCGACGTGTAAAGGAATCCTCCGGCAAGAATCCTATTGGGATCTCTCAACTTTTCGCACAAATCCTCCAAGAGCTGATTGATTTCTCTTTTTGAGATGCTTGGAATGAATTTGACCCCTCCGCTGGCCCCTGCGGTAGTTTCAATTTCTCCAAGTTCCATCAGTTGGACCGTTTTCTTGGCAACTGATATATCCTCGCTGATGCTTGATTTCGCTGCCTGAAATAGATCGCAAAAGTATCCCAAAGGAAAACTCCTATTTGGATTATCAGATAATATCTTAACCAGGGCGCACACTCTGTCCGTTCTTTTCATTTGATCATTCCCTCCCGGTCTGCAAATATATGGCCATCAGCAATACGAAAACCCAACCTGCAGCAATTTACGAACATTAATCTTCTTTACATCTATTTTATTCGGATTTTTAAAATGTGTCAATTTACTTTATTACCATTAGGCTTTTATGTTATAATCAGTCATTAAATAATTATTTGGAGGTTCTTATGTTGGAATTAAATAAATTTAAACATATATTTTGTATAGGTATTGGCGGAATAGGTCTTAGTGCATTAGCTGAGATTTTTTTATCGAGAGGGTGCAAGGTTTCGGGCTCTGACATGAAAGCATCGGAAATTACGGAAAATCTTGAACAAAAGGGAGCCGTAGTATATTTTTCCCATGATTCCAATCAAATAAAAGGCGCGGATTTGCTTATCTACTCCTCAGCGGTTTCTATGGATAATCCTGAATTGAAGGCAGCAATATCAGCTGGTATTCCAACGCTTACCAGAGCTGAAGCTCTTGGATTGCTCATGAAAGAATATAAAAACAGCATCGCTATTTCCGGCACTCATGGAAAGACTACTACAACTTCCATGGTTTCCTTGATTCTTGAGAACGCAGGGGTTGATCCTACCATCCTAGTTGGAGGACACCTTGAGGAAATCGGTGGAAATGTGAAGATTGGGAAAAGCAGCTACTTCGTTACGGAAGCATGCGAATATATGGATAGTTTTCTAAACCTATCCCCAACTATAGAGATCATATTGAATATTGACTCCGACCATTTGGATTATTTTAAAGATATCGAACACATTGCAAACTCATTTACCAGATTTGCAAAGTTAGTTCCCAAAGATGGCTACGTAATAGCTTATTCCTCAAATCCATTTGTAAGTAGATTGCTTGGGAGTCTGACCTGCAATATAATAACTTTTGGTTTTGACGACCAATGTGACTATTATGCGGCGAATATTGAATTCAATGCTTTTGGAATGCCCTCTTTTGATTTATTCCATCGGGAATCATTGCTTTGCTCCATCCAGTTGTCAATCCCTGGAGAGCACAATATCTCCAATGCCGTTGCCGCTTTTGCCTGCTGCCATAATCTTGGAATTTCTCCCGAAAACATTTCCATGACTTTGAATAGCTTCAACGGAACTCAAAGAAGATTTGATGTTATTGGTAAAACTAAGAAAAATGTCAACGTTGTGGATGATTACGCACATCACCCCACTGAAATAATGGCAACTCTAAAGGCTGCCAGAAATATTCCCCACAATAAACTATGGTGCATCTTCCAACCCCATACCTATACCAGGACCATAGCTTTATTTGATGATTTTGTCAGCTCTTTTGAAAACGCGGATATCATAATTTTCGCAGAGATTTATGCTGCGAGAGAAAAAAATATATATAAGATCAGTTCTAAAGAATTGGCTTCAAAAACAAAAGAAGAATACCCCGCAAAAGAAGTATTCTATTTTGATGATTTCCAAGATATTTCCGACTTTGTCAAAGCCAAGGCCCAAGAAAACGATTTGGTCATTACCATGGGCGCCGGTGATATATACAAGGTGTCGGAACTTATTGTAAAAGAATCAATATAGCAACCACAATATCACTCGGTGACTCTCTTTATTGATGCTCCAACCTTTGTGAGCTTTTCTGCAAAGTCTGAATAGCCTCTTTCAATATGATAAATTTCAGATATCTCGGTTACTCCTTCGGTGATAAGTCCTGCTAAGACTAATGCTGCTCCAGCTCGCAGGTCTGTTGCTTCAACTTTGGCCCCTTTGAGTTTTTTCCCGCCAGTTATTATAGCTTTCTTCCCATCAACCTGGATGCTCGCACCCATTCTGTTCAGCTCTTTCACATGCATGAATCTGTTTTCAAAAACAGTCTCAATAACAATACTTTCTCCTTTAACTGTTGTTAGCAGCGCCATGAACTGCGACTGCATGTCAGTTGGAAACCCCGGATATGGCAGTGTTTTTATATCAGTTGCTATTAATTCTTTCCTATCAGCCCGGACTCTCAGCCCTTCATCTTCATCTTCTGTTATTTCAACACCGCACTCGATAAGCTTCGCAATAATAGGTTTGACATGGCCTGATACTACATTTTTAATTAATATGTCTCCCCTGGTAATTGCTGCAGCGACCATGAAAGTTCCAGTCTCAACCCTGTCTGGAATAACTGCATGCTTGGCTCCGTGAAGTGAAACTACTCCATCAATTTTTATAGAGCTTGTTCCTGCGCCCTTAATTTTGGCACCCATTTTGTTTAAAAAATTTGCAAGATCTACAATTTCTGGTTCCATGGCCGCATTTTCGATTATCGTATGCCCTTCTGCAAGGGTAGCCGTCATGATTATACTTTCAGTCGCTCCAACGCTTGGAAAGTCCAAATATATATTTCCACCTACAAGTTTGTCAGCTTTAGCTTCTATAAAACCATCCCCTATGATGATTTTCGCTCCTAGGGCGGCAAACCCTTTCAAGTGAAGATCAATTGGCCTTGCGCCAATTGCGCATCCCCCCGGCAGTGAAATCCTTGCTTTGCCAGTCTTTGCAAGAAGAGGTCCCATAACTAGAAATGAAGCTCTCATTTTTTTAACAAGCTCACATGAAGGTTCACTAGTAGTTATTGTTGTGTCCATAATCCTTATCGTGTTTTTTGGATAGTCTATTTCCAGAGAAACTCCAACACTTGAAAGTATTTGGCACATAACCTCCACGTCTCTGAGTTCAGGCACATCCATTATTTCGCATTCTCCATCAGATAGAATAGCTGCTGCCAGAATTGGCAATACGGCATTTTTCGATCCGCTAATTTCTATTTCTCCCCTCAATGGGCCACTTTTTGTAACTAAATACTTTGTCACATGATCCTCCAATTTATCTATAATAATTTTATTTATACTCTGTTTTGCAACTTAGTCATTATAATAAATTTTAGGCATTTTGTCAAAATTAGTTGTATTCCAAATGATTTTAAGCAATAATGTACTTGAGTGGAGAGAAGCATTTCAAATATCGAGGAGGTCATGGTTATGGATACAACAATCAGCATCACCATTGGAGATTTGGCTTATATATTAATTGGTGGAGCATTATTTGTACTTTTGATTTACTGCATATTAATCTTCAAAAATTTGTTGCCCTCAGTTAAGACGTTGAGCAAGATTCTTGCCGATGTGGAAGTTGTAACTGAAGTAACTGCTAGTAGCACAAAAGAATTTCAGAAAATAGTAGGTGAATTATCTACTTCTGCTGGCGTTTTCACGCAAGCAGTCAAAGATAATCAAAATATCATTTCTGCCTTGACTTCCGTAGTGAATGCAATTCGTTCATTACAAACATTATTGTCCAAGTTCAAAAAAAAATAAATATAAAGGAGTGTGACTTTTTTTGAAAGCGACTGGAATGGTTAGAAAAGTTGATAATTTAGGAAGAGTAGTGCTTCCAATCGAGCTAAGAAGAAATTTAGGTATTGATATTAAAGATCCCTTGGAAATTTATGTAGAAGGGGATACAATCATTCTTAAAAAATATGAACCTGCTTGTATTTTTTGTGGAAATGCAAAAAATCTATCTGGCATTCATGGTAAGATTGTTTGTAAGGATTGTATCAACGAATTAAAAACAATTTAATTTTTAGCCTTTGGAAAACTATCTTTCATATATCTTGTTTATCTCCTGGGTGAAATCACCATTAGAGTTATAAACATAAAGGGGCTTCATAAATTTCAACTCTGGCCTAGCATTTTTTACGCAATGTAAAAGCATGATGTTAGGCTTTTTATTTTTATCTGGATGTACAAATCGTATTTTTTTTGGTTCCAAATTATTTTGCCTGGCAAAGCATATAATATCCACCAACCTCAACGGCCGGTGCACAAGGAAGAAATCGCCTTGATCTTTAAGCAACTTACCTGCTGTTTCTATAAAATCGTATAGGTTGGCAGTGGACTCATGCCTGGAAATTGACTTAGCTTCAATAGAGCTTGAAATGCCGGAATCTTTTGCCATATATGGTGGATTTGAAACAACCGTGGAAAAACTTCCCAAGCCAAACTTTGAAGGAGCATCAAGGATATCCATATTGTAGATTTCTATCCTGTCTTCCAGACTATTCAACTTAATATTTTCTTCCGCCAGAGCAAAGACTTCCTTTTGTAGTTCGATTCCAATTATTTTGGCTGCTTTGGTTTTATGGCTCAATATCAATGGTATAATTCCGTTGCCAGTCCCCATATCTATAATATTTGCATTGCCTTTTATTTTCACAAAGTCAGATAGTATTACCGCATCGATGCCATAGCAAAACTGATCGGAGTTCTGTATAAGCTTCAAATCAGCAAAGCCAATGCTATCGATCCTTTTCTTTATATCGCAATCCATATTAATCTAAAAGAACCTTGATCTCTTCAAGCAATTCCTTATCTATATCCGCCAATATGTCCTTGTCCTTTTCTTTTTCTTTTCCATCCATCCGGGATATTTCGGTTTTCTCAAATATCTGGACATCATCGCTAAGCTTTTGGTTTTTCTCCTCGGTCTTTTCTTCTATGACCATCTTTGTGGATACTCTGCCTTCTAGCAAATTGGTGTCAGTTACAATGGCAATTCCCAAAGGTGTTCTTATTCTTTCACCTACTTCAGGCATTCCTCTTCTCAATTCCTGGTAGATTTCATTTTCAAATTTCAAACAGCACATTAGTCTGCCACAAATACCTGAAATCTTAGTCGGGTTCAAAGACAAGTTTTGAATCTTCGCCATTTTGATGGATACGGGTTCGAATTCAGGCAACCAAGAGTGGCAACATAGACTTTTGCCACAAGTTCCAATCCCCCCAACCATTTTGGCTTCATCCCTTACCCCAATTTGTCTAAGTTCGATTCTCATTTTAAATACTGCAGCTAGATCCTTTACCAAATCCCTAAAGTCGACGCGACCCTCGGCTGTAAAGTAGAAAATAATTTTACTATTGTCAAATGTGTACTCCACATCGATAAGCTTCATTACTAAATTGTGCTTGCTGACTTTTTCCTGACATTGTTCCAAAGCCCTTCCCTTGCGATTGATGTTGTCTTCATTTGTTGCAATGTCTTTTTCTGTTGCAATTCTAACAACTTTCTTAAGAGGCGCGACAATTTCTTTTTCCGGAACTAATTTGGGCCCAACTATCACTTCTCCAAACTCAATTCCCCTGGATGTTTCTACAATTACGAAGTCGCCTTGTTTTATTTCAAAAGCATCTGGATCAAAATAATATATTTTACCAGCTTTTTTAAATCTAATTCCTATAACATTTATCATTTTCTTCCTCCTGTATTTTAAGCAGCATGCTTTTTAGAGCATATGCCACATTTATGTTCGCATCCAAATCAGATTTGGCCATTTCAATGCACTCGATTATTTTTATTAAGCTCCCCTTGCCAACATCCCTTGCTATGTCGTCCAATTCTTTTTTCGATTCTTGATCATCAACATCTATTTTGCAATTCATCACTTGGTTTACAAGTATGTTCCTAAACCAGGATTCTATGATTTCAAGGCCTTCTTTCGCAGATTCCCTATCCTTCAATATTGCTGAAATATTCTGGTTGAATTCATAAAGAGATTCCTTATATGCCAATATCCTTGCCAATTTTATCAACCCGTAGTCAGCAACAATTTGATTGTCAAATTCATTCTCATAATTGTCGTTTATTCGGATATTCACGCATCTTGACTGGATAGTAGATATCAAATTCCCGGTATTTATCGCTGTCAATATTATGATGTTATTACCATTAGGTTCTTCCAATGTTTTGAGAAGCCTATTTTGCGCCCTTATGGTCATGGTATCAGCTTTGTGGATAATCGCAACATTTCTAATGGAAGAGAATGGTTTGTTCCTAAGTTTTCTTTGAAGATATATTATATCCTCATCCTTGACACTGTTGCCGGAACTTTTAATGATAATGAGGTCCTCAAGATTGTCATGTTTTAGTTTGACACATGAACTACATTCTCCGCACGCCGTGCCAGTTCCTTTTTCACAAAATATCCCCATCACAAATTGAAAAACCAGCCCCCAGGTTTCTTCCATATTCTGTCCCTCAAATATATAAGCGTGGGATAGGGTGGAATTGGCTATAGCACTTGCCAGTCTCTGTAAAACCTGCCCATGATTTCTCATATGACTTTTCTTTCTATCAAAATTTCCGTTATTTTCCCGATTATTTTCTTATTTATCTGCTCAATTGTTTCATTCCCGTCAAAGGATGTAATCCTCTTAGGATTTTCCAATTGAAGTTTCTCATATGCGTCATAAACTAAACTGTGATAGTTTATTTCTTCCAAATCAAGCCTGTCCATTTCAGCTATGTCTCTCCTGCTTTTGCCCGTTTTGGGATCAACTTTTATTAAAAATGTTGCATCCGGCATGCATCCTCGTATTGCGATATCGTTAATCAGCTTTACGCTATCTCCGAGTTTTCTTCCTATGCCTTGATAAACGATGCTTGAATCGACAAACCTGTCACAGACCACTATTTTACCAGCATCAAGACTTGGAATAATAAGCTCGGCCACGTGTTGTGCCCTGGAAGCCGCATAGAGCAGTGCCTCGCAGATATAATCCATTTCAACATGTTTCTTGTCTAAGAGTATTTCTCGTATTTTCTCACTAATAACTGTGCCCCCGGGTTCTCTCGTTAATACAATATCCAAACCCAGCAGTTCCAAGTGGTTTTTCAAGAGATTTATTTGAGTCGTTTTACCTGAACCGTCCGGTCCTTCAAATGTTACAAAAAGCCCTGCCATTTTTATCTCCTATACCTTAGAACCGTTCTTGAATTCATTGAAAAGCTTTCCAAACAGAATTATAAAAACGTACAAAACAGGTATGCATAATAATGTTAAAAATATTATTTTTAGAATCATTTCTCTTTTACTCCCTGGATAATTACCAGAAACCAATTTGAATATTTTGGCAATCGGGTGATATCTTTCCATATATTGTAACAGTTACACCAGTTTATAGCAAGAAAAACGCACT
Organism: Eubacteriales bacterium; assembly: GCA_037144355.1. Taxonomy (GTDB): domain Bacteria; phylum Bacillota; class Clostridia; order Peptostreptococcales; family Anaerovoracaceae; genus JBAWWY01. The sequence goes on along the minus strand of JBAWWY010000022.1, from coordinate 3,412 downwards.
TCGAAAGATTTTAGCTTGCAGTTTAATTTTTTATTTGCCTGTCAAAATTTATGTTATAATATAGAAGCTTAATAATGAATGAAGGCGGAGGTATTTTATGCATATAATTGTTGTTGGATGCGGCAAGGTAGGGTCGAAATTTGCCCATGTCATGTCCCTTGAGGGTCATGAAATAGTAGTTATAGATAATGATTTGGCCAGTTTTAATTCTCTAGATGAAAATTTCAGCGGCCTTACTGTGCTTGGAGTCCCCATTGACGAGGATGTTTTAAAAATGGCGGGAATTGAAACCGCCGATGGACTTGTAGCAGTTACTCCAGATGATAATATCAATATGATGGCTTGCCAGGTTGCTAAGGAAATTTTCAAAGTTCCACTAGTATTTGCAAGGATTCAAGACCCCGTTCGGGAAGAAGTTTTTTTCCAATTTGGTGTGCAGACAATTTGCCCGACAAATATGGCAGTTGAAGAACTCAAATCATTGGTACATGGGGAACAAGGCCTTGCAAACCGCCCAATTGGAAATGCAATAATAACGTTCAGCTATGGAGAAGTTACCAAGGATACTCTTGGTCAACACATTGAAAGTATAAAAGTACCACCAGATTCAATGATGTTCGGGGTGCTTAGGGATGAACAGTTAATTTTTTCCAGCCCTTCTCTTATATTTGAAAAGAACGACATTGTTGTAATAGCTAATATTGTGAAATGAGTAGGAGAATAAGATGTACATAGTCATAGCCGGTGGTGGAAAGGTAGGATACTACCTAACAAAAACATTACTTTCATATAATCATAAAATCGCAGTGATCGAACTTAATAAAAGCATTTGCGAAAAATTAGCTGATGATTTGAGCATTCCCGTTTTCATTGGAGATGCTACAAAAATCAATATTCTTTCTGCGGCAGCGACCCAGAAGGCCGACATCTTTATTGCTGTTACAGGGCAAGACGAGGAAAATCTAATTTCATGTCAACTTGCAAAAACAAATTTCGGTGTTAAAAGGACAATTGCCAGGGTAAACAATCCCAAAAATATAAAGGTATTCCAGTCCCTCGGCGTGGATACCGCAGTAAGCAGCACTTCTTTAATATCTGATTTGATTGAACAGGAAGTTGATTATTCTGGGATGAAAACTCTTACCAGTATAAAGAATGATAAAATTGTCATGTGTGAGATACTAATCAACAAAGATTCTTTTGTTAACAACAAGAAAATCAAAGATTTGCATATTCCCATTGGCTGTATAATAGTTTCCGTGATAAGACATAACGAGATAATTACTCCAGATGAAAATACTTTGTTTAGAGATGGAGATTCCATAATTATAGTTTCCACGAGAGAAAACAAAGATGAAATACGAAATTATTTTCTCGGAAATGATTGATTTCATTATCAATCAATAATCCGCCGTAGTCTTCCTGCTCAATGATAATATGAACCAAATAATATAATTCTTAACATGAAAAAAGGGCCATAAGCCCTTTTTTTATCCAACCATTATCTTCCCTTCCGGATAAATGATTTTTTTGTTTTCTTTTCTAGCTTTCAATGCTATTGCTACAGCGAACGTTAGCGGCCCAACCCTGCCAAGGAACATTGTAAATATAAGCAGGAGCTTGCTCATTGTATGCAGTGTTGGTGTTATCCCTGTAGACAATCCAACTGTTCCAAAAGCTGAAGTAACCTCAAATAGAACATTTATGAAGTTCATTTTTTCAATTCCGATTATCATCGTTGTAACTACGAAGATTACACTAAGACTTAAACCTGCGATTGCAAGAGCTTTGTTTACAACTGCGTTGGGGATTCTCCTATCTAAAACAATCGTATTCTCATGGCCTCTAATATTGGAAATAATGGCCATAAGAATAACTCCAGCGGTAGTTACCTTGATACCGCCTCCAGTAGATCCTGGAGCTGCCCCAATAAACATTAGCAGTATGGATCCCATCTTTGAAACCTCAGTCATGCTGTTAATCGGCAACGAATTGTATCCAGCCGTTCTGCAAGTTACGGATTGAAAAAATGCGCTGTTAATTTTACCGAATATGTTCAAGCTTCCCATGGTGTCTTGATTGGCATATTCAAATATCATAAAAAATATCGCCCCTCCAAATATCAGAGAACCCGTCATAATAAGAACTAACTTTGTATGAAGAAAAAGACCCCTCAAATTCGGATGTTCGTAGAGATCTCTCCAAACCATGAAGCCTAAACCCCCTATAATAATCAATAATGCAGTCGTGTAAATCACAATAGGATCATTATTATAGTCAGTAAGACTCCTGTATCCTCCGATCAAATCAAATCCCGCATTGCAAAATGCTGAAATTGAATGGAAAACTCCCATATAAAGGCCCTTTATCCCATATTGCGGGACAAAACGAGAAGACAGTAAAAGTGCTCCTATAAATTCAATATATATAGTCACAAGAACAATGCCCTTGATAAGACCCAGTACATTTTGCAAACTGAAGTAACTTATGGATTCTTGGGCCAAAACCCTGCCTTTCATACTCACTTTTCTCCCTAGTAAAACCGAGAAGAATGTTGCCAAAGTTATAATTCCCAGGCCTCCAACTTGTATCATCACCAAAATCACAATCTGTCCAAATAATGTCCATTGTGTTTTTGTATCAGCTATGACAAGCCCAGTTACACAAGAAGCTGATGTTGCCGTGAACAAAGCATTAATAAAGCCTATGCTTCTTCCATCGTTTGAAGCCATTGGCAAAGTCAATAAGGTTGCTCCCGTCAAAATCAATGTGACAAAACTAAATACTATTAGCCTTGTTGGAGAAATATCAGAGATTTTTCTTTTCTTGGCAATCCCTTTATTAATATCTTCTTTAATGCTCATTCAAATCCACCTGATTCTATGTGATTTTGTACTCGTTTATTCTACTACTTTCTTGTCATATAATAAAGCTAAATTTGTTAAAACACAGTAGGAATAGGCTTATTTATCAACATTTACGCAATAATTCTCAAGCAATGAAAAAAGACATACTGTTGAGTATGTCTTTTTCATAAACCGGCGACGACCTACTTTCCCAGGCAGCTGCCCGCCAAGTATCATCAGCGCTAAAGAGCTTAACTTCTGTGTTCGAGATGGGAACAGGTGTAGCCTCTTTGCTATAGTCACCGGATCTGGATCATTTCCCTAATTCGAAGAACGGATTAGTGGAATGTCCGACGTCAGAGATTCAAAAGCTTTCGCTTTTAGAATCTTACGACGGTTTTGTTGCTCCCTTAATATGCCATGTGCATTATTGGAATATCAAATGAAAGAAAATTAAAGGTTTATTTGATGTTTTATATATAAAAGACTCCGAATTTCTTCGGAGTCTTTTAAAACCGGCGACGACCTACTTTCCCAGGCAGCTGCCCGCCAAGTATCATCAGCGC
>JBAWWY010000021.1:0-24752 GCA_037144355.1 Eubacteriales bacterium | reverse complement strand
GGATTTCTCCTTTTCCAATCATGTCGATGTATCTTGCTGCCACAGAAAGTGGTCCTATTACCGCATCCAGTGTCTTGTTCACGCCATCTACGATCTTTCCAAAGTCTCCGGCATGCTTCCCTGCGTCAGCCCTTGTGTCCAGTCTTCCTTCCACAGCTGCTACTGAAAGCATTCCTGCGTCTTCAACAAGTGCGTTGACTGCGTCTATGCATGTGTTAAGATTGTTCTTGATTTCATTGAAGTCGCCGTTGTAGCTGTCAGAGATCTTAGGAGGCATGTCGCCTTTGCTGATTCTGTCCACGTATTCCGCTGCCACATTCAAAGGTCCGATTACCGCATCAAGTGTCTTGTTTACTCCGTCTACGATTCTTGCAAAGTCTCCCGCATGTTTGCCTGCGTCAGCCCTGGTGTCTAGTCTTCCTTCTACGGCTGCTACTGAAAGCAATACTGCATCTTCGACTAGAGCGTTGACTGCGTCTATGCATGTGTTTAAATTGTTCTTGATTTCATTGAAGTCCCCGTTGTAACTGTCAGAGATCTTAGGAGGCATGTCGCCTTTGCTGATCCTGTCCACGTATTCAGCTGCCACATTCAATGGTCCTATTACAGCATCCAGTGTCTTGTTGACTCCATCTACTATATCCTTGTATCCACCACTAAAGGCCGCGGCATTTCCCCTGGTGTCTAGTCTTCCTTCTACGGCTGCTACTGAAAGCATACCTGCTTCAGAAATCAGTCGTCGCAGGGTCTCTATCACGGATTTCATAGCTTGGCCCAGTGTATCTTTATCAGATTGTAGCACGATGTCGATTGTGAGATCTCCAGCAGCAATTTTTCTTCCAACATCAGCTTGAGACTGAATATTTCCTATCATCTTGCCGAATGACTTCATCAACTGCCCTATTTCATCTGTTGTTTGTGCTTTAACACTCACTTCCATATCACCTATGGCCAGCCTGTCTGCTATCTGGGATAAGGAAGTTATTGGTTTTGATACGTTCTTCTTTATAAACTGACGCGATACGAAAAAGAGTAAGATACCTGCCAATAGAATTATTGTAACAATGATATACAAGAATTTATTTGCTTCAGCCACTACGTCATCAGCATTCAGATCTGCCCCTACCATACCAACCGTATTGCCACTCGAATCAAAAATGGGTGCGTAACCAGTCAGAAGCATTCCAAACTCGCCACTATCATAAATACCACCTTCATAGACTGTTCCACTTTTATAAGCAGATGTGAATGTATTAATATCTTTTGTCCCACTAAATGATTCTGCATAGGTTTGCGGATATTTAAATGTAAAAATGTCATCCGGATTATCTTGAGGTGTAGCACCCTCAGCAATATAAAGTAACCCTTGTTCTTCCGGCTTGTCAATCACAGTATATAAATATTTTACACCTGTCTGTATTTTTGCTTTTGACAAAGCTTCTTTCAGTTTAGAATAATACTTAGTCTCACTGTTTGAATCTGCCAAAGACTTAAATTGATCTCCATCTACTGCTGACGATACAGCGCTGGCTATGGCAATGACCTCGGAGGTTTTCAATAGTATAACTTCGCTTCTATACTTGTAATAACTAAACCCTCCAATGATGCTAGCGGTTAGCATAATCATGACCATAACCATAAGTGAAATCTTGCTGCCTATTGATTTTACTTTTTCTCGCTTTTCTCTGTTCTTCATTTTTTCCCCCGCTTTTGATTTTCATTTAATTTTTTGTGCTAATATTTATCGGCTTCATCCTGACTTAACAGGATTTTTGGTCTACCGGCTTTTGGTGTGTCATTGTCCCTTGCTCCAGAAATCATCTTTTGTTCACGACCAGAATTGCTTTTTGAACTCTTTTTTAGCCTGAATCTGCTTACCATTTCTTTCAAAAGCTCTGCCTGACCGGATAATTCCTCACTAGCAGCGGCACTTTCTTCTGCAGTTGCGGAATTGTTCTGAATAACTTGGGATACTTGTTCGATTCCCTTGTTTACTTCAGCTATGCCTGTTGCTTGTTCGTTTGAGGCTTCTGCTATCTGTCCTACCAGTTTGGCCGCCTTTTCTACATCATTTACAATTTCCACTAGGGCAACTGCCGTATCATTGGCGATCTTTGTCCCTACTTGAACTTTGGTTATTGATCCTTCGATTAAGTCTGTAGTTTCCTTGGCAGCGTTTGCACTTCTTGCTGCAAGGTTTCTAACTTCTTCTGCTACAACTGCAAATCCTTTACCGTGCTGTCCTGCTCTTGCCGCTTCAACAGCAGCATTTAATGCAAGTATGTTTGTCTGGAATGCAATCTCGTCGATTACCTTGATAATCTTGGATATGTTTGCTGAGGATGCATTGATTTCCTTCATGGAATTGAGCATTTCTTTCATCTGTTCATTTCCGGAGGCTGCATTGTCCTTAGCTGTTGTTGCAAGTTCATTGGCTTGGTTTGCATTCATGGCGTTTTGCTTTGTCTGTGTAGCAATTTCCACAATAGATGCTGTCAATTCCTCAATAGAGCTTGCCTGCTCGGTGGATCCCTGGGAAAGAGCCTGGCTTCCATCTGATACTTGTTTTGATCCTGATGCTACCTGGTCAGATGCATCATTGATATCTCCAAGCACATCATTTAGTGATCCAATTATATTGTTAAGTGAATTCTTGATATCTATGAAGTCTCCCCTATAGTCGGCTGTAATCGCCTGCTGAAGATCTCCATCTGCCATAGCTGTAAGCACTTGTGAGATCTCACTTACATAACTTAATATTGTACTGATTGTATCATTTAGCGTTACCTTGATTTGTGCATAGTCACCTTTGTAATCTCCGTTCATGCTGATTGAGAGGTTACCTTTGGACATTTCAGTAAGTACGCTCAAAGCTTCTTTCACTGGTCCGATTACTGCATCAAGAGTACTGTTTACACCCTTTACAATCTTTGCAAAGTCTCCTTCATGTTTGCTTGCGTCCGCCCTGGTGTCTAGTCTTCCTTCTACGGCTGCCACAGCTAGCATTCCTGCGTCTTCAACTAGAGCGTTGACTGCGTCTATGCATGTGTTCAAGTTGTTTTTGATTTCATTGAAGTCCCCGTTGTAGCTGTCTGAGATCTTAGGAGGCATATCGCCTTTGCTGATTCTGTCCACGTATTCAGCTGCCACATTCAATGGTCCTATTACCGCATCCAGTGTCTTGTTGACTCCATCTACGATTCTTGCAAAGTCACCAGCATGTTTGCTTGCATCCGCCCTGGTGTCTAGTCTTCCTTCCACAGCTGCTACTGAAAGCAATACTGCGTCTTCAACTAGAGCGTTGACTGCGTCTATGCATGTGTTCAAGTTGTTTTTGATTTCATTGAAGTCCCCGTTGTAGCTGTCTGAGATCTTAGGAGGCATATCGCCTTTGCTGATTCTGTCCACGTATTCAGCTGCCACATTCAATGGTCCTATTACCGCATCCAGTGTCTTGTTGACTCCATCTACGATTCTTGCAAAGTCACCAGCATGTTTGCTTGCATCCGCCCTGGTGTCTAGTCTTCCTTCCACAGCTGCTACTGAAAGCAATACTGCGTCTTCGACTAGAGCGTTGACTGCGTCTATGCATGTGTTTAAATTGTTCTTGATTTCATTGAAGTCCCCGTTGTAGCTGTCAGATATCTTAGGAGGCATGTCGCCTTTGCTGATCCTGTCCACGTATTCCGCTGCCACATTCAATGGTCCGATTACCGCATCCAGTGTCTTGTTCACGCCATCTACGATTCTTGCAAAGTCACCAGCATGTTTGCCTGCGTCCGCCCTGGTGTCTAGTCTTCCTTCTACGGCTGCTACTGAAAGCAATACTGCATCTTCGACTAGAGCGTTGACTGCGTCTATGCATGTGTTTAAATTGTTCTTGATTTCATTGAAGTCCCCGTTGTAACTGTCAGAGATCTTAGGAGGCATATCGCCTTTGCTGATTCTGTCAACATATTCCGCCGCTACATTCAATGGTCCTATTACCGCATCAAGTGTCTTGTTGACACCTTCAACTATATCCTTGTATCCGCCACTAAAGACTGCCGCATTTCCTCTTGTGTCGAGCCTTCCTTCAACTGCTGCTACTGAAAGCATCCCTGCTTCAGCAATCAATCCTTTTATTGCTTCGTTAGTCTGAATTAATGCTGGCGAGATTTCATCTTTTTCATCTTTTAGTGTAATAACCGAAGTTACATCACCCAATGATATCTTTTTCATTGTCGCTATAACCACATTTTGCAGATCATCCGCAAAATCGTCCATAGCAACTGCCATTTGTCCTATTTCATCTTTCGTCTTCATGTTCAATCTTAGACCTAGGTGCCCCATCTTCATTTCCTGAATCATGTTTGCCGTTTTTTTCAAGGGTTTACTAATGATTCTACTTAATAATAATCCAAGACCAATGGAGATTAAAAATGCGATTACTATAATCATTATCAACAATGTTGTTGCGGTTTTCGCTGCTGAATCAGCGTTTGAATCGGCTGATTTAGCATTTCCTTGATTGATTGCTACTACTTGCATTAGAAGTGTTTCAGCATTATTAAATGAAACACCATTTGTTACTAATGCCTGTTTAACCATTTCAGAGTGAAAAGCTAAAGATTTGCTTGTTTCAAACTGTTTGGATAATTTCTGAAATTGAGCATCATCAGCTATCCATTTATCCCAAGCTGGTACAAATTTATCCCACACAACTTTTTCGTCCGCTGATTGGGGTAGTGGTTCATATATTGCTCTTGCTTCTTCTGCTCTTTTTAAGAAAGCCGTTATTCTGTCATATTGAGCTTGTCTATCCTGTCCAACAAGTTCCTCATTAAGCAAGGCATTCTCTGCACTATCCACAGCAGTTTGTGCCTCACTCATAGTCAATAGTGCTTGAATGCTTGGAAGATAGATAGTAGCACCCTCATCCTGTGCTTTTTTGACTTGACTCATACCACTATATCCAATAGCCCCTACCGTCGCTGCCAATAGAGCGACGATTATAAATCCGGTTAATAACTTGGCGCTAATTTTCATATCATAAAACCATTTCATAATTATTCAACCTCCTGTTGTCTTATTTTTGGTTTTAACTGCTCATTTTTGAATCGGGTTCCTTATATTGTCCAGAGAGCGTAGAAGTGTTTTTGCGCAATTTACTTTCAATGGCTCTCCGTGTCCAAAATAAATCGTTTCAATCTTTTTCCTTGCAATATACTCAAGAGCTTTGGTGAAAGGCTCCTCATAAGTATTTTGCCTTCCAATTATTACTAGTGGCGTATCTCCAGCAAATAATACTTTTTCTTCTTCACAGTAAAGACATATTGAGTCGTTGCTATGGCCTGGTGTACATATGACTTCGAATTCCTTGTCAGCAATTTTAAGCAATTCACCACCTTTAAGAATAATATCCACGTTTTCCAGAATTTGAGAAGCAGCCAGTACTTTTGGATTGTATATTTTTTTTATTACTGGAAGAAGGCTGGCATGGTCGTAATGGCTATGGGTTAAAACAACCTTTTCGACCCTCTGTTTTCCAACTCCTGTGGAAGCATCATCGATCTGTTCTAAAATTGCCAAGTCCCTGCCTACGTCGATCAGGGTGTTCACATCATTCATCGTATTCCAGTTTCCTGTTAGCAAATAGACATTTGATGTGTAAATATTGCTATTTATTGACAAGTTGGCTATCTTCATTTTGTTCTTTTCCTATATTTCTATTTCATGCTTTTTTATACAATTGCGCATTTGAAACAACTGGTACAAACAATTCTTCAAGCTCCTTTGGAAGTTTCTGGGTCTGTTCCATTGCCAGATATCCGCCTTCGATTAGAGAATTGTGAAACATTCTTATCACTTCTATTCTCTGAGCTTCGTTGAAATGAAGCAGGACATTTTTGCAGAGTATAAGCCCAAAGTCGTTTCCAATGGTTTCCAATGTCAGCAAGTCATGTTTCCTGAAAGAAACAGATTTTCTTATTTCATCCTGTATCCTGAAGTGGTCTTCCTTATCGTCTGCAACAAAATATTTCTCAAAAATATCTTTTGGTATTCTTTCCACTTGCTCTCTTGGGTATATGGCTTCCTGAATAATGGTATCAAAGAGATTGCTTCCATCAATATCCGTAGCCTTTATCTTGACATTACGGAAATACATGTTTCCAATTCTTTCCCTTAGGAGAATGGCCAAGGTAAATGGTTCTGGACCCATCGCACACCCTGCATCCCAAATATTTATGTGGCTTTTGGTCCGCAAAGATGGAAGTGCATGCTCGCATATCATTTCAAGCGTCTGCAAGTCTCTGAAAAAATAAGTAAATGCCATTTTCAGGCCTCCTTTTTAGATGTTTGAAACTGCGTAAATTTCGTCATCATTTAATAATTTCTCGCAATCTAAGAGAAGCGTTACGCAATTTTCCGACTTGCCTATTCCCTTGATATACTTGTTTTCAAATCCCGTCCTATTGCTAGGTGGTACCGCTATGTCATCATCCGAAATAGTCAGCACCTCTGACACATTGTCGATTATTAAGCCAACTGAAATCTCATGAATGTCAATAACAATGATGCATGTCCTATCCCCGTATGGCACTGGTTCTTTCTTGAATTTCAGCCTTACATCAATCACTGGAATAATCTTGCCTCTCAAGTTGATAATCCCCTTTACATATGTGGGAACTTCAGGTACGGCGGTGATTGCCTGCATTCCAATAATTTCCGTAACATGTTTTATTTCCATGCCGAAAACTTCTTTTCCCAACAAAAATGTCAAGAATCTTCCGTGCTGGGTATCCTCCTCTTGCAGGATTTTTTCATCTTTCTGGTCAGACATTCTCTCAACTCCTTTTTGTACTTTTACATACTATTTATTCATATTCAATAATGTAATATTGTGATTTGTTTGTTACTTGTATATCGGCATAAGTTATTAAAACTTCACTATCTGTAATTAATAAACTAAGCTTTCTCCAGTGCCTCAGCATTGTCCCTGCCAAGCAGCATCAATCCATCAAGTATTAAAATCACGTCATTTCCAGACCTGCCAATCTTCTTTATGTAATTGTTGTCAAATCCAGTTTTGTTGCCAGGTGGCTCTGAAATTTCCGTATCAGCGATATCCACCACTTCCGATACATTGTCAACTATCAGTCCTACTTGCATGTCATTGATATCAATTACAATTATGCAAGTCATATCGTCATATGGAACTTTTTCCTTCTTGAATTTCAATCTTACATCGATGACAGGTATTATTTTCCCGCGCAGATTTATTATGCCGATGACAAAGGGAGGTGTTTCTGGCACTTCGGTTATTTCTTGCATTTCGATGATTTCAGTTACAAACTCCACTTCCATTCCAAATACTTCTTTATCTAAATTGAAAGTCAAATATTTCCCATATATCTTATCCTCATCCATTCTGTCACTCTCTGAAATTTCTTTTGCCATTACCTAAGTCCCCCTTCAGATTTTATATTCGTTCACTTTTTCTTTTATTGGTTATACTGGTTATATCGACTTGGGGATATAAAACTTTATGGAAAATAGCTTTCACATAAAAAACATCCTCCATGTTTTACATAGAGGATGTTTCTATATTTCCCTTACAAAATTATTTAGTGACTGAACCTTCATCAACCCCGTCGCCAGATCAAAATAGACCGTCCGGCCATAATTGAAACCCACATCTTCGGAAATGATTGGTATCCTTTGGCTTCGCAAAATATTTTTTACACTTTCAACATTCCTAGTCCCAATGGAACCTATTGCTGAATTTTCGTTCACGGCAAACATCTGAGCTCCACCAGCTATCTTTGCTGTTATTTTTTTCATATCCGCACCCAGTACCTGAAGCGCCCTTATTAAATCCACAATTGCAGTGTCGGCAAATTTCATTCTATTTATATTGTTTGCCTTGAACTGTGTGCTATCTGGAAGCATAATATGTGCAAGGCCTCCAATTTTAAGCTGCCTATCATAAAGACATATGCCCACGCATGATCCAAGGGCATGGGTAACAAGTATGTTGGGATCCCTGGTCAGCTTATAATCTGAAATCCCAACAACTACAACTTCATTCATATGGAAATCCCCAATCTTTCCATTATAAGCTTCAATGTGTCAATTTCCGCAAATAATATAATGCTGCTCTTAAGTTGATGTGATTCTCCAATGAAGCTCTCTTCAATATACATAACTTTGTCGCCCAGAGTTCCGAATTCAATCATTGGAACGCTCATAATAGCTCCAGCCATATCAATTGCAATATATGGAATTGATATTTCGATGGAAAGCCCTGTTAATGTGGCAATGGAGTTTATATATGAAGATGATAATATATTCCCAATTTCTTTTATTGCTGATAACTTCAGCTCATCAAGTATTTCAATGTTTTCACCATTTTCATCTTGACTTCCAACCAGCAAGTCTGTTATTCCCTTTGCATCTTCCATATTGAGCAAAAACATGATCATGCCGTTTGCTTCCCCAGTAAAATTCACAAGAACACCAACGGTCATAGCCTCGCTTCCACCTAAGCTGTTTATCGCCAAATCAAAATCAATAATCCGAACTTTGGGTAGTGTAATTTCAACTCGGTCTTCCAATATGGTAGATAATGCGGTTGCAGCATTTCCAGCGCCTATATTGCCAATTTCCCTCAATACGTCGATCTGCTCATCATTGAGTTCTTCATAATTATTGAACAATTTCAACCTCTTTTCATCTATGCCTGGATCCCACTTTAACTCGAACGCAGGCTTTTGTTATGGCGGCTAATACGTCTGTTTCGTATTGTTTTTTGTAAATATCAATCTGCGTAAACTGCTTTCCTGATACAGTTGTAATATATTTTTGGGGTAGTGAATTGAGGGCAAGTGCCGCAATATCATTTTTGCAAATCGGACACATGCAGACATTCATTCTCTCCATAACTTCGGTGATTTTTTCCTGTACCAGTTGCTCCGCCAGGTTTATTAGGATGGGATTTTCGAATACAGGTTCCACTTTGGGTTTTATTAAATTGTCATCCGCTTCAGAATCATTTTTGTCTTCTTCTAGTACGTCTTCATCCTCATCTTCATCTTTTGATATAAGTTTCAAAACATGTTCCGTCTTATTGCTTTTTTTGGCCATTTTGATTAATCCCCTTTTGTCCTAATAGCTCCCCGACAAATTCCCTATAGTCGCTAGCGGAATTTGATCTGGAAGAATAGCTATAAATACTTTCTCCATGGGCGGGTGCTTCGGCTACTGCAACGGAAGATCTTATCTTCGCTTCAAACACTATGGTTTTCAATTCCTTTGCAATGATTTCCGCCATTTCTGAAACGTCCTTGGTAAGTTGCCTTCTTTTATCATATTTATTCAATAGTATTCCAAGAATCTTCATATTGGGATTATATAATTTTTTAACGAGCTCTATAGTCTCCCTCAACTGTGATATACCAAGGAGACTTAGTATTTCTGGAACCATGGGTATGATCAGGCTGCTGGATGCCGTATAGGCATTTACGGTCAATATGTTCAATGCTGGTGGCGTATCTATGACAATAAAATCATAGCTCGCTGTAATAGACGATATTCCACATTTCAAAAGGAGTTCTCTCCCAATGTCGTTGAATTCCAGTTCTGCTCCACTTAGTAGAATATTGGATGGTATTATATCGATACCGTTTTTTCTCTGAATGATTTTTTCTATGGGCAATGTCTTTTTCATCAATTCATATACGGTAGGACTATTTTCAATTTCTGCTCCAAGGCAAAATCCAAGATTTCCCTGTGGATCCATGTCAATCGCCAGTACCCTGTAACCTTTCTCAGCCAGCCCTGAAACAAGGGCGCTTGCTGTTGATGTTTTGCCAACCCCTCCTTTCTGATTTGTCACTACGATTATTTCAGTCATATTTTACCTCCTTTTATATTCATTATTATCTGTTGGATTTTCTATAATTCTCTATTTCCACCTTGAATACATACTCACATATGCTTTGCTGCTGGACTTTACTCAAGTTGACAAGTTTGCATCCATATCTATATTTATATTCTCTTTTGTTGTGGCCGGTTTCTTTTCTCAAGATTTGCGCTTCAACTACAAAAGGGGGCTTGCTTTGATTGAACTCAAAAAATATCGCCTGGTTCTTGAAGAATCTCCTGTTTGAATAGAAACATATTCCACCTACGCTGATATCCCTGGCTTGAATCTCATCGTTGATGATGAGGCCCCTCTTGCTCTCCACATTTCTGTAGGCCTTTATAATTTTACTTTTAAATTCAGTTCTAACTTTAATATTCTGTCGTCTCTCCTGCTTTTGCATGTCGTCTAAAATTTCAAGATTTATTTGAAGATCTGTGGAAATTGTAACTATTCCTTCCATTACAACAATACCATCTTTCAAATAGCCTATGGCCTTGATAATGGTTTTATGCTCCAGTCTCGGGAGATCGATTCCTGTAAGCATTATCCTGTTTCCATCAACTGTGCAGTTTCTTGCAGAGAGGATTATTTCCTGATTGATGGAATAAATATCGACTTTTATATAATTTTCTTTTTCATTCATTGCTTCACCATCTAATGCCAGGCTATAATTTATATATTTACATGGAGGGCTTCCCCATTTTGGTTGTATATCATACAGTTGTACATTGTATGTTCTTCCGACTTGAAACGAATGTCGCCAAAATAAATTTTCACCCCAGGATATATGGTTCTCTTGCAAGTTATGGATCCATTGTAAATCAATGTTCCACTATTCTCCAATTTCTCGATTTCATCTTCAATCCAGACGATTTTTCCCTCAAGCAAGTGTACCTGCTCTCTTAGTTGTTCCAATTGGTTTATTATCTCAGGGCTTATATGTCCTTTTTCAATCATCTTGGCTATATTGCCCACATTTTCAACAAGCATGTTTATTGTTTTCTTATACTGATCTTTCTCTGTGTTCAGACTGTTCATCTTTTTCCTGTCCAAATTTTGAATTCCCATAATTTCAACTTTGGTGCTTCTTTCACCATGATTGCCTATTTCCTTTGCCTTTAGATTCCCCAGAACTCTAATTTCGCCGCCGAATAAGACCTCTTGGCTACCCGTCAATTCAATATTTTCATGGCAAACAATATTGCTGTCTATTATGTAATCAGTATAAATGCTGCCCCCTGCCTCAACTACAGCATTTTCAATGTATTTGCATGTAAGGTCCCCAATGGATGAAATCTTTTCTTTTCCAATTCCATTGATACCTTTCATAATATGAATGCTGCCATCTGCTTGCAGGTCCGCTTCCTCAACCACGCCTTTGACAATTATATTCCCTCCAGCTTTTATGTAGAAACCACTGCACACGTCTCCATCAACAGTAACATCTCCAGCGAAATTAATATTCCCCGACAGCATGTCAACATTACCTCTGATATGCAACATCTCACTTATATCGATTCTATCTCCATTGTACTTTATCAAGCCATCGCACAGAGCGATAATTTGGCTCTTATCCTCGCTAAGATAAGTATTGAGTCCCATTGGCAAATTTGGATTTTTACCATTGCCTCCAATTATCTTATCGGCAAAAATATTTTTTCCATCAATTCCATTTTCAGCCGGGATAAT
This sequence comes from Eubacteriales bacterium, assembly GCA_037144355.1. GTDB lineage: Bacteria > Bacillota > Clostridia > Peptostreptococcales > Anaerovoracaceae > JBAWWY01. Next base: position 13,156 of record JBAWWY010000021.1, on the reverse strand, counting down.
GGTGCCTAGTATTTGTCCCTTTTTTGCCAGTTGGAAATAGTTTATGCTCTTATAATCTACAGTTCCTTCTTCGTTGTATTCAGGTTTATAATCCTTGTCTTTCTTAATGTTTACGATGACTTCTCCGTCTTTTCCTTTTATTGGCTCTGTTCCCTTGGCAATCTCCAGGTTAAGTTCATAGACGGGTTTGGCGGCAAGTCTTTCCAAGAGATGTTCCTTGATGCCATAAATGACTTTTTTATCCCTCAGCGCTTCTCTCACCTGGTTTTCGGTAAGATCTTCCTCTTCCTCTTCACTCTTATGCAGCTTAATATGCGCAGACATTAAATCCTGGCTTATTTGAACCACTATTCCAGTGAAAGGTCTTTTAATTTCTTTTTCCATTGTTTCCATTGTTTCCATAATATCTCCTGCCCAGTATCAGTTTTTATTATCTGAGTTGGTTTATTGTTTTCTCAATTTCGTCCGCAGTCTGGATAATTCGGGAGTTGAAGGAAAATGCCTTTGAAGCCTCGATTACCTTCACCATTTCTATTGATATGTCCACTGCCGAACTTTCCAGGTATCCAGGATGAATCGTAGTGTTCAATGACTTTTCCACTGTTCCCGCATCTTCCCCAGCAGAATACTTATTTCCACCGACCTGCTTCAAAGCATAAATATTTGGGATATTGAAAATTCCGATTTTGGAAGGATCATAAGCCCCCATTCCTGTTACTGGATCTTTAGCGAGGGATATTTTTGCTTTTGCAGCATCAAGCACATAGTCTCCCGCCGCATTGACCAGATAGGAGCTCGATGCTTCCATTCCTGTTTTAAAACTTCCATCTCTCGTATAAAAAACCGTTCCAGATAGTTTATCCTGTACTGCGAAGAATCCAGGTCCCATCAATGCGCAGTCTTTTTCTATATCCGTCTTGGTTAAATCACCTTGGACAAAATTTGTAACCACCCCGTTGGTTTTTACTCCACTGCCATAACTTACTGTGCCAAGTGGCGCCTTGGTTGTTTCATAAAGCATGTCAGCGAAGCTGGTCTGCTGTGGCTTGAACGCAGTTGTACTAACGTTTGCCATATTGTTGGCAATCGTGTTCAAATTATTTTGCTGGACTTGCATTCCAGACGCGGCGGCATAAAATCCTCTAATCATAATAAATCCTTTCCGAATCAGCCAATTCTTCCTATTTGATTTGCAGTAATTTCATTTATACGGTCATATATCTTGAGTATCTGGGTGCATGATTGGAAATTTCCTTGTGCCGCAATGATTCTGGTCATTTCCACAGCCATATCCACATTTGACTTTTCCAAACAGCCTTGCACGACGTTAGTCGTCTTACCATCGACCTGTGCGAACGCGTCTTTTGATGTTAAGACTCCAGCTCCAACCTTGACAATAGTTGATGTAGCGGATGGTTTCCCTATAAATAGCTTTTCTTTCAATCCCTTGCTATCGGTTATGTTCCCTGCGCTGTCTACGGAAAATGCAGTACTGTTCAATTTTATCTTGCCTTTACTTTCGTTCATTACGAATCCAACACCTGGCAATGTTAGAAAACCGTCCTTGTCCATGGCAAATTGGCCATTCTTGGTTATCATTTCAACATTCTTATCATCTTTTATCAGAAAATATCCTTCTCCGCTTATACCCATGTCCACGCTTCTACCAGTTGTTTCAAGACTCCCTTGGGTTAAGTCCATATAATCTGAGTTGATAATCTTCATGTCGGTTGTATTTCCAATAGTCTCTCCCGCGCCATCTTCGCCGCCGTTGATTCTTGAAACCATATGTTCACCGAAACTGAGCCCTACTGTCATCTGGCTTTTATATCCTGGTGTTGTAGCATTTGCTATATTGTTTGAAATAACGTTGATGCTCTTTTGCTGGCTCAATGCTCCTGAAGCGGCTGCATAAAATCCTCTTACCATATTCTTAGACCTTCCCTTCGCTTTAATATTTTCCTGATTAATAGTTGCTTAGTTTATATTTCATTTTCATTATGGCGGCCGAGTGTATCTGGGAAACTCTCGATTCGCTTATTCCAAGTATTGTGGCTATTTCCTTAAGTTTCAAGCTTTCATAGTAGTATAATGAAACCACTTGTCTTTCTCTTTCATTCAATTCGTCTATGGCTTCTCCAAGCTTGCTTCTAAGCTCGCTGTAAAGCAACTCGTCTTCTGGAGAATTCTCGTCGCTCTCCCTTGTACCTATAGGTGTAGCTTTCTGCACGCTCTCAAATACGACTTCTTCATAGGAAAGCAAGATTGAATTATGCCTCTGGCCCATTACTTTTTCCAGATTCTCCACTGAGATATCCATTTGCTGGGCTATTTCAGCCTGCGCTGGCTCTCTTCCATACTCGCAGTAGAGTTTTTCAAAGACTTCATCCAACTCCTTGGCCAGGCTTCTTTGATTTCTTGGAACCCAGTCCTGTTTCCTCATGAAATCAATAATTGATCCTCTTATTTTTATTGATGCAAAGGTCTCGAACTTATTTCCCATTTCGATGTCATATTTTTCAACCGCATCGATTAGAGCTATTATTCCCTGGTTGACCATGTCGTCAAGTTGCCCAAAGTTGTTGTAACTACCTCTGAACCTCAAAACTATTTTTCTTACAACTCCGGTATATTGTAGAACGAGCTCATTTCGAAGCTCAATGCTTCTATTAATCCTATATGCTTTCCATTGAGCAACATTTTGGGATTCTGCCTCTTCGAAAATCTCCTGTATCGCTGCGTTCATTTCTACCCCCTCTTTCAGCTGTAAAGTATTATTTGCCAATCCTTGATACATCATTTATTTCACCACCGCCACTTTTACAGAACCTATTGCCTGTATCTGCATATTTGAGTCAATCTCATTAAATGACAACACTGTCAAATTCGGTTGGAACTGGTCGATAAGCCTTTTAAAATATAGCCTTACGATGGGTGATGTCAGAACAATCGGTTCATTTACCAAGCCTTTAACTTTTTCAAGCTGCTCTGTTAGAGATTCTATTATTCCCTGTACTATTCCCGGTTCAATAGCCAGGTATGTTCCATGTTCGCTCTTTTTTATGGATGAAAGTATCATGTTCTCTATATCCTGATCCAAGGTTATTACTTTAATACCACTGCCATCTGTATACTTTCTTGTTATGGTCCTTTTTAGCCTTTGCCTAACATATTCGGTAAGCATATCGGTGTCTTTTATGTTTACTCCGTGATCACCTATCGTTTCCAATATGCTTTCCATATCTCTTATTGGTATTGATTCTTTAAGAAGATTATTTAATATTTTTTGGAGCTCCCCGATTGCTATGACTCCCGGAACTATGTCCTCAACAATGGTCTTGTTGGTTTTGCTAACATTTTCCAGAAGCATATTTATATCTTGTCTTCCCACCAATTCGTGGATATGCCTTCTTATAACTTCCGACATATGTGTAACTATTACTGAAAGCGGATCGATTACCGTGTAACCATATACTTCCGCCATTTCCCTCATATTCTCAGGTATCCATTTCCCAGGGATTCCATATGCAGGTTCAATAGTATCTATTCCTTCAATGGTTTCAGTGACTTCTCCAGGATCAAGAGCCAGATAATAGTCTACGAGAACTTCTCCCTTTGCCACTTCTTCGCCCTTTATCTTGATTAAATACTGGTTTGGATTTATAAGTCCATTGTCCCTTAGCCTTACAGTAGGAACGACGACTCCCATATCCATTGCGAACTGTTTTCTGAATATTATGACCCTGTCGATAAAGCTCCCTCCGCTTTTTTCATCCACCAATGGAATTAACGAGTAACCAAATTCCATTTCAATAGATTCTACATTTAGGAGCTCATATACGTTGTCTATATTCCTATAGTAGTTTACTTCGCTTATGTCATCAGCTGTTATTGCATCGGAGTCTTGCGGCATGCCTAGCAATTTCTCCCTCTGAGCGGTCCTTTGGAGCATGATTCCCAAAACCAGCAGAATAGTGGCGAGAATCACAATCTGTAAAATTGGCGCTCCCGGTATTAGACACATGAGCATGATAACGCTTCCCGATATAATAAGGACTATTGGCTGGGAAAAGAACTGCTTTCTAATATCTTGGTTTAGATTTCCATCCGACGCAGCTCTGGTTACAATCATACCTGTCGCGGTGGATATCATAAGTGCGGGTATTTGGGAAACAAGCCCATCTCCAACGGTAGCTATTGAATATACTGCCAATACCTGTGAAAATGTCATTCCACCTTGGGCCATTCCAATAATTGAACCAGCTATCAGATTTACTACTGCGATAATGATGGATGTTATTGCATCTCCTTTTACAAGCTTAGTTGCACCATCCATGGCACCATAAAACTCAGATTCCTTTTGAATCTTTAGCCTGCGTTCCTTTGCTTCCTGCTCGTTTATTATTCCGGAACTTAGATCCGCATCAATCGCCATCTGTTTTCCAGGCATGGCATCCAATGTGAATCTTGCCGCTACTTCAGCTATTCTTTCCGCACCTTTTGTAATAACTATAAATTGTACAATTACAATAATTATGAATATAAGAAAACCTACAACGGGATTGCCTCCCAGAACAAAGCTGCCGAAAGTCGCTATAACCTGACCCGCCTGCCCGCCGTTTGATAGTATTAATCTGGTTGATGAAATATTTAGGGAAAGCCTAAGCAAAGTTGTTATAAGAAGCAAAGATGGGAATATGGAAAATTCCAACGGTCCCCCAATATACATTGTTGTCAAAAGAATTATAAGGGATACCGCAATACTTATAATGAACATGAAATCAAGAAAAAACGCAGGCAAAGGAATAATAATCAATACGATTACTAAAACTACGAATACCACTGCCATATTGTTGAATATCTTCATTTCTTTCCTTTCTTTTCTCCATAGACCCAGGCCATAAGTTCGGCAACGGTCTTGTAGAATTCTCCCGGTATATAATCATCAATTCTCACTTGCTGGTATAGGGCCCTAGCCAGAGGAACATTCTCAACAATAATAATCTTGTGCTCCTCAGCTATTCTTATAATCCTTGCAGCCATGTAGTCTTGTCCTTTGGCCACTACTATTGGCGCCATATCCTTGTCAATATTGTATTTTAAAGCGACCGCGAAATGGGTCGGATTTCTTACTATTACATCTGCAGTAGGCACTTTCTGAATCATTCGATTCATACTCATCTTCTGCTGCTTTTCTTTTATCTTTCCTTTTATGAATGGATCTCCTTCAGTTTGCTTGTACTCATCCTTTACTTCCTGTTTGGACATCTTCAATTTCTTTTCGTAGTCATACCATTGATATGCATAATCCAGAATCGCCACAGCTACAAATATCATGCATATGCTGTAAACCAGTGAAAGTATTCTACTTTTCATGAATAGCACAGTCTCCACTATTCCTGTATTCATCATGTCTGGAGTGAAAACGAGCAAACTCTTCAAATTTGTATATATGATCAGGATAATTACTCCTATTTTTATCAATGATTTGACCAGTTCTACCACTGACCTAAGGGAAAAAAGCTTTTTTGTACCCTGAATTATGCTGATTCTGCTATATTTAAATTTTATCAAATCCCCAGAAATCAGAAATCTGGTCTGTACCCCTGTCATTAGAATAATAGTTACGGATATCAACAACATGATTGGCAAGCCTGACATTATAAATACTTTGAAGCTTTCTATCATTATTGCAAATATCACTGCTGGATTCAGTACATTTACTGATAAAATCCTGTCAAGCTGGTCCAAGTATAGGTTAAAGACCTGCCTTGCGATGAACCCCCCAGTCTTTCCAATCATTATGAATGCAAGTATAAGAACTACGATGCTTATTGCATCCTTGCTCTGAAATGCATTGCCTTTTTTCCTCTCATCCTTCCGCTTTTTCGGGGTCGCTTTTTCCGTTTTATTCAGTTCTGCCAAAGCAACTCACCCCTCTTTAATCCTAACTGAAGAATGTAAGGATTTCCTTCGCCCTAAATAGCATGATTAGATTCACTTTCCCAAGAAAATCAACCAGCGATGGTATTATAGTCAAAATGACTATTGTTCCTATTATCAGCTTCAATTGAAGGTTTATAACAAATACGTTTACATTTGGAACTACCTTCATCATGATCCCCACGGCAACTTCAACCATTATCTGGGTTACAATTATCGGCAGAGCCAGTTGCACCGCATATAGGAGAATGTATCCAAATAATTCCATGATATAAAGTCCAATTTTGCCATTTATTGCAGTCATTCCTATTGGCACTACGCTGAATGATTTGGCAGCAATTTTAAGCAATGCTATATGGCTGTTTGTTATAAAAAAAAGCAATGTGTACATAATTGTGATTTGTTTTCCATTTATAGAAATTTGCGAATTGCTTGTTGGGTCATACATAGTTGCCATTCCAAGCCCCATCTGCAAATCTATTATTTCTCCTCCTATATTGAAGAGTGCCATAAATAGCTGTGTAATAAATCCAAGTGCATATCCTACTGCAAACTCTTTAGTCATCACATATATAAGTTCAAGGGATGTATAGTCCAATACTTGTAGATTGGAATTCCCAGGTGCCAGGCTGATTGCTATTCCAAGGGAAAGACCAACTTTTACAATAGCTGGAATGTTTCGTCTGCCGAATATTGGATTGAAAAATATCAAACCGCCAATCCTGCAAGTGATGAATAAAAATATCATGTAGCTGTTCATATCTAAATTCAAAGCTGTCTCCAATATTTCCGTAAAGTCTTAATTTTTCAAATAGATACCGCAATAAATTCAAATATCCTGTAAACAAGATCAACCATCTGCTGAAGCATCCACCCACCTGTTAGTATTAAGACCAATCCAATAACCAGTAGCTTGGGAACGAATGTCATGGTTTGCTCATTTATTGACGTAGCCGCTTGCAATACCGATATGAACAGACCGACCAGTATGCTAACCACCAATATTGGCCCCGACACTAAAAATCCTGTCATAACGGCATCTCTAAAGATCCCGATTAATTGTCCGGTATCCATTCATATAGTCCTTTCCTTAGTTATAAGTCATTATCAAGGTTTTTATTAAAAGTCCCCATCCGTCCACAACCACGAATAGCATGATTTTGAATGGCAGCGATATCATTACCGGGGGCAGCATTATCATACCCATTGACATAAGAGTACTGGCAACAATCATATCTATTACTAAAAATGGTATGAATATTAAAAAGCCAATTATAAATGCTCTCTTAAGTTCGCTGACGATAAACGATGGTATTACAACTTCCATGGACAATTGTTCTTTTGTGGCGTTTTTTTGGCTTGGGTTTGGAGATAGGTTCTTAAACAACTCCACTTCGTCACTTGTTGTCTGTTTTAGCATGAATTCCTTGAGAGGTACTGATGCCCTTTCTAAAAATTCCTGGGTCTGTATCGTGCCGGCATTATAAGGTTTTAAAGCTGTTTCATTTATTTGGTTTATAACCGGAGACATTATAAAGAAGGTTACAAAGAGTGCCAGCCCCACCAAAACTTGATTTGGCGGACTCTGTTGAAGTCCCAGTGCACTTCTTAAAAACGAGAAGACTATGATAATTCTTGTAAAACATGTCATCATCAATAATACTGATGGTCCCAAGGTAATCAATGTCATAATCATAATGATTTTGACTACATCAGATCCATTTCCATTCATGGCAACGCTTACTCCCGCAGGAGCTGCATAAGTGCTGGATGCTCCAAGGCACGCCACTAGGAGAATGCTTGTTATGATAACAGCTACTCTTGCCATATTCCAATTTTTAAAAAGTTTGCATAGGTCAGATATTTTCATTCTTGTTTCCCTTTTGAATCATAGATTTGAATACTTCCAGAAAATTGTCTTTTGTATTCTCCACTTCAACTTCTTTTCTAATTGGCTCTTCCAGCTTTTGAAGCATCTGTATATTCTTGTCGCTGATTCCAATCATATATTGCAAATCCTGAATCTCTATAATGAGTATGGATCCAGTATTGCTTATAACCAGCCTGTCAATTATCTTAATATGCTTGCCACCTGCCACATGGCTCATTTTACCGGCATACCACCTGCTTCCATAATACGTAAGCAGTATTACGAAAATAGTGCCTGCGATGGCAAGGAACATTGAAAATACATCACCTATCACGATTTGTCCTCCTTATTCACCCAGAACACTTTTAACTGTCTGAATAAGCCTGTCTGGTTTAAAAGGTTTCACTATGAAATCTCTTGCTCCAAGTTTTATCGCTTCAACGACCATGCCTTCCTGTCCCATTGCAGAGCACATTACAACTTTCGCATTTGGATCGGATGATCTAATCGCCTCCAGGGCTGCAATTCCATCCTTGATAGGCATTGTTATGTCTAGCAAGACCAAATCCGGCTTATGTTCGTTATATTTGGCAATTGCATCCTCCCCGTCGCCCGCTTCAATAAAATCTGAGTATCCCGCTTTTTTCAGGTTGTCTTTGATCATCATTCTCATGAATGCTGCGTCATCAACTACTAGTATTTTGCCCATTTCTTTTTTTCCTTTCCATTTGTCATTCCTTGGAATGATTTATGATTCAGTTATTGCATCTTTTGATCTAACTATCTCTGTAATTCTTACGCTATAGTTGTCATCTACAACAACCACATCTCCCTTGGCAATCAACCGGCCATTGGCCATTATGTCAACCTGGGCTCCGGCTTGTCTGTCAAGCTCGATTATATTTCCTTGGGAAAGTTCTATAATATCTCTTATTTTTTTCTTTGCCCTTCCAAGTTCCACCGTGAGCTGGATTGGAACTGACATGATTAAATCCATATTGTTGGTTCCAGACTCCGAAGGACCAATTTCACCATATGGTTCCAACTGTTTATAGGCGAATTCCTTTGCTTCCTCCATTTTTCTGGGTGCTGCTTCCTGCTTTTGTGGAAGTGGTTGTGCTCTTGGCTGCTCATGCCTTGCATTTGTTTCAGCTGGGATTGGAACACTTTGAGGAGATGGAACCAGGGTTTCAACAGGTTTTTCCTCAGCAGATGCTCCCACATCATTTGCTCCTAGTGACATGGCTATAATCTCTCTTGCCAGTTCAGGGTCTAGGGCACTTATGAATTCGCTGTCAACAAGACCGTCGATTATCAGGTTGAACTTTATACTTACAAGATCATTCCCCTTCAATGCAAACATATCTGTAACTGCTTTTGGATCTTCCACATTGATTATTTCAGGGGGTGATATGTTTATGCTATGCCCAAGGAATGATGCAAGTGCGCTGGCAGCCGAGCCCATCATCTGATTCATGATTTCGCAGACTGCACTGGTACTTATTTCATCAAACTGAAATTCATCAGCAGGATCAAGAGATAGCAGGTGTATGAGAATATTCTTCAAATCCTCTTCCTTGAGAAGAAGTACGTTTGATCCTTGGATTCCTTCCACGTATTTGATTAAAACACCAATAGCGGGTTCGAGATCTGGGAAATCAAAGTCTTGGATGTTCACAGTTTCTATGCGAGGAGTCGTAATAGTGACTTTTTTATCCAGTATGGTTGAAATAGCCGTTGCTGCAGCTCCCATGCTGATATTCATAACTTCCCCTATTACATCCGTTTCCATGTCAGTCAGCTTGTTCTGAATGTTTTCAAGATTGCTCATTTTTCCCCTCACCCTCTCGCCTTAAAATTTCCTTGATAATTATGGCCTTTTTTTTATTGTATGATCCTATCTCTCCTTTGAACCATGTCTCATCTTCTATGTTTATATCCACAAACGACTTTCTTGAAGTGTCTAATTTGATTATGTCTCCGATTTCAAGCTCTATAAGGTCTCGAGACAATACTTGAGCGGTTCCCAGAATACCTGTCATTTCCAGGCTTGACTTGACCACTTCTCCAGTTATTGCGGCTCTTCTTTGCTCTTCGGTGGATGGATCTCCACGCCTTATGCTCTTTTTGGTTTGCAATCCTATTATTTTCAACATGGTGTCCAGAATCATTCCAGGTATGCAGATATTGATTTTCCCTTGCGTTTCATTTATCTGCATGTTCATTACCACAATCACCACATTTTCGTCAGCGCTGATACCTTGCAATATTCTTGAATTCGTTTCAATCTTCAGTAGTTTTGGTTTTATTTCTATATAGTCGAACCATGAGTTCCGCATTAGTGGAATCATTCCTTTAAAAAGATATTCCAACAATCCATATTCGATTTCAGTAAATTCCCTATCAGCCAATAGTGGTTTACCACTTCCGCCAAGCAACCTGTCAATTACACAAAATCCGATGTCTTTTGCCATGTCCATAAGTACTAGGTCCTGTTCAGCTTCGCCGTTGTTGATGGCAAAATCAATTATTCCCACTAGTACTGAATCTGGCAATGCATTATTGAACTCGTGGTACTGCTGCTCTTCAACTTCAATTATTTCTATTTTGCAAAAGGTCTGCAGTATTCCTGTAATATGGGAGGAGAGTATTCTGGAGTAATTCTCATAAATACTGAATAATATTTTGAGTTGCTCCCTGGTAAAAAGCTTTGGACTTCTGAAATCATATTCCTTGATTTTCTTGTGGGTCTGCTCCTGCTCTACAACTTCAATATCTTTAGCTCCGCTGATCAAACTGTTAAGCAGATTGTCTATCTGGCTTTGGGATAAAATTTCAGCCATATGCTCTCCTCCTTTCTTTCAAGTTGCTTTTATCTCTGGTTTTACTTCCTATAAAGTTTTCTCTTATAGGCAATAATTCTTTTTACGATCTCAGCTGCGCTTTCTGCTACAAGGAAATATTCACCACTTACTAATTGAATCGTAGTATCTGGGCGTTCTTCAATGATTTCAATAAGGTCGCTGTTTAAAATGAAACTCTCTTCGTTCAACTTGGTAAGTGTAATCATTTTCCCCTCCAAAACTTCAATTGTTGCCTATTAATTATTTATCTGTTTATCTTTTCATGCTGACAAGTTCGTTAAGCATTTCGTCTGATACGGTTATCATTCTAGTATTTGCTTGAAAACCTCTTTGCGTTATGATCATTTCGGTAAATTCTCTTGAAAGATCCACATTGGACATTTCCAAGGCACCTGCTCTGAATGATCCTGTTCCCTGGCTGCCTGGGATTCCACCTATTGGAATGCCTGAGTTGGCGGTTTCAACAAAGTAACCTTCTCCACTTTGAGCAAGTCCATCGGAATTGGTAAATTTCACATTTGCAAGATTAGCAATCTTGATTGGCACTCCAGCTCCTATTCCCACGTTGCCCAGCAAAGTTCCATCCTGTATGTTCCCTAATTTTTCAAAATCTGCTTTTGTTATATTCAACCTAATATCTCCCAAGTCCACCGATGGCGATGTTGATGTCCATGTTGATGGGCCGATGGTTATGGCTGCTCCCGACTTCAAAAATGTTGAAGCGGTTATAATTGCCTCAGTTGCCTTTACAGCACCAAGTGGCACATATGTAGCAGGAACGGTTGGCATGGTATATGGTGTTGCCCCTGAGCGGTCAATTGTCACTTTTCCGCTAACTGTTGTCCCATCTTTTGCAAGAATGTCAAAAGAAACATTGCCACTAGCATCTACAGTGCCATTTAAACCGTCTACATTATTGCCGTCTTTGTCAGTGTAATTTAAGTTGAATGCATATGGATCGGCAACTGTTCCAGCTCCAGTTATGGAGATTTTCATATCTCCAATTATATTGGCTCCACTGTCAACTGCGACTCCATGAACCCCCGTAGCCGGTGCGAATTCCACTTTGGTTACTTCCGATTTCATGGTAAGTTGGCCGTTGTAAAGTGATGTTGCAGCAATAGTATTACCACTTAACCAGCTTGAGTTTGTTGATGGATTCATAACTGGTGCTCCTTGTGCAACTGCGGTAATTTCACCAGTCTGTCCAATAGTTATTCCTGAGTAAGTATCCAGCTTGGCAGGTGGAACATTGATTGGTACCAGGCTTGCCTTGTCCACGGTTCCATCAGCGTTGAGTTTAGGTTTGCCTGTAGTTGGATCGGTTGGAATTCCAAGTACCATGTTTCCGTTGGAATCAACCAGGTTGCCACTCACATCAAATCCAAGTATTCCAACACGGGTATATTTGATAGCTCCATCGGCATCCTTTACTGGTATATATCCCTCACCATTTATATATATATCCATCGCTCTATCAGTTGTTGCACTTCCAGCTCTTGTATTTATAACATCTATGGAGTTGACTTTGGCTCCATATCCAAGCTGTGTTGGGTTTGTTCCCCCCGTACTGTTTGGTACAGGTGCCGAGGCGCCGCTTATTGTCTGATAAAATACATCTGAAAATGTAACTCTGCTGGATTTGAATCCGTATGTGTTTACATTGGCTATATTGTTTCCGATTACATTCATTTTGGTCTGATGTGCAGCCAATCCTGAAACTGCTGAATACATTGATCCTAACATCTTATATAATCCTTTCATGATTACACTTTGCCGTCTGAAGATCCGTCCATCGTTCGGGATCTTCATAGCCCCCTATATCAGGTCCAGCTATAAAAATACGGCGCCGTCTATTTGAGTGAAAACGTTGTTTTGCATTTCATTTTTATCTACAACTGTTACTACAAGTTTATTTGGCGTGTTTACAATAAATGCAGCCCTGTCCATTATTACCAATGCGTCTCTTATGCCTTTCTGTGTCGCCTTGTCGCAAGCCTCATTCAATTTAGTCATTTCTTCTGGTGACATTTGTATGTTTCTCTCTAGAAATCTTTGGGTGGCATGTTTGGAAAAAGACACCTGGGTTTTTAATTGTTCTTGTAGTATTTCCTGAAACGAACGTCCTGAAACCGGTTTGATATTTATGGCTTCCTGGCTATTGTTTGATTTTATTCTTTCAGCCTGCCGGACAAGGGCATCGTTCATGTTGTAATTTTTTCCTATAGTCTGGTCGGACATTTTAAATCTCCTCTACCACATCATCCCCCGTGCCGGAAATATCTGTTATTGAATTGCTTAAAGTGGCAGGGTTGGTTAAACCGCTAAGTAGTGTTGATGCATCGGGTATGGTAATCACTGGAGTTTTCACTTCCATGACGCTGCTGATTGGGTAGCTTGCACCATCCAAAATAACTTCTGCATTTCCGTTATAAAGTGTGACACCTTCCACAATTCCAGTATGGCTTTGCATTACTCC
>JBAWWY010000020.1:0-26576 GCA_037144355.1 Eubacteriales bacterium | reverse complement strand
GTTAGCTTTCAAATATTTGAAGGCGAGTTTGTCGTTATTCTTGGGCCCAGCGGATCAGGCAAGAGCACGCTTTTGAATATAATGGGGGGAATGGATATCCCCAGCAGCGGAAAAGTTTCAATTTACGATGAAGAAATCACTACTTACAATGACAAGCAGCTTACTGAATATAGAAGGAACAAAGTTGGCTTTGTCTTTCAATTCTATAACATTATGGCTAGTTTGACCGCTGAAGAAAATATAGAGCTTGCAACGGAGATATCAAAAGATCCATTGGATATTGAAGCTGTGTTGAAAGACGTGGGTCTATTCGATAGGAAAGACCACTTCCCATCACAACTAAGCGGTGGAGAGCAACAGAGGGTTTCAATCGCAAGAGCGGTTGCGAAGAACCCAGATATTCTCTTATGTGATGAGCCAACTGGGGCCTTAGATTTCAAAACGGGTGTAAGTATCCTATCCTTGCTAAATAAGATTAATAAGTCTTCTGGCAAAACGGTAGTTGTTATTACACATAATATTTCAGTTGGGGGCATGGCGGATAGAGTTATTAAAATGAGAAGTGGCGCAATAACAGAAATAATTGTTAATGAACATCCTGAAGATCCAGAGAGGATTCAGTGGTAATGAAAAAAACCAATGTAATGCTTTTAAGAATGATTAAGAATTCAAAGAGCCAATTCATTGCCGTTCTGGTAATAATTGTTGTGGGTCTCTCTATATATACAGCTATGAATATGGCTTCATTGAATTTGGAAACTACTTTAAATACCTTCTATAAGGACAATAATTTTGCTTCGATTTTCGTATCCGGTGTACGCATTCCACAAAACAAGGTGGATGAAATAGGTAAACTTTCTGGAGTTGCAAGATCTGAGGGAAGAATAGTATTCGAGGTTCCTTTTATCGGTGGTCCGAAGGACGAGCGTGCCAATCTTAGGGTTGTTTCAATTCCTATTGACAATAATGGCGTCAATAAAGTTACCATAACACGCGGTACCAATATCCAGAACGAAGAGCAGGATGTCCTAGTTATACAGCAATTTGCTGAAGCTCAGAACCTCATGCCTGGAGATTCCATCGATGTCCCTATGAATGGAAGAACATACAAACTCAGAATAACTGGAATTGCTGCCAGCCCAGAATATATCTATCTGATGGAGAATGCACAAACCATATTGCCATCGCCAAAGACATTCGGAATTATTTATATATCAGAGAAACTTGCAATGAAGGCTTTTAATTTCCAGGGCAATTACAACGAAATATCCATAATTGAGTCTACTAATGCAAAGGAGAGCATACTTGTTGACAATATTAAGAATAGCCTCAAGAATTTTGGCCTTAAAAGTGTTACAACTAGGGAAAATCAACTTAGCAATAGCCTGATTGACCAAAAAATAAAGCAATATAAACGGATGTCCAGCTCCCTGCCAATTGTATTCTTACTTGTCGCATCTATTATTTTAGAAATGACGATTGGTAGAATGGTAAAAAGAGACAGGATTAAAATAGGAGTGCTTAAGGCTGTTGGATATTCCAACAGGGATGTGCTGTTTCACTATGCAAAGTATGCCCTTATGGCTGGGCTGACAGGGGGCATCGTTGGAATCTCCCTAGGCATGATTTTGGCCGGATATATGACAAAGCTCTTTCTTGAGTTTTTCAATATTCCACTTTTGAAAATTGAATTCTATTATCAATATATATTTTCTGCAATGTTTATCTCAGCAATATTCTGTACTATAGCAGGGTTAATAGGGGCGAAAAGTTCACTTAAAATATCCCCAGCCGAGGCAATGCAATCCGAAGCTCCAAAAGGAGGAAAGAGGATTCTTTTGGAAAGGTTTAAATCCTTTTGGAAGGGTTTATCCTTTAGTTGGAAATTCGTTTATAAGAATATTTTCAGGAATAAAAAAAGAACCATATTTGTTATGGCAGGAGTTATCTTGACATATGCAATGATGCTTTTTACATTCACAATGCCGGACATTTTAGATGAAATGATGAATAAGCAATTTAGCGAGTTTCAAAAAATGGATTATAATATAAATTTCTCCACACCGCTGAATAAAAGCGTAGTAAATGAAATTGGAAATTTAATTGATACAAGCGTAATCGAAGGTAAAATAGATTTTCCTTTTGAAATTATTAATGGATCCAAATCAAAAGCAGTTTCTATAATTGGTTTGAAAAAGAATACAGTATTCTATTCTTTTAAAAATGCAGGCGGGAGCAAAATTGATTTGCCAGAGCATGGAATTGTTTTAACCGAGAATCTAGCAAAAGTCTTAGGAGCTAAAGTCGGAAACTTAGTCATAGTACACTCATATTTCCCCAACAAAAAAGATACCTATATTGAGGTAAGTGGTATAATAAGGCAGAGCTTGGGAATAAATGCATACATGAATATTGATGAAATGAGTAGTCTGCTTTTAGAAAAGAATTTGATTACAGGAGTCTATTTTAATTCCAAAGATCCGTATGTAACACAAAAGCTGGCCAATGCGAAAAATATTGAATCAATATCGTCTATTGCCGATATGAAACAGGCGTTTTTAAATTATCTTGACTTGACCTATGCATTGTTATCTTTCATGATATTGTTTTCTGGGGCTCTTGGTTTCGTAATAGTTTATAATGCAACAATTATAAGCCTTTCGGAAAGAGAAATGGAATTTTCATCTTTGAGAGTTTTGGGATTTTCAAAATTTGAAATTTTCAAGCTTTTAGTTAAAGAAAACAACATGATTACCATGGTTGGCATTCTAATTGGAATACCAGTTGGGAAGGCAATGCTGGATTACAGTGCCCAGACATTTAGTACGGAAATGTATACTTTTCATATGCAACCAACCTTGGCAGCGGGAATATATTCAACCATATTTACATTGATATTTATACTATTGGCACAGGCGGCCACATACAGGAAAATCAGCAAATTGGATTTCTTGCAGGCAATTAAAAATAGAGTTTCATAAATCGTTATTATAAAATGGATATTAATAAGCAGGAAGGATATTATCATGAATTGGATTAAAAAGAATAAGAAAACATTTATTGCAAGTTTGTTTGTCTATGTAATTTTGGCGGGATTTGGCTATTATTACTTCTTTAGTCCTGGTCTTTCAGTTGATGCTTTCAAAGTATCCAAGGGGGTAGTAACCGATTCAATCAAGGAGACAGGTACTGTTTTGGCTAGGAATACCACCATACTATATGGAAATATCCAAGGCAAAATCAAAGGAATAAATTTTCAAGAAGGTGATGTTGTAAAAAAAGGAGATATTATCCTAAGCTTGGATGAAGATGCAGCGGCACTAAATATAAGAAGTTTGCGTGAACAGGCGAGTGCGCTGTCAATACAACTTGATCAGGCAAAGAAATTATCAGCCAAATCGAAAATTCTGTTCGACGAGGGTGCAATTAGCCAATCCGATTATGACAATACGGTATATGCTGAAAAGGAGTTGAGCAAACAACTCTCTGCACTTAATTTCTCCATTGCCAGTGCTTCAGCCAGCTCTCAAAGCGGGGGATTCATTTCTCCAATGGACGGAGTTGTAACAGACTTGCTTGTTAAAGAAAACAATACCTTGCAGATAGGAGCCCCAGTAATAGAAATTTCTGACTTGTCAAATATATATATATCTACAAGCCTAGTATCTTCAGATGCCGACAGTATAAAAACTGGAGCGAAAGTCATTGTGACAAGAGACGATGACTCCCTTATTGACAATTTGGCCATCGTTGAAAAGATTGGAATAAAAGCACACGATGAAATCTCCGAACTTGGAATAAGCCAGAAGAGAGTTACGGTTGATATAAAACCTTCCAGTGGGAAAAATATGAGACTTGGAAGCAATGTTCAACTTGAAATAATTGCAAGGCAACTGGACAATGTGCTGAGGGTCGACAATAAAGCTTTGTATGAAAGAGACAAAAAGAACTATGTATATTTAATTCAAAGTGGCAAGGCTGTTGAAACTGAAGTCAAGCTTGGGGTCAAGGGAGCAGATTATTCTGAGATAATCAATGGAATCAATAATGCAGATTTAGTAATTATTTCTCCAGACAACAGCATTTCCAATGGGCTAAAGGTTAATGTAAAAACCCAAATATAATTATTGCTTGATAGAGGATGGATTAATGGTAAAAAAGGCTGAAAAACTGTATGTCTGCAATTCCTGCGGATATGAAAGCATTAAATGGATGGGGCAATGTATTTGCGGAGAATGGAACACAATGGAGGAGACTTTTGTCGATGCAAAAAAACCCGGAGCAAGTCAGCAGACTTCCTGGGGAGCGCAAAAGAGCCCGGTCAGATTAAACTCTATTGTGGCACAAAAAAACGACAGGATTTTAACTGGAATTAATGAGTTCAACCGGGTAATGGGCGGCGGGATTGTAAAGGATTCAGTTACAATTCTTGTTGCAAAGCCTGGCATTGGAAAGTCAACCCTCCTCCTACAAGTAGCCAATGATATCGCGTCAAGAGGCAGGAAAGTAATTTATGCCAGCGGAGAAGAAAGCGAGAGCCAGATTAAAAGCAGGGCGGACAGGCTGTTCACCACACCTGGCGAATCGTTGTGGGTATTGGCAGATACGTCCATGGACAATCTTATCAATTCAATAAATGAAATCGACCCAGATATAATCATGGTTGACAGCATACAGACGTTTTCACTAAGGGACTTCACAGCTAGGGCTGGAACTCCAAGCCAAACAATGGAGTGCGCAAACGAGCTTTTGAGAATTGCTAAAAGTATGGACAAACCTAGGGCCGTTATTTTGGTCGGCCAAATGAATAAGAGCGATGAGATGGCAGGGTTAAGGGCATTGGAGCATCTCGTAGACACGGTCTTGTTCATGGAGGGTGAAAATGAGGAGGAGCTCAGGCAAGTAATCGTATCAAAGAATCGATTCGGAAGCACTTGGGAAAGAGGGTTTTTTAAAATGTCGGAAGATGGGATGATGGAAATAGAAAATCCATCAGAATTCTTCATGACAAAAAGAAGCTCTGACGATATGGTGCCGGGAAGCGCTTTGAGTATAATAAAAGAAGGTTCAAGGCCAATTATTGTTGAGATTGAAAGCCTGATTTCAAAAACATACTTGCCATATCCGCTACGCATAGTCGAATGCATGAAAAGGGAACAGTTGAATACTCTGATTTCAGTATTGGAGCAAAGAGGTGGAATTTCCCTGACTGATAGAGATATTGTAATTAAAATCACAGGTGGAATAAGAATCAAGGAACAGGCAGCCAATCTAGCAGTGATAATGAGCATGGTTTCATCATTGAAGGGAAAGGCAATTCCAACTGATACAATCTTCATCGCAGATGTCTCATTGACAGGAGAACTTCAGAAAGTTCCATCTATGGAAATGCGTATCAAGGAAGCAGAAAGAATGGGATATAGGACAATTTATCTTGCCCCATCGTCTTTAGAAAAAAATACATTTTCCAAGAGTATGAAACTTGTATATTTAAAGAGTTTGAAAGAGGTAATAAAATCCGTGTTCGGATGAGAAATCATAAAGTAATAATTTGAGCGCAAATAAAAAGGAGCATTGCTCCTTTTATTTATTTACGAATATAGAAATATAAATTTCAAAACGCATATATTTGAAAATTTGCGCTATTTGAAATCTAGCTATTTGGCAACTTAAACCAGAATGTGCTACCAACATGGACTTCGCTATCTATGCCATAGCTGCACTTGTGCAGTTCAAGGATTTCCTTGACGATGGCTAAACCAAGTCCGGATCCATCCTGGTCTCTTTGATAATTTCTGCTTGATTCATAATATCTTTCCCAAATATGCAAAAGATCATCTTGTGGAATCCCTATCCCATTGTCGGATATCTTCACCATCACGCCGTCTCCAGGATTAGATACATCAATACTGATTCTCTTCTCGTCAGTTGTAAACTTAATAGAATTGCTGATCAAGTTTGAAAGAACTTGTTCAATTCTTCGTTTATCTCCGAAAGCTTCAAGGTTGTCGGGGCAGTTCAAAGAGAACTTGGAATTGCTGCTTTCCTCCAAAATCAGATATGGTGATAGAATACTTGAAATCACGGGCTTTAATATAAATTTCTCCATCTTCAACAATTCAAAACCTGACTGGATTTTCGAAAGTGCAAGCAGGTCAGTAACTAGAGAACTAAGCCTATCGGATTCATCAATGATTACCTGCATATGGCTTTTAATTTTCTCTGGATCATTGATTGAAACATCACGCACCAGCTCCGCGTATGATTTAACCATGGTCAAGGGAGTTCTAAGGTCGTGGGAGACATTGGCAATCAAATCCTTATGCAGGGTGTCCGCCTTGCCAAGCTCCATTGCGGTAAAATTAAGAGTTTCAGCCAGCTGATCGATTTCTGTGAAATTGCCCGTTTTAAAAGCCACATTATAATTTCCCTTAGCCATCTTTTCGGCCTCTTTTGACATGGAAAGAATTGGCCTTGATATCTTTCGAGAAATCACAAGAGAAATGAGAAAGGCAACAAATAGGGAGATAATTGATATATAGATGAGTTGGCTTTTTAGTATGGCAACAGTTGAGTCAACTGGTGAAAGAGGCGCAAATACATATAGTATGGCCTTGGGATTATCTTTGTTTGGCAATAGCAATCCAAAGGCGATAAGCATTGACTCCATTTGAGGGTTCGCAAAATTGACTGAGAACCTGCCATCCTCACTGGAAATAATTTTTTCCTTGAATTGATCAAGTGCCAACAACTGGATCTGCATTCCCATGTTGCCTGGATTGTTTGCTATATTTCCCATATGTCCGATTGTATTGAAGTTCAGTGAGGAGAATATTGTTTTGCCATTCAGGTCGTCTATTCTAATGGAAACATCGCTCTTATATGAAATCTCATCCAATTTGAGTATAAGATCGGGGCTTTCATAAATATTGGAAATGCTCAGGGCTATGTTTTCAACTTCTCTTATTTTCATTTCCTTATAATATGTATTGAGAAATAAAACTTGAAGAACCCATAATAAAATCAGCATTATTATGGCAAAAAAAGCAAAATAACTCCATATTTTAAAATTTATACTTTTGAAATTAAATTTAGTATTCAAACTTGTAACCTAGACCTCTCAAAGTAACTATGAATTTCCTGTATTTCCCAAGGTGGGTACGCAGGGTTTTGACATGTGTATCGATCGTTCTATCTTCTCCAAAAAAATCATAACCCCAAACTTCACTCAATAATTTTTCTCTTGAAAATGCAATATTCTTATTGTTGCTGAGAAAGAGCAGAAGATCATATTCCTTTGGAGTGAGGTCACATTTGTATCCATCCACAAAAACGGAATGGGCAAGCATGTCGATGGTCAAACCATCGAAATGAAGCTTTTTAACTTCTTCTGCCTTCTTTTCGTTTCTCTTTATTACAACGTTCAGCCTGGCTATTAATTCCTTTGGGCTGAATGGTTTCACCATATAATCATCGATACCTAGTTCAAAACCGAACAGCTTGTCATATTCTTCGCCCCTAGCGGAAAGCAAAATTATTGGAATGGATTTTATTTTCCTAATTTCCTTGCTAGCGGAAAAACCATCAAGCTTGGGCATCATAACATCCATGACGATAGCGTCGAAATCCTGCTCTTTGCACAAATTCAGAGCTTCAAGTCCATCTTTGGCTTGAATTACCTTGTATCCATTGAACTCGGCATATTCCCTAATAACATTCCTGATTTTTTCTTCATCATCCACTACTAGTATTTTATACATATTCTATCCTCGCAATTATTGAAATTAGAATAATTGGACATTAAGACCCTTATTGGGCGAGTACTTTTTTCAACTGCGCAAATCTTGGAAGACCATCCACCTTTGGAAGCATTGTATCTCCTTGTATCAAAGGCAATGCATAATCGATAAATTGCTGTTTAAGCCCAGTTCCATCTTCCGTTATCCAATCCAGTGGGATTTTCTTTTCAACGTTGGCAACATCAATCAAATCAACGATATCGATTTCACATGAATAAATTAAACCTGGACCACGCTTGAATGCGACCATCTTGTCGGTTTGACCATCGAAAGCTATTTCGAAAGCCGCCTTTCCAGCAAGGTATGCCTCGTCGATATCAGTTTTTGAAGCCAAATGAGCCGCACATCTTTGAATAATTCCAAATTCAATGCCGCGAACCTTGGCATCTATCTTAGCACTAATAAATCCAGCTAAACTTGCTGCCAATCCTCCCATTTGGGCATGCCCAAACGCATCCTTGTCTTTTGAAAGATCAGAAAAATATGAAGAAATATAGGTGCCATTTTTATCCTTTATTCCCTCGGATACGGCAATCATCACATCTCCATTTTTTTTATACAAGTTGTTCACTTTTTCAATAAAATCAGCAAGATCAAAAGGCAACTCAGGAAGATAAATCAAATCTGGTCCACAACCTTTGTAAGTAGCTAAAGCTGATGCAGCTGTGAGCCAACCAGCGTTTCTTCCCATAATTTCCAAAACAGTTATTGATCCAGCGTCATATACCTTTGCATCCCTATAAATCTCCATACAGCTAGTAGCAATGAATTTCGCGGCACTGCCATAACCTGGACAGTGATCAGTTTGGGATAAATCGTTGTCGATAGTCTTTGGAATTCCGATTACCCTGCAATCATAGTTCATTTTGCATAAATATGCGCTTATCTTGCTAGCGGTATCCATGGAATCGTTGCCGCCATTATAAAAAAAATATCGGATATCGTATTTCTTGAAAATATCAAGAATGATCTTATAATCAGTGTCATCAACAATAAAATCCTTAAGTTTGTACCTGCATGATCCAAAAACGGACGAAGGTGTATACTTCATCAGCTTCAATTCTTCCTTATCCTCAAAACTCAAATCAAATAGCTTATCCTGCAAAATTCCCTTGATACCATGGGCGGCAGCATAAACCTTGGTAATTTGATCATTTGACATAGCTGCCTCAATGCAGCCTAAAGCACTGGAACTGATAACTGAAGTAGGACCTCCTGATTGACCGATTAGGCAAGCTCCCTTTAAATGAATAGACATGAATTTCCTCCTTGAAACATTACAAACATAGTTGAATTTTGAACCTCTAGGACAGTATATTAACATAAAAAATAACTTTAATCAATGTAGCTGTTTTTGTTGACACATTATTTTCATTGTGATAAACTAAAAAATTGTTTTCTTGACAATTGTGGTAAATACAAGCTATAATCAATGATATATGGGGGGATTCTAATGAATTTTAAAATTGGTGATGAAGTTGTCTATCCTATGCATGGAGCTGGAATTATTGAAGACATTGAAGAAAAGAAAATCCTTGGGGAACTAAGGAGATACTTTGTTTTGAAGATTCCATTTGGCGATATGCGGATATTGATTCCTATTGATAGTACAAATGAAATCGGAGTAAGAGGCATAATAACTGAATGCGAGCTTTCACCTGTGTGGAGCCTGCTTGCCCAGGAGCCTACTGAAATGTCCGATAATTGGAATAGAAGATACAGGGAAAACATGGAAAAACTTAAAACCGGCCATGTTCTCGAAGTCGCAGAAGTTGTAAGAAACCTGATGATAACCGACAAGGAAAAAAGACTTTCGACTGGAGAAAGAAAAATGCTCTCCAATGCGAAACAAATTTTAATCAGCGAGATTCTTCTTGTATTGAAAATCCAACAACAAGAAGCAAATGACATGATAGTTTCCGCAGTATTCAAATAGATTAGGGTTTATTTTACTTGCCTGTTTTGTTATACTGTTTTTTAATACTATTTGAAAGGAGGTGATGACATGTTAAAGAAATTATTGAGAGTCATTCTGACATTTGCCGGCCTTGCTTTTGGATATGGTGTTTTTTTATTATTACCTTTATTACTTAAAAATATGTCGTTGGGTGCAAGCCTCAATATCTCAGATACACAGAAGTTTATTCTGGGAATCGCTTGCTCCGGGTTGTTCGGAATTATATTTTTCATACTTACACCATTCATTAGACGCAGGGGAATGAAAGTTGCTAAAAACATTGAAGTAGACCTTCTCAACGTCCCGTCCAATGATATATTGACAGGAACAGTTGGCTTGATCTTCGGATTGGTTATAGCATTTTTTATCAGCCAAATTTTAAATACTATCCAGTTCCTATATATTGGAACGATACTTTCTATTTTCACTTATATTTTTATGGCTTATTTAGGAATTACCGTGGCGACGAAAAAGGGAAGCGATATTATACATAATCTTGGTTCCATTAAAAAACCAAGTGTGCCACAGAGCCAGAGCCAGAAAATCAAAAATAAGGGAGTGGACGCTACTCCAAAAATCCTTGACACAAGTGTTATAATCGATGGAAGAATTGCAGATATTTTAAAAACGGGATTTATTGAAGGGCTGATAGTAATACCGGAATTTGTTCTTGTAGAACTTCGCCATGTAGCTGATTCTTCGGATAATCTCAAGAGAAACCGTGGTAGAAGAGGTCTGGACATTTTGAACAAAATGCAGAAGGAACATGGGATTGAAATTTACAATACTGGAAGCGAGAGAGCTTTGGATGAATTCCCAGAAGTTGATGTGAAACTTATAAAGCTTGCTCAGATAATGGGTGGGAAAGTTGTTACCAATGACTACAACCTTAACAAGGTGGCAATGATCAGGGGAGTTGATGTACTGAATATCAACGACCTTGCAAACGCATTAAAGCCAGTTGTATTGCCTGGCGAGGAAATGACCTTGACGCTGATTAAGGAAGGAAAAGAAAACAACCAAGCAATTGCATACTTAGACGACGGGACAATGATTGTTGTTGAGGATGGCAAAAGATTGATTGGGGAAGAAATTGAAGTAATAGTAACAAGTGTGCTTCAGACTTCTGCAGGCAGGATGATTTTTGGAAAACCCAAGAGATAGGTTTTACGGAGAGTGGAATGTATAAAAATCAGAAAATAGCTGTAATAATTGCCGCTGCCGGTTCTAGCAAAAGAATGGGCAGCGGCATTAATAAACAGCATGTTAAAATAGGGAATCTGCCGGTTATTGTCAGGTCTATTATGGCTTTTACCGAGAACCAGACTTTTGATGAAGTCATCTTGGTTGTCAAAGAGGATGAAGAGGAATTTTTTAACAACGAATATATCGGCAAAGGATTATTTTCAAGGAATATAACACTGGTAACTGGAGGGGATGAAAGACAAGACTCGGTTTACAATGCGCTAAAGATATTGAATGATGATATTGATTTTGTATTAATCCACGATGGTGCAAGACCTTTAGTTAGCCAAGAGACAATCAATCAGGTTGTCGCTAAAACTTATGAGATGGGCGCCGCGGCTCCGGGAATACCTGTGAAGGATACCATAAAAATTGTCGATGGAGATGAGATAATTGAAACCCCGGACAGAAGTAGGATGCTTTCCATTCAGACACCCCAGGGATTCAATAGGAAGCTTCTGGTCAGAGCCTTTGAAAGGGCATACGAAGATGGATATTACGGCAACGATGAAACAGTCCTTATTGAAAGAATAAAAGAAAAAGTATATATTGTTAAAGGTGATTATTCCAACTTGAAAATAACAACCATGGAAGATGTGGCATTTTGCGAGGCTCTTCTAGAAATGAAGAACGAGGGGAAGGGAAACGAGAAGGAAATGAGAGTAGGAAACGGATTTGATGTTCATGCTTTTTCCGAAAACCGCAAACTTATTTTGGGGGGAGTGGAGATTCCTTTTGAAAAAGGCCTGCTTGGGCATTCGGATGCCGATGTGCTGCTTCATGCCATCATGGATGCACTTTTGGGAGCTTGCGGGTTGGCGGACATTGGAAGATATTTCCCAGATACAGATGAAGATTATAGAGGAATTTCCAGCTTGTTGCTTCTCGAAAAGGTCGGAGACCTAATTGGAAGCGAAGGTTTTGAGATAATAAACATAGATGCGACAGTTATAGCCCAGCGACCTAAAATAGCGCCTTACATTAATCAAATGATAAAACATATTGCGCAAGTGCTTAAAATAACCGAGGACAGGGTGAATGTCAAAGGAACCACAACGGAAGGTTTGGGATTTTGTGGACGTGAAGAGGGAATTGCAGCTTCTGCCATAGTAGCCGTGGAAAAATAAAGAATACAATAAATGGAGGACTTGAATAATGAAAATGTCGAAGATGCATGTGCACACACTTAGGGAAGTTCCAAACGAAGCGGAAATTCCCAGCCATATTCTTTTGCTAAGAGCTGGAATGATTAGAAAGTTGGTTTCCGGTGTATATGGATTTATGCCAATGGGCAATAGGATTTTAAAGAAGATACAAGAGATAATCAGAGAAGAAATGGATGCAAAAGGTGGGCAGGAGATTCTAATGTCAGCCTTGCAGCCGGCAGAGCTTTGGCAGGAGTCTGGAAGGTGGAACGTTTATGGACCAGAGCTTTTCAGATTGAAGGATAGGAATGATAGAAGCTTTTGCCTGGGACCAACACATGAGGAAATTTTTACTGATATTATAAGAAACGAAGTAAATTCATATAGGCAGCTACCTATCAATCTATATCAGATTCAGACAAAGTATAGGGATGAGGCAAGACCAAGATTTGGATTAATGAGAAGCAGGGAATTTATTATGAAGGATTCCTATTCTTTTGACCAAGATCAAGAGGGTCTTGATAGAAGTTATGAAGATATGTATCACGCCTATGAAAACATTTTCACAAGGTGCGGGTTGGTTTTTCGAGCGGTTGAAGCTGATTCAGGAGCCATTGGCGGAACAAATACCCACGAATTTACAGCGATTTCCGAACATGGAGAAAGCGAAATAGCCTATTGTGGCAACTGCGACTTTGCGGCAACTACGGAAAGAGCGGAATGCATCGATGAAATTGGCGGGGAAGCCGAAGTGCTGGAAATGGAAATGGTTGAAACACCTGGATGCAAAACAATATTGCAGGTAGCGGATTTCCTTGGAGTTTCAACTAAACAAACTATGAAGGCCTTGCTTTATAAGGCTGATGGAAAGTTCGTGGCAGTCTTCATAAGAGGTGACCGTGAGTTGAATGAAACTAAATTGGTTAATGCTCTCAATATTCCGGAGCATGCTTTGGAATTTGCCGATGAATCCGAAATGGGTCCAATAACCAAATGTGTAGCGGGTTATACTGGTCCATTAGGTCTTGAAAAATGCATGATATTAGTGGATAGTGAGCTTGTTACAATGAAAAACCTGGTAGCTGGCGCAAATAAGGAAAATTACCACATCAAGAATTTAAATTTCAAGAGAGATTTTGATGGAGATATAATTACTGATTTGAAACTTATGAAAGAGGGAGACGCTTGTCCAAACTGCGGAACCCCGGTGAAAATGAACAGGGGGATTGAAGTCGGGCAGGTATTCAAGCTGGGAACAAAATACAGCGAATCGATGAAAGCTTACTTCAAGGATGAAAACATGCAGGAGAAACCTATTGTAATGGGTTGCTATGGAATTGGAGTAACCAGGACTATGGCTGCAATAGTTGAACAGCATCACGATGAAAATGGAATCATATGGCCAATTGCAGTTGCTCCTTATCATGTGATAATAACTTTGGTGAATATAAACGACGATACTCAAAAGGAGCTGGCCGATAGCATCTACAACGAGTTGAACAAGATGCGCGTTGAGGTTGTTTTGGATGACAGGGACGAACGACCGGGTGTAAAGTTCAAGGATGCCGACCTGCTTGGAATTCCAATTCGTATTACCGTTGGGAAAAAGGCGGTTGAGGGTATTGTGGAATTCAACGAAAGAAGCAAAGGCGAAAAAATCGAATTAAAAACAGAGGAAGCAATATCAATGTCAGTTGAAATAATCTCAAATGGAAAAAGCAAATAAAAATTACTGGCGAGGTGATATTCATTTGAAAATATTAGCAAGCTTGTTTTTATCATTTCTAAAAATTGGCAGCGTTACATTTGGCGGAGGCCTTGCAATGCTGCCTCTTATTAAATATGAAGCAGTCAACAAGAAAAACTGGCTTACCGAGGGTGAAATAATAGACTGTTTTGCAATTTCACAGTCATTGCCAGGTGTTATATCGATCAATGCAGCGATATATATCGGATACAAGGTTAGAGGCTTTTTGGGAGCTATTGCTGCCGCTTTGGGGGTAGCATTGCCTGCATTTGTTTCCATTATAATAGTTTTAATTTTTCTCAAGAATTTCGAAAACAACATATATGTCAATGGAGCATTTGAAGGAGTAAAGGCATCGGCCTTGGCTTTAATTACCATTACCGCCTTTCAAATGGGACAATCACTTTTAAAGACTAAAACTCAATGGGCATTGGGACTGATTGCATTTGCAATAATTGTCTTACTTAGGATGAGCGCAGTATGGCCAATTATAATAGCAGGCATATTCGGATATTTCTATTATGGAAGAACCACGAAACAATCTCCTGAAAATAGGGAGGGAAATATATGAATATGATTTTCAATTTGTTCACTCTGTTTTTAAAAATTGGATTGTTCAGCTTCGGAGGGGGATACGTTATGCTTCCTCTGATATTTCAGGGTGTTTCAACCTTGGGTGCTATGAGCGAAAGGGAATTTTCCAATCTTGTTGCTCTATCCCAGATTACACCGGGGCCAATAGCGATAAATGCTGCCACATATATGGGGTACAAACTTGCAGGGATGCCAGGAGCGATTTCCGCAACTATCGGCGTGGTTATTCCATCATTCATATTAGTTTTGGCAGTTTCACATTTTATTAACAAGTTCGAAGAGAGTAAAAGGGTGGCGGGAGTACTTAAGGGCATTAGACCAGCAACAGTTGGCCTGCTTGCCTCAGCTGTTATTTTCCTTTCAGAGACTTCTATCTTTAATGATGGAGTTTTTTCCAAACTGCTTTTTCAAAACCCTTCGCTATATGTGAACGTAATACCAGTTATAATATTCATTTCTGCTCTTATAGTTTATGGGAAATTTAAAGTTAATCCAATATTGCTTACATTTATATCAGGAGGACTGGGAGCAATATTTATCAGATAGAATTAAATGCGATATAGATAATTTACTTATTAGAAGGAGAATCAACATGTGGATAGGCGGAGTCAGGGTTATAATTTTTGACGATGAAAATAGAATATTAATGGTCAAGCAATACCATGAAGGACGGGAGTTTTGGTTATTGCCAGGTGGAGGCATTGAAAAGGGAGAAAACTCCAAAGACGCGGCTATACGAGAAATGCTTGAAGAAACTGGTCTGGAAGTCAGTATCGGGAAACTTGTATGGCATATTGAAGAGGTTTCAACGGAGCGGGGAATGCGGTTTGTGAATTTCTTCCTTGGCGAAATTATTTCAGGTGCGGTTAAACTTGGGCACGATCCCGAATTCAACAAAGACAATCAAGTCCTAAGGGATATTCGATATTTCACACGTGATGAGATTCAGGGGATGGAGAAAGTGTATCCAGAATCTTTAAAAGATGAATTATGGGACCTTGTTAAATCTGATTTTAAGAATCACGACCCATATAAAGCAAGGTAGTTTATTATTAAAAATTAGTTTACAATAAAAATTAAAGCTTTTATCGAATCAATATTCGATAAAAGCTTTAATTGCAAAGAACAATTGGCTAAATACTGGCTGGTCTTCAAGTTATATTCTGATTAGTACTTAAAATTATATTTTGCTTGGTTCTTCAAACTCATATCCGTTTAGTTCAACAGTCATTGTCTTGATTCGCTGTTCATCCACGGGCCTGTCGTTTGATCCGGTTTTCACTTTCACGATATTATCGACAAACTCCATGCCTGAAATCACATTACCAAATCCGGCATATTGACCATCAAGATGGCTTGAGTTTTCATGCATGATAAAGAATTGCGAGCCAGCTGAATTTGGGCTCATTGATCTTGCCATGGAAATTACGCCCCTATCATGCTGTAATGGATTTTGGAATCCGTTTGAACTGAATTCACCTTTTATGCAGTAGCCGGGACCACCCATTCCAGTTCCGTTTGGGCAACCGCCTTGGATCATAAAGCCTTTGATTACCCTATGGAAAATCAAACCATTGTAATAGCCACTCTGAATTAGAGAAATAAAATTATTTACAGTATTTTTTGCTATTTCCGGGAAAAGTTCGATTTCGATTTTATCGCCGTTTTCCATTTCAATCGTTGCAATTGGATTATTCATTTGTTTACCTCCATAAATTTTAACAGTAGTTTATTCTATAATGGGAGCCGAAAATAGTAAAGCATAAATGTGTTTTAAGTGGAAATGCCAATAAAGTAGTTTGACTTTTCTGTAATAATATTGTAATATAAGGCAATTAATAAAAAAAAACAAGGGGGTTGAGATAGTTTTTAATTATCGAACATAAGTTTTATGAGTATAAAAGACAAGTTGAACTTTGACGAAAAAATGACAGCATTAAATAAATTTTTTATAGATATAAGTGGAAAATTTAAGAAAACAAGCAAGAAGATAAAACTCTCAATAGGCGGAGGGATTGGGGCGGCAGCTATTATAATCATAGTGGTTGCAGTAACAAATGCCAATATGGCATATTCTCTTTCCGTTGATGGAAAAGATCTTGGATATATAGACAACAGCAAGCAAGTTGCAAGCATTATTTCTGCTGAAAAGGAAAAAATCAAAACAGAGTTAAAAGCCAATGAAATCAATTTTGACGAAAGTAGGATTTTAGTAGCTAAAGCGGATCTTAAAGCAGACAAAGTAAAACTTTTAACCGATAAAGAGCTTTCAGCGATTCTTACAGATAAGAAACTTTATTCTGTAAATGCCTGGGCTATTAAAGTCGATGGGAAAAGTATTGTATCATCAAGCAACGAGTCAGATGCCAAGGCAGTCGTTGATGGTGTTAAAAAGACATATAAGGCTAAAAGTTCGGATCTGATAAGCGCAACTTTCAAAGAAAAAGTTGAAATTGCCAACGAGATTACTCCTGTATCATCCATCATGGATGTAGCAAAAGCTGAAAAATACATATTGAATGGGACTAGTGAGGCGAAGACTTATGTGGTAAAAGATGGAGATACTATGTGGGACATTGCGTATAAAAGCGGTATGAGCCCATATGAACTTCAAGCTGCAAACCCAGGTTTTTCCCCAGACAAACTTAAAATTGGACAAACCCTCAACATGTACAAGAAAAAACCATTTGTAAATGTTGTTACAGTTGAACAAGTTGCAACAAACAAGGATATTCCTTATAAGACGGTCTACGAAAACAGCAACGCCCTTTATAAAGGCGATGTCAAAGTGAAAACAAAGGGAATCGCAGGGCAGGAAGAAGTTTTGGCCCAGGTAACCAAGGAAAATGGCGTTTGGATTAGTACAAAAGTATTGAGTACAAAAACCATTGCGGAACCTAAGTCCGCAGTTGCGCTAAAAGGGACCAAGTCTCTTTCCACTTACGTCGGCTCAGGATTTTTATCAAGGCCGCTAGGTTTAATCGGAAGTATTTCGTCTCAGTATGGAGCCAGCAGAGGTGGTGGGTCTAGAAGCCACACAGGAATAGATATTAGAGCTCCCAAGGGGACTCCAATAAAAGTTGCGGATGATGGAGTTGTTATATTTGCCGGATATGGTGGATCGTATGGAAAATTGATCAAAGTCAGCCATGGAAAAGGCGTTGTAACATGGTACGGCCATTGCAACACCATGAATGTCAAAGTCGGAGAAAAGGTTAACAAGGGACAAGTCATTGGAACAGTTGGAATAACAGGGGATGCAACCGGATATCATTTGCACTTCGAAGTAAGAATCAATGATGTGCCGGCGAATCCCAACAGATATCTTTAAATTGCTTATTTTTTAATTAAATTATGATATAATTTTGGGGCGGGTTTTATACCCGCCCACATGTAATTATAGGCATAATTTAATTTGTATTGGAGATTAAAATGGAAAATAAAGTTAGAGTGAGATTTGCCCCAAGCCCAACGGGTTTTGTTCATATAGGAAGCTTGAGAACAGCTCTTTATAATTACCTTTTTGCAAGGAAAAATGGCGGGGACTATATATTGAGAATTGAAGATACGGATCAATCCAGACTTGTTTCCGGGGCCCTTCTCAACATGCTAAAGATATTTGAATGGGCCAAAATAGAAAACGATGAAGGTGTAGTTCTTGTTGAAGGTGAAATATCACAAAAGGGAGAATTCGGGCCATATATTCAATCTGAAAGATTGGATATTTACAGCGAATATATTGACCAGCTCCTGGAAAATGGCTCTGCCTATTATTGTTTCTGCTCAAAGGAAAGAATAGAGAAAATGAAAGAAGAACAAATAAGCAAGGGCGAAAATTCAAAATATGATGGCCATTGCAGATCCATTCCATTGAAAGAAGCAAGAGCAAGAGTTGCGGCAAATGAACCGCATGTTATAAGATTGAAACTTCCGGCGGACAAAGATATAAGTTTTGAAGATATTGTAAGAGGTAAAGTCACGGTCAATACCAACGACCTCGATGACCAAGTTCTGTTTAAGACAGATGGCTATCCGACATATCATTTTGCCGTTGTAGTGGATGACCATTTGATGGGGATCACTCATGTAATAAGGGGCGAGGAATGGGTTATCTCCACTCCAAAGCACGTTTTCCTCTATGAGGCATTTGGCTGGGAGGCCCCCAAATTTGTCCACCTGCCCAACATACTCAATAGTCAGAGAAAGAAACTAAGCAAAAGGCAGGACGATGTTTCAGTTTCCGACTTTAAAGACAAAGGCTATTTGCCTGAAGGCTTGATAAATTATCTGGCATTGGTTGGCTGGAGCCCAAATAGCGAGAAAGAGATTTTTTCAATGGAAGAATTGTTCGAAGCTTTCAATTTGGATAGAATATCAAAGAGCGGCGGTATTTTCGATGTGGATAAATTGAATTATATCAACAGCCACTATATGAAAACAGAGAATATTGATCATCTAACCGATATGGCGATTCCATATTTGATGGAAGCAGGCTATATTCAAGATGAGGATTTAGACAACGCAGATAAGATTTTATGGATAAAGGGGATTGTAACACTGCTAAGGGACAGGCTGCCGCATATGAGCGAGATCACAAAAGAGGCAGGTGTGTTTTTTAATACAAATTACCAATTGTCCAACGATGAAGCAGTTGAGTTTATGAAGAAAGAACAATTGCCGCTGCTTTTAGATTTATTCGAAAAGAAATTGTCAGAGATTGACTCCATAGATGAGGAATTTGGAAAAAGAGCATTCAAAGAAATACAAACCGAAACTGGATTCAAAGGGAAGGAATTGTATATGCCCCTTAGGACCGCGCTTATGGGTGAGGTTCACGGCCCAGACATGGGTTTGACTTTGATGGTTCTGGGTAAGAAAAACGTTCAAGAAAGAATAAAATATGCACGCACATTAATTTAGATTGCTTTGAATATGAGGGAAGAATATGGGATTTATTAAGGATACCAAGGAAGATATCGATGCTGTACTGGAAAAGGACCCTGCTGCGAGAAATCCATTCGAGGTGCTTTTATGCTATCCAGGAATCTGGGCAATAATATGGCATAGATTCGCGCATTGGCTTTACAAGAGGAATCTAAAATTATTGGCACGTGTGATTTCCCAAATAACAAGATTTTTCACCGGTATTGAAATCCATCCAGGCGCTGAAATCGGCAAAAGATGTTTCATCGACCATGGAATGGCTGTTGTAATTGGAGAGACTTCGGAAATCGGAGATGATGTGACCATTTATCAGGCTGTAACACTTGGTGGGACAGGCAAGGATGTAGGCAAAAGACATCCAACTATAGGAAATAATGTGGTAATAAGTAGTGGCGCAAAAGTCCTTGGCCCATTCAAGGTTGGAGACAATTCGAAGATCGGGGCTGGCTCTGTGGTTTTGGAAGAAGTGCCCGCAAACTGCACTGTCGTGGGGGTACCAGGGAAAATAGTTAGAAGAGGCAAATATAAATCAGAAGAAATGAACCAGGTCGATATGCCGGATCCTATTGCTGTTGAGCTAGAATGCTTGAGAAGAAGGATTGTCATGTTAGAGGCTAAATTCAGGGATATTGGAGGAAACGATGAAGATTTATAATACGTTATCAAGGAAAAAAGAAGAATTTATTCCCATCAACAAAGAGGAAATAACCATATATGTATGCGGGCCAACTGTTTACAATTATTTTCATATTGGCAATGCGAGACCATTTGTAGTCTTCGATACTTTGAGAAAATATCTGGAATATAGGGGAAGCAAAGTTAAATTTGTTCAAAATTTTACCGATGTTGATGACAAGATAATCAATAAGGCCAAAGAAGAAAATATGGCCCCAAATGTTCTTACTGAAAAATATATAGCGGAATATTTTAAAGATGCAGAAAGCTTGAATGTGAAAAAGGCTTCAGTCCACCCAAAAGTAACGGAAAATATGAACGAAATAATTGAATTTGTTTCTGAATTGATTAAAAAAGGTTATGCGTATGAAGCCGGCGGAGATGTCTACTTCAGCACAAAAAGCTTCAAAGGTTATGGAAAACTTTCAAAACAGAATATAGATGAGCTGGAAAGCGGTTCCAGAGTTGAGGTAGATGACAAGAAGAATGATCCTCTTGATTTTGCCCTATGGAAAGCTCAAAAGAATGAAGATGAGATTGCCTGGGATGCTCCATTTGGGAAAGGTAGACCGGGATGGCACATTGAGTGCTCAGTAATGGCAACCAAATATCTTGGCGAAACAATCGACATACATGCGGGAGGTCAGGATTTGACTTTTCCACATCATGAAAACGAGATAGCGCAATCCGAAGCCAAAACTGGAAAGCAATTTGCCAATTACTGGATGCATAATGGTTATATCACTATAGATAATGAAAAAATGTCAAAGTCAAAAGGAAACTTTTTTACAGTAAGAGATATTTTAAACGACTACGATGGGGAGGCAATTAGATTCTTTCTATTGTCAGGCCATTACAGGAGCCCAATCAATTTCAGCAGGGACTTGATGGAACAATCGAAGCACGGTATGGCTAGGATGATTAATTCCAAGAATAACCTATTGTTCTTTTTGGAAAACAATGAGAATAAAATTACTGAAGAAGAAAAGGGAACTCTTGCCGCGTTAGGCCAATTCCGTGAGAAGTTTATTGAAGCAATGGATGATGATTTGAACACTGCCGATGCCATCAGTTCAATTTTTGAACTGATAAAAGATATAAATTCAAAGACGGATGAAAAATCATCCAGGGAATTTGTTAAAGGAGAACTTGCCTTACTAAACGAATTGACTTCCATTCTTGGGCTACTTAAAGATAAGGATCAGGAAGAAATTGACCCTGAAATTGAAGGTCTAATTGAAGAAAGACAGCAAGCAAGAAAAGACAGGAATTTTGCAAGGGCCGATGAAATTAGGGACATATTGAAGAACAAGGGAATAACTCTCGAGGATACCCAGGGGGGAATCCGAATTGTAAGGTTGAGCTGAATATGGAAATAAAGAATGCTTTCATGACGAATACAACCATACTGGCATTTATGGGAGATGCGATTTATGAATCATTTGTCCGCGGGCATGTGATTTCATCCGGTCAAACCAAGAGCGAAAAGCTTCACAAGGAAGCGGTGAAGTTTGTAAGGGCCGATGCTCAAGCTAAAGCAATTGGAAAGATGTTTGATGATCTTACTTTGGAAGAGCAGAATCTTGTGAAAAGAGCAAGAAATAAAAAGATAACATCAAAGCCAAAGAATGTGGATCCTATTG
Source organism: Eubacteriales bacterium (assembly GCA_037144355.1). Classification (GTDB taxonomy): domain Bacteria; phylum Bacillota; class Clostridia; order Peptostreptococcales; family Anaerovoracaceae; genus JBAWWY01. Next base: position 4,827 of record JBAWWY010000020.1, on the reverse strand, counting down.
AATACAAGCTTGCTACAGCATTTGAAGCGTTGATTGGGGGATTATATTTATCAGGAGACCAGATAAGGCTGGATGAGTTATTGAACAAGGCAATCAAACTGATACAAGAAGAGAATTCAACAAATAAATAATCTTGAAATAGATAGAGATTTATGGAAAAACCACAGGAGGTTTCATTATGAGCAAGGCAGACAAAATTTTCATTTCCATGTGCAAGGATATTTTGGATAATGGATTTTCCTCAGAAGGACAGGATGTTAGGGCGAAATGGGAAGATGGAACAAAAGCACATACCATAAAGAAATTTGCAGTGGTCAATAGATATGATCTTGCTTCCGAATTTCCAGCGCTGACTTTGAGACCCACCAATATAAAAGCCGCCATAGATGAAATTCTTTGGATTTGGCAAAAAAAATCCTCAAATATCAAGGACTTGAACAGCAGGATATGGGACGCCTGGTCAAATGACGATGGCTCTATAGGTAAAGCCTACGGTTATCAGCTTGGTGTAAAGCACAAGTATGCAGAAGGCGAGTTTGACCAAGTTGACAGGGTCATTTATGACTTGAATAAAAACCCGTATAGCAGAAGGATAATGACAAATATATATGTCCATCAGGATTTATGTGAGATGAATCTTTATCCCTGCGCATACAGCATGACCTTCAATGTAACCGGCGACAGGTTGAATGGAGTCTTGAATCAAAGATCCCAGGACATCCTTGTTGCGAATAATTGGAACGTGGTCCAATATGCCATTCTGATTCATATGTTCGCGAGGGCAAGCAACCTTAGAGTTGGTGAACTGGTTCATGTAATTTCAGATGCCCATATATATGACAGGCATGTGGATATAGTAAAAGAGTTGATTGAAAGAGAAACATTTGATGCTCCAAAACTTATAATAAATCCTGATATCAAGAATTTTTATGAGTTTAAAGTTGATGATTTTATTATTGAAAACTATCAGACGGGCCTACAGATTAAAAAAATACCAGTAGCTATATAGGAGAATAATTATGAAAGCGATAGTTGTTGTTGATAGCAATTGGGCAATTGGATGTGATGGCGAATTGCTGGTCCATTTACCTAGGGACCTGAAATTTTTCAAGAAGATAACTTTAGGAAAAGTTGTTGTCATGGGTAGAGAGACATTGGAAAGTTTGCCTGGAGGCAAGCCGCTCAAGGGTAGGATAAACTTTGTAATAACCAGAAATCAGTCATTTGTGGCAAATTGCGAAATCTGCCATTCACTGGATGAGACGTTGGAGGAGCTATCCAAATATAAAGACGACGATGTTTTTATTATTGGAGGCGAGGAAATCTATAGGCAATTCATTCCATACTGTGATGAGATATTTGTCACAAAAGTTGATGGTAATTTTCAAGCGGACAAGCATTTTCCCAATCTTGACAAGATGGATGCGTGGGAAATCATCTGGGATGGGAAACTACAGGAAGAAGAAGGCGTTTTCTATAAATTCACCAGATATGCAAGGAAAAGAGTATAAATTCAAACACCAAATAAGGAGTAAAAATGAGTTACCAAGACAAAACAAAAGCATTTTCGAAAGCAAAAGAAAATACTACATATGATGATAGAAAAAATATCAATGATACGGAAGAACCAATTGATAATGCAAATTTGATTGCAGGCAGGAACCCAGTAATGGAAGCTTTAAAGAGCGGACACGAAATAAATAAGCTGGTAATCTCAAAGGATGCGGAAGGTTCGATTAAGAAAATTATCGGAGACGCAATGGAAAGGAAGATCCCAATCCATTATGTGGATAAGATTGCCATTGATAGATTATGCCCTGACTGCCAGCATCAAGGGGTTTTAGCGTATATATCGCCATACAAATATTGCGAACTTGATGATATTTTCAAAGTCGCGAAGAATAAGAAAGAAGATCTTTTTATAATTGTTTTAGACGAAATAGTCGACCCTCATAATTTCGGGGCCATAATTAGAACAGCAAACGCATGTGGAGCTCATGGGATAGTTATTCCGAAGAGAAGGTCGGTTAGCATAACGGATACTGTAGTAAAAGCATCTGCTGGCGCTGTTGAATATGTTCCCATAGCACGTGTACCGAATCTTGTGCAGGCAATTGAAAAAATCAAAGAAGAAGGAGCCTGGGTCCATGCACTGGATACTGGAGGGGAGAATCTTTTCAAAACCAATATGAAAGGCAAGATGGCCATTGTTGTTGGCGGAGAAGGAGATGGGCTTGGACGATTGGTTAAGGAAAAATGTGACCTTTCAGTTTCAATTCCAATGCGCGGTGAAATAAATTCCTTAAATGCTTCAAATGCCGCAGCTATAGTAATGTATGAAGTATTTCGTCAAAGAAATATATAACATAGTATAGAAATATATAAAAATAGGAGTGTTATACTTTGAGCAAAAGTATTCTTGATTACGAAGATCCAAACACCTCTTTATCCGATGACAAGATTGTTTCCTTGGCAAAGAATGGAGACAAGGAAGCAGAGGAATATCTAATTAGAAAATACAAGGAATTTGTGAAGAACAGATCCCATCAATATTATATTGCAGGGGCGGATAGAGATGACATAATTCAAGAAGGCATGATAGGAATATTCAAGGCTATTCGTGACTATGAGGATGACAAAGGTGCATCATTTTCCACTTTTGCCGAGCTTTGCATTACAAGGCAGATTATTTCAGCCATAAAGCAAGCTAGGCGTCTTAAACATGGGCCCCTCAATACTTACATTTCCCTAAGCAAGCCTATTTCCGACGAGGAACCCGTCAACAATCTTGAAAACACTCTATTCTCCAGTAAAGATACCGATCCAGAGTCCATGCTACTCTTAAAAGAGGAGATCAATCATATTGAAACAAATGGCTCGGAGATTTTTAGCAAACTAGAGCAGAAGGTGCTTTCGGGATATATTAATGGCAAAAACTATGTTGAGATTGCAGCCCTTCTGGGCAAATCTCCCAAGTCAATAGACAATGCAATTCAGAGGATTAAAAAAAAGCTGGATAAATACCTTAGAAAACAGTAAAAATATTGACACTTTAATGAAAATCATAGTAGAATATGAAACGGTGTAATGCTGATGTAGCTCAGTAGGTAGAGCACTTCCTTGGTAAGGAAGAGGTAGGCAGTTCGACCCTGCTCATCAGCTCCAATTTTATTTATCTTAGCCCCAACGATATTATTAACCGAATATCATAGCAGGGGATATTAAAGAAAAGGAGAACAGAAATGGCAAAAGTTAAATTTGAAAGAAATAAGCCACACGTGAACATTGGAACAATAGGACATGTTGACCATGGCAAGACCACATTGACAGCAGCAATAACAAAGACATTGCATATGAGATACGGACTAGGAGCTGCGGTATCCTTCGACCAGATCGACAAGGCACCTGAAGAAAAAGCAAGAGGAATCACCATAGCGACAGCCCATGTAGAATATGAAACACCAGTAAGACATTATGCCCACGTGGATTGCCCGGGACATGCGGATTATGTAAAGAACATGATCACAGGAGCAGCACAAATGGATGGAGCAATACTAGTAGTAGCGGCAACAGACGGACCAATGCCACAGACAAGAGAACATATACTTTTATCAAGACAGGTAGGGGTTCCATATATCGTAGTATTCCTAAACAAATGCGACATGGTTGACGATGACGAATTACTTGACCTAGTTGAAATGGAAGTTAGAGAACTACTTGATTTTTATGAATTCGACGGCGACAACACTCCAATTATCAGAGGATCAGCTCTTGAAGCATTGAACGATCCAATGGGACCATGGGGAGACAAGATCATAGACTTGTTCACAGCAGTAGAAGCATTCATACCAAATCCAGTAAGAGCGATAGACAAACCATTCCTAATGCCTGTGGAAGATGTATTCTCAATCACAGGAAGAGGAACAGTAGCAACAGGAAGAGTAGAAAGAGGCGTAGTAAAAGTATCCGACGAAGTTGAAATCGTAGGACTTACAGAAGCCCCAAGAAAAGTAGTAGTAACCGGAGTGGAAATGTTCAGAAAGTTGTTAGACCAGGCTCAGGCAGGAGACAACATCGGAGCACTACTTAGAGGAGTACAAAGAAAAGACATCGAAAGAGGACAAGTACTAGCTAAGATAGGATCCATCAAACCACATACGAAGTATGAATCAGAAGTATACGTACTAAAGAAAGAAGAAGGCGGAAGACATACGCCATTCTTCAATGGATATAGACCACAGTTCTACTTTAGAACAACAGACGTAACAGGATCGATAGCACTACCAGAAGGCGTTGAAATGTGTATGCCTGGAGACAACATCCAGATGACAATCGAACTGATCACACCAATCGCCATCGAAGAAGGCCTAAGATTCGCCATCAGAGAAGGTGGAAGAACTGTTGGTTCCGGCGTAGTAGCCAAAATAATCGCATAAATTACTGGCTATAATTTGACAGAACATCGTCACTTAAAATCCCCATCCGAGGTTCGCGTACCAGAAGTACGCTCCACTTCGGTGGGGATTTTGTTCCTCGTTCTGTCAAATTCTATCGGCGTAATTGTGTAAAAGGTTCATATTAGACTATATTGACGCTAACAATTAGAATGCTCGCGAACGTTAGTAGCTCGCCCTGTTTGCGCAGCAAATAGTAGGCGAACTTATGCAAGCAAATCACAAATCTATGATTTGTAAATTTTTACTGCTAAGTACGCTCCGCTTCATTGGGGCATTTGTTCCTCATATTCTGCACTCTTTACGGCGCAATTGTGTAAAGGTTCATATTAGACTATATTGACGCTAACAATTAGAATGCTCGCGAACGTTA
>JBAWWY010000019.1:0-30076 GCA_037144355.1 Eubacteriales bacterium | reverse complement strand
ATGGGATTAAAGCAAAGCTACATTTTGTCGGCGAAGCCGCGTTGCACTAGCTTTTCGTGAGAATTCCGGAGCCTATTTTAGCTGTTGATATACGTAAAAAGGCTCGATGGGATTAAAGCAAAGCTACATTTTGTCGGCGAAGCCGCGTTGCACTAGCTTTTATTCGTATCTCAAGGCTTCGATTGGATCCAGGTTTGCAGCCTTGTTGGCTGGGTAGTATCCGAAGAATATTCCGATTGCCATTGAGAACAATACGCTTATTATGATTATTGATAGGGAGAAGGATGGCGCCGTACCCAGGAGCGAGGAGCCAATGGCTCCCAGGATGAGCCCGAATATTACTCCGATTATCCCACCGATTACACAAATTATTACAGCTTCAACAATGAATTGCATTCTGATATAGGAGCTTCTTGCACCAAGAGCTTTTCTCGTGCCTATTTCCCTTGTACGCTCGGTAACAGAAACAAGCATAATATTCATTACGCCGATTCCCCCTACCAATAGGGAGATGGCAGCAATTACCGAAACACCCACTTGAATTGTATTCAAGAAAGTCGTCATAGTAGATATGGTGCTTTCCATATTGATGGCAGTACCTTCCCATTTGACATTATTCGCATATAATTTGGCTAGGTAATTGTCAATATCTGTAGTGAACTTTGCCGTATCCACGTCTATTTTCGAAGTTATTGTAAAACTTGCGAAATTTTTATTGGACGAACTTTCCTGAGCTACTGTAACTGGTATATACAAATCTGTTCGAGTATCTTTGGCAGCCGAGGTGGCTGGACCAAATGTGGAGGCTTCATATTTATAGATGCCGATTATTGTATATGTGTCGATGGAATCTGTTCCATAAACCCGGATTTCCTTGCCTAATGGATCACTATTGGCGGGGAACATATTACCCACAAGCTGGCTGGAAACAACGGCAACGCGCTTGCTACTCTTGACGTCATTATCAGTCAGGTATCTGCCTGAAATAATTTTAACATTCCCAGTATCCTTATAACCGTCATTTGTACCGGCGACATTCACGTTTGAATATAGGTGTCCGTCTTGAACCTTTGCTGAACCAACACTTATTGCCATCCCTATTGTTTTAATTCGATCACTGAAATGCTCTTTCAATATATCAATTTGGTTGTCTGAAAATAAATCACTGTCGCTGGGTGTTGCAACTCCGCTTCCAACAAATGAGGGAGGCCCGCCACCATCATTGCTTGTGCCTTTTTCCCTGACATATACAATTATGTTGCTTGCTCCGAAACTTTCCATGGTAGTTTTAAAAGAGGCGGTTAGGGAGTTTCCAACGGAAACAATGGCTATTACGGAAGATATTCCAATAATAATACCAAGCATGGTCAACAGGGAACGCATCTTGTTCGCTCTAAGTCCTGCAATCGCAAGAAGTATATTTTCTCTTATGAACATGAAGTATCCTCCCCCTCGACTATTACATCTTTTTTATGTCTATGTCTGGTTAGCCCGATAATCTCTCCATCTTTTATTGTAATGGTTCTTTGAGTTTCTGCAGCGAGCTCATGGTTATGTGTTATGAGGACAATAGTTTTGCCTTCCTCTTTCTGAATCTTGTGAAAGAGGTCAATGACATGGTGTCCAGTCTCTGAATCAAGGGCCCCAGTAGGCTCGTCAGCCAATATTATGGCGGGATCGTTTGCAAGAGCCCTGGCGATGGCTACTCTTTGTTTCTGACCTCCTGAGAGCTCGTTGGGCATATGGTTTATTCGGTCTCCGATTCCCACAAGTTCCAATAATTCCTTGGCTCGGGCAATTCTTTTACCCCGTTCCATTCCAGCATAGAGCATAGGAAGTTCAACATTTTTCAATGCAGAGTTTCTGGGTATGAGATTGAAGGTTTGGAAAACAAAACCGATTTTCTTGTTCCGAATATCTGACAATTCAACATCGTTCATTTCATCAATGGAAATCCCGTCCAAAACATAACTGCCGCTTGTCGCCCGATCTAAAGCTCCAATCAAATTCATAAGGGTACTTTTGCCAGAACCAGAAGCGCCTACTATGGAGACGAATTCACCACGCTTGATTTCCAGATTTATATTTTTTAATATATGAAGTTCATTAGGAGTACCAATAAAGAAGTTCTTTACGATATCCTCCATGCTAATGATGCAATTGCTCATGAATATTTCTCCCTATTTTTTTACGACCGCAGGTGTAGTAGTTTTTAAAGTTATGCTGTCGCCAGGCTTCAAGCTGGTTGGATTGTTAATTACGAATACTCCATCTGCAATTCCTGTCCCTGAAATTTCTATATACAGGTCGGTTTCCATTCCTGTCTTTATTGGGATTTCTTTCACTGTGTAACTTTGACCCTGCTTTTCCGCGATATAAACTACATTGTCTCCTGCCTTATTTTGAGTTACGGCGTCAAATGGTACAAAATAAATATTCAACTTTTCAGCTATAGCGATATTCATTCTGGCGTTCATTCCAATCTTAAGATTGGGGTCCCTATCGACTATGGAAATATCAGCGGCAAACTTCACATCGCTGGAAGCTACGGTTTGTCCATTAGTTCCTTTATCCGCTGCTGGTGAAATCATTGTAACAAGACCATTTATTATCTTGTCACCAGTACTGTCAGTTTTTATTTCAACCTTCTGTCCAACCTTAACCTTGGATACGTCAAATTCCTTAATGCCGGTTGTGATTTTAAGGTTGTTTACATTTTCAATATCAAAGAGAATGCCGGAAGCCATATTGCCCACAGTTGCATTTACCATTGTCACACTTCCATCAATGGGAGCTTTTACTGCTGAATCGTTCAATTGATCTTGAAGCTTACTAACAGTTACAGCTGAACTTTTATTGTCAAAATTGAGTTGGGCATTCGAGTAATCGTTTTGCGCTTTAGTCAACTCGGATTGTGATATTTCACCCATGTCAAAAGATAATTTGGCACTGTCCAAAGCCATCTTGGCATTATCCAAAGCAATTTTAGCAGACCCTTCAGCCGCAGTTGCACTATATTTGGCTTGTTGCAAATCGAGAGCAAGATTTGCAGTGTCAAGCCTGGCTAGAACCTGGCCTGCTTTAACCTGGTCGCCTACCTTAACAAGCACTTGCTTGATTGGATAATTCAAAGTTGTGTAGACATTTTCCGAGTGCCCACTTTCGATAGTTCCCGTTACATTTACACTTTCCGTAAGTTTGGCCTTCGTAAGGGTAGTGTATGGAACATTGACCAGGGAAGCCGCATTCTTATTTCCCATAAGCCTTGGTACGGCAACAATAGCAATAATGATTAAAACAACTATAGCTATAATGACCACCTTTTTATTCTTGAACTTTTTCATTTACTACCTCCATTAATGGTATTTATTAATTAGAAATCTTAATTTTAATATTCTTATTTTAATATCCTAGCTTACTGGCTTCATATTGCTGGTAAGAAAGATATAAACTATCTTGATTATTGATCAGGGTTAGTTCCAAGTTGGCTATTTCAGTTTGCAGATCCGAGACCACCTTTTTAGAGACTAATCCAAACTTGTATCTTGCTTCAGCGTTCGTTAAACCAACACGCTTATCGCCCAAACTCCTTAATTGAATTTTTAATGCGCTATAGGAATTAATCAAGGCTGTATATTGGTCTTTGAACCCTTCCTGAACACTTGTCTTTGTTTGAGACAATAGAATTTCGGCATCTATCACACTATATTTGTATTTTGATGGGTCATAACTGCTTGAAGAGGTTTTTTTGATACTATCGAGATTAATGGCAGCGGACCTTATGCTTACACTGTTTTCCATAACCTTTGCCAAGTCATCAGTATAAACAAGTTTATCAATGACATCGAAATCAAATGATGGTATTTCGGAAATTTCCAAATTTACCAATGGTGAAATTCCCAAAAGATTTCGCAGCTTTTCAATTAGAATCTGTGATTGCGTCACCTGCTGTATATAACTCGATCTGGCATCTACCACTTGATAGTAAAAAATCTTGTATTGATTTTGGGATACAAACCCCATCTTTAGCCTATTGGTCAATGTGAGCAATGATTTTTCCGAAGAATCCAAGTTATTCTTTGCGATTATCAGATTATTGTTTGCTGAAAGACAAGCAATGTATTGCTGCTGGGAAATGGAGACATTTGTTTGAACCTGTTTGTCATATTTGATTTTAGCCGTATCAAGGCTCGACTTCAAGGTATCTCTTGTGGATCTCAAAGTTGTAAGCTGGCTTGATAGGGAAGAAGATGTAGACCAGGATCCTGGCTGGGAAAGATCAATAGCATTGTATTGGGCTTCCAGATCCTTGATGTTTTTAAGTACCTGCCTATAATCGTAATCAGCCTTGTCCAAAGTATTTTTAGCCAGTGTCATATCGCTGCTGCTCAATAACATTGTTGCTTCTATTTGATCAAAGGTTATTTTTTGAGAAGTTGTTGTATCTGTTGCGAAAGAGAATGCAAAGCCTGAAGTGAAAAGCAGCAGAGCAACTGTAATTGAAATAAACTTTTTCATTTTAAACCTCCAATGGTTTCCCCCATTTTAGCATGGGAAAGTGTCGGATATATTTCGTAAAAGAATATTTCGGTTACGAAATATATATATGCTAATAATACTATCTTTAATATCAATGTCAATACATTTAATCGATTTAGACTGATTATAAGATTTATTATGAAGACATAAACATAGGCAATTTATACCCGGTTTTAAAAAACGAAAACTATTTTGAAAAATCAAATGGAAATTACTTAATCGGCATGGAATTCAAGAATAGCGTTCTCAAGTATTGCAAGCCCGGAAATGAGTTCATCTTTTGAGATGGTTAGAGCAGGAATAATCCTAATAACATTGTCTCCAGCCCCTATTAAAAGGAGTTTGTTATCAAAACTTTTTTGGATTATTGGTTTCGCATTTTCAAAGAATTCAATTCCGATCAGGAGTCCCATGCCCCGAATATCTTTGATGCATGAGGTTTTTCCCTTGATTTCATTGAGCCTGTCAATAATCAATTGATGCTTAATTATTATACCATCTAAAAATTCCTTTTCAGATATCTTATTCATTACAGAAATTCCCACACCACAAGCCAGGGGATTGCCACCGAAAGTGCTGCCATGATCACCGGGCTTGAAAACATTGGATGCCTTTTTACCAGCAACAATAGCCCCTATTGGGAATCCAGAACCGAGACCCTTTGCAAGGGTCAATACATCAGGTACAACATTGTAGTTTTGAAAAGCAAACATATTGCCAGATCTGCCCATGCCAGTTTGCACCTCGTCGAAAATGAGCAGTGAGTCAAACTTGTTGCATAATATTCTTGCTTCCCGAAGAAATTCAAGAGTTGCCGGTGTTACTCCACCTTCACCTTGTATAGGTTCGATGAACAACCCGCAAACATTTTCGTTCATATGCTCACGCAAGGATTCAACATCATTGAAGGCAACCTCCACTGTATTGGGAAATAGGGGTTTGTATGGGGCTTGATATTTTTCCTGGCCAGTTATGGAAAGGGAGCCAAGGCTCCTTCCATGGAAAGAATTGCTCATATATAAGATTACATTTGAGCCACTCATATTTCCATATAGCCTTGCAAGCTTCATTGCGCCCTCATTGGCTTCTGTTCCGCTATTGGCGAAAAAAACCTTGTCAAGATTGGAAGCTTCAACAAGAAGTTTTGCCAGGTCAAACTGATTCTGAGTCCAGTAAAGGTTGGAAACATGCATAAGATTACGACTCTCCCTGGCGATGGCTTCAACAACTATATCATTGCAATGTCCCAGACTGTCTACGGCGATTCCAGAGACGAAATCCAGGTAGGCTTGGCTATTGGCGTCATAAAGATATGAGCCTTTACCGCTCTGAAAAAGCACTTCATACCTTCCATAAGTATTCATTAAATATTTATTTTCCAATGCTTATCCTCTGCTTTCCTAATCTTAAACGATTTAATTTATATTTATACTTCAAGTTAAATCATACGATAAATGCCCTTTACTTATTCGTTCCTCAGACTTTCCAAAGCACTCATCCGCATCGCTCTTCTTGCTGGATAATATCCTGCAATAACTCCGATGGCGGTGGAGAAAATCAAGCTTGAAAACACAAGCCACCATGGTATTATGGAAATCGCACCGCCGGTGCCTCCGCCCATGCTTCCTAAAAGCTGGCCCATTATTGTCTTAAGAAGTGTATTCATCAGTAAAGATATCAAAAAGCTGAAAATAATACCTGCGATTCCTCCCAGGAATCCAATCAAGCCGGCTTCTAAAAGAAAAATATTTCGGATATCAATTAGATTGGCTCCAATTACCTTCATGACACCGATTTCCCGGGTTCTCTCGTAAATGGACATAATCATAGTGTTGGTAATTCCAATAGCTGCAACCAGAAGGGAAATCGCGCCGATTCCTCCCAATATGCCTTGGATCATTCTTGCAGTATCCTGCATGGACTTGAGCCAGTCATTAAGACTGCTGGTTTGGAAACCCATTGCTCGGATTTGGTCGGATATGCTTTGAATATTTTTAATATTTCCCACATACACTTTTACCAAGTCATAGCCCTGTGTAGCTGCACCAACAGTGGATTCTCTTCTAGCCTTCTTGAGGTCAGCCTTTATTATTTTAACGGTATCGATATTCATGTAAGTATTGTAGGCAGACTCGTCGTTAGGGTTAGCCAATAGTCCGACGCCTTTAACCTTGTACATCTTGTAGTTTATTTTCTCGGCATTTGGATCCTGATATTTTTCCCCGTAAGCCATATCACCAGTCATGAGAATCTTGTCTGTTATAACATCAACCTGAGGAGCACCCCCATAGGAACTATAAAGAGTTTTCTTGGGGTTGTAAAAAGACATGGGAATCTGGTTTCCAAATACTATGGCAAACTTGTCACTTGAATTGATAAACCTTCCATCTTGAAGCTGGAAATTCAACTTTTCCATAAATTCCGGTTTCATCCCCATTACATTGGAGGAGGCGATGAATTTACCTAGAGCGAACTTCATATACTCCTGAAGAACAGGAGTTGATGCGTCAACGCCCTTTATTGCATCAATAGAGGCGACCGCCAGGTCATTCAGAGCAGATGTTCCACTGCCTCCTTGACCCGGTTTGCCATCAACGGAATTGCCCATCATGACACCACCGCCACCGCCACCGCCATTTGGCATGACATCGATAATATGCAGGTTGCCGTAACTTTCCACTTGCTGCTGGTAATTCGCACTTAGCCCAAACCCAAGTGAAAGCATGACGACAATGGAGCTTGTTCCAACAACGACTCCTATGATTGAAAGTATGCTTCTTGTACGCCTCCGCAGGAGATTGCGGAAGCTCATCTTGATTATTTCGATATTATTCATCTAAAAGATCCAATTCTTTAGCTTTTCTTTTTTTAACTTTGATTCTCCAGAATATAAATCCCCCAATGGCAAGCAAAGCTGCTATTATTCCCGCGATTATCCAAGGGAGCTTGCTTCCTCCTGTGGTTTCTGGTGGGATGCCTGGATCAACTGGGGCAGGAGGTGTTTCAAGAACTTGGAAAGAAAATTCCTTAAGCAGGGTTTGCTGGTTGCCTGCCTGGTCTTCATAGGAGAATATGATATTTCCTTTCATGGTTCCTGCTTCGTTGGGAGTAAAGCCAAAGTCGTAATAATCATTTTTACCAGCTTCCATGTTACCCACAAAATAATTCGTAGAGTCGGAAGGGGTAAAGTTTCCTTCGGCTGTCACCTTGAGATTGCTCAAGGTTGTCTTTCCCATATTGTAAAATTGTATTGACACACTCATAGGTTGCCCAGCATAAATATCCGGTGGAGCGATTATGTCATCAACAACGAGCTTAGTCTTTTGCATTACCGGTATGGATATAATATCTTCTGCTGTAAAGGCATTGCCTGATCCATCTTCGTAACTCATGGCAAGGTTTATACCTGTGGTTTTTTGCACAGCATCGGGTTTCACGGTTAAGGTTATATTTTTTGTAGTCCTGCTATTCTTTGCAATACTTGGAATGTAAAACGAATTGCTGCTATTGTATGGTATAAAGGTTCCATCATCGGAGGTGAGGGTAATCTTTATATTGTTCAAATCTCGTGTAGTGCTGGTATTGAACAAAGTCAAAGAAACATTCACATTATTTCCAGCTTGAACGGATGATCCGCCATATGAATATTTTTCAACAATAAGCTGAGGCGTTTTAGAATTTCCAATTGTCTTGCACAAGACTCCGGTAAATTGCGAGATGGAATTTGAAGCCGCATCCGTTCCAGAGGATGGTTCAACTTTTATTTCAATTGGATAATATTTCTCTTCAGAAGAAGATGGTATATAGAAACTTATGGAATAACTTTTACTCGAGTTGGGGGCTATGGATGACTCAACAAATATGTTTTTAGATTTGTTGATCATTCCATCGGAACCAATTGCAGAAATTTTTAGATTTTTAATGGAAGTACTGCCGCTGTTTGCAACAACGAAAGAAAGCGCAAAATCCTCTCCCGGCTTGACCTGGGAAGGTGCGCTCAAACTCTCAATGGATATTTTGCTGAGGATTCCAGAACCACTTGACTCGATAGGAACATACAGAGACTGGGTAAAGGTCACGGCCGCTCCGCTTTCATCCTTACCCGATACTTCTATGCCAATTGGATATTCACCGCTTGCCATGCTCTCGGATGCTATTACGGGAAACACCACCGAGGATGTATGATTTTCAGAAATATTGCCAGCGACAAGGCTTGTGCTTGAGTTATCCAATGTCATACCGGTTGGGAGGGAGCTTAGTGTTACAGAAACTGCACTGAGGGCAGAATTTCCCTTGTTTTCAACTATCAAAGTCAAATCATTTGTTTTTCCTGCTATAATTCCATCTCCAAACTCGAATTTGTGGGTAACCTCTATAGCTGAATCATAAGTTTTAGTGACGACGCTTTCCACTTTGACACGGACGCTGCAATCTATGGAGGCAGTACCTCCGGTCCAGGAGGCGGAAACCGGGATCGTGTAAGATCCAGCAGACACGCCATCAAAATTCAAGGACCAGGTTGCGGTGACCGACTCATTTGCGGGTACAGTAACTGTTACTGTCTTCTTTGCAGTTGCAATGAAAATATCGGTTGAACCGGTGTCGGCTGTAAGAGTGACTCCGGAAATGTCTGAGGGTGTATTGTTGATTACGGTCAATTTCATATTGGCGCTGCCGTTTTCATAACCGGAACCGAGGCTGGGCTGGGACAATGTGATATCGGTGTCTGCCGCATAAGCAGGATTTGCCACTGTGATGCTTGATATTGAAAGGATTATGGCTAAAAGGACGGACAACAGCTTATTGGTTTTCATGTTCGTGGTACTCCTCTTTCGTTAATATATGTAGAATGTTTCCATCCTCCAGGGTTACAACTCTGTCTGCGTGCTTTGCAATTTCACGGTCGTGGGTTACTATTATAAGGGTTTGGTTGTTTTCTTTGACCATTTTAATCAATAAATTCAAAACTTCCTTTGAAGTATGACTATCCAGATTTCCGGTGGGCTCATCTGCAAAGATAATTTTTGGCTTGCCCACAATAGCTCTTGCAATTCCTACTCTCTGTTGCTGGCCGCCGCTCATTCGCGAGGGCTTTCTTTTATCAAAACCCTTGAGGCCTACCTGATCCAGAGCTTTCCTAGACTCAAGATTTCTAGCTTGACTGGGAACTCCTTGGAATATCAATGGAAGGCTGACGTTTTCCAAAGCGGTGAGCATAGGCATCAAATTATATGCTTGAAAAATAAAGCCGATATTCTTTTGCCTGAAAAGAGTAATTTGGGCTTCATTTAGCTTATGAATTGGAATACCTCCAATAAGGATTTCCCCTTTGGTGGGTTTTTCCAAGCCAGCCATCATATTTAAAAAAGTTGATTTTCCAGAACCGGAAACACCAAGAAGGCAAATAATGTCGCCTTTAAATATGTCAAGACTGATAGAATCCAAGGCAACGACCTTTTCTTCCCCCATACGATATACTTTCCTAAGGTTTTTAATTTCTATAAATGGTTTGATGGGTAATACCTCCCTAAAATTTTAAATCAATGCCTTCAACCAGTCATGAACTTCAGCGTCGCTGGGCATACGCCAGTCTCCCCTAGGAGACAAACTCACTGAACCAACTTTTGGCCCATCTGGAATACAGCTTCTTTTAAACTGCTGCGAGAAAAATCTTTTATAAAATAGAATAAGCCATTTTTTAATTTCATCCTCTGAAAACTCTCTCAAGAATGCTTTTGTGGCAATAAACAACAATTTCCTTGGGTTCATTCCAAACCTGATAGTATAAAAAAGGAAAAAGTCGTGCAATATATATGGGCCAACAGTATCTTCTGTTTTTTGAACAATATTTCCATCTTCCCCGGGTGGGAGCAATTCAGGCGAAATGGGAGTGTCGAGAATCCCCTGAAGGATTTCACGCAGATGGAAATTATCCTTGCTAAAAGCTTTTTCCTCAAAAGGTCCCTGCAGCAGATTATCCATAACCCATTTTATCACAAAGATTACTAAAGTCTTTGGTATGCTGGAGTTGACCCCATACATGGACATATGATCGCCATTGTAGGTGCTGAATCCAAGAGCTATTTCAGAAAGGTCTCCTGTTCCAACTACCAAGCCGCCTTCCATATTGGCAATATCCATCAATATCTGGGTTCTTTCTCTTGCCTGGGCATTCTCATAAGTCACATCCCTCTTCTTGGGATCCTGGTTTATATCCCTGAAATGAAGGGAAACGGATTCGCCAATGGGTATTTCTCTAAAAGAAACTCCAAGCAAATCAATAAGAGATAATGCATTTTGATATGTCTTGTTTGTAGTACCAAATCCAGGCATAGTTACCGCAATAATATTTTTCGCATCAAGGCCAATAAGCTTCATAGTTTCAACACAGACCAACAAGGCCAAGGTTGAGTCTAGACCACCGGAAATTCCAAGCACTAGATTTTTCGACCTGGTGTGTTCCAGCCTCTTTGCCAAGCCGGCTGTCTGAATGCTGAATATTTCCTGACAACGCTCATCTATCTTCAATTTGTCTGAAGGTACAAAAGGATTCTTGCCATAAATTCTTTCCAACCCTTGAGAATTTTCGGAAAGGGTTTTGATTTTATATAGCTTGACTGACTGATAGTCATTTCGAACGCTCATATTAGAGGTTGAAATTTCAAAATTCTGCCCAAACGCCCTCTCGAATTTCAATCTTTCGAAGTCGATTTCACCATATGTTATGGAACTTTCCCTTTGAAATCTATCACCATTGGCAATTAGGCTTCCATACTCTGCAATAAGGCAGTCTCCACCAAAAACAATATCCGTTGTAGATTCAAAAACACCTGCAGATGCATATACATAACCACAAATATTCTTGGCGCTTTCATGGAGAACAAGATTCCTTCGATATTCAGATTTGCCAACCATCTCATTGCTGGCGGAAGGATTAAATATGATGTGGGCGCCATTCAAACAAAGGTGTGAACCTGGAGAAATTGGAACCCAGAGATCTTCGCAGATTTCAATGCCGAGTTTCAAGTCATTTTCCTCATCATCGAAAATAAGGTTGCCAAAAGGAATATCATATCCGAAAAGATTTACTTCTGTTATATCCCTGGATATGGATAAACCTGAAGCGAACCATCTAGCCTCATAGAATTCCTTGGAATTGGGTGGAAACATCTTAGGAACAATTCCCTTGATTATTCCATTTTGAATCAAAGCGGCACAATTATAATAATTGTTCTCTACTTTCAAATGAAAGCCCGCGATGACAATGGAATCAATTTTCTTTGTTTCTTCTGCTATTTTTTTTAATCCCAAAAGAGTGTTCTTATATAAAAAATCTTGATAAAACAAGTCACCACAGCTATAACCTGTAATACATAGTTCGGGGAACAAAATGATCCCTGCCTGGTTCTCATTAGCTGTGTGCATGCAAGATATTATTTCTTCAGTATTATATTCAGTATTTGCAAGCCTAAGCTTGGGAGATACTGCGGAAACCTTGACCATTCCTAGTGTATTCAATATTACCACCTCCAACTTTAGTCCATTATATATCATTACATTATAATATAGAATACAACTGTTGGAAAATTAGACGAAAATAGTTCGAATTAGTTCCATTGATTATGCGGCTTGTCCTAGTATATAATGATAGCAAATCAAGGCTTATTAACTTGGAGGGTTATTTAATGAAAAATGTATATATTAATGATATCAATGTTGAAAGTGAAGTGCTGGATTTTTTCATGGTCAAGAATTTCGCAATCAAGCTTGGAGCAAATAAAAAACAGTATCTTGACTTGGCGCTTGGAGATAAAACTGGCGAGATTTCTGGGAAGAAATGGGACATTTCAGATCAGGAAATATTGGCGCTTGAGGGCATAAAAGAAGGTGACGTTGTAAAAGTTAGAGCGACGGTGACTGAATGGAACGGTTTGAAGCAGCTCAAACTTGCAAAGGTGAGAAAAGCCAACGAAGACGAAAAATTTGAAATAATGGATTTTGTAAAAGCTGCTCCGATAAGTGCGGATGTTATGTTTGCTTTTATAAAGGCAGCCGTGGTGACTATGAAGGATGAAGATCTTAAAGCTATATGTCATCGCATACTTGACGACCATAAGGAAAAGCTGATGTATTATCCAGCTGCATCTAAGAACCATCATGCCGAGCTTTCGGGGCTCCTTTATCATATTAAAAGGATGTTGGAACTAGCAGAGCGGGTTTGCGACGTATACGCGAATTTAAACAGGGATCTTGTGGTTACAGGTGTAATAATCCATGATATAGAAAAATTAAATGAGATGGATGCTAATGAATTGGGAATTGTATCCGGCTATTCATTTGAAGGCCAGATGCTGGGGCATCTGATCCAAGGTGTGAAGATAATAGATAGACTTGCCGCTGAACTGGCAATAAGCAACGAAAAAGCAATTATGCTTGAGCATATGATGATTTCACATCATTACGAGGCTGAATTCGGAAGCCCGAAGAAACCCCTGTTTCCGGAGGCGGAAATTCTTCATTATCTCGATATGATTGACGCCAAGATGTATGACATGGAGGAAGCTTTAGACAATATCGAGCCAGGAAGCTTTTCAGAAAGAGTCTACACAATGGACAACAGAAGACTTTACAAATCAAAGGAATTCGCAAGAATAATCAAAAAGAAATAGTGAGCAATATTAAGCGATAGTAGTTTATGGAGATTTTGATTGGATAAAAATAAAAGCGCAAAACTTCAAAACAATGTAGAGCCGGAAGCTTCAAAAATCAGGATTGATATTTTGGACAACAATGAAAAGCTCTCATATATAATGGAGAGAATCCGGGATGCCGGCTTTGCCGTTTATGCCGTGGGGGGCTGCGTCCGAGATGCGCTTTTGGGCATTGTCCCTGGGGACTTCGACATTGCTTCAAGCGCATCGTGGGAAACCATAAGCGAGCTGTTTCCCACTACGAAAAAGCTAGGGGAACAATTCGGCACCTTCGGAACCGTACGAATTGTCCATGAAGGCTTTTCCGCGGACGCTGCCACCTTCCGAACCGAAACCGGATACAGCGATTTTCGCAGGCCAGACAAAATACACTTCACCGGAGACATTAGCAAGGATCTGGAGAGGCGTGATTTCACCATAAACGCAATGGCATACAACAGATGGGAAGGCTTGATTGATATTTTCGGAGGACTTGAGGATTTGAAAAACCGAAAAATCAGGGCGGTAAGGGATCCGGAAGCTAAATTCTCGCAAGATGCCCTCAGGATACTTCGGGCAGTTAGATTTTCCGGGCAATTGGATTTTGAAATTGAAGAGGAAACTCATAAAGCAATGAAGAAATACTCCTACCTTGCCAGCACTATAAAAAAGGAAAGGGTCAGGCAGGAAATACAGAAAGCCATTGTTTCAAAAGCCGCTGGAAGGGTCCTGAAAGAGTATTTATATATAGGGCTATTCGATTATATTGGATACATAGTAAAGGATAAGTCAGATGGAATAACACCTGATGAAATACTTCACTTGTCAAAAGGCGAAATTTCTACCCTGACACAACCAGAGATCTCTGCAATTGAAGAGGTTTCAAACATAATCGATGATACAAAATGCAATTTCGACACAAGAATATCACTGATTTTAGCTCAGATGGAAAAAGAAAGATCAGAGAATTTGACAAGATACCTTGGATTGAAGAAAAGCAGGATTAATGTCCAATACTGAGAAAAATTAGATTTGAAATAGTAAGATATAAATTCGAGTCGAATTTAAATTTAAAAGTTCAAATTCGAGTAGAATTTAAATTAAAAAGCACATATTCGATTAATATTGAAATACAAAGATATATACTGAAATGCATATAGAATTTGAAATGAAAATCAAAATAAAAATTAGAACGGAACTGAAATGACTGAAATACAAGCAAGAATTGAAGAAATAGTTTTCTATAACCAGGAGAATCAATATACTGTGGCTATTGGAGAAATGGATGGAGATCCAGTGACTATTGTTGGTTGCCTCCTTCCTTCCGCCGCTGGCAGGAGTTTTAGATTTTTTGGAGAGTGGATTCAGCATCCGGTTTATGGACAGCAGTTCTCCTTTTCCGAATACGAGGAGGAAATGCCAAAAGACAAGGACGGCATAGCCTCTTTTTTATCATCCGGGGTCATCAAGGGCATCGGTAAAAAGACGGCGCAAATAATTGCAAATCATTTTGGGGAGAAAACCTTTGAGATTATTGAAAAATTCCCAGACAGGCTGACAGAAATCGACGGTATTGGTATCGTCAAAGCTGAAGCAATTTCAGAAGCGTTCAGGAGCCATAGGGAGTTTGCTGAAATATGCTTTTTCCTTCAGGAATTTGGAGTTTCATCAAACTACGCAATGAAACTATACAAGGTTTATGGTTCTGAAACTATAAAAACAATAAGGGAAAACCCATACCAATTGGTAAATGACGTCTTTGGAATAGGGTTTAAGAAAGCTGACAGAATAGCAGAAAAAATCGGCCATGACAGGAAATCAGACCACAGAATCAAATGTGGAATAAAATATGTCCTTAGTCTTGGGATCAACGAAGGACATACATATCTCCCAAAGAGTGAGCTTTTTCATAAGGCTGGGGAGTTACTCGAAGTATCCTTTGAAACTTTGGAGGATGGACTTCGGGAACTTTCTTTTTCAGGAGATATTCAGGTTGAAAGCCTGAATAATATATCAGCGGTTTTTCTTTTGCCATATTATATTGCAGAGCAGAATGTATGCAAAAATCTAATCAAGCTCAATAGCGCCAAGCTCAAATTGATTTCAGCCGATGTGCAGGAGTTGATACTCATTACCGAAAACCAAACCGGAAAAATATTAGCGAAGAATCAGAAAGACGCTGTCCTTTCGGCAATAGGAAACGGAGTATGTGTCATAACCGGTGGACCAGGAACAGGAAAGACTACAATAATAAATACCATAATGAAAGTCTTCGAATTTAGCGGACTTTCCACAGCAATAGCCGCGCCAACAGGAAGAGCGGCAAAAAGAATAGCTGAAACTACTGGATATCAAGCCAGCACCATACATAGGCTCCTAGAGTACTACTATTCCGAAGGCGATAACACAATGACGTTTGGTAAAAATTCAGAAAACCAACTTCAGTACGATTCCATAATAATAGATGAGGCCTCCATGGTGGACATATTATTGATGAATGGACTTTTAAACGCCATAAAACCAGGATCTAGACTTATAATCGTGGGAGACAAGGACCAACTTCCATCTGTAGGACCTGGGAATGTTATAAGAGATATTTTGGAAAGCGAGTTTGTCCATTCAGTTAGACTTACTGAAATATTTCGCCAAGCCAAGGAAAGCCTGATAGTCGTAAATGCACATAGGATTTATAGGGGCGAATATCCCTACTGCAATGAAAAAGACAAGGATTTCTTTCTTTTGAAAAGAAAGACAGAGAATGACGTTCTTGAAACCATAATAGAACTTTGTCAGGAAAGACTACCAAATTACTACGAGGATATTGAATCCGTGAAGGATATTCAAATTCTCACGCCGGTAAGAAAGGGAAGACTTGGTACAATCAATATGAACAAGGAGCTTCAGAAGATACTAAATCCTGAAGACCCGAAGAAGACTGAGAAAAAGCTAAATGACAGAATATTCAGGGTCGAAGACAAGGTAATGCAGATAAAAAACAACTATCAGATAGAATGGAGAAGGCAGGATGACCTTCAAAAGGGACAGGGAGTTTTCAACGGAGATATAGGATTTATTGATTCCATAGATACTGAGTTCAACCAGTTGACCGTTGTTTACGAGGATGTGAAGTTTGTAAAATATGAATTCTCGCAGCTGGAGGAGCTGGAACTGGCATACGCCGTAACAGTTCACAAAAGCCAGGGAAGCGAGTTCCCAGTGATTGTAATGCCACTTGCCTGGTTCCCACCCATGCTGGCTACGAGAAATCTTCTTTACACCGCAGTAACAAGAGCTAAAAACGGAGTTGTCCTTGTCGGATCCGAGAAAGTCATGGAAGCGATGGTAGACAACAACAAGATAGTTGAAAGATACTCAGGGCTTGGAGAGAGGTTGAAAAAACTCATATGAAGAGATGGCTGGTCGATCTGGTTTACCCCCCGAACATCTACTGTATTTCCTGCAATGCGCCAATATTCAAGGTAGATACATATTCCCTGTGTCAGAACTGCAGGGAAGAGATACTTTGGATAAATGAGAAAGTTTGCACAGTTTGTGGGAAGGCCCTACAGAGGGGTTATGAGGAAAATGAATGTTTGGACTGCAAGAGTATTAAACACCTGTTTTCCAAGGGTTATTCCTGTGTCACATATGGGTCAAAAGAAAAAGAAATACTATATAATTTAAAATATAATAAAAAAGGCTATCTTTCCTTCAAGTTATCTGAAATAATGGGCGATAGGCTTTCTGTAGAAAATTTGGAGTTTGATTTAATTATCCCAGTTCCGATGAACAGAACTAAAAAGAATAAAAGGGGATATAATCAAGCAGAGTTGCTTTGCAAAGGCATTTCAAGAATATGCCATATCCAATATTGCAAAGATGTTTTAATCCGAGAAAAAGAAACAGAAGTTATGAACAAGCTTGGCAGGAATGCCAGGAGAGAGAATATGAAAGATGCTTTTGGTATCGCCACTGGAAAATCAAAGGTTTTAACCAGCAAGAAGATACTTTTAGTCGATGACATATTTACCACTGGAAGTACTGCGGATGAATGCGCAAGGACACTTATTGAAAACGGCGCGGCAAATGTCCAGGTTATAATATTTGCGTCGGGGCTTAATAACAAGTATGATATAGAAAATAAGAATTAGCTTAATGTTAAAGCTGCTCGAGTCTGTGGTTGAAAATTCAAGCCAGTTGCGGGCGAAAGAATCCACGTAAGTCAGCCTTTAATGGTTGGTGATCATGGCGTAGCTTAGATGTAAGACCAATGAGACCCAAATTTAAACTCATTGGCGAGTGTGGGGGCAAAGACCAGGTCAGTCGAGCAGCTTTAGCATTAAGCGATTAATTATCCACAACCCGTAAAAGGCTTCAAAGAAGAAGTACATAAAAACTGCCATTATTATTAATGAATATTTATGCATTCAAAATAATGTTTGATTGCAACGGATAACGGACAAAGAATATAAAAGAGTATGTATATAAATGCATACTCTTTTGTTTATAAATGCATTAACAGGCAAAGTGTTGAATTTTCAATTATGCACAGACTTATCCACAATACCCACAACCCCATTCAATTGACAGAAGATTCACATATTTGACTAATTTTATTCATTTATCAATTATTGTTTTTTAAGAACATTGAATTGTCATGTATAAAATATTAAAAAAAACAAGGAAATATTTTCAGAAAAAGGATATAATATAATAAATTAAGAAGTTGCATTTATGCATGCTATCTAATTTAAAACCGCTGACAAGGAGGTACAAGTCATGAAAGTTATAATTACAAGCAAGAACTTTAATGCCAGTGATCATTTGAAAGAAACCATCGAAAAGAAATTTACCCGCTTGGGAAAATATTTTTCAGATGACATTACTGCCCATGTTACCCTTGCTATGGAAAAAGAAAGACAGAATATCGAGGCTACGATTAATGCAAAGGGTACAATTTTCAGAGCAGAAGAAACTGGCAGCGATATGTACATTTCTACGGACAAGATAATTGACAAGCTTTCAAACCAGATGTCCAGGTTTAAAACAAAGCTTCAGAAGAAGCACAAGGAACATAAAGAGATTATGTTTAATGATATTCCAGAAGATAATGAATATGACCACGAAGAGATAAGGATATCAAAGAAAAAAAGCTTTGATATTGCAACCATGGAAATTGAAGAAGCAATCATGGAAATGGAATTGATAATGCATAATTTTTATTTATTCCTCAACCCGGATTCCGGACTTGTGAATATTGTCTACAAGAGGAAAGATGGAAAGTACGGTTTGCTTGAACCAAAATATTAAATAGAGGAGATTAATAATTT
The DNA here is from genome assembly GCA_037144355.1 of Eubacteriales bacterium. Lineage (GTDB taxonomy): Bacteria > Bacillota > Clostridia > Peptostreptococcales > Anaerovoracaceae > JBAWWY01. The sequence goes on along the minus strand of JBAWWY010000019.1, from coordinate 11,517 downwards.
TCGAATCAATAGAATAAAATGATAAATCCCGGCAGGTGGCTGATTGCCACCTGCCTTTTAATTTTGCGTAAAGCTCAATTAAATTGCATGGGAATATATATATGCTGCAAAACTGAATATATTTGCCCACGAAATGAATAAACATATTGAAAAATCAGTTGTTTTTCTATACAATTAAAGAAGCTTTACGAAAAGGAGGTAACCATGCAAGAGTTTTTATTAAATATAATCAGCGGTATTCGAATCGTTGATGTGATTGATGTGGCTTTGGTTGCCTTTGTAGTTTACAAGCTGCTTGGCTTTATACATGAAACAAGAGCTGAACAATTGGTCAAGGGTATTTTAATTTTGGTTTTAGCCACATTCTTATCTGACAAACTCAATTTGTATACACTGAATTGGATATTGGTAAATACCATGACTCTGGGAGTGATTGCTTTGCTTATTGTATTTCAGCCTGAACTCAGAAGGGCGTTGGAATATATAGGCAGAAGCAAATTTATTTCTACCCAGTTTATGAAGATAGATAAGGAAGAAGCAAAGAGTATAACAGCGGCAATTGTTAAATCAATAGATGCGTTCTCATTGTCAAAGACAGGGGCATTGCTTGTTATTGAGAGAGAAACAGCATTGAATGAAATCGCCGAAACAGGAATAAAGCTGGATGCTGAAATAACAACTGAGCTTCTTGGGAATATATTTTATGAAGGATCACCGCTCCATGACGGAGCTGCAATAATCAGGGGTAACCGCCTGCATTCCGCAGGATGTGTATTGCCTCTCACATCAAACAAAGATCTGGGAAAAGAGCTGGGGACCAGGCATAGAGCTGGAATTGGGATTACAGAATACTCTGATGCAGTGGTTCTAATAGTCTCTGAAGAAACCGGAATAATTTCAATGGCGATAGATGGAAATCTTACAAGGTTCCTAGATATAAAAACTGTAGAAAAATTAATACTTAACATTTACCTTGCAGATAGTGATGAGAACAAAAGCAGGGTACCATTCTTGGATTTGTTTAGGGGTATTAAAAATGGCAAAAAATAGCCGCGAAGCGAAAGCTAACAAGAAATTCAACATGGCAATCGCAATTGCGGTGGCTATTTTCCTTTGGGTTTATGTAATAAGCGAAGTTAACCCGCTCACCACGCAAACCATGACGAAAATCCCCGTACAGTTGCTTAATGCCCAGACCATATTTGATAGAGGTCTGGCAATTTCCGGTGACCAGAACTTCACTATTGATGTGACACTCGAAGGTAAAAGGGCGGATATTGTAAAAGTAACATCGGCAGAAATCATTGCAAATGCAGACCTTTTTGGATTTGGGAAAGGTGAAAACTATCTGACTGTAACTGTCTCTGTTCCTGACGGAGTAAAGTTGAAAGCTGTCAACCCAGCCAAGATTAAGGTTGTCATTGAGGAAATGCAAACTGCTAAAAAAGATGTCAGAATCAGCTATGCTGGAAGTATAACAGAGGGTAAGGAACCTGGTGGAATAAAAATCAACCCAAGTCAATTGGAAGTATCTGGACCTGCGTCATTGGTAAACTCAGTGGATTATATCAACGCCACAGTCAATATGGCTGAATTGACTACGGATCCAAAAACATTCAATCTAAAGACCAGCGCCATGGATGCCTTGGGGAATACCGTTTCTAATATAAGCATTTCGGCTGAAACCGTCCAAGTAAGCGGGGAAATGCTTGATGTGAAACAAGTAAAACTGGTTCCAGTCTATACTGGAGTTATTAATGCGAATTATGACATCAATTCATTGAAAGTCCCAGCATATGTCAGTATAAAAGGCAGCAAGGACCAACTCGCATTGATTGATTCAATAACAACTAACCCAATCGATTTAAGCAAGCTTTCTCCAGCTAATAAAATATTGATAAGCCAGATATACCCACCCGGAATCGAAGCAGCAAGAGCTAGCGAGGCCGTTTATGCAGAGGTAAGCGTTAAAGATACTATTACTATTCAGCTTTCCTATGATTCAACGGAATTGCAAATAACTGGTTTGGACAGCAACTTGAATGCTGCAATCGGCAACACAAATATAATAGTAAGCGTAACAGGAAAGTATGATGTAATGTCAAACCTGATTAAGGGAGATATCGTGCCTTATATAGATTTGACTGGGGCAAAAGCTTCGGAAAACAATTATAACATTGTACTGAAATATACAAAGGGTTTTGACAAGACCGTAGTTGAGCCTGGAGTGGTTCACGTGACAATTACAGCAAAATAAATATTTAGGAGAAAAAAATGAGCAGACTATTTGGAACTGATGGAGTGAGAGGAATAGCAAACTCGGAGTTGACCCCCGAGCTTGCTTTTAATTTAGGTAAAGCTGGAGCATATGTTTTAGCTAAAAGCAAAATAAAACCCATAGTTGTCATAGCGAAAGATACAAGAATATCCGGAGACATGCTTGAAGATGCCATAAGTGCAGGGATACTTGCCATGGGTGGAAATGTAATGAAAGTCGGAGTTCTTCCAACACCTGCGGTAGCTTACCTCACCAAGTATTTCAAAGCAGATGCGGGAGTTGTGATTTCAGCTTCCCACAATCCTTTCGAATACAATGGGATTAAGTTTTTCAATTCGGAAGGATTTAAATTGGAAGATGATATCGAGGATGAAATTGAGGATATAATACTTAGGAATATTGATGTGAACAGCCATATAACCGGGGAAAAGCTGGGAAAATGCATTGAATGTGAAGACGATGCCATGGACCTTTATGCCAAGTTTTTAGAAAGCACAATAGATATTAGGCTGGATGGAATGAAGATTGCCATAGACTGCGCAAATGGTGCATCTTATAAGGTTGCTGAAAAAGTTCTAAGTGACCTTGGGGCAAAAGTCATAGCAATCCACAATGAACCAAATGGATTGAATATAAATGAAGCAAGTGGGTCGACACATCCACAAATATTGCAGCAAATTGTTATAAAGGAAAAAGCGGATATCGGCCTTGCCTTTGATGGAGATGCGGACAGACTTATTGCTGTGGATGAGAATGGCGATTTAGTGGATGGTGACAAGCTTCTATACATTTGTACCAAGATGCTGAAAAATGATGGTGTGCTGGAGAATGACAAGGTTACAGCCACAGTCATGAGCAATATAGGATTTTACCAAGCAGTTGAAGCTATAGGATGCTCAGTGGATACTACTGCTGTTGGAGATAGATATGTTCTTGAAAGCATGGTTAAGACAGGATGCGTTATTGGCGGGGAGCAGTCAGGACATATTATTTTTTTAAATTTCAGTACAACAGGTGATGGAATCCTTTCAGGGCTTCAAGTATTGAGGGCTTTTAAAATGGATGGAAGAACAGTTTCAGAAATGGCCAGTGAAGTGACCATATATCCACAGGTACTTATCAATGCCATAATAAAAAATGAAAATAAGAAAAAATATATGTCTCATCCTGAAATAAAAGTTGAAATTGAAAAGATAAACCTATTGATGGCAGGAGAAGGCAGGGTTCTGATAAGACCTTCAGGAACCGAGCCACTGGTTAGAGTAATGATAGAAGGCAAAGACAGGATGTTGATCAAGAAGCTTGCAGAAGAACTTGCAGTTCTAATCACAAGACATCTGGGATAAAGTCATAGCGAATAACAACATGCAACTTAAGTTGCTTCGCTTGACCTTAGAGTTGATACAATGAACATATAAAGACCAAAAAAGATTGCCTCTTTCAAAAGAGGCTTTTTTGTATTATAATCTATCCAATAGGAGAATAGGAATGCAGTGAGTCTGCATGGAATGAGCGCCAGAGCTTGAGATGAAAATTTTGTTTCAAGTTGACGAGGTCAGGGGTTATCGAAAATTCGGCGGATGCCCTTGCGGTTCAAAGAGGAATCGTTATAGATTTTACAAATGCCCGAAGTGACTCGGGAGACAGAAGAAATCTAGATCATATCCAGCAAATAAAGCGAACACGAATCTGCGGTTTTCTTATCATTTGATATGAACTGATAGTTTATTTACGTTTGCTTTTGTATTTAGGAGGACAATTATGTGTGGAATAGTAGGCTACATAGGCGATGAAAATGCCTATGAAATAATAATAGAAGGATTGAAGAGGCTTGAATACAGGGGTTATGACTCTTCAGGAATCGCCTTGTTTGAAAATGGCAAGATAGAAATCTATAAAAGCAAAGGCAGAATAGCAAATCTTGAAAAACTAATCGGACAAATGGAAAACCCAGATGGGATGTCCAGCAAGATAGGAATCGGGCATACCAGATGGGCGACTCATGGTGAGCCTTCGGATTTAAACTCCCATCCCCACGGCAATTTGGAAAACACCATCGCCGTGGTGCACAATGGAATCATTGAAAACTATATTGAGCTCAAAGAATGGCTTTCCAAAGAACATGGAATAATTTTCAAATCTGAAACTGATACTGAAGTAATTGCCCACTTGATAAGCGTATACTTCACCGGAGATTTACTAGAAGCTGTTAACAGAGCTGTTGATCAGATGAGAGGAGCATATGCTATAGGAGTAATTTCCAGCTTCGAACCGGATAAAATTATCGCAGTTCGAAAAGACGCACCTTTGATAGTTGGACTAGGTGAAGGCTGCAACTTCATCGCATCGGACATCCCTGCAGTTTTAAAACATGTAAGGGAAATTTACTTAATTGAAAACAACGAAACAGTCGTACTCACTAAAAATGATGTTAAAATATTCAACAGCGAAAGAAAAGAAGTTAAAAGAGATGTCTTTCATGTGACTTGGGATGCCGATGCCGCAGAAAAGGATGGCTACGAGCATTTCATGCTCAAGGAAATCCATGAGCAGCCAAAGGCAATAAGCGACACATTGAATCGAAGAATCACAGAAGACGGTAAAATCAAGCTGGACGGAATAAGCCTTACAAAAGAGGACCTTGCCAAGTTCAACAAGGTTTATATCGTAGCCTGCGGAACGGCCTACCATGCTGGATTAGTTGGCAAATATGCCATTGAGAAACTTGCAAAGATTCCAGTAGAGGTGGACATTTCGTCGGAATTCAGATACAGGGATCCCTTTGTCGATGACAAGACATTGTTTATCGCAGTTAGCCAATCTGGTGAGACACTTGATACCCTTGCGGCACTTAGGGAAGCAAAATCAAAGGGAGCAAGGATACTGTCAGTTGTCAATGTTGTCGGCAGCTCTGTGGCAAGGGAATCAGACGACGTCTTTTATACCTGGGCTGGACCTGAGATTGCCGTTGCTTCAACGAAGGCATACACAACACAGCTTGTATGCATGTACCTATTGGGGCTTTATATGGGATTTACAAATGGAAAGATAGATGAAAGCTATTACAATAAGATTATTGGGGAACTAAAGCTGGTTCCAGAAAAAATAAGATCCGTTCTCAAACATGAAGATAAAATCAAGGAGATTGCCCAGGAACACTATAAAACCGAGCAGGCATTCTTTATCGGCAGAGGTCCTGATTCAGGGGTCTGCTATGAAGGTTCATTGAAACTAAAGGAGATTTCCTATATCAATTCCTTTGCCATCGCAGCGGGAGAACTGAAGCATGGAACAATTGCACTGATTGAGCAAGATACCTTGGTAATAGCCTTGGCAACCCAGGACAGGCTCTTTGAAAAGATGCTTTCCAATATTCAGGAAGTAAAAGCAAGAGGAGCATATGTCATTGGCCTATGCAAAGCAGGAAATATTAGCATGGCAAGCCAGGCGAACCGAACTTTGTACATTCCGGACATGATGGATGAAATCACTCCATTAATCTCAGTTGTCCCCCTCCAAATCTTCGCATATTATATTGCAAAGACCAGGGGCTGTGACATAGATAAACCAAAAAATCTGGCCAAAAGTGTTACGGTAGAGTAGGTTAAGAGAAGGAGATTGTAATGCAACTCACAACAAGCATCGTAAGCGGCGATACTTTATTAATGAATGTTTATAAATAATATAAAGGGAATTTTATCCTGCTTTTGGCAGCAATCATCTGGGGTACTGGTTTTGTATTCCAAAAGATTGGAATGAACTATATCGGACCTTTTACATTTGGCGCATTAAGGTTTCTCCTTGGCGCCGTGTCATTGATTCCTGTTATGATTATTTTCGACAATCAATCTAAGAAAAAAGCGGGAATTCAAGTAAAAGGAAAGCTAAATCTAAAAACAAAAGAAATGATGATCGGCGGTTTTTTTTGCGGATTGGCCTTGTTTCTCGGCGCATCATTTCAACAGATTGGTATCATAGGTACTTCTGCAGGAAAAACTGGTTTTATAACAGCGCTTTACATCGTAATCGTACCACTCTTTGGAATATTTATGAATAAGAAAGTATCTTTTCCCACCTGGTTAGGCATTGGAATAGCTATTATTGGGCTTTATTTGCTGACAATCAAACAGGGATTCTCGGTTCAGCCATACGACGGCATAGTATTGATTGGGACCATATTCTGGGCCCTTCAAATCGTTCTGATTGATATCTATGTGGAAAAAGTGGACATCTTAAGACTTTCCTTCGTGCAGTTTCTAACTGCGGGCATGTTCTCAGCTGTTGCAGCCTTGGCGCTGGAAAAGCCTGAATTGAGCAGCATCATCGCCTGTAGCGCCGTAGTCCTATATATGGGAGTTATGGATACCGGGGTGGCTTTTACCCTGCAAAGCATAGGGCAAAAATATACAAGACCTGCGGTCGCAGGTATTATATTAAGCCTTGAGTCTGTTTTCGCAGTGATCAGCGGTGCCATATTCCTGGGTGAATCAATGAGTACGAGAGAACTCTCAGGTTGTCTATTAGTGTTTGCGGCTGTAATTATAACGCAGATTAACCCAAAGGAAATACTCGGATTGTTCGGGAAACCTTCATTGGATTGATTCTTTTATAAAGATTCAAAAGTAAGAAGTTGATTAGTTTCGTAATAGAATTATTTAAAATTTAGTTGTATAATATTAATCAATAATAATAACTGACAAGTGAGAATTTACCAGGAGAAAGGGCGTTATTTATGAAGGAAAAGCAAGAGGATAAGAATAAGTATAAATTCTCATGGGATCTAATTGGAGATGTTGCAAATGGCCGCCCAAACTTGGGGAATAATGCTCGCTTGGAAGTGTATAGGCTTATGCAATTTACATTTCGCGATATTATTGAAAAACACGTCGGAACTGAAGAAACGGATGTGATTTTTTATGAGGCAGGAAAACTTGCTGGTAAAGAGTTTTATGCAAATGTTTTGACTCCAACTAAAGATTTAAATAAATTCATTCAACAATTACAGAGTTCACTTAGAGAACTTGGAATAGGTATTTTACGAATTGAAAAAGTGGATATGGAAAAAGGCGAATTGGTTTTGACTATTTCAGAAGATTTAGATTGCTCAGGGTTACCAGAAGTAGATTTTGAAATATGCACATATGACGAAGGCTTTATTTCTTCACTTTTAGAATGTTTTACCGGGCAACCTTTTATTGTAAAAGAAATTGACTGTTGGTGCACAGGTGATAGAACCTGCCGATTTAGCGCAAAATCAGAAAAATAGAGCTTTTCGATTGGAGGCTGACATGACGACTTCAAATGAAACGGACAAGATATTAAATTCCATAAAGAGCTTAATAGAAAAGTGGGAAGTAAACGAAAACCCGCCGCCCGACTTAACTGATAATGAAAGGTTTGTAGAAATTTACCAAGCCATTTATGAGATTCGTAGGGCATTGATAGCTATGGAAAGGGGCGAGTTGACTTCTCCAATTAGCTATAAGGGTTGCTTCCCTGGGGTGACAAAGTCGCTGCAAGCCTCATTACAACATTTTATGTGGCAAATAAAAGCGATTTCCTCTGGAGATTTCAGTCAAAGAGTTGACCTTTTGGGCGAATTTTCACAAGTTTTTAATAATATGACCAAGCAACTTGAAGCGACTATAAAGAATTTAATCGAAAGTGAAGAGAGCCAGAGATTACTTGTAAGTGAAATGCGGCAAGGGCTTGCTGTCCATGAAATAATATTGGATAAAGAAGGAAAAGCAATAGATTATCGTTTCATTTTTGTAAATGAAGCTTTCGAGAGACTTACTGGACTTAAAGCAGAAGAAATTACGGGCAAAACTGTGCTTGAGGTATTACCTAATACTGAAAGCTACTGGATAGAAAACTATGGCAAAGTTGCATTAACGGGTAAACCCCTTCAATACGAAAATTACTCCAAGGAATTGGGTAAATATTTTGAGGTTACTGCTTACTCTCCAAAACAAGGGCAATTCGCTGTTATCATGGCGGACATTACTACACGTCGAAAAGCGGATGATGAAATTATTTATCTTAGCTATCATGACCAACTCACTGACTTATATAACAGAAGATTTTTCGAGATAGAATTGAAAAGACTGGATACTTCAAGAAATTTTCCCCTTACAATAATCATGGGGGATGTGAATGGCCTAAAACATATTAATGACAACTTTGGGCATTCGATTGGGGATGAGCTTCTAATTAAAGTGGCCAATGCGATAAAAAAAGGATGTCGAGATGATGATATTGCATCTAGATTAGGTGGAGATGAATTTGTAATCATACTGCCAAAAACAAAAGAAACTGAAGCTGAAAAGATTATCAAACGTATAAAGGATTTATTATTGAATGAAAAAGCAGGTAATTTGCCTATATCTATTTCTTTCGGATATGAAACAAAACGCGATATAAAACAGGAAATGAATGATATCTTAAAAAGAGCTGAAGAAAATATGTATAAAGTTAAATCCGCTGAAATTATAAGATAAAATAAAAGCACAGGATATTAATATCTTGTGCTTTTATGCTTGCTTAAGTAATTCAATAGGTATAATTTTTATTTAGAACATATTAAATTATCCCTAAAGAAGTGTAGATTAATGGAGAGATTGCTATGGAAAGAATTGTTCCTCATCTATGGTTCGACAAGGAAGCTAAGGAAGCAGCTTTGTTTTATACAAGTTTATTCGAACAATCAAAAGTACTGAATGTAACAGTTATTGAAGGCACACCGTCAGGAGATGCGGAGAGTGTTAATTTTGAGTTGGCTGGACAACAATTTATGGCGATTAGCGCCGGTCCTTTCTTCAAATTCAATCCATCTATCTCATTGATGGTAGCTTGCAATTCTGCTTCAGAAGTGAATACTAAATGGAAGTCATTATCAGAAGGCGGAACAGAATTAATGCCGTTGGGAGAATATCCTTTTAGCAAGAGGTATAGCTGGGTCCAGGATCGTTACGGCTTATCTTGGCAATTGATGCTTACCGATGGTGGACAAAGCGTCCCAAAGATTACTTATAACTTGCTTTTTTCAAACGAGTCATGTGGGAAAGCTGAAGAAGCAGTAATGTACTATAACGAGGTATTTGATAATTCAGAAATAGGCATAATCAGCAGATATAAGGAAGGCGAGGCAGAGTCGGCAAAGGCAAAAATAAACTATGCTGCTTTTAAACTTGACGGCATAGCTTTTTCTGCTATGGACAATGGATTTAATGTGGATTATGGCTTTAATGAGGCATTTTCACTCATTGTAAACTGTAAAGATCAAAAAGAAATTGATTACTTTTGGGAGAAGCTCTCTGCTGTACCTGAGGCAGAGCAATGTGGTTGGGCAAAGGACAAGTTTGGGATCTCTTGGCAGATTACACCAGTAATAATGAATGAAATGATGAAATCAGGCGACAGGGAAAAAATGAAACGTGTGACAGAAGCTTTCCTGAAAATGAAGAAATTGAATTTGGAAGTTTTGCAAAAGGCATATGATGGTATTTAGAGCAATTTGCCAAGTAGAATAATATATGATATAATAATACCAGACAAAGGTTCAATGATTAATTGAATTTTATGTCGACGTAGGACCAGTAGGAATTGCGTAAGGATATTATTAGTGGTAGATGTGAGTAACTATATAATGGAACAAGGGTGCACCTATGCTAACAATGGCAAGTGCGCTTTTTTATTTAGTCCAAAATAGGAGGAATTATGTTAAGAAGCGGAAACACGCCCTTATTGAGGGCCAGAAAATTAGAAAAATTACTGAATGTTGGTGAAATTTATATAAAATTGGAAGGGTTGAACCCATCAGGACACAAGAATGACAGAATAGCAGAAGTGCTAGTCAAGGATGCCATTGCACATAAACAAAACATTATAATAGCAAATGGTTCACAAAGTTATATTGGATCATTAATATATTTTGCAGAAGCGGAAGACATTGAGGTTAGAATTCCGCTCTTTAAAAACGAAAGGTGGAAATCAACAAAGTTCAAAAAAGAAAATATTATGGATTTGAGGAATATTAAATACGCATCACAGATTGAGCTGCTTATAGAAAAGGCAAAAGACGAAAACGCCTATCTAGCAGCAGAAGGATTTACGAATACACATATAAGCCAAATGGTTCTTGAAAGATTGACTGATGAAATTGTCGGAAAGTTGAATTACAAAGTTGATGATATTTGGAATCAGCTGGGGTATGCATATACTCTAACAAGCAGCTATAACTCACTACTCAAGAAATGGATGGATGGAAGTATTGAAATTTTCCCAACACTTTATTATGGGATGTGTAGCAAGAGCGTTTCAGAAAAAATATCAGGGGAAAATGCCATGATGGATGAAAAACTATTGGAAGAAACACTTCAGGCCGCAACTGAAACCAATGGTGAAATTATATATGTCAGTGATGAAGAGCTAATTAACGGGATAAAACTACTTAAAAAGGTGGAGAATATTAAAATGTCTAGCCGGGAAGCCTATTCTTTTGCGGCGTTTTACAAGTTGGCTAAAGACAAGAAAATCAAGAGCGGAAAGCATGTTATAGTTCTTGATGAAGGCAAGAGCATAGTCAAAATTGACAACATTAAAAATTATGACCTTATGTCAAGGGCCGATTTAGTCGATTTCACCCTAAACTGTCTAGGTAAATATTCCGACAATAAATTGGAAACAGAAGAGGCAATTGACAACGCCATGGAAAAAGGGTATATCCTGCTAGCCTCCAGGGGTGGAGTCTTCGAGGGAGTTTGCGTTATTGCCAATCTGGAATTCAAAGAATTCCTACGTAAATATCACTTGGCATTCATTGGTACAAACAAGAGCAGCACGGGCAGGGGAGTTGGAAGTGAATTGATCCAGCGAGCGATTGACCTTACAGATGGAGATATTTCCCTACATGTTGAAATGGAAAACAAGGTCGCAAAGAAAATATATGAAAAATATGGATTCAAACATGTTTACAATCGTATGATTTACCATGGAGAAGAATAAATACAAGTATATCCTTAAGTAAATGGTACTTAAGAAAGGAGTTATGAAATGAATATTCTTGCAAAAGCAATTGTTTCAAATTCGGATATGATTAAAAGTTATAAAACATGCCGGGAAAAAGCGGAAGATTTTGGAAAAGTATTCATTATGAAAAACAATCAACCGGATGCGGTGTTGTTTCAGATTTAGAAATAAATTTCAACACATAGATTTTAAATATTAAAAAGAAAGGG
>JBAWWY010000018.1:0-30318 GCA_037144355.1 Eubacteriales bacterium | reverse complement strand
GGGAGAGAGCTTTATAAATATACCACTCTGCGTGTTTTGTGTCAACACCTATTTTCAATTTACTTCATTATTTTTTCTAATTTGTAAACCCGTTAAAAAACGTTTCGCGCTGACACGCAATTGCTATACTAACAAATCTTAAGGACTCTGTCAACCAATTTTATGGTTTTTCTCAATAGTTTTTTATTATATTGTAATATTGCTTTATTGGACCATTTCCATACAGGTTTTAGATATGATTTTACCCTATTGTGTTAAAAAAGACCCCGATAATCAATCAGGGTCTTGTTCAATATTTCATATTTAAGTTAGATTTTGAGTTATCCTACTTTGCCTTATCACTTTTAACCGGATTACTCTTGGTTTAGTTTTATTTTGCTTGATTGGGTCCAGACTAATCTATTTTTGCTGGATCGGCTTTTGGTTGATCTATTTTTTCAGAATCGGCTTTTGGTTGATCCGTCAATCTCAAATAGGATTCGTATCTGTCATTTGCGTCGACTTCAGCCTTCTTAAAGAGTTTGCCAGCTATATCCGGGAATTCTCCCTTTAATGACGAATATCTTACTTGTCCGAGAAGGAAATCCTCGAATCCTTTCGTTGGTGGCTTTGAATCAAGAATGAATGGGTTCTTGCCTTCCTTCTTAAGGTCTGGGTTAAACCTATACAGATGCCAATATCCGGCTTCCACAGCGTCTTTTGTGTTTTCTTGAGACTTGCCCATGCCCTTTTTAATACCATGGCTTATACAAGGTGCATAAGCGATTATGATTGAAGGCCCATCAAATTTCTCAGCTTCAGTAATGGCCTTGATCAATTGATTCTTGTCGGCTCCCATACCAACTTGTGCAACATAGACATATCCATAGGAAATGGCCATCATTCCAAGATCTTTCTTCTTTATTGATTTTCCAGAAGCTGCAAACTTTGCTATGGCAGCTGTAGGCGTGGCCTTTGATGCCTGACCACCCGTATTCGAATACATTTCCGTATCAAACACAAGAACATTTATATTTTCTCCTGAAGCGAGCACGTGGTCCAGTCCGCCATATCCGATATCGTATGCCCATCCATCTCCGCCAAGAGCCCAAATAGATTTCTTCACAAGAAAATCCTTCCTGTTTAGAACATCATCTATAATGTCTTGCTCAGCCTTTGCAAATGGTTTTGATTTTTCAATTGTTGTAAGCAGGTAATCGCTGTGGATTCTTGATTCAGTTCCATCTTCTTTTGTTTCTATCCACTTAACTATTGCATCTTTCAATTCTTCACTTATTTTCATTTTAACAAGCTTCGCCAAACTATCAGAAACTTTATTTCTGATTTGTTTTACGCCGATTGCCATTCCGTATCCATATTCAGCATTGTCTTCGAAAAGGGAATTCGCCCAGGATGGACCTCTTCCATCTTTATCCTTGCAATATGGAGTTGATGGGGCCGATGCCCCCCAGATTGAAGAACAACCTGTGGCGTTAGCAATCATCATCCTGTCTCCGAAGAGTTGTGTAACTAGTTTTATATATGGTGTTTCTCCACATCCTCCACAAGCTCCCGAGAATTCCAGATATGGCTGTGCCAGTTGGCTTCCTTTAACTGTTTCCCTGCTTATAATTTTATCTTTTACTGGGATCTGTACCGCATATTCCCAATTTTTAATTTGAATATCCTGAGTAGCAATATGCTTCATAGCAAGAGCTTTTTCCTTTGCTGGACATATATCAGCGCAATTTCCGCATCCAATACAATCCCTTACAGCAACTTGAATTCTAAATTCAATATCTTCAAAACCTTTGCCATTTGCTTTAATTGTTTCAAATGTTGCCGGAGCTTTGTCTTTTTCATCTTTGTTCAATAATATTGGCCTTATGGTCGCATGGGGACATACAAATGAGCACTGATTGCACTGTATGCAGTTTTCCTTAATCCATGACGGAACATCAACGGCTATGGCACGTTTCTCATATGAAGATGTTCCCTGTGGGAATGTTCCATCTGCCCTATCGGCGAAAGCGCTCACTGGAATTGAATTGCCTTCCTGTCTTGAAACTGGATAAAGCACATCCGTAATGAATTTGGGAACATCAGTCATTGCAACTTCTTCATCCTTTAATTCCGCCCATGATTTTGGAATTTCGAATTTTTTAATATCTGTGATTCCCCTATCAATTGCGCATTCATTTAAAACGATGATTTTGCCACCCTTTTTACCATACGTTTCCTTGACTGACTCCTTCATGAACTTCACAGCTTCTTCAACTGGAATAACACCAGACAGTTTGAAAAAAGCAGCCTGCATTATCATGTTGATCCTTGAGCCAAGCCCAATCTCGATACCGATTGAAGTAGCATCTATTGTGTAGAAATTTATTTCGTTCTCAGCAATATATCTTTTGATCTTTGATGGTAGTTTTTCTTCCAGTTCCTTGCCATCCCATAAACAGTTTAGCAAGAATGTTCCGCCTTTTCTCAATCCCTTTAGCAAGTCATAATGGTATACATAGGATTGGGTATGACACGCTACAAAATCAGCTTGCGCTATTAAGTACGTTGACTGGATCTTGTTTTCCCCGAATCTTAAATGGGAGACTGTAAGACCTCCAGATTTCTTGGAGTCATAATCGAAATATCCTTGAGCATATAATTCGGTTTTATCTCCAATAATCTTTATTGAACTCTTATTGGCACCTACTGTTCCGTCTGATCCCAACCCCCAGAATTTGCATCTGATTGTTCCTTCAGGTTCTGTTATTATCCCCTCTGGAATTTCCAAAGATTTAAAAGTAACATCGTCATTGATACCTATAGTAAAATGATCCTTTGGCTCTTCCATCTCAAGATTGTTGAATACTGCTACAATTTGAGCTGGAGTTGTATCTTTTGAACCAAGTCCATATCTGCCTCCCAATATGATTGGCTGATTTTGGTCTCCATAGAATATGGATCTGATATCCATATAAAGAGGATCTCCAAGGGCTCCTGGTTCCTTTGTCCTATCGAGAACAGCTATTTTTTTAACTGTCTTAGGCAATACTTCCTTGAAAGCGTCACTTATAAAAGGTCTAAAAAGCCTGACTTTGAGAAGTCCAACTTTTTTACCTTGTTTTAAAAGCATTTGAATGGTTTCTTCTGCAGTTTCGCAGACAGATCCCATTGCAACAATTACATGTTCCGCATCCTTATGACCCACATAGTCAAAAGGCTTATAGCTTCTTCCTGTTATTGCGCCCAACTTGTTCATATAGTCAACAACGATACCTGGGACTGCTTCATAATATTTATTTGCGGCTTCCCTAGCCTGGAAAAATATATCAGGATTTTGTGCAGATCCCCGAGTTACTGGGTGTTCAGGATTTAAAGCATGGTCCCTGAATCTTTGCACTGCCTCCATATCAATTAAACTTTTAAAATCCTCATAATCAATAACTTCAACCTTTTGTTCTTCGTGGGAAGTTCTAAATCCGTCAAAGAAGTGAAGTACCGGAACGCTTGATTTGATTGCCGATAAATGAGCAATCCCAGCCAAGTCCATTACCTCTTGAACAGAGCTTGATGCCAACATGGTAAACCCCGTTTGCCTTGTGGCCATAACATCTGAATGGTCTCCAAAAATACACAAAGCATGAGTTGCAAGTGTTCGTGCACTTACATGGAATACCCCTGGCAATAATTCCCCAGCAATTTTGTACATGTTTGGAATCATAAGCAATAATCCTTGTGATGCTGTAAAGGTGGTTGTCAATGCGCCGGCTGCTAAAGAACCATGTACTGTTCCAGCTGCGCCCCCCTCGGATTGGAGTTCCGCTACAGCCACTTTCTGGCCAAAAATATTTGTCTTTCCATACGCAGACCATTCATCAACCAGTTCCGCCATCGTTGAAGATGGTGTAATCGGATAGATTGCTGCAACTTCTGTAAATGCATACGACACATATGCAGCTGCGGTATTCCCATCCATTGTCTTCATTTTGTTTTGTGACATTGCCAACACTCCTTTTCTTAAAATATATTTATACTTCAATTTTCATACACCAAAAAACACAAACAATCATTGTGTTTTTCGACAGGTGCAATTACGAACTATGTTACCTTTATTTTCTCATTTAGTCAAACAATTTCAACATGAATACAATATACTTTTAACATCTATCTAACAAATCCTGAATTTCTTCAATCTCTTCGTCATAGATATTGAATCTGAAGGTCCCCACACCAGATTTTGCCAAAACTGCCATATCCCGCATACCTTGTCTCTTTGTATGGCTTAGGATGGTCATTCTGCAGGAATTTTCATCGGCAATCAATGGGTATCTCTCTCCCTTTCTATCTTCCATGCTATAGTTTCCGTCTTTGCAACTTGAACAAGACACGTTTCCCGCCTCGCTATTATTTTTCATTCCGATAGCGCAGTATTCTGTAACCATTGCTGGAATCCTACCATAGGCGACCCATTCTAGTTCAATCTCTTGGAAATTCATCCTTTGGATTTCCTCCAAATTCATCTCGTGGGCAATTGTCCCCCCAACAAATCCAAGCTCATGGATTTTTTCAAAACTGTTGCCGTTGTAAAGATTTAAACCATAGTCCCCATATAATGATATTCCCGCTTCTTTAAATTCTCTTGCCCAGGCTAAATTGCCCAGACTGATTCCGTATTCCCTGGAGAACTCAATTAGTTTTGTAAAGTTATTTCTTATTTCAATATCGTGAAATCCCTTTGTAATTGCTGGTATTACAGGAATAATCTCTACTCCTGATTCTCTATACTCTGATATTTTTTCACTATATTCATTTGACAATACACAGCCATACGGAATGTATATCCTGGAAACATGAAAAATTCCTTTAATAAAAGCATCGTTTACGATATCATATTTTTCAGACCCGCCAAAAGGGAAGAAGTACAAGCTTTTTTTAATTTGTATTTCCGGGGTTTTCACCATATTGATATTTTTTCCTGCTTTTGCTCTTTTTGAATGCATAGCTTCGGAAATTTTCTTCCAGTTGATGTCCCTTTCCTTGTTTTTACCAGCTCTTAGAATTTCCAATTTTTCCATCGCATCTCTTCTTATTCTGTTGAGTTCCGATACTGGTATAGAAATCCCTTCATCAATGTTGATCTTGGTTTTTCCCACAGAAAACGGCGTTCCTCCAGTCTTTACCATCTGATCTTTCACCGTTTCAATGGTTAATGCCCGGGTTAGGGCCTCCTCAGGTGGATTAAAGCTTTCAGCTTCAACTATGTTTCCATCGATATCTTCAATGACAAGCTTTGCTGTTTTGTTTCGCAAGGCTGTAAATTCTAAATTAACAAGTACTTTTCTGGAAGGTTTCTGAAGATAGGTTATCTGGGCCTTTTTCATCAGTTCCTTGTCGGTTATCTTGTAGACTGCATCGCCTATGCTTACTTCCCCATCGATATATCCCACCGTCAGCATGTCGCCTTTTTCTCCAATTACAACTTTTTTACCCTTGTTTTTCATATATGTAACTACATTTCCAGGCAATTGCATATTTCTTATCTCGATACCATCTCCAAGAGAGAGCTTCGATGAAAGTTCAATATCAACATATCTCTTATCCTCATCCCTGCCTACAATTCGGCCTATTAAAATTCCCTGATGTTTGGGGATTTCACCTGAAAGTATATCCTTTCCCGGTTTATTCAATAAATATCCTGTAGTGAACCCTCCTCTGTTAAATACCTGTTCTAACTCAATTCGGTCATTTTCTTCAACAAGACTTCCTTTATATATACCTTTTTTTTCTGCATACATGTCAAGGTACTTCCTGTACTTTCCGGTAACCACTGCAACATATTCCGGCGACTTCATTCTGCCTTCGATTTTCAAGCTTGTTACTCCTGTTCCCACGAGTTCTGCCAAGTGGTCGATTGTGCATATATCCTTTGGACTTAAGATGTAACCATTGCTCATTAATTTTTCTTCATTTCGTCCTGTTTTTCTTATTAATGAATAAGGAAGCCTGCAAGGTTGGGCACATGTCCCCCTATTTCCGCTTCTTCCTCCAATAAGGCTACTCATCTGGCATTGCCCTGAATAGGAAATGCAAAGCGCGCCATGAATAAACACCTCTGTTTCCAGTTTTGTGCTGTCGCAAATTGTTTTGATCTCAATTAGGCTTAATTCCCTTGCCAGAATCACTCTCTTAAATCCGAGATTTTCTGCAGCTTCCACTCCTGCCATATTGTATATGGTCCCTTGGGTGCTAAAGTGAAGGGGTATTTCTGGCATATATTTGCTTAATAACCCTGCAAATCCAATATCTTGAACAATCAGGGCATCCACTCCATCGTTGTAGACTGAGGCAGCATATTCCAAAGCCTCGTCCATCTCGCTATCTGATATGAGTGTATTCATTGCCATGTATATTTTCGCGCCTCTTACATGTGCGTACTCAAGCCCGGCGTTTAATTCGTCATCATAGAAATTCTCTGCGTTTATTCTCGCATTGAATGCTTTTCCACCAAGGTAAACAGCATCCGCGCCATTTTCCACAGCTGCTTTGAGTTGTTCCATCCCTCCAGCGGGAGCAAGTAGTTCAGGTAATTTAATCATTTTTACACCATCCTTGTTTTTACATTCTATCAAATTTCTTGCTAAAATAATATGCCGCGTATATAATTATTTGAACATAGGAGGGTCTAATATGCCTAAATTCAATCTAATTAAGGAAAACAAACCATATCTTGTCTTCTGCATTTATGCCGTCTGCAGTATAACTGTATTATTCATAGCCTACCAGCTCATCCTACATTTCAAATATGTGGCAGGATTATTAATGTCTATTGGCGGGAATTTTCTTTCAGCTATTTCACCTCTAATAATTGGATTGATTATAGCCTATCTTCTCAGCCCTTTGGTGAAGTTTATCGACCATATGCTTATGAGAAAACTTTTCTATAAGTTGGAAAGCAATCCTTCAAAGCAACTAAAGCGAGAAAAAATAATCCATACATCAAGTATTTTGATTACGTTCCTAATAATCATCATTGTCCTTTGCCTGGTGCTATATGCATTTGCCGCTCTTATTGTTGGAAAACTGGTATTTGTTAGCCTAGGACAAATGGTACAGAGCATTGTCGACTACTTTGTCAAATATGAGCAGATTTTACGGGATCTTGTCAATAAAATCCCTGGAAGCGGCTTTGAAGAACAAATACAAAAGGCGAGCAATTCTCTTATTGCATGGATCTCAACTCACTTCAGCACCGCATCGATTATGAATTTTTTCATTGGGCTTGGCGGTGGAATTATCAATATATTCCTGGGCGCAGTTGTAAGCCTCTATATCATGCTTGATAGAGAATATTTTATGGCATTGTGGCAAAAAATTCTTGGCATTTTAATGTCTGATGAGCATTCTTCAAAATTGAACGAAACCTTAAAGGAAGTTAACATAGTAATAGGTCAGTTCTTGCGTGGTCAATTGCTTGACGGTCTAATAATTGCAATCCTATCATCAATCGGGCTTTCAATAGTAGGGCTTGACTTTGCAGTTTTTATCGGTTGTTTTGCCGGTATAGCAAACATAATCCCATATTTTGGACCAATACTTGGAATGATTCCGGCAGTCATAGTCGCTCTATTAACTGGAGGCGTTACCCAGGCATTCATGGTTGTCCTTGTGCTCTTTATAATCCAACAAATTGATGGGGCGATCATATCTCCTAAAGTCGTTGGTACCAGCACCGGACTTCATCCGGTTTTCGTCCTTGTGGCTATTCTTATTGCTGGCTACTATTGGGGTATTCCCGGAATGATAATTGCTGTTCCAACTGCTGCAATCATAAAATTATTTCTTTTTAAAAAGTTCGGGTCGGTTCTATAATTTACATTATTGGCAGATTGGAATTTTGAAAATATTGATATTTGCAAGGACCCGTTTTTAGCGGGTCCTTTTAATTATCAGAAAATAAAAGCGCAGTTCCTTAGAACTACGCCAAATTTGATGACTTCTTAGATTATATTCTTTGAAACATATTCGGAAGTACTGAGGGCAAGCAATGCCCCATATGCCACCTGGAATTCCATCAAATCTCCAACCTTGTAGTCTTTCTCACAATCGGTTAAATCTACGATCATATGGTCGCTGCTGGCTCCGATTATTTTCGCGCCGCTAACTTTTGGGAACAAGTCATCTACTTTTACATCTTGCCTCCCAATCCCAAAGATTGCCCTTTTTCTGATCCCAATATCCTCAAAACTTGGGATCATTCCAAAGGCGTCAACTCCGATTTTTCCAAATGGTTTTGACGGTTTGTCTTTGAGCTCTATTATTTCTGCTACAAGTGTGAATACATCTGAATTTATATTTTCAACTATCTTTCCTGTCTGCTCGTCTTTTCCCAGCAGTATAATTTCTCCAAGTCTGAAGTGATTCACATCTTTTGGCACATCGCCAGCTTCCATTACATGATATGACGCGGAGTTCCCAGCAGTGATATATTCTATTTTTAAACCGTGTTTTTGGGCTATGTTTTCTTTAAGATTTACCAATACTTGAAGATTATCCTTATCGGCAAGAACTCCACCAAAGCATGAAAAGTTCGAACCTATTCCTGCTAGGCAGACCCCTTCGAGATGGACTATTTCATCAATGACATCCATCGCATCCTCGATTAGGCAACCTTCCCGCAAGTCCCCAAGGTCGATCATGAAAATCACTTTATGAACCTTCCCTTGCTTGACCGATTCATCAGAAAGAGCCTTGATAACGCTGATCTCACTGTTCAAACTAATGTCGGCATATCTAACAACCTCTTCAACCTGTGACAGCATGGGTATTCTTATAAGCAATTTGGGCACTGGAATGTCTTTCAGCTTTTTTAAATTTTCAATTCTTGAGTCGGCAAGCATGTTGGCTCCACCTTTGACCTGGGCGATAGCAAGCTCGGGTATTGCACAGTAGCATTTTGTAACTGCTGTAACCGCTATCCCATATGCTTTACAGTTATCGACAATAATTCTTGTGTTTTCTTCCAGCTTTTTTTTATCTATTATTAGTGCAGGGTATTTCATATTTCCTCCAACGCGTCTATCTAGGAATATTTTATCTTATTAAATCATAATTTGATTTCATCGGCAATTAGATCTTCATAAGTTTGAGCCTTCTTGATTATAATAACCTCTCCACTTTCTCTTATCATGAGAACCCCTGCTTTTGGCCTTCCATTATAATTTGACATATTGGGTGTGCCATATGCTCCAACATTGAGCATGGCAATAATGTCTCCCGGCTCAGTGGATCTTGGCAGTTTTCGATAATCTGGCAGATTGATGTGGTTGTCAATATCAAAATAAACATCCCCGGAATCGCAGCACGGACCAGCGACCTTGAAATCCTTTCCATGGAATTTTTCTATCTTGCTGGCGCTAACCATATGATAATACCAATAATATGTCTTAACTTCCATAAGTGTATTGAATCCTGCATCAACTGTAATCCAGTCTTCAGATATATAATCTCTTCTCTTCTTGTTTTCAACTCTTGAAAGGAGCACTGCCGCATCAGCAACAACTTTTCTGCCCGCTTCAACAATAAGTTCGCAATCCTTGAAGAAAGATTCGAATTCCTTACCTGCCCATGCAATGACTTTTTCAGGTTTCAGTTCAGCACAGACTGCCTTGGCTATATCTTCCGCAGTTAGGTCACCCTTCAACATGTAGAATATGTTTTTTGGCATATACTGGGTTGCTGTGACATCAATATAATGAGGAACAGGAAGTCCTCCCCCAATATTTAAAATCTCAGGCTTGTATCCTATGGTCTTATATATATCAACAGCTGTTTTAAGCATTACAACAAATGCCTCAACAAAAGAATGAAGATCATAAGTTTGGGTCCCAATATGAAAATGATATCCCAAGACATTTAGTTCTTTCGGAAAACTGAGTGAATGTCTCATTACGTCTTCAAGATTATTCAAAGTGATACCGAATTTGGATTCATGTGTTCCTGTTTCGTTCCCTTTGACAACACCTGTTGAAACTTCCGGTACAATTCTTATTGTAATATTCGCTCTTTTATTCATAGACTTGGCTGTTTCTATTATTCTATCCAGCTCGAACTCCGAGTCAACATTGATGGACTTGATATCATTTTCGAGAGACTGTTTGATTTCATCCACTGTTTTGCCCACGCCATTGAAAACTATTTGACTCCCCTTTACACCTGCATGGAGAACTTTGAACATCTCCCCACCGGAATTAACTTCGAAGTCACTCCCAGCGGCTAGAATTGCTTGGACATTGGCAGTTGTGGACTCGCATTTTGCAGCATAGTGCAAATTTGTCTTTTTATGGTATTTCCGAAAAGAATTGAGAATTTCGTGGACATTTTCCTTAAGCCTTTTTTCTGAAAATACATAAAGAGGCGTGCCGAATTGTTCTGCGAGTAAAATCAAATCCTTGTTGTCAAAACATAAATGCCCATTTTTAACGCTGTAAATTTGGTTGTCAAAAATCTCCATCTTTTCCATTGTCTCTCCCTTTCAAGTGCATGGATATGAAATAAATAATTTAACAGCTGATAATCGTTCCCGTTTTACCCTCGAGAGCATCCACCGCTTTAAACAATGATGTTATTACCGCTCTTTTCCCAGGATTTCCCTTAACAAAGTTAATTGCGGCTTGTATTTTTGGAAGCATGCTGCCTGGGGCGAAATGCCCCTGTTCTATATGCTTTTCGGCCTCGGCAACAGCCATTTTATCTAAATTTATTTGATTAGGCATGTTATAGTTCAATGCCACTTTTTCCACTTCAGTGAGTATCAATAGAGTATCTGCTTCCAGTTCAAAAGCCAAAAGAGATGCTGCGTGGTCTTTGTCTATTACGGCTGAAATTCCTGTCAATTCTCCATCTTCCCCTTGAATAACAGGTATCCCTCCCCCTCCAGCAGTAACAACTATCGCTGTCTTTAGAAGTTCTTTTACAGACTCAAGTTCTATTATATCAATTGGCTTTGGAGATGGAACAACTCTTCTATAGCCTCTTCCAGAATCCTCTATTATTGTGTATCCTGTTTTATCGGCAACTAGTTTAGCTTCTTCCTTGGAATAAAAAGGTCCGATTGGTTTCGTAGGATTATCGAAAGCCTGGTCGTCTTTGGAAACAAGCACCTGGGTAAGAATAGTCGCTACAGGAGTTTTTATTCCTCTTTTTAGCAATGCAAATCTCAAGCATTGCTGGATGTGATATCCGATATATCCCTGGCTCATGGCTCCGCATACGTCAAAAGGCATGGCTGGTGTAACAGGCTTGGCATATTCTGAAGCAAGAACAATCCTCCCAACCTGTGGACCGTTCCCATGGACTATTGCCATTTTATAGCCTCTTTCCACCAGTTCCGCCAAATAATTACAAGTATTCATCACTACCTTATGCTGGTTTTCAGAAGTTGTTTCCGCTGATCCTGATTCCATCAAAGCATTGCCTCCAAGGGCGACAACTATTTTCATATTATCATTCGTCTTATTTAAAGTCATTTCTTCCTCCAAGTTATAATAGGCTTCTATTAAGCGGCATGCTCATGCATCTTGGACCGCCCCGGCCCCTGCTCAATTCCGAACTTGGGATAGTCAATACCTTTATCCCACTTTTGTCGAGCAAATCATTTGTTACATAATTCCTGTCATAAGTAATTACTACTCCAGGGGCTATGGCAAGAGTATTTGATCCATCGCTCCATTGTTCCCTTTGAGCCGCAATCTTGTCGTCGCCGCCGCATCTGATAAGTTGTACCGCTGGAAGTTTCAACTCTCTTTTAAGAATATTTGTAAGCACATCCGTGCTGCTTTTTATCTTTGATCTCCCGTCTTTATCCAATACTATTTCGTAAATATTAAGAGGGGCTTCAATCTCTGGGTGAATTGTAAATTTATCATAATCAACCATGGTGAAAACCGTGTCCAAATGCATGAAAGCCCTGCACTTTGGTATTTCGAAAACCAGTACTTTCTTAAAGCTCTGCGAATGTTTTAAAAGATTCTCTGCCATTACTTCAATAGCTTCCGCCGATGTCCTCTGGCTGAATCCTACTGCGACAACTTCATTTGATATTACAAGCACATCCCCGCCTTCAATGTTGTAAGGTCCAGAATAATCGTACCAAAGGTGGGTTCCGTCAGGAAAAATTTTCTCATTGTACTTGTACATGTATTTCAGAAATAGGGATTCTCTTCTTCTTGCCTTGGTGCTCATGCAGTTTACATTGAGCCCTTCTCCGATGCATGCTCCAGGATCCCTGGTAAAATATAAGTTTGGAAGCGGATCTGTATAGTATGGATATCTTTGTGCCACGATATCGGATAAAGTTATTGGTGTTTTAGTTGGTATATCAGCTTTTTTAATGCCTGAAATCATTTTTTGTATCATTTCTGGAAGAGGCATATTTTCCAAATATTCGTAGATGGCCTCTCTCACATATTGAGAACTTACTTCGCTTTCTGCGATGAACTCCTTGATAAATTTATGTCTTATCTCTCCGTCGGCCAGGGCTATTTCAGCCTGGTCAATAAAATATAGAACTTCCACGCCATTTTCTTTCAGCACGTCTGAAAAACAGTCATGCTCATATTGGGCTACTGAAATGTAGGGAATGTCATCAAAAAGCAATCTCTCAAAGTTGTCCGGGACCAAACCTTCCAGTTCTTTTCCAAGCCGATGAAGCAGGACCCTGTTCAATTTGCCTACTTCGGAGAATACATTGATATCATTGGTATCGTTTTTCATTTCAATTCCTCCTTAAGTTAAATGGCTATGTTCGCTTACGATATTGTTGCTACGATTACTGCTTTGATTGTGTGCATCCTATTTTCGGCCTCATCGAATACTACTGAGTTCTTGTTTCTAAATACTTCATCCGTTACTTCTCTTATATCCAGGCCCTTGGCCATCCATTCCTTGGCAGTCTTTGTCTCAAAATCGTGGAAGGCAGGCAAACAGTGCATGAACATTACATCGCTGTTGTTTGTCTTGGCAAGCAATTCCATTGTCACCTTGTATGGGGAAAGCATTTTAACCTTCTCAACTGTTCTATCTTCCTCACCCATGGAAACCCAAACATCTGTATAAAGCACATCTGCTCCGTCAAGGCAACTTGTGTCGCTGCATATCTCGATTATCGCTCCAGTTTCTTTAGCGATTTCGTTTGCAATATCCATAACCTTTTGATCAGGTACGAGTTCTTTTGGGCCATAACCTACGAAATGCATTCCCATTTTTGCACACCCATACATCCAGGCGTAGGCCATATTGTTTTTGATGTCTCCACAGAAAACCACCTTTGCTTTATGAAGTGGCTTAGATAAATGTTCTTCCATTGTCATCATGTCAGCGAGAATCTGAGTTGGATGATCCACATCCGTAAGACCGTTCCATACTGGAACGCCGGAATGTTTGGCAAGATTTTCAACGACCTCCTGGTCATATCCCCTATATTCAATTCCATCGTAATATCTTCCAAGAACCTTGGCTGTATCCTCAAGTGACTCTTTTTTACCCATTTGAGATTGTGCTATATCCAGATAAGTCGCATGCCCGCCTTCTTCGGAAGCTGCAACTTCAAAGGAACACCTGGTCCTAGTTGATGTTTTTTCGAAAATCAATACGATGTTTTTACCTTTTAGCAGGTTTGTCTGAACTCCAGCCCTCTTCTTGTATTTCAAGTCGTGGGCAAGGTCCAGCAAGTATCTAATCTCCGAAGTTGAAAAGTCCAATAGCGTTAAAAAACTCTTTCCTTTTAAGTTCATTGCCATAATTTTTTCCTCCATATACGAACAACTCATGAGAGCCCCACAAGTTGTTGATCGATTATGCTTTAAGCATACAATATACAATTATTTTAAAAAGTACCAGTTGGCTATTTGTTTCACGTACCAGTGCTTTCTTTCATTGCTTCTATTAATAGGTCCATTCCCTCGGCTATCTGCTCCATGCTTGGATATGAGAAGTTCAGCCTGATATATGATTCTCCATTGTTTCCATGTGGGTAAAACAAGGTTCCCGGTATGAATACAACACCTTTTTTAAAAGCTTTCTTTTCCAAGGTTTTTATTTTCATATTGTTTGGGAGCCTGCACCATAAATATACTCCGCCTTTTGGTTTGTGACAGCTTATCCCAAGTTCTTTGACATCTTCAAGCTTTTTATACATCAGTTCCATCTTTTTCTCATATTCCAATGATATGGACTTGAGATTCTTCTCGTAAAATCCTTTCTCGATATAATTGCTCAAAAGTCTCTGGGAAAGACTATCTATGCTTATCAAGTGGAGGGAAACCAGATAACTCAGCCTCTTGATAATCTGCTTTGGTGCAGACACAAAAGCCAGTCTGATTCCTGGAGCGAAGGTAAGTTCAAACGAGTAGATGTATATGACCTGATTGTGTTTGTCCAAGGATTTGATTGAAGAGACAAAGTCCCTTTCAAAACAGATACCCGATGTGCTGTCATCTTCCACTATTGGCAATCTATATTTATTTGATATTTCAAGGAGCAGGTTTTTTCGTTCCAAACTCAATGTAGTGCCTGTTGGATCCTGATATCCGGAACTTACATAAATAAATTTTGGTTTGTGCCTAAGCACAAGTGACTCAATGCTTTCCGCAATTATTCCGTTTTCATCGATTGGTACTGTAACGACTTTTGCCCCAGCCAATTTCAGCCCTCTGAAAACGTCTGGAGAAATAGGTTCCTCAGTTAAAACACAGTCTCCCGGCTTTATAAAAAGCTCAATGATATAGTCCAAAGCCTGGTTCATTTCTGTTAAAACCTGGATTTCTCCTGGATGGGAATGTATTCCCTTTCCACGAAGCAGGCGGGATAAATTTTGTCTAAATGACAATATGCCTTGATATGGGGAGTAGCTATAAACATCCTGTTCGCCAGATTCTTCCAAAGCAATTATCTGTGTTAATATTTCTCTAACATCGTCTTTGCACTTTGCATCATTTGGAATAATGCCTCCTGCAAACGATATGAATTTTTTAGAATATGATTCTGAAAAAAGATGGTCAAAGCTCTCGTTGAGTTCTTGAAACTCCTCTTTCATCAAGCATTGCCAGGGAATACTTCCCGAATTTTTAGATGTTGCTGCCTCATTTTTGCCGTAGGAGATTTCATATGCCAAACCTTGTCTGGCAACAATAAGGCCCCCTGCCTTCAATTCGTTGTAAGCTTTGATTACAGTGTTCCTATGAACATCTGTCGCCTTTGCCAAAGCTCTCTCGGAAGGAAGCTTGCAACCTTCGCTGAGTTCGCCTTTTATGACAAGCTCCTTGATCTGGTTTGCAATCTGAAGGTAAATAGGGGTCTGGCTATTATGAACAATTTCAATCTGAAGCATAAGAACAACTCCTTTGCTCCTATTCTAACTTAATTATCATATTTTTTCACCAACTTTCAAAATAAACATTTCTATAATTATACATATTTATTTATATTTATGCAACGTCTATTTGCGCGGTAATAAAAAAAGACGAATTTCTTGTAATCCGTCTTTTCACTTAATATTTAATTTATATTCTGTTATTTTGTATAAACTAATTTATATCCTCTAGGATTTCCCCTTTTGGAGCTTTTTTCTCTTTCGCTTTTTTTTCTTTTATTTTCTTTTTAATCGGAGCTTCCTTTGGGAGTACAATGTCCTTGCTGTCGAATTTGATCTTTGGCCTTTTAACAGCCTTTATCTTTTCCTTTGATGGCTTGATAAAATATTCGTCAAGCAGTCTCTCTGCCAAATGCCTATGGGCATCGGCCTTCATGGAAAGACTTGTAATCAGCATGAATACTTCAAGCATGTCATCGTCGGAGAGATCGGATCTGTTCAAGCTGTTTTTAATACTCTCGATTTCATCTTTCAATTCATCATGCAGCCTGGATCTTTCCTTCTTTTGCGCATCCAATATGCCTTGATAAATTGTTGCAAAATCAATCTTTTCGTCAAACTCAGAGTTGAAGTTTTCAATCAACGGCTTCATCAGGCTCTCGATCTCATCCATTTGGAAACTTCTCTTTAGATAAAATATCATTGAAAGCAGAATGAGATGCTCCCTGGAATATTTCCTATTGGAAGGGCTTGGCATCATCTTGTGCTTAGTGTAATTTCTAATCATGGTATTGGTAATAGCCTGGTCCTTGTCATTTTTTTTATACGCCGACAATTTCTGGCTCATAAAAGTTGAGGCCTGGTCAACATAAAGTTCAAAATCCGGATAATCTTCGATTCCTATTTGGGAACCTTTTAAATATTCTTCAATAATTTTTTTTGAATATTCTTCATATCTCATTTTAAATACCTCCTGTGGTTTTTTACAACCAAATTATATGGTATTCATTACTACGTGTCAATAATTTACGAAGGATTTTTTTGCTCATTTTTTGGTTTTTCTCCCATGTACTGGTAATACGTAGCTTCGATTCTGCCATTGTAAAGTTTTCTTCTCCTGTCGGCTGGAGTTCTTTTAAACTGTTTTTCGAATTCCTTGTCGGAAGTTAGGAAATACAATGACCATGTTGGATTGAGTTTGAAAAAGCCCCCCAAATCCCTATATATTTCATCAAGATCGGCTCTTTCTCCAATTCTTTCTCCATATGGTGGATTGCATATGATTATTCCGAATTCTTCCTTTGCGACTAAATCCTTCACCGGCATGGTTATAAACTCAATGCAATCAAGTACGCCAGCTTCTTCAGCATTTTCCCGAGCGGCTTCAATCGCCCTTTTGCTTATATCAGATGCGATTATTCTGACTTCTTTTTCATTGTCTATGCTTTCAAAAGCTTCTTTTCTTGATCTTTGCCAAAGTTCTTTTGGAATTGCCGGCCATCCCTCTGCTGCGAATTTTCTTGAAAGGCCTGGTGCAATATTCTTGGCAATCATTGCCGCTTCAATTGCTATGGTTCCGGAACCACAGAAAGGATCTACTAGAAGTCTTCCAGCCTTGAAGAAGCTGAGCTTAACAAGGGCTGCACCCAATGTTTCCTTGATAGGCGCCTTTACGTCCACAACCCTGTAACCTCTTTTATGAAGTCCTACTCCGCTTGTATCTATTGTAAGGGTTGCCCGATCTTTGAGAAGCGTAACCTTCACTGGGAATTCCGCTCCGGTTTCTTTAAACCAGTCAGTCTTGTAATGTTGTTTAAGCCTTTCAACGATGGCCTTTTTCACTATGGATTGGCAGTCTGATATACTGAAAAGATCAGATTTTACTGAGCTACCGTTTACGGTGAATTTGCCATCTTCAGTAATCCATTCTTCCCAAGGAAGTGCTTTTGTTCCCTGAAACAAATCCTCAAAAGTCCTAGCTTCAAATTCTCCCATCTTTAAGAGTATCCTATCCGCGCATCTAAGCCAGAGATTTGACTTTACAATTGCCTCTTCATCTCCGCCAAAAGTAATCTTCGCATCTTCAGATTTTATTATTTCGTAACCCAGTTCCTCAATTTCTCTTTTAACCACTGCCTCCACTCCAAAAGTTGCTGTTGCAATCAATTCAAGTTTTTTCATAAGTTCCTCCTATTTGGAAAATTTTCATTATCTTTAATATTTATTTTATATTGTCGTTTGTATTGTCAATTGAAAAAAGCTCTCATAAGAGAGCTTTTAAACCTTTAAATATATGGCTTCCTTTTGTTCATTTGATTAGATTCAATCATTTCCAAGGAATCTAGAGCTTTGCCTGTTCCATATGCAACACAGGATTTTGGATCATCTGCGACGATTACTGGAATTCCGGTTCTTTCTGAAATTCTCTTATCCATTCCGTAAAGGAGCGCTCCTCCACCTGTTATTACTATTCCGCTGCTGCTAATGTCTGCAGCGATTTCCGGCGGGGTTCTCTCAAGTACTGAATGGACAGCTTCACAAATCACCTGAAGTGGCTCATCCAAAGCTTCCAGCATTTCTTTCGATGTAATCTCAATCGACTTTGGAAGACCTGTTATTAAGTCTCTTCCCCTGCATTCCTTTACGACAATTTCTTCTCTTGGATATGCGGTGCCTATGGTAATCTTCAACTCTTCGGCAGTTCTTTCACCGATATAGAGCTTATGTTCTTTTCTCATGTATTTAATAATCGCTTCGTCGAATTTATCTCCCGCCATCTTAACAGATGTGCTGGCTACAATCCCTCCAAGTGATATTACGGCTATATCCGTTGTTCCTCCACCGATGTCTATTATCATTACACCATCAGGTTTGCTGATGTCAAGCCCAGCTCCGATTGCCGCTGCAATTGGTTCTTCAATCAAGTAGACCGCTTTGCCTCCAGCCTGTGTAGCTGCTTCCCTTACTGCCCTCTTTTCAACTTCTGTAACTCCGCTTGGAACGCAAACCATTATTCTAGGTTTGAAAAACCTTCCATTGCCGCAAGTCTTCTTTATAAAGTATTTGAGCATTTTTTCAGTTACATCGTAATCCGAAATAACTCCGTCCTTAAGGGGACGAATCGCTACAATATTTGCCGGTGTTCTTCCAAGCATCTGCCTGGCTTCTTCCCCAACGGAAAGAATTTCATTTGTGTCCCTATTTATAGCTACAACCGAGGGTTCGTTTAAAACTATGCCCTTCCCTTTAATGTATACTAAAACATTAGCTGTCCCAAGATCTATTCCAACTTCCTGTGTCATTCCCAAAACCAATCACTCCTCTTAATTTTTTACTTGCAAATGCAAATCAAATAAATATCTTTGAACCGATTTCAAACAAATCGGCTAATTTCAAAAAATCTTACCCTTTATTATACATAAACCTATGGTCCTTTTCAATCAATTTATAAAAATAGGAAAAGAAATAAAGGAGAAAGGATTGCCGTCAATGTTCCAGAAATGGCCATTGCAAGGCTGCTCATGGCACCTTCAATCTCTCCCTCTTTAAATGCACGTGCGGTGCCGACAGCATGGCTCATGCTGCCGATTGCTATTCCTCTAGCTATGGGGCTTTTAATTCTGAACAGATTAAGAAGCTCAGGACCGAAAGTTCCACCAAAAATTCCTGTTATTACTACCAAGGCAACTGTTAGAGATGGTATCCCCCCAATAATGGAAGAAACCTCAATAGCTATTGGATTTGTTGCGCTCTTCGGAAGCATGCTTGCAATCAGAACCTTGTCAGCTCCAAATAATTTTCCAAATACCACGACGGAAAGCATGGTGGTGATTGTACCTGCGGATATTCCCATCATCAGCGGGAAACTATGCCTCTTCAATATATGGAAGTTTTTATATAGAGGTATTGCCAAGGCCACTGCGGTTACCGGCAGCATATAATTCAGCAATTGATTTTGCGCGTGATATTCTTCAAATGAAATCCCCACATTTTTCAAAAATATAATGATCATAATTGTCGCAATTACTATTGGCTGGAGAAATGACCAGCCGAGAACTTTGTGGATTTTCGTTCCTATGTAATAACAAAACAAAGTAAGAAGTAGACCGAATATGGGATTTGACAAAAGAATTTCTTTAACGTTATTCATTCCATCCACCCTTTGACTTTCTGATAAGCAACTCTGTTACCTTTCCCGATACGAACAGCCCAATAAGTATGCTTAAGAGAAGTGGTACGAATATTTGTACTGCCTGCTTAGAAAGTAGGTTGAAATGCACCATTATTCCTACTGTTGGCACCACAAAAAACAGCGCCAAATATCTCAAAATCCATTCCGCTGTTTCCTCCACCCACTTTAGTTTTACTATCCCAAATATTAGGAATAGGAAAAGTATCACGAGCCCGATTACGTTTGACGGCAAAGGCAGATGAGTATATGTGGAAATAAAATAGCCCAGGAAGAGGGGCGTCAATATTATTAGAAATTGTTTGATAAACATAGTAGATCCTTTCAAGTTAAATATATATCACATTTTGCTTACAATTATAACAAATTTCTTGCCGAAAACCTTTGAAACAACTATAATAATGTAAAATAAAGATAAAAATACGAGGTGAAGAATTATGGCGAATTTCATTATGGCAGAACAAAACGGAAGAACGATCCCCAAGGGCGACAAGATTTTCAGTATAAACAAGCTTGCCCAGGATTTGGCGGGGAAAATTGGCAAGGAAAATGTTATAAATGCCACCATAGGTTCACTTCTTGATGATGATGGTAATCTGTTGGTTTTGCCAACAGTTGTAGACATTTTACGAAGTCTGAAACCAGATGAGTTTGCTGATTATGCCCCTATTGGAGGAGTGCCGGCTTTCTTGGAAAGTGCTAAGAAGGCAGCCTTTGGGAATTATAGTCCTGAAGGATATACCGAAGCAATTGCGACGCCAGGTGGCACTGGTGCCATCAGAAGCACGATACAAAATTATTCGAAACGTTTCGACAAGGTTTTAACATCCGACTGGCACTGGAGCCCATACCAAACCATCGCTGGCGAATTGGAGAGAAAAATAGCGACATTTACCATGTTTGATGAAAGTGGAAACTTCAATATCCCTTCTCTTGACAGTAAATTGTCCGAGATTCTTTCAGTGCAGGATAGTTTGATTTTTATATTTAATGCCCCAGCTCATAATCCTACAGGCTTTAGTCCATCCCTGGGGGATTGGGACAATGTCGTAGGAGTACTAAAGGAAAAAGCAAAAGACAGATCAAAAAAACTTATTCTTTTTGTGGATATTGCCTACATTGATTTTGCTGGCGACTCAGATAAATGCAGGGAGTTTATTCCGAAGCTTTCAAATATGCCCGAAAACATACTGGTTATATTTGGCTTTAGCATGTCAAAAGGATATACTCTATATGGAATGAGAAGTGGAGCGAGCATTTGCCTAAGCAGAAGCAAGGAAATTGTAGAAGAGTTCAATATGGTTTCACTGTATTCAAATAGAGGGACTTGGTCCAACGGAACAAGGCCTGCAATGATGACGCTTTCTAAAATCTTTCAAGATGATCTTCTTTATAAAAAAGTCCTAGCTGAAAGAAAAGTTTTTAATTATTTACTTGAAAGTCGCTGCAAGGCGTTTATTGAAACTGCAAAACAGGTTTCTTTGAAAACTTGCCCTTTCGATGCCGGTTTCTTCATCACAGTACCTTGCAAGAAGGTAGACGATATTTCAATCCGTCTTCAGGATAGCGGAATTTTCACAGTACCTATGGATGGCGGCATAAGAATAGCTATCTCTGCAATCAAAGAATCCGACGGAAGAATACTTGCGACTAAATTAGCTGAAGCAATTAATAGCATCGATTGAAAATTCCGCAGTACAAGACAACTAAAGAAGGAAGTTATACGGTGAAAAAAGTTTTTTCAAAATTTTCTACCTGGCTGATTGTGATAGGAATAATAATCATTATTATCCCCTTTGCCGGTCGAGCTTATACATACTACGAGGAAGAGAAATTATATCAAGACTACCTTAATGGCTCCCAATCTGCTGAGGATTCCTATGAGGAACTTCAAAGCACATTTGTAGACCTACAGGCTTTGGATTTAACTGGCACCGAGCCCACTACTCCTGCTGTTGTAACTCCTGCAGCACCGGCATATAAGGCTAAAGTTCTTGGCAGGACTCAGATTCCAAAGATTGACGAAGATCTGCTTCTAGTTGAAGGTGTTAAAAAGGCCGATCTTAGACTCGGAACTGGGCATATCCCAGGTACTGCCATGCCAGGTGAAATTGGTAATTGCGCAATTGCCGGACATAGGAATTATACTTTCGGATCCTATTTCAACCGTCTTGACGAACTTGAAATTGGAGACAAGGTTACGATAGTCTATAAAAAGAAAAACTTTACTTATGAAGTTTATGAAAAGTTAGTAGTTTTGCCGGAAGATACTTCGGTTTTAAATAAGAATGAAACAGATAAGATATTGACATTAATAACATGTACCCCGATTAGAATTGCAACACACCGTTTGATTATCCATGCGAAACTTGTTGAGTAAAAGGTTGAATGAAAAATTTAATCTTGGGAGGATATGATGTCTGATTTAATAAAGAGACAAAAGAGATCAAAACAATTAACAGCAAGAGAGCTTTCAGTTTTTTGCGACCAGATAAGCATTATATTGAAATCTGGGCTTCCACTTCATCATGGACTTGGTTTGCTTTGCGAAAATGTATCCGATTCCTGGCTTCAGGGAATATTAAAATTCATTGCAAATGATGTCACAGACAATAAAACATTATATAGCGCTATTCAAAATACAGGCGCCTTCCCCGAATATGTAGGCAACATGATAAATATCGGCTCTGAATCTGGCAAGCTGGATGATGCTATGCAGGCATTGTCTGAGTTTTATAGCCGGGAGGCGGACCTGAAGGAAAATATTAAAAGCGCTGTGGTTTACCCGACTATTCTAATTCTAATGATGACTCTCGTCATGATGGTACTTTCTATCAAGGTACTCCCAATTTTTTCGGAAGTATTTAAAAGCCTTGGGACTACAATGTCCCCTTTTGCCGTAAATATAATGAACATTGGAATGGCTTTGGGTAAATATTCTTTTATCATCCTAGGAATTTTAGCTTTAATTCTTCTTATAATCTTCATTTCATCCAAAACCGAAAAGGGCTTGAAATTCTTTTCTGGATTTTTATCAAGGGGAAAATTATCCGAGAAGATCTCCCTCTCCAGATTCACTTCCTCCATGGCCATGATGTTGGCCAGCGGTCTCGACACCGAACATGCTATGGAGCTCTCTACTTCCGTTATTGGAAATACACATATCAAGGAGAAGGTCAACAGTAGCATACTTTTAATCAAAAACAACACTTCATTTATTGATGCGCTTTACAAATCCGACTTATTCCCAAATTTTGCAATCAGTATGATTAGCCTTGGATTTAAAGCCGGTTCTTTGGATATAGTTATGAAGAAGGTCGCGGATTCTTATGAAGAAGAGGTGCAGAGTCATCTTGTAAAAAGAGTATCTCTGATTGAGCCCATTTCTGTAGGGGTTCTGTCAGTTCTTGTTGGTATAATTTTGATTTCAGTCATGCTTCCATTAATGGGGGTAATGTCACAAATCGGATAGTTGCGAGGAGTTTCAGAGACGATGTTATTTAACAAGACGTTCAAAGACAAAACTTCATACTTGCGGGAACTTGCTCTTCCTATTGTTATTTCAGTGCTTCTGTTATTATTTCTAGTCTTTGGTTTAAATGAAGCAAGAAACTCTGCAGACAAGGAAGGTTATTCCTATTTGCAAAATGCCATTAACAGGGCATCCATAGAATGCTATGCCGTGGAGGGGATGTATGCTCCGAACATTGCTTATCTTGAGAACCATTATGGTTTGATAATCGACCATAAAAAATATATAGTCCATTACGAGGCTTTTGCTTCAAACATTATGCCTGACATCACAGTAATAGACTTATCAGGAATGGGAAGTGATAATTGATGTCCAATTCTATTTTTGCAGATAAAAGAAAGGGGCCTTTAGATTTATTCTTGATCCTGGTTTTGATGTGCGCATTTACCGGTTTCGCATTAATGATTGTTTCTATAGGAGCAAATGCCTACAACAATGTATTGATCAGCGTTGAGGATAATTCGCAGTTGAGGCTTCCTCTTACATTTATTTCGAATAAGATTCATCAAAATGATGAATTTGGATCAGTTAGCTTGGCAAACAAAGAAAATACAACCGCTTTGATTTTAAAATCCAACGACGGCAAGAATACTTATGAAGACTGGATTTATGTATATGAAGGAAACCTTTGCGAACTGCTAATAAAAGCTGGGGATAGTTTCTCTTTATCCTCTGGAATCAAAGTCATGACCCTGGATAAACTATCAATGGAAATGAAAAAAGGCAACCTAATCAAGATTAGTTCTTTTAACTCAAAGGGTGAAAGCCTTGATCTTGATATAAATTTAAGGAGCATTTAAGGGTTTTATGAATATTAAAAACAAATCAAAAGTGAATTTATTTCTTATAGAACTCATAATAGTTATATTGGTTTTTGCTGTTTCTTCAGCTATTATAGTCAATTTATTCTTATCCTCCCATAAGATAAACCATCAATCTGAGGATATGAGCATCTCTTTGATGAAAATTGAATCCATATTGGAGGAATATAAAAGTTTAAATAATAGCATGGATGCAACAAAGTATTTATCAGATTCTGGATTCCCAAAATTCTATAATGGAATCTGGCAGGAAACAAAGGATAAAGCTCAAGGATTTTACGAAATCGACCTTGTGAAAAACGACAAGAAATTTCAGGTTGGTATTTTGTCGAAACTCGAATTGACTTCATATTATATGAGTGGTCATAAGGAAATAACAAGTTTAAGCGGAGCCAAGTATTTTAAATATTAATTGAGAATTATTTTCAATAAAATGGTATAATTCTAATAAATCTTGAGGAAAATGATGACTGTTATGAAAAATAAGTTTAAAATGGGTATAGGAATTGGTGGGCCAACCATCGTGATGATTTTTGTCGTAATTAGTCTTACTACTTTGGGCACATTATCTTTGGTAACAGCTAATTCTGATTTGAATCTCGCAGAAAAAACTTATGCTTCTGCAACTAATTATTATATGGCTGACGCCAAGTGCGAGGAGATGCTGGCAAATATTGATTCAGTTCTTAATAAAACCAAAATTGCTTCAACTTCCGCAAATTATATAGATATTTCTACC
Source organism: Eubacteriales bacterium (assembly GCA_037144355.1). Classification (GTDB taxonomy): domain Bacteria; phylum Bacillota; class Clostridia; order Peptostreptococcales; family Anaerovoracaceae; genus JBAWWY01. The sequence continues at coordinate 5,691 of JBAWWY010000018.1, read as the reverse complement.
GTTGAATTATCCAAACTTGCCGATATTAAAGTAGTCAAAAATCCTGATAGGACTATATCAGCAAATTGGAGTGTGCAAATCAATCCGAGGCAAAACCTTTCCGTGAAATTATTGATTGCAGAGAAATTTACGAATTCCGATGGCAATTATAAAATTGCAAGTTGGAAATCTACAAATAATGCATTTTGGAATTATGAGGACTATCAGATTCCTTTTGAGGATCAGATTCCTTCAAATAACTAGGAGGAGAGAATGGATATAACTCAAATATTTTCTGAGGCAGTAGCATTGCAAGCTTCCGACATTTTTATCGTAGCTGGGCTTCCTTTGTCTTTGAAAATAAATGGTGAAATTAGGCCAAATGGGAATTCACTAACTCCACAGGATACCTTTGAATTGATTCAAGGAATCTACCAGGTTGGCGGAAGGCCTATGGATGAATTCATATTGACAGGCGATGATGATTTTTCATTTTCTGTGAAAGATGCTGGCCGTTTCAGGGTCAATGCTTACAAGCAAAGAGGATCAATGGCTGCTGTTCTTCGTGTAGTCATGTTTACCCTTCCCGACCCCAAGAAGCTTGGCATCCCAAAAGAAGTTATAAATCTTTTCCAAAAAACCAAAGGCATGGTCTTGGTTACCGGCCCTGCTGGGAGTGGAAAATCTACAACTTTAGCTTGTATTATCGATAAAATCAATCAGTCAAGAAACTCACATATAATAACTCTGGAAGATCCTATAGAATATATCCACAAGCATTCAAAGAGTATAGTCAGTCAGAGGGAAATCGCTCTTGATACTCAAAATTATACGAAAGGCTTACGGGCCGCTCTAAGAGAATCTCCTGATGTTATCCTCCTTGGAGAAATGCGGGATTTTGAAACAATCTCCATTGCAATGTCAGCTGCAGAAACCGGCCAGTTGGTATTTTCAACATTGCATACCCTTGGGGCTGCAAATTCAATAGACAGAATAATTGATGTATTTCCCCCCGCCCAGCAGCAGCAGGTTAGGGTTCAACTTTCCATGGTACTTCAAGCTGTAATATCCCAGCAACTAATTCCATCCACCAATGGTACTCTTGTTCCGGCATTTGAAGTAATGTTCGTGAACAGTGCAATAAGAAATATGATAAGGGAATCAAAAGTACATCAGATTGATTCAGTGCTCTACTCCTCACAGGATGAAGGCATGAGAAATATGGACTCCAGCATTATGGAACTTTATACTTCTGGATTGATTTCAGCAGATAGCGCAAAATTTCATAGCCTAAACTATGATTTAATGAGTAAAAAAATTGATTGAGGGAAAAGCGATGACGAAGATTTCAACAAAATCAACAAATGTACTGAAAATTCAAATGTTTGGAGCGTTCATTCTTGAGTATGACGGTAAAATTCTTTCTGGTGGAACCGCACGATCAAGGCAAGTTTGGAGTTTGCTTGAGTTCTTGCTTATTAATCGAAACACTGAGTTTTCCATTGACGCTTTAATTGATGCGCTTTGGGAAGAAGAAATCGAAAATCCCTACAACGCTATTAAAAATTTGGTTTATAGGCTGCGAATAATGCTAAATGAATCTTTGGGTGTTGATAAGGATGAATACATAGTTTTCAAGCATGGATCATATGGATGGAATTTAAACTCTTCTTATGAATTGGATCTTGATAGCTTTGACTTTGCATATAAAGCTGGCCAATCTACCAACCTTAATGAAGAAGAAAGATTTGAAAACTATATGGAAGTTGTCAATTTATACAAGGGTGGTTTGCTATCTCATTCATCTTATAAAGAGTGGGCCATACCCCTCTCTATTTATTACCAAAATGTTTTTATGGAGTGCATTGAATATTTATGTGAATATTTGTTTCATAAAAAACATTTCAGCAAAGTTGAGGCTCTATGCATTAAGGCAATCTCTATTGAACCTCTTATAGAAAAAAACCATGAATTATTAATCAAATCATATATAGCTTCAAATAAAAATGATAAGGCTTTGGCTCATTATTATAATGTTTCCGAACTTTTTTACAAGGAACTTGGTATAAAGTTGTCAGGTGAAATAAATAGCCTGTATGCAATAATTACCTCCCGGGAGAATTCTGATGAAAAAAATATCAATCAAATAAAGATTGAGTTGAAGGAAGCCGAACTTAACCATGGAGCTGTATATTGTGACTATGAATCATTCAAGCTCGTTTATCGTATTGATGCCCGGGCAGCGATTCGTAATGGTAAATCAGTATTTGTAGTTCTAATCAATTTTTCAAAGAAAGACAACACCGAGTTTGTGAATGGCGAACTTAAGGAGATTTCCGATATTTGCGAAATGGCATTGATAAATACCTTGAGAAAAGATGACATTGTCACAAGATTTTGTAAGACCCAATATTTAGTGCTGCTTTCCAATATCAATTTTGAAAATGCTGAGAAAGTTCTCCAAAAAATCACAACAAAAATCAATAAGGCATCCCTAAGCAGAAACCTTATTGTTAGCACGCAATTGGAAACATTGGATCCAGTTGAACTTAACAAGGAACTGAAAATCTAACTTTCAATTCATCAAAACAAGGTAACAACCTGTCTTAATAATCATATATTCTTTTTCATGACGTGACCCAATTGAGACTTCCTTATGAGATAATTCACTAATAAAATATTTCAATTGGGAGTATGTGATGATTTCTTTAGATTCAAATAATATATCAGGAAATATTTCTCAGTTCAGTGTTATTTTGAATCCTTCAGAATATGATTTTATTGGATTTTTATATAATGCGCATTATGAAATTAAAATCGAGTTCTTGGGAATCAGGGAATTTCTTACTTCTCTCGAGGATTTTTTTGATACATACAATTTTCCTCAGTCTACTCACATTCAGAGAAAGTTTGTCGAGCATAAAAACAAGAAAGGTAGTTTGATTAATATGAAAAATGAAAAAGTCGAAATTCAAAGTGGTGACGCAACTTTTACAATTCATGTGCAGTTCAGACAAAATGCTTCATGGCAAGGCAGCATCCATTGGATTCAAGGAAATAAAACGCAAAGATTCAGAAGCGAACTTGAAATGATCAAACTAATGATTGACGCAATGGATTACGAAAAAGAGACCGATAAACTAGTCGGATGGAACGAATAAATCAACTTGTTTGTGACTTATTTGTGACTGGAGAAGAATAAACTTATACACACTCTTTAAACTGAAGGTATTCTTATGAAAATTTTGAGACTAATAACTATTATTCTATTCATATCAGGATTCTTTATGGTAAATGTTGCTTTTGCCGATGCTGTATTTGATGATTCTTCCGTGAGCACCGGTTTAATTAAAATAAACTATGTTTCAGATACAACAGCGAAAGTTAAAGTAATGATTGAAAAAGACGGCAAGAGATATACTTATGACTTGCTTCATAATGGAACCGTAGAAAACTTTCCTCTTCCACTTGGATCCGGAACATACAAGATTAGTATAGTTGAAAACACGACTGGAAATTCATATAGGTTAATCAACTCCGTTACTCTAAACGCTTTAATAGTAGACATCAACTCTCCTTTTTTGAACTCGATTCAAAATATAAATTGGAATGTTGATTCCAAGGCCATTGCAAAAGCTGTTGAACTAACAAAAGGCACTACTGATATAAGGAAAAAAGCTGAAATACTATGGAAGTATATGGCTAAAAACTATAAATATGATTTCAACAAGCTTTCAACGCTTACTTCATCTTATATACCTGTGATAGATAAGACTTTAATCGATAAAACCGGTATATGTTATGATTTTTCATCTCTATTTGCTGCAATGCTAAGAAGTCAGGGTATACCAGCTAAACTTATAAAAGGATATGCTCCTAAGATGGCAGCTGGCTACCATGCTTGGAATGAAGTCTATGATAAGTCCCTAGGCAAATGGATAGTAATAGATTCAACTTATGACTTGCAGGTAATTGCAAAGTATCCAAAACTCGCAACTATGATGAAGAAAACATCTGATTATCAAGAGATCTTCGAGTACTAAAACAAACCCTTTTCTTCGAATATAATAGAAATTTCAACTCCTTCCAACCTTAGTCACAACCCCGGTCACATTCACCAAATATTTGTAGATTTCAATTTTATTTTGTGACCATTTTGTGACTTCTTAATGAGATAATCTAAAAAACTGATAATTTAAGATCCTACCAAAAGATCTTTTTTATATATAAAACGCAATTATTTTAAAGGGAATTAATGTAAAAGGCAAACTAATCTAAAGGTTAGGGCGCAAAGCTAGGAGCCTAATTCACAATTGAAATTTATTTCAAAGCATGAGATGGTAGTCCGGCCGCCAGGAATTTCACTCAAATTTTCAAAAGGAGATGAAATTATGGCAACTAGAAAATCAAAAATCGCAATAGCATTTGTTCTAATGCTATCAATGGTAAGCTTTTTCAGCATACCAGCATCCGTTTTCGCAATAACCCCAGATCCACTTCTTCATCCGGGTTCAGTAAGTAATTACACTCATGACGGTGGTGTTTCTAATGCGGGCGATGTTCAGATTGAAAAATCAGCCTCATTAACTGGAACCAATGAATACACAGTAAAATTGACTATTGATGCAAAAGATAAAGTTGATACAATTGCAGTCAAGACTGACATAGTCTTAGTTCTTGACAAATCTGCTAGTATGCAAGGTCAAAAATTAACTGATGCCAAGAAAGCAGCTAAATCTTTTGTGGCAAAAATGTTACCAAGTAGCAAAAATCGGATTGGTTTAGTAGCTTTTTCTGACAGCACTGCATCCACTGAATTAACTTCGGTAGCCAGCGACTTGAATACTAAAATTGATGCAATCTCAGCCAAAAACGGGACAAACCTCCAACTAGCCTTAAATGAAGCCAATAGAATGTTAGGAGCTAGCAGCGCAGATAATAAATTTATTGTTATCCTAAGCGATGGTGCCCCAACTTATAGTTATAAAGGTACCACTGCTGTACTATCATCCGATATACCAACAAGTACTTTTAAAATTACTGGCTTCAGCACTCTAATAGGAGACGGCACTAGCTATTTAGTTAAAGAATATAAAGTTGCTAGTAAAGATGCATTTAAAGTATCTAATCATGGCTTACCAACAATATCTAGAGCTCTTTTAATTAAGAGCGCAGATCCATCCATAAGAATATATTCCATTGGGTGTAGCCTTGGAACCGGGACCCCAGGAGCAACTGCTACAAATGCAAGATGGGTTTTAGAAAATGTTGCAAGTTCACCAAGTAGTTCATATTACTATGACGTAACCAATTCTTCGGCCCTACTTACAGTATTTGGCAATATAGCCGATGATATAATCTCAACTTCTGCTGCAAAAAACGCAGTGGTTGTGGACCCAATTGGCACATATTTTACTTTAGTACCTGGTAGTATTACTGTTAACCAAGTAAGCTATGGCTTAAGCACAGATGGCAGAACCATAACATGGAATGCTGGAGATGTTGAAAAAGGAACAACTGCTATTCTGACTTACAAACTTAGCTTGGATACAGATGCCCCTTCAGGTCATCATCCACTTAACGGTGAAACCTCACTTAATTATGTAGGTCTTGACGGACCAGCATCTCTCAATTACAAACTTCCGGTAGCAGTTTTAGATGAAGTGACAACTTCCGATGAAGTGACAACTTCCGATGAAGTGACAACTTCCG
>JBAWWY010000017.1:0-32518 GCA_037144355.1 Eubacteriales bacterium | reverse complement strand
GGTTTGCTAATGATTGTCGGGTTTTTGCTTGTTACACTATTAGTCAAAGAGGATAAAAATACATATGGAAAATCTCTAAAAGCGGAAAACATGACAGAAAATATGAAGACTATCCAGCAAGTAGAAGAAATCGACGAATATACCATGATGACAACTGGTTCTAGAATGCCAGAAATAAGCAAAAGGACTGGAGCAGCCAATAAGACAAAAATAATTGTTATTATTCTGATAATCTTATTCGTCAATAGAGTGTCTAGGGTTATATTCAGCCCATTTATTCCACTTTTTGTTCAAGAAAATATAAATGCGGCTTCCGGGGCGGCAACATATACCGGACTAATAAATGGAGCGATTGGAATAGCTGCCGCGATTGCAGCAATAACATTGGCAAGGTTGGGGGATAGGTACAATAAAAACAAAGTTGTTCTAGTCCTCAGCATAATATCGCTACCTCTTGCTGTAATGCTGGCAATGAACAATTCCCTTCTCACGTTCACTTTATTTTTTGCATTATTTTCATTTGTAACAGGGGGAATAGAACCCATATTGACCTCTTCGGCCTCCGAACACACAAGCACAAAAGATAGGGGAAGATTGTTCGGGTTCCTAGGTGCTGTGGGAAATTGCGCATTCATGATTGCCCCAATCATAGGAAGTTATATCTCGATCAAATTCAGCGTCGATGCAATATTATTTCTCATACCATTGCTAGTTGCCATGCAGATAATAATAGTATACAACGAGGCAAGGGCGGACAAGGAGGAGAAACATGCTTGATCTCCATTTACATTCATATTATTCCGATGGAACAAATTCTCCAAAGGAATTGATTGAATTAGCCCACAAAAGAGGACTGGAAATCATTTCGGTAACCGATCATGATGGCATCTCGGGAGTACTAGAGAGCATTGAAGAAGGTAAGAAGGTGGGGATTAAAGTTGTCCCCGGAATAGAGATAAGTGTTGCCAGTTATCCTAGGGATTTGCATATACTTGGTTACGGAATTGATATTCAAAACCCTGGTTTTCTTAAATTTATTGAAAAACTGAAAGAATTTAGGGACAGTAGAAATCAAAAATTCATTGAAGAGTTTTCAAAGATGGGAATAGATTTTACGAAAGACGATATAAAAAAATACAGCCCGAAGGATTTTTTGGGCAAACCGAATTTCGCATTTCTTCTTAAAAGCCGTGGGTATGTGGAAAGTCTTGAAGAAGCATTTACAAGTGAAAAGTTTTTCAGAGGGGAAAATTTCCAGAAAATAAAAAAAGAGAAACCTTCTGATCAAGAAGGCATAAGGGAAATTCTTGCAGCTGGAGGAGTACCTGTACTAGCTCACCCTGGTAAGCTGAAAGGCTTGACAAATCAAGAACTTGACCAATTGGTTAAAAGGTTGAAATCATATGGATTGATGGGGATTGAATGCTACTATAGAGGGCATTCGGAGGAATTTACCAGGGATATTCTCAATATTGCAAGGGAAAACAATTTGATTGTCACTGCGGGATCTGATTTTCACGGCCATAACTTTACCAGCAAGGGACGAAGCGAAATAGGCGTTGAAGATACCTACCTGGAAGAAGTTGAAAAGCTTGATTTGCCTTTCTAAGAGGTATTTGCAAAAAAGCGGGCAAGATAAAAGACATCTCAATTTCCATGCTGATTATTGATTATATAATTTTCAAAGACCAGTCTTCAACATTCATTACATTGGTAATCCATCCTTCGTAGAATTCTGGTTCATGGCATACCAGCAGGATACTCCCTCGAAATTCTATTAAAGCTCTCTTAAGTTCAGCCTTGGCCTCAACATCCAAATGGTTGGTAGGTTCATCCAAGATGAGCCAGTTTGCTTCTCTTTGCATCAACTTGCATAATCTTACTTTTGCATTTTCTCCGCCACTCAAAACAACCATCTGACTGGTTATATGCTCGTTGGTCAACCCACACTTTGCCAGAGCTGATCGAACTTCACCGTTGGTATAAGAGGGAAATTCGTTCCAAAGCTCTTCTAAGGCTGTATTTCTGCTATCTCTTCCAGCTTCCTGCTCGAAATATCCAATGGAAAGAAAGTCGCCAAGTTCTGCTGTGCCTGAAATCGGAGCGAGTTTGCCAAGAATCGTCTTAAGCAAGGTGCTCTTTCCAAGACCGTTTGTTCCGCGAAGGGCGATTTTCTGTCCCCGTTCAAGAGAAAAATTGACAGGCTTTGTCAGAGGATCATCGTATCCGATTACCAAGTCTTTGCCGATGCAAAGGAACCTGCTTGGAGTCCTGGCTTCCTTGAATTCAAAAGTTGGTTTAGGTTTTTCTCTAGGCTTTTCCAAAATTTCCATTTTGTCTAGAGCCTTTTGCCTGCTGTTGGCCATTCCCCTGGTAGCAACTCTGGCTTTATTTCTTGCTATAAAATCCTCAAGCCGTTCCCTTTCAGCTACCTGCTTTTCGTAAGCCTTGCTTTCCTGGCCTTTCTTAACTTCGTGCATCCTCTGGAATTTCTCATAATTTCCAGAATATCTCGTCAGTTCACCTTCGCTGACATGGTATATGACATTTACTACTTCATCTAAGAATGGAATGTCATGGGATACAAGGATAAAACTGTTTTCATATTCAATCAAATAGTTTTTCAACCACTTGATATTATCGTCATCAAGAAAGTTTGTAGGTTCATCCAATATTAAAATTGTTGGATCTTGAAGAAGCAGTTTTACCAATAGTACTTTAGTTCTCTGCCCTCCGCTCAATTCGGAAACATCCCTATCCAGGCCAATGCTGAAAAGCCCAAGCCCATTGGCGACTTCGTCAATCTTTGAATCCAGGGTATAAAAACCACTATGTTCAAGAATATGCTGAATCTCGCCTGCATCGTCCATGAGGGAATCCATATCTTCCGCGTCCGCATCTCCCATTTTCTCATATATTTCAAGCATTTCCTTTTCAAGTTGGAATCTGTCTGAAAAGGCATCCCTCAAAGCTTCACGTATTGTCTGCCCTTTTTTCAGAACTGTATGCTGATCCAGGTAACCCACAGATACTCTCTTAGACCATTCCACTTTTCCCTGGTCCGGGTGAAGCTTGCCAGTTATTATATTCAGAAAGGTTGTCTTGCCTTCTCCATTAGCTCCTATCAACCCCACATGTTCGCCTTTTAAGAGGCGAAAAGAAGCATTTTCAAGAATTCTTCTTGATCCAAACCCATGTGTTACGTTTTCTACATTTAAAACACTCATTAAAGTCTCCTTAATTTATAATTCAAGCCAAAAGGCAAATTTACACTTTGTTATTTTACACTAAAACAAGCAAAGGAGCAACTGAAAAAAGGCACGTCGAAAATATGTAATTTACATAATATGGAAATTATGCCTATAATAGCCACACAAGGCAACTTAATCAAAAGGGGTGTTTTGAATATATTAAAAGGGGAGAGATTATTTTGACAATTAAAAAAGAAAATGAAAAAGAAAGAGAAGTCACATTCGAAATTGTTGAGAAAATTGGGGTGATCTCTGAAAATGCAAAAGGCTGGAAGAAGGAGCTAAATCTGGTAAAATGGAACGACAAGGCTCCAAAATACGATTTGCGGGAATGGGATCAGGAACATGAAAAAATGGGAAAGGGAATTACGCTCACCAGTGATGAGGCAAGGGCACTATTCGAAAATTTGAACGGACTATCACTATAGGATTATTGCGAAGACAAATGGGTTATAAGAATAAAAGCGGTATTGAAGCTAAAAAAGCTTGACTCATTAGAGTCAAGCTTTTCAATAACTTTATTGATTGCTTATTTGAGATTTGAAATATTCCAAAGACAAAACTCAAAGAGTCAGTATTCATTCGTTTTAGTTCTTGTAAAACTCTTCAGCTGCAACCATGGAAACATTTTTTTCTGTCAGGATCTTCACTGCTTTTTCCGGATCGCTGACTTTAATAATCAAAGGAGCCTTGTTGTTGCTGGAGTAACCGTACATATAAGAAACATTTATTCCAGCGTCTGAGAGATATGATAAAGTCTCGTAAAGAGCTCCGGGAACGTCAAGGGTGACAACACAAATAACATCCGTGGTGTGGACGGAGAAACCGCTTTTCTTGAGTACTGAGATTGCATCATCAGGCTTGTCCACTATCATTCTCATGATTCCAAAGTCTTCAGTTTCAGCGATGCTCAATGCGGCAATATTGATTTTATTATCTGAAAGTACTTTGGTTAATTCTGTCAATCTTCCGGATTCGTTTTCCAAGAAGACTGATAATTGTTTAATAATCATAATCCACCTACAGCTTTCTTCTATCAATTATTCTTTGAGCCTTGCCTTCGCTTCTTTGAATTGTCTTATGCTCGACAAGTTTTATTTTAACACTTACTCCTAGTACGCTTTCAACGGCATGTTTGATTTTCTTGCTTAAATCTTCCAAAACATTGATTTCGTCGGAGAAGTACTGGTCATCCACTTCAACCTGAATTTCCAAGGTATCCAAAGCTCCAACCCGGTCAACGACAAGAAGGTAATGAGGCATGGTTTCCCTCAATTCAAGAAGAACGCTTTCAATCTGGGATGGGAATACATTGACTCCCCTGATAATAAGCATGTCGTCAGACCTACCGGTACATTTATGCATTCTAACACTTGTTCTTCCACATTCGCATACATCATAATTCAGACTAGTCAGGTCTCTTGTCCTATATCGGAGAAGAGGCAGGGCCTCTTTTGTTATTGTAGTAAAAACCAATTCACCGGTATTGCCTTTGGTGATTCGCTCCAAATTGTTGGGATCGATAATCTCAGGTACAAAATGATCCTCGGCAACATGAAGTCCGTTTTGGAATTCGCATTCGCAGGAAACTCCAGGCCCGATAATTTCACTTAGTCCGAAAATATCTATTGCCTTGATTCCAAGATTCTCTTCGATGGCTTTTCTCATTTCCTCGGTCCAAGGTTCGGCGCCGAATATGCCCAATCTAAGTGGCAGTTCTCTAGGATCTATGCCAGCATCTTTCATGGCTTCTGCCAGATAAAGGGCATATGAGGGAGTACAGGCAAGCACAGTGCTTCCAAAATCCACGAGAAGCTGAAGCTGCTTGGCTGTATTGCCTCCGGAAATTGGAACAACCGTGGCACCAATTTTTTCGGCGCCGTAATGCAGTCCCAGTCCACCGGTAAACAGTCCGTATCCATACGCGATTTGAATTATGTCATGCTTTGTTGCTGTTGCCGCATATAGGGATCTAGCAACAACTTCAGAGAAGGTGTCGACATCTTTTCTTGTATAGCCCACAACTGTTGGTTTGCCAGTTGTTCCGGATGATGCGTGTACCCTTACAATTTCGGATTTGGGTACGGCAAAAAGACCAAAAGGGTAGTTGTCCCTTAGATCCTGTTTTGTGGTAAATGGCAGCCTACTCAAGTCGTCAATTGAATTTATATCACCGGGAAGGATCCCCAATGCTTGCATTTTATTGCGATAAAATGGTACATTATGATAAATTCTTGAAACCATGTCAATCAGTCTTAAACTTTGGAGGTTATGCATTTCGTCCCGACTCATGCACTCCATGGGAATATTCCAAATCAAAATCGTCACCTCTTTAAATTATTGTCATTTTACTGAATATATATTGATGCTTTGATTTTGTCAACATTATAATTGTGGTATAATGCTATAGAAAACCCATAAAAACATCAGGATTGGAGGCCGTGGAAATGGAAGATAAAATTACTGTAAATGTGCATGCAAATGGAATTTTAGAGGCTATTGAAGTTGAAAAAGGGATTTTAATTTCTGAAATCGCAAACAGGTATCAAAGCCGTCTGCCATTTAGAATTCTTGCTGCAAAAGTGAACAACAAAGTAGAGGAACTTACTAAAAAAGTTCAAAAATATTCAGAAATCGAACTTCTTGACATGAGGGAGCCAAATGCCAATTTGATTTACCAAAGAAGCGCATGCTTCATTTATATAAAAGCTGTTAAGGAAATACTAGGAATAGATACAAAAGTTCATGTTGAAAACTCATTGAATCAAGGTCTTTACACAGAAATCAATGGTGGGGAATCAATACCTGAAGAGAAGGTAAGAGAAATCTCCAATAGGATGGAAGAAATTATTAAGGCTGATTTCCAAATCAAATTGGAAATCATAAAGATATACAAGGAAGAAAACGAAATATCCGTTCCCACATATTCATGTGGTGGAACATTCTTCGAATTCAATGGTTTCATGGTTCCAAGCACCGGATACATAGAATATTTCCAGCTTAAAAAATATGAAAAAGGAATCATATTAAGGCATCCCGATTCGAAGGTTCCCAATGTCCTCCCGCCATATAGGGATGACAAAAAGCTCTACCTGGCATTTCAGGAGGCAGCTGAGTGGGGAAAGCTAATGGGGGTAAGTTTTGTCAGTGATTTGAACGAAAAAATAAGAAACAATGAGTATCGTGAGATAATCCAAATTTCAGAAGCGCTCCATGAAAAGAAAATCGCTGAAATCGCAGATATGATTGTAAAACAGAAGAAGAGGGCTATATTGATTGCTGGCCCTTCATCATCAGGCAAAACAACATTTGCGAAGAGATTATATATACAACTTCGAGTAAATGGAATCAAACCGATTTACATCGGGACAGACGATTATTTTGTTGAAAGGGATAAAACCCCAAAAGACGAATTTGGAAATTTCAATTTCGAGGATATTGAAAGCATCGATATTGATCTTTTTAATAAAAATATCAACAGCCTGCTTGCCGGGGAAGAAGTTGATTTGCCAATATTCGACTTCAAGCAGGGAAGGAAAATATTAGGGAAGAGAATAATCAAGGCACACTATGAGCAGGCAATAATGATTGAGGGAATCCACGGACTGAATGAAAGGCTTACAGAGAATATCCCAGACAATGAAAAATTCAAGATATACATAAGTCCGTTTACACAAATAAATCTTAATGATTACAATAGGATACCCACCACGGATGCTAGATTGATAAGAAGGATAGTAAGGGATAACAGCGCTAGAAACAATCCGGCGCAAAAGACTATTTCCCAATGGCCTTCGGTTAGAAAAGGAGAGGACAAGAATATTTTTCCTTTCAATGGGGAAGCCGATGTATTGTTCAATTCGGTTCACATATATGAACTTGCTGTTTTGAAAAAATATGCATTCCCACTACTCCTGGCAATTAGCCAAGATGAACCAGAGTTCTCAGAAGCTGTAAGGTTGCTCAAATTTCTAAAACATTTTGAAACAATAGAAGACGATTCAATAATATTGAATAATTCCATACTAAGAGAATTTATTGGAGGAAGCATATTCTTTGATTTTTAGCCTCTCACATATAGCATAAGGAGAAACAAACATGGACTACTTGAACAAGTTGAACAAGGAACAAAGAGAGGCTGCTGTTTTTACTGAAGGGCCTTTGCTTATACTTGCGGGAGCAGGAAGCGGAAAGACCAGCACAATGACCCATAGGATAGCATATCTAATAAAGGAAAAGAATATAAACCCCCAAAGCATTTTGGCGGTGACATTTACAAACAAGGCTGCCAAGGAAATGAGGGAAAGAGTTGAAGTACTGGTCAATCCAGGAATACGAATGTGGATATTGACTTTTCATTCGGCTTGCCTTCGCATGCTCAGGGATAACAGCCCTCACATAGGGTTTGACAAGAATTTTACCGTTTATGACCCAAACGATCAAAAGGCGGTGATGAAATCCCTATTCAAGGAATTCAATATTGATGATAAATCATTCAACGTGCAGCAAGTTCTTGGCAAGATAAGCGATAGCAAGGAAAAAGCCATGAACGCAAAAAAATTCAATGAAATGTACGGTTACGACTTTCGAGACAAGGTTATTGGCCAATTATTCACCGCATATGAGAATGTTTTGAAAAGAAATAATGCCTTGGATTTTGACGATCTGATACTGAAAACGGTTGAACTTTTTGAGAACCACAAGGATGTTTTAGAATCGTACCAGGACAAATTTAAATATATCATGGTGGACGAATACCAGGATACCAACTTTCTGCAATATAAATTCATCAAACTTCTTTCTGAAAAAAACAAAAACATCTGCGTTGTCGGAGACGACGACCAGTGCATATACCAGTGGAGAGGCGCGGATATTAAAAATATCCTGGATTTTGAAAAAGATTTTGCGAAAGCAAAGGTTGTAAAGCTGGAGCAAAATTATAGGTCTAACGGCATTATTCTTGAGGCAGCCCACTCGGTAATATCCCACAACAAGGGCAGGAAGCAAAAGAAGCTTTGGACCGACAAGGAAATGGGAGAAAAAATCAAATATTTCAGGGCGCAGGATGAAAAAGACGAAGCGAGATATGTAGTAAGCGAGATTGACAGGCTTAAAAGCAATAGCATGAAATATTCTGACTTCGCCATACTTTATAGAACTAATGCCCAGTCTAGAAATTTCGAAGATGCGCTTATTGCAAAGGATATACCCTATAGGGTTCTTGGTGGAGTCAGGTATTATGACCGAAAAGAAATAAAAGATATAATGTGCTATATGAGGCTGGTTCAAAATCCATTGGATGACAACAGCCTTCTTAGAATAATTAATGAACCAAAGCGTGGCATGGGAGAAAAGACAATAGAAAAGTTGAAAGCCCTTGCATCCGTAAGAGAGGTCAGCTTGTTTGCGGTTTTAGACGATGAGGAAATAGTTGCAAGTCTTTCAAAAAAAGCATCAGAGAGCATTGGAGAAATGGTTGCATTAATCAAAGAACTTCACAACAGCCAGGAAGAACTTCTTGTGTCGCAGATTTACGAAAGCTTGATTGTCAGGTCGGGATACATCAAGGCGCTGGAAGAACAAAAGAGTGTTGAAAGTGATGTCAGGGCAGAGAATCTTTTAGAATTCAAATCAGTCATATACGATTATGAACATGAAAATTCCCAATTGACCCTGCCGGATTTTCTAGCCCAGGTCTCCCTGATGGCAGATGTGGACAATCACGATTCTTCGGAAAACGCAGTCTCTCTAATGACATTGCATAGCGCAAAGGGTCTGGAATTTCCTATAGTATTTATTGCTGGAATGGAAGAAAACCTATTTCCAGGGTGGAGAAGCTATGAAAAACCTGATGGCATTGAGGAAGAAAGAAGGCTGTTCTATGTTGGAATAACCAGGGCAATGGAAAGATTATATCTAACTGGTGCCGTGGAAAGAACATTATATGGAAGAAGAGAAACTACTTTGGAATCAAAGTTTGTGAAGGAAATAAGCAAGGAACTTCTAGATGAAGAGGGGAACAAAAAGACAGCTGTAAACAGCTATGCACAGGCAAGGCAAAACAAGCGGGACGAAAGAGCCGAACTCTTCAATCCGTACAAGCAACTTCAATATGCAAGAGAATCAGAGAAAAAGAGAAGCGAGATAAGGGATAGTTCGGAAATTAAAGATGGAGTCAAAGTCAGACATCCAAAATTTGGAGATGGCCTGGTTATCTCCATATCGGAAAAAGGAAGCACTAAAACTGCAACCATAATTTTCGATTCCGTGGGAATGAAACAACTGGCACTTGATATAGCACCTCTAGAAATCATATAAAAATAAAATTTATGGAGCAACTGATGGATAAAACGCAATTGATGAAAGAAAAAATTGAAATATTGAATAAGGCCGCTAAAGCTTATTACCAGGAAAACAGGGAAATAATGCCCAATGTGGAATATGACAGGCTCTATGACGAACTATTGGAATTGGAAAAGGAAACCGGACAAATCCTGTCGAATAGCCCTACCCAATATGTTGGGTATGAATTGCTCAGCGACCTTCCAAAAGAGCGCCACGAAAAACCAATGCTGTCTTTGGATAAAACAAAAAGCATGGACGATCTTAAGGACTGGATCGGCAGTGAAACTGGCATCCTATCTTGGAAGCTAGATGGCTTGACAATTGTATTGTCATATTCAGAAGGGAAGCTGGACAAAGCGGTTACAAGGGGAAATGGAGAAATCGGAGAAGTTATAACAAACAATGCAAGGGTCTTTTCGAACATTCCCTTGGCGATACCATATAAAGAAGACCTGATATTGCGTGGCGAGGCAGTTATAAGATATTCGGATTTCGAAAAAATAAACAGCGAAATTCCCGACCTGGCAGCGAAGTACAAAAATCCGCGAAATCTTTGCAGTGGATCGGTAAGGCAGCTCAACAATAAAATAACGGCAGAAAGAAATGTTAATTTCTTCGCCTTCGCACTGGTGAAAGCCGAAAATGTGGATTTTCACAACTCTCGCACGGAACAGTTGAAATGGCTCAGAAGCCAGGGTTTTGAAACAGTTGAATTTAAAAAAGTCAATTCTGATGATATCTTAAAAACAATTGGTTGGTTTGCAGATAATATTGCGAAAAATGATTTTCCTTCGGATGGTCTGGTTTTGTCTTATGACGATATACAATATGGGGAGTCACTTGGAAAAACATCCAAATTCCCCAGGGATTCCATTGCATTCAAATGGAGGGACGAAGTCAAGGAAACAACGCTGCTGGAAATAGAGTGGAGTGCTTCAAGGACAGGGCTTATCAATCCAATCGCTATATTCGAACCTGTGGAATTGGAAGGAACAACAGTAAGCAGAGCCAGCGTTCATAATATAAGTATTTTGGAAGGCTTGAAACTGGGAATCGGAGATACAATAGGAGTATACAAGGCAAATATGATTATTCCCCAGATATTGGAAAACTTCACAAAGAGTGGCAATGTGCATATACCTGAAAACTGTCCAGTATGCATGGGCAAGGCGGAAATAAAGCAGGACAATGGTGTAAAATTTCTATTCTGCGGAAACAACGAATGTCTTGCCAAACAGATTAAACTGTTTACTCATTTTGTCAGTCGAGATGCCATGGGAGTGGACGGTTTGTCAGAAGCGACCATAGAGAAGCTCATTGCAAAGGGCTTGATCAAAGAGCTGGCAGATATCTTTCATGTGAGCAAGTACAAGGCTGCAATTTTGGAAATGGAAGGCTTTGGGGAAAAATCTTTCAACAACCTGCTTTCCGCAGTTGAAGAGGCACGAAAGACCAATGTAATAAGACTGTTATTCAGCTTGGGAATACCAAATATTGGACTTTCCAATGCTAAAACAATCTGTAGGGAATTCAAATATGAATGGGAATCCATTCGAAATGCATCATATGAACAATTGGTTGAAATTCCAGGAATTGGACAAGTTGTGGCAGATGGCTATTTAAAGTATTTTTCGGATGGAAAAAACAAGGTAATCGTAGACGATATAATCGAGGAAATTGAGTTTGAAGAAATTGAAGAGGCAAGTGGAGATTTACCTTTTGATGGAATAACATTTGTAATAACAGGCTCTTTGGAATTATACAACAACAGAAATGAATTGAAGAACATTATAGAAAACAAAGGCGGTAAAGTTACAGACTCGGTAACGTCTAAGACAAATTACCTTATAAACAACGACAACCTCTCAAGTTCGTCAAAAAACAAGAAGGCAAAGGAACTGGGAATAATCATTGTAAAAGAAAGTCAGATAGCTGAATGGATAAATAATGGAACAATACCAATGCTTTAAAAAATAACAAGGAGGAAGTACAATGGAGAAATATTTCACCAGATTTGGAGATGGAGAAGGAATCTGGATGTCAAAAGAAGAAATCCGGGAGGATGCCATCGAGGGGATGAGCGACGCGGTTTCCAAAGGCAAAGCGCCAGCGATGACTGAAGATGACTTGGACAACCTTGTCAGAATACTAACCATGCCGGAGAAAAATGTCAGTGTGGAAAGAGGAAATGAAGGAATAGTAACATTTGACGCAGGAACACTGAAACTTCCTGTGAGAGCCGGGATACCAATGGACAGGATGACTGCGCTTATGACCCACGAGAGAATCCTCTGCTCGGATACGATGGAAATGTGCAATACCGATTATAGTTACAAAGCACTAAAAAACATTGTGACTGAAGAGGCAATGGCCATGGAGCTTGCGCAAAAGAATTGCTTGATGCCTATTTTCTATGGGGCGATGCCCAATGTTGGGCAATACACCAAACCAGATGGTCCATTGGACAACTGGTCGGAGCTTCTGCCACAGGGGAAAATACTTGAAGCTTTGGAATCACAGGAACGAGCTGTTGAGTTTGCTTCCAGGGATATGATATATGTTGGGACACATCTGGCTGAAGCAGGAGCATGCGGGATTCAATTCGATACATGCGGTGCCAGCGGGGATGCGGACATACTGGCAGCGCTTATCGCTGCGAAGGACCTTTCGAGTAAGTACCCAGACTTATGCATAGAAATGGGAATGGCAAATGAGTTCCATCTCGGAATGCATGGAAGACTTCAATTTGAGGGACAAAGACTTGCAGGACAATATCCGGCAGCCCAGGTAAAATCAGTTGAAGCCGCCGGCGCTCATATATATGGCTGCGTGGTAAACACCAATAGCAGCAAATCATTTGCATGGAACCTGTCTCGATCCCTTACGTATGTGAAGTCGGCGGTGGCGGTAGCCAATATACCAGTTGTTGTAAACGCTGGAATGGGTGTTGGCGGGATTCCGCTTACAAATACCTCTCCAACCGATGCGACAACCAGGGCATCAAAGGCGTTGCTGGAAATCGGCAAAGCCGACGGGTTGTAGATTGGCCATGGAGATGCGTACGGCATGGCAATAATGCATGAGATGGCATCCGGAATGGGCGGGATACGAACTGCTGGAGATCTAGTAGCGCGTATGGTCATGAAGGGTATGAAATTGAATGCAGCAAAAGAATATGTGGCAGGAAAATTAGGCTGCTCTGTATTTGATCTTTCAGATTCAGCGGCAATGAAGGAGATTAGGGAATCTTTGGATATTGGAACTGTTCTGGCAAGAAGTGGAGCAAGCATGGGAATAGAGGCAAAGCTCAGAATTGCGGAAATCCTTGATATTAGAATTCCCAGCGTGGAAATATTCAAGAAGAAGATTTACAGATAGAAATCAATCAGTTTTTATGCAAAACGACTATTTGCAATTTGAGAATTAAAAAGAATTTGTCCAGTAGGAGTAGGGTTATGAAAATAGGCAAATTGGAAAACCATGTCCTAGAAAAACTGGTTTTCAACAACATTAAGTATAAAAGGGCTGAAGTCAAGGAGAGGTCAGGAATAGGAAAAGACTGCGCTGTGGTTGACTTTGGAGAATACGACTGCGTTGTCTCAACGGACCCTATCACTGCATCCATCAATGATATTGGAAGAATCGCTATCAGTATTACTTGCAACGACATTGCAACAAAAGGAATACAACCTATTGGAATCATGCTTGCCGTAATGTTGCCGGAAGGAACCACGGAAGAAGAAATCAGCATCATGATGAAGCAGGCAGGAGATGAGGCTGAAAGACTTGAAGTTGAAATAATCGGCGGGCATACGGAAATAACGGATGCGGTTGTCAAACCTGTCATAGTATCAACTGCAATTGGAAGAATCAAGGCAGATAGGACTAAAATCCAAGTCGAACCAAAAGCAGGGGATGTTATTATTATGACAAAATATGCAGGGCTTGAAGGAACAGGGATTATTGCCAGCGATTTTGAAGAGGTTTTAAAAACATTTCTTGAATCTGGGGAAATATCCGAGGCAAAATCAACTTTAAACGACTTGAGTGTTGTCAAGGAAGGCATCATCGCCGGGAACCTTGGAGCGACATCCATGCATGATATAACGGAAGGTGGAGTACTTGGAGCGGTATGGGAGATTTGTGCAAATGCTGGTGTTGGTTGTGAAATCAATCTGGAGAGCATTCCCGTATTGGAAGTGACGCAAAAAATTTGCAGGCACTTTGAAATAGACTATTTGAAGCTGATATCAAGCGGTTCAATGCTTATAATTGCTGGAGAAGAGCCTAGCAAAACAATCCTAGCTGAACTTCACAGACAAAATATCAAGGCAGGGGTTATTGGAAAGCTCATGGAAATGACTGAGCAAGGTATAAAGGACAAAGAAGAAATAGGGAATTGCTTCTTAGTTTCCAACGGTAAGAAACAAGTTATAATGCCACCTGAATCGGATCATATATATTTGGTCAAATAATTTAGATGGGAATGAAATGAAAAATATAAAAGACAAGCTGACTATGCTTTCCCAGATTGCAAAAGAATTAAATGACAAAAATGCTACCTGGGCGATTGGAGGCTCGGTATTGTTATACTTAAAAGGAGTCACATCCGAATTTAATGATATTGATATTATGATCGCCGAAGAAGATGTTGAGACAGTCAAAGAGGCTTTATTATCTTTTGGCAAGATTCAAGCCCCTAATCCAAATGTAGAATATAAAACTAAATATTTCATGGAGTTTCTAGTTGACGGGGTTGATATTGATGTAATGGCTGGATTTATCATTATGGATAAAGGCAAGGAATGCTACTTTCCTCTAAATAAAGAACATATCAAGGACTTCACGGAGATTAACGGAATTAAAATTCCGCTTCAGTCTCTTGAAGAATGGCGTACTTTCTATCAACTGATGGGAAGAGTCGAAAAAGTTAATATGATTGATGCATGGAGGCAAACTTCAGTTTGCCGTTGAGATTACTATTCGGAATCCAAGCCTTTCAGCACCATGTCTATCATGCTGATGCTTGGCCCTGCCTTAAGTCCTCCATCAATATAAATATCCTCTCCGGTTATATATCTGCAGTCGTCAGCCGCTAGAAAATGATAAAGTGCGGCGGCTTCCTCAGCCTTGCACATTCTCCCAAGTGGAGTAGTGATGGCTATAACTTTCAATTCCGTTTCGCAACCTTCAGCATAAGCCATCGGTGTGTCGATTGTGTTTGGACAAATACAGTTTACCCTTATATTTCTCGGAGCAAGTTCAATAGCACTAGCCTTTGTCAATCCTACAACAGCGGATTTCGATGAGATATAGGCACCATATCCGGCATAATCTCCATTTGCGGAGTTGGAAGCGGTGCTCAAAATCACCCCGCCATCTCTCATGTATTTTGGCGCATGTTTCAAACCAAACATTACACCATATACATTGACGTCATAAAGTTTCTTGAATGTTTCTAGATTTGAATCCGTCAACAACTCCTCAGGGGCAATAATCCCGGCATTGTTTATCATTATATCAATAAGACCAAATTTATCAAAAGCTGATTTGACCAGATTCTCCACATCGGCTTCAATAGAAACATTGGTTCTAATATAATCACAGCCAAGCTCCATGGCAAGTGAAGATTTGTCTGAAATATCAGCAATGACCACCTTCGCCCCCGCTTGAACAAATCTTTTAACAGTTGCAAGTCCAAGCCCTGAGCCACCGCCGGTAATTATTGCGACTTTGTTTTTCAACGAAAAAAATTCCATTATATATCCTCCAATAGATATTAAAACTTATTCTAAATAATTAACTAATAATTTAATAGTACATTTCCGATGGGCCCTTATATTCCTGAATGCAGTTCCCACCGTCTACAATGAATGACTGTCCTGTTATGTAAGAAACTTCTGGGGAACAAAGGAAAACAACCATGTTTGCAACTTCCTCAGGAGTTCCACTTCGCCCGGCAGGGGTATTTATCCCTGCTATTGCTTCTACTTCCATTTGTGATGCAGTTCCAATCCAACCAGGCAATACGTTGTTTATCATAATATTGTCTTTGGCAACTTCAATTGCAATTGACCTGCTCATTCCAATTACTGCAGCTTTGGCCGCGCCATATGCGGCTGAACCTGGATTGCTTACAATTGGTCCTGTAACGGAAGAAACGTTGACAATACGTCCGTATCTGGAAGAGATCATGTACGGGAGCACTTTTTTTGTAACGTTATAAGTTAAAGTTAGATTTCGGTTTATAGAAATATCCCAAGCCTGGTCTGTCAACTCTGTAAATAGAGGATAGTCATCTTCTTCTCCAACCTGAACCATTCCTGCATTGTTGATAAGAATATCGATTTTACCAAAATCCTCAACAATTTTTTCCACCATGGCATTAACTTGGCTGCGGTTCATCAAATCGGCTACATAACCATTTGATTTCACTCCAAATTTTCTTAATTCATCAGCTCTTTCAAAGATTCTATCGGTAGTTGAGACAAGCGCTACCGAAGCACCAAGCCCCGCAAGAATTTTTGCACTTGAAAAACCTATTCCTGTCTGGCTTCCACTTCCAGTCACAAGGCACACCATGCCATTAAAGTCCATAAAATTTTTCATTTAAATTCTCCTATTAATAAAAAAGTTATTTAGAATTTGAAAATAAATCAGGCAGCAAGTTCTAAAATATTCATTGCGCTAATTACAAATGTATATGAAAAAGGGACAGGAGTAAACCCCCAGCCCCTTTTTAATATGCTGATAAATTAGTTTAAGATATTCGAGACTATTTCTCTGAATACAGCGGTATGTCTATCGATGTCCGCAACAGTAGTTGAAGGACATATTAAGGCCATATTGTGGAATGGAGTCATAAGTATGCCTCTGTTTAATGATGCTAGATGCATGTATTGATCTAGTTCAAAATCAACTGCAGCTTCAGCTTCTCCGCCATTCTTCGCTGGTTCTTTTCTAAACCAGTACTCGGTTCTGCAACCAAGCTGGGTTGTGTTCCAAGGAAGGTTGAATTCGCTGATCACACTTTGAATTCCTTCGTTGAATCTCTTTGCAAGAGGAATGTTTCTGGCATAAAAATCTTCCGTTAAAACTTCACTCAATGTTGCTTTTACGGCATGCATTGTAAGTGCGTTTGCTGCAAGAGTTCCGCCGATGCCACCTATATCGCAAACTTCTTTTGGTATTTCCTTAACTATCAAATTGCCAAGTTCTTCCGTAAATCCATAAGCTGCTGCAGGGATACCTGAAGCAATAGTCTTACCTATGACAACCATGTCTGGTTTAAGGTTGTATTCTTTTGTGCAACCGCCTATGCCAGTACAGATTGTATGTGTTTCATCGATTATCAGTAATGCACCATACTTTTTAGTCAATGCTCTCAAGGCATCATGATATCCTGGATCTGGATGAACGATACCGCAGTTTGTCATAACGGGTTCTGCAAGAACACAAGCTACATCACCTATTTTTAAAGCAGCTTCAAGTGCTGGAATATCATTCCACTCAATCATTCTTGTAGTAATAGCTGGGTCACATTGTGGACCTAAATTTCCTGGTTTCGCAATTGTCTTTCCTGTATGTTCATCTATTATTGCAACAGTTTCGTCAACTGTTCCATGATAGCACCAGTTGTATGCAATAATCATAGGTTTCTTTGTTACTTGTCTGGCAAGTCTTAGCACAAATCTGTTTGCATCAGTAGCGCTGGTAGCGAACTGCCAGTATTTCATTCCGAATCTTCTCTGCAATTCTTCGCCATTCCATGCAGCATCTTCAGTTGGAAGCATGAAAGTAGTTCCCTGCTTTACATATTCCGTGATTGCTTTTACTGCGGCATCTGGAGCATGTCCAACCATTGATCCGGTATCTCCAAGGCAAAGATCGAGATATTCATTTCCGTCAACATCAGTAAACTTGGCACCCTTTGCAGTTGCAACACAAACTGGATATGAACCAGCCCATTTTACCATCCAGTTCATTGGAACTCCCTGAAGCAATGAGCCTTTGGCTCTTTCAAAAATCTCCCCCGATTTTGGATGCATTTTTTCGAATAATTCAAGCTCTTTTGCATACTGAGCCGTTAATTTTTCCCTGTTAATCATTTTATTCCTCCATAATTAATTTATTGATATCCTATGCGCTTAATAAAAGCAAATACCATGCCAAAAGAATATCCAATTACTGAATAATCGGGCAAATGCCTGCAGGTGTTGAAATGAATGCTTAAATTTATTTGGCTTGTGTTTGCCAAAGTAATTATTTGCCCTTCTGCCAGACAATAGAGAATTAATATTTGTCAAATTTGAAAAGTTATTGTCAATAATGAAAAACTCGTATAAAATACTGAGTACAGGAAGTTAACCAATTGATTATTGGGGGAAATGAAAATGGCCGGACTAATAATAATTAAAGATACCGTCATGCAGGTCGCTGAAGCAATTACAGCAGCTTTAGAAATAGAGACTGAGATAATCGACGAAAAGCTTATGATAATTGGCGGTTCGGGAAGATATGCCAAGAAGGTGGGAAGCTTTGAAGAGGGCGGAGATGTGAATTCCGGTCTTATATATTCAAAGCTGCTCAAATCTGGGAAGCAATACTTATGCCTTGACCCCCTTATGGATCCGGATTACAATCCCCAAGAGGGAGAACTGGCGGAAATTTGCTGCCCGATCAAAGTCGGCGAGAAAATCATAGGATTAATAGGGCTTGTAGCATTTGACCTGCCACAAAAGTATAAAATAATTAAAAATAGCGAAACTTTGACATTGTTTCTGGATAGGATGGGCGAACTGATTGCCAGCAAGCTGGAACAAACGATTAACAGCAACCAGATCAAATCAATAGTGGAGTCCATGCATGAAGGGCTATTGGCAGTTGACAGGGATTTTACAATTGTCTCATGCAATTATAAATGCGAAATGCTCCTTGGTCTCGCCAGAGATAAAATCGAAGGGAAAAAAATATCCTATGTTTGGGATATTGATGAAATAGGAAAAGTAATCTTAAATGGTGAATCAATCAAGGATAAGGAACTTTCATATACAAATGATAAAAGCTCAAACAGGGAAGAAGAAAAAAGATTCTTATGCTCTCTTATACCAATTAGCGATGGCTCGAAAACGGAATCCAATTCCACAGTCAGCGGTGCGATGATACTTTTTCAAGATATTTCCGATGCGAGAGAAAGAATATACAAGATGGCTTCTTCAAATGCGGATACCAGCATTGATGATATACTGGGAGAAAGCGAAGCCATGACAAATGTTAAAAAAAGAGCTTTGCAGGTTGCCACCAGCGATTCAACAATTCTGATTACGGGAGAAAGTGGAACAGGCAAGGAACTTTTTGCAAGGGCGATACATTTTGCCAGCCCGAGAAGGGAAAACTCTTTTGTAAGTATAAACTGTGGAGCTATTCCAGATATGCTTCTCGAAAGCGAACTGTTTGGATATGACAAGGGAGCATTCACCGGTGCCGATAAAAGTGGAAAGCCAGGCAAGTTTGAAATAGCCAATAAGGGTACCATATTTCTTGATGAAATTGGAGACATGCCCTTGCATCTTCAGGTAAAATTGCTTCATGCGATACAAAACAGACAAATAGACAGAGTCGGTGGTATAAAGCCGATTGATGTGAATGTGAGGATAATTGCCGCAACAAATAAAAATTTGGAAGAAATGATAAAGCTGAAGCAATTCAGAGAAGATCTATATTTTAGGCTGAATGTCATCCCCCTAGTGATTCCACCTCTTAGAAGCAGGGGCCAGGATGCGGAATTGCTTCTTAAATTTGCCCTTGGCAAGTTCACAAAACTTTTGGGCAAAAAAATAGACAGTTTTTCAGAGGATGCAATCAAAGCACTTCTAAGATATGATTGGCCAGGCAATGTTAGAGAATTGGAAAACGTAGTTGAATATGCGGTCAATATGGAAAACGGCAATGAGATAAGCATGGGCAATCTCCCCGACCGAATTCAAAAGACATTGAGTGAAACTGGAAAAGAGGGAACGCTGCTTAAAGACAAACTGGATATTTATCAAAAGAAACTTATAGAAGATGTTCTGATTCAAACTGGAAGCTCACTTGAAGGCAAGAAAAGAGGCGCCAGGTTGCTGGGAATAAGCGAATCCACTCTTTATAGAAGAATAAGGGAACTGGATATTGAAGATTGATTAAATTTATGATTGATAGGATAGGTGGCATAATGAAAGAAATGAGAATTGATGGAAGACAAAATGATGAAATTAGAAAGATAAAAGTGACAAACAATTATCTGCTTCATGCTGAAGGGTCGGTTTTAATTGAAATGGGCAATACAAAAGTAATTTGCTCGGCTTCGGTTGAAGAAAAGACTGCAATGCATCTGCGTGGAAGCGGCAAGGGCTGGGTTACAGCAGAATATGGAATGCTTCCAAGATCCACAGGAACAAGGAAAATTAGAGATGGTACCAGAGGCAAGGTTGATGGACGCACCCACGAAATTCAAAGATTGATTGGGCGCTCATTGAGATCGGTTGTAAACTTCGAAATGCTTGGGGAAAGAACAATATGGATTGACTGCGATGTTATTCAAGCCGATGGTGGGACAAGAACCGCGGCAATAACCGGAGCATTTATAGCGTTGGTCTTTGCTTTGAAAAAATTGAAAAAAGACAACTTGATAACCGAAATTCCCATAACAAACTATATATCAGCAATAAGTGTGGGAATAGTCAAGGGGAAACCGATGTTGGACTTATGCTATGAGGAGGATTCAAATGCAGACGTTGACATGAATCTTGTTATGACAGATGCCGGCGAATATATAGAAATACAAGGAACAGGTGAAGCAAGGCCGTATAGGGAAGATGAACTTTTTGAGCTATTAAGGCTTGGGAAAATTGGATGCAATGCTTTGATTGATGTTCAAAAAAGCATTATAGGCGATTTGAATTGTAATATTTAAAGGAGAGCTAAATGGAAATTGTAGCGGCAACAAAAAACAAGCATAAGATTCAAGAGATTGAGAAAATAACCAGTGAATTCGGTATCAGTATTATTTCCAGAGACAAGGTCATAGATCCAGACATAGAAATTCTAGAAGATGGAGAGACTTTTCAAGAAAACTCATTGAAAAAAGCCGTTGAGATTATGAAGCTTTGTTCAATGACTGCGATTTCAGATGACTCAGGCTTAATGGTGGATGCCTTGGATGGAGCGCCAGGAGTAATATCGGCAAGATTTGCCGGGGATGATGCCAGCGATTTGGAAAACAACAACAAGCTGCTTGAGTTGTTGAAAGATATTCCAATGGCAAAAAGAACAGCCAAATTCGTATCCGTAATTACTTTGGCTTTTGCTGATGGGAAAGTAATACAAACTTATGGAGAATGCAGAGGGCATATCATATTTGAAGAAAAAGGTAAAAATGGGTTCGGATATGATCCGTTATTTGTTCCGATAGGTTTTGAAAAGACCTTTGCAGAACTGTCTGGAGAAGAAAAGAATAAGATCAGTCACAGAGCTAAGGCTCTTGCTGAACTTAGAATTAAATTGAACTTTAAATTGAGGTAGTCCAATGAAAATGACAAGAAAACAATTCTTCCACATCTTGCTTTTAGTTTTTAGAAAAATAAAAGATCCATATTATGCCGGAGCACCAGCAGAACTGGCGTTTTTTTTCCTGCTTTCTTTTGTACCTTTGACAATTCTATTAGGGGAGATACTTGGGGCTTTGTCAATTTCCGCCGAATGGCTGAAGAGCATTATTGAAGTCCAGGCAACCGAGGGTTTGGCAAGAATAATCAGAGAAATTCTCACCAATGCGCCACCGGCAAATTTGAATTTTGTACTATTGCTGGTAATCGCCTGGGCAAGCTCCAGGGGACAATATTCACTGATACGTATATCAAATTACGCATATGAGCATGGGGGAATGAGTTATTCTTATTTGCACGAGAGAGTAAGAGCTATAAAAACAGTATTCCTGACTTTGATACTTATAGTTTTCAGTTTGACGATTCTTGTTTATGGAGAAATAATAATAAAATCTATTGCCTATTATTTTGATCAGACACATGGCTCGGAATTCATTATAAAAAACATTTGGTTTATTGCAAGATGGCCCATTGCCGCAGCTATATATATGTTTACAATTGGATTTACTTATAAAATGGTACCGGCAGAAAAGCTTCATTTCAAACAAATCATACCAGGCACTATTTTCGCTTCTATATTTATCCTATTAGCTTCTATAGTTTATTCTGAGTATGTGGAAGCTTTGAAATTTACAAATCTAATTTATGGAGGTCTGGCAACTGTGGTGTCGCTTCTGCTCTGGTTTTACATAGTTGGGTTGATCCTGGTAATTGGAATACTTTTCAATATCGCCTACGAGGAAATAGTAAAAGAGTAGGCTTGAAGCCTACTCCTGAGTATCATGATTAATATGCATTGATAATATTTATTTTATTATTCTTACTGCGATTATTCCATCCACTTCATGAAGTTTTCTAAGAGCATCCTCATCCACATTGGAGTCGATGTCGATTAAAGTATAGGCGTATTCCCCTTTGCTTCTATTGTTCAAATCGCTGATGTTGATATTCAATTCTGCCAAAGCGTTGGTTATTTTTCCCAACATGGCGGGAACATTTTTATTTAAAACACCGATACGGCCCTGGGTATTGCAGATTCCCATCCTGCAATCGGGAAAATTGACTGAGTTTGTAATATTTCCATTTTCCAAATAATCAACAATCTGTTCAACTGCCATAATGGCACAGTTGTCCTCGGACTCCTTGGTTGAGGCTCCCAGATGTGGTATGGAAATCACTTTATCATTTCCGATTACATTCTCATTTGGAAAATCTGTAACGTACTGCTTTACATGTCCTGAGGATAATGCGGCAAGAATTTCCAACTCGTCTACAATCTTGTCCCTTGAGAAATTAAGTACGCAAACACCACGCTTCATATTGGATATTTGATCTTTTCCGATGAAACCTTTTGTTGCATTGGAAAATGGAATATGAAGGGAAATATAATCGCATTTTGGAAGAAGTAGATTTAAGTCATCCATAAACTTAACCCGGCTATCAAGCTCGTGGGCGGATTTTATGGAGAGATAAGGATCATATCCGTAAACATGCATTCCAAGGTCGGAAGCAGTATTTGCTACCATTACGCCAATTGCTCCAAGACCAAGAACACCTAATGACTTCCCTTTGATCTCGTGACCGGCAAATTGGCTCTTATGTTTTTCGACAGATTTTTCTACATCGGTTGTTAATGTTTTAGTCCAGGAAATAGCCTCGGCAATATTGCGGGCTGATAAAAGAAGGCCGGTAATAACCAGTTCTTTCACGGCATTGGCATTTGCACCGGGAGTGTTGAAGACTACAATTCCTCTTTTCGAGCAAGTATCAACTGGGATATTGTTGTAACCCGCACCAGCTCTTGCAATGGCCAAAAGAGAGGAAGACAATTCCATATTGAGCATGTCCTGGCTTCTCACCAATATGGCCTGCGCCTCATCTACTAAATCCGTCTGTATAAATTTGTTTGAAAGCTTGTCTAGACCCTTGCCGGATATTTTATTTAATGAAGCAATTTTAAACATGGCATTTCCTTTCTATTTAACTATTCTAACTGAAATAATTCCAAAAGCGCCCTTGAGCGTTTCCAAATCATCACTGCTAATATGTGAATCAACATCAATCAGGGTATATTGGTATTCCCCCTTGCTTCTATTGGTCATATCGCTTATGTTTATATTCATTTCAGCAAGAAGATTTGTTATCTGCCCAATCATCTTTGGAATATTCCTGTGAAGAACTGCAATTCTCCCAGCTGTTCCGCACACACCCATGGTGCAATTTGGGAAATTTACCGAGTTGAAAATATTTCCGTTCTCTAGGTAATCCATCAGCTCTTCAACTGCCATGACAGCACAGTTTTCTTCAGACTCGGAAGTGGAGGCGCCAAGGTGGGGTATGCAAATAACATTTTCTAAATTTTTAACTCTGTCATTTGGGAAATCCGTAACATACTTATTAACCTTGCCAGAGGCCAAAGCTTTAATCAAAGCCTCCTCGTCCACAATCTTATCTCTAGAAAAATTTAAGATTCTAACACCTGGCTTCAAAATTGAAATCAAACTTTCGCTTAGCAGTTCTTTTGTATCGTCTGAATAGGGAACATGGATTGCTATATAATCACACTCTGCTAGCATTGCAGTGAGATCGTCACACAAGGTTATCTTGTTTGAAAGGTCCAAAGCGGCGTTTACAGAAAGATATGGATCATATCCAAAAACTTTCATGTGCAAGTCGGACGCGGCATTGGAAACTAGCACGCCTATGGCTCCGAGGCCTATTACACCCAAGGTCTTGCCCAAGATTTCGTTTCCCGAAAATTTTGCCTTGCCCTTTTCAACTGTTTTTTCCACATCTTCAGGTATGGTTCTAACCCAGTTCACACCACTTACAATATCCCGGGAAGAAATAAACAAACCAGCAAGGACCAATTCCTTTACCGCATTTGCATTGGCCCCCGGAGTATTGAAGACCACTATGCCCTTTTTTGAACATGCTTCTATAGGTATATTGTTTGTACCTGCGCCAGCTCTGGCGATTGCAAAAAGATTTTGCGAAAATTCCATTTCAGACATTTCCTGGCTTCTCACAAGGATACCATTCGCCTGTTCGATATCCTGGGTGAATTCATATTTTGAGCCAAACAAGTTCATACCCTTGGAGGATATCTTGTTGAGGGCCGCGATCTTATACATTATTTCTTACCTCGAAATCCTGCATGAATTTTATCAATGCTTTAACGCCTGCAACAGGCATGGCATTATAGATGCTTGCTCTCATTCCTCCTACTGATCGATGGCCACCAAGATTAACCAAGCCGAGACTTTCCGCTTCCTTGATGAATTGTTTATCTATGACTTCGTTGCCGGTAACAAAGACCACATTCATTATTGATCGGTCTTCCTTATTAACAGGGCAGCTGAACAATTTGCTATTATCAATTGCATCGTATAGAAGCTTCGCCTTATCTTCATTGATCTTCTGCATGGCAGGAATGCCACCAAGTTTCCGCATATGGTCAAAAACGAGCTTAGCCATATAAATTGCGAAGGTTGGAGGAGTATTGTACATGGAACCATTATCAACTTGGATTTTATAATCCAGCATTGGTGGAGTGCCTTCCTTGGCAAATCCAACCAGGTCATCCCTGATAATTACCACTGTAAGACCTGCTGGCCCTATGTTTTTTTGAGCACCTGCATAGATAAGGCCAAATTTTGAAACGTCATAGACCTCAGATAGAATATTCGATGACATATCGGCTACCAAAGGCACATCTCCTGTGTCAGGGAGGGTGGGAATCCTGGAGCCGTAAATTGTATTGTTTGTTGTTATATGGAAATAGTCCGCATCCTTGGAAAAATTCGTGGAATCAAATTTTGGTATGTATGAAAACATTGTATCTTCTGAAGAGGCGACAACATTTACCTTCCCGAATTTTTTGGCTTCAGCGGCAGCTTTTTTTGCCCACATTCCTGTAATGAGAAAATCAGCCTTGTTGGAATTTCTGAATAAATTCATTGGAATCATGGAAAATTGCAGTGAAGCACCACCTTGAAGAAACAAGACTTTATAGTTCTCTGGAATCTCCATCAATTCCCTCAAACCAGCTTCCGCATCCCCGATAATCTTCTCGAATTCCAAGGAGCGGTGGCTTAGTTCCATTACCGACATACCACAGCCATGGTAATTTGCGAGCTCTTTAGCAGCCTCCTCCAGTACCTCTACGGGCAACATAGATGGACCTGCAGAAAAATTAAATATCCTATCCATTTTTTCTTACCTCCTTGGATTTTATTGTACACAATTATAGCACTTTGTGTTAGAATGGTAAAGAAAAAAATGAACAGGTAAAAGAGCGGAAGGAACTGAAAATGAAGTATTTGATAGTGCTTCTCGATGGAGCGGCAGATGAGAAAATAAGCAGCCTGGGTGACAAAACTCCACTTGAGGCAGCTTCTATAGAAAACATGGATTACATGGCTCAATATGGAGAAATAGGCACCGTCAGCACGATTCCCAATGGCATGTCGCCAGGGAGCGATACAGCAAATTTGTCAGTCTTGGGATATGATCCCAAAATATATCATACAGGAAGGTCTCCACTGGAGGCTGCAAGCATGGGAATAGAACTTACTGATACAGATTTGGCGCTTAGGTGTAATCTGGTCACTCTTGCAGGAGATGGAGATTATGAGAAAAAGATAATAATTGACCATAGTGCCGGAGATATTGCAAGCGAGGAAGCCAAAGAACTTATTAAAAGCGTTGAAGAGGCCTTTGGAGATAATACATTGAAATTTTATCCCGGAGTCAGCTATAGGCACGCTCTGATTATTAAAAATGGAGAAATCGAAGAAGTTCTAATTCCGCCTCACGACATACTTACAAGAGAAATATGTGAGTATTTGCCGAAAGCAGGATCAATATACAGATTGAGGGAAATCATGAAAGAAAGTTACGATTTGCTCTCCTCACATCCGACAAATTTGGAAAGGGTTAAAAATGGAAAAAACCCAGGCAATTCCATTTGGCTTTGGGGTCAGGGCAAAAAACCGAATCTTGCAAACTTCCAAGATAAATATGGGGTAAAGGGGTCTGTAATTTCGGCGGTGGATTTAATCAAGGGGATTGGAATTTGCGCTGGCATGAGAGCAATAAATGTTCCAACGGCAACTGGGACTATAGATACTGACTATACCGCAAAGGCAGAAGCAGCAAAAGCCGCTTTTATGGAAGGAGACGATTTTGTCTTCATTCATGTGGAAGCTCCTGATGAATGTTCACACCAAGGTGACTTGGAAGGGAAAATCAAATCAATAGAATATATTGATGGGAAAATAGTCAAGCCATTGCTGGTTTTCTTGAAGGAAACGGAAAAGGAATTTAGGATTCTTGTTCTCCCTGACCATGCAACACCTATATCTTTAAGAACACATACATCATCCCCAGTGCCATTTTGCCTATATGACAGCACTAAAAGCAGGTACAACAGGAGCAATTCATTTACCGAGAAAGCTGGCAAATTAGGAGAACATTTTCAAAACGGGTACGAACTAACCGATTATTTCTTTCGAAAATAGATAAAATATTAAGCTTGCAGATAAAATATAAAGCATATAGATGGAGACAAAAATGAAAAAAATGGCAGTTGTTTTATTGAGTATCTCATTGATCTTTGGCTCATTTCAATTTTCCTATGGAGCCGGCCCAGAGCCACAAATAATAGGGGATGCGGCGGTTTTAATCGATGGTGCGACAGGGCAGGTCTTGTTTGACAAGCAAATGAATAAACAAAAGTTTCCAGCGAGCACTACAAAGATAATGACATCTTTGCTTGCGGTGGAAAATCTTGACATGACACAAAAGGTTATCATTGACTCCACAACACCATTTTCCGATGGTACGAGGATTTTCCTCGTAGAAGGGGAAGAGGTTACAGTTGATCAATTGTTGAATGCAATGCTGGTTGAGTCCGCCAATGATGCGGCAGTAGCTGTTGGAAAGGAAATCTCGGGAACAATTCCCGAATTCACCAATCTAATGAACCAGAGAGCAAAAGAACTTGGGGCAAAGAATACGAATTTTGACAATCCAAATGGCCTTCCGGACAGCATGCACCTTACCACGGCTTATGACCTGGCAATGATTACTAAAGAGGCATTAAAGCATCCAGAAATAAGAAAGGCGATTTCTACTTATAGATATGTTTTTTCAGCGACCAACAAACAGCCTGAAAGGTATCTATATAACAAGAACAAGCTCCTTTTCGATACAGATACTAAAGTTAACTATAACGGTACGATTCGAACTTTGAAGTATGATGGGGCAACAGGGGTGAAAACTGGTTTTACAACTGATGCAGGTTATTGCCTGATAACATCAGCGAAAAGAGATGGAATGGAATTGATTGCCGTCGTCCTCCAATCTGATTCAACAAATATTTTTTTGGACAGTATCAAGTTGCTGGACTATGGATTCGCAAATTACAAGAGTGTAAAGGTAGCGGCTAAGGATACTCCAGTAAGCCAGGTCAAAGTTCGGGGAGGCTTATTTGATTCTGTCAATACGGTCATCGGAGAAGATGTTTATGCAACGTTGCCGATTGATGCATCTCCAGATATTTTAAATACAGAGGTTGGCATTGAAACATCTGTAAATGCTCCAGTACATTTGGGACAGAAGATTGGGTCGATAACAGTTTTCGAAGCCAATAACAAGCTTGGAGAATTTAAGATTGTAGCCAATGAAGACGTTCCCGGAAGCGCTTGGCTTACTATAACCAATATATTAAATTATATAAAATATCTTGTCCTGGCTATTGCACTTATATTTTTGGGCTTTATAATTTCATGGGTAATGATTAAAAGAAACAAGATTAAAAGGAAAAAGCTGCAAAAGCATGTAAGTCATAACATACGTTCCAAGGAGAAAAAGATATGAATAACAAAGCCGTAATCCTCGGATCAAATTATTACATCGGTCTTAGCGCAATACGTTGCCTTGGGAAAAATGGGGTAGTGGTTGTCGCAATGGATCACACTGAAGAAGGCAGTTATGCCTTCTCTTCCAAATATGTGAGTGAAAAAATAATCACTCCCCATTACAAGAGAGAATCAGATGAATTTATTAAGTTTCTTATAGAATATTCAAAGAAGCAGGAAAGGCCCCCAGTACTGATTCCATGCGCAGATCCATATGTGGAAGTTGTGGATGATAATCTTGACCTTCTTAAAGAATATTATTTAATACCAATGACAAAGCAGGGACTTTATACTGAGATTATGGACAAGGGCAGTCTTCATAAGCTTGCTGAGAAATTTGATGTCTTAGTTCCAGAGACAATAAGCACTAATGAAGATGGTTTCCTCAATAATGTTGTTCAAAAAATAGGATTCCCATGCATTGTAAAGCCAGTCAACTCAGCAGCATTCGTGCTGGTTTTTAGAAAAAAAATGTTCAAGGTTGAGAACCTGCAGGAATTGGAAAAAGCTCTAAGTATGGCTAAAGATAAAGGGCTTGAAGTTATTGTCCAGAGGATAATACCTGGATTTGATGACCATATGTATACCTACGACGCGTATATGAATGATGAATCTGAGGTAACCCATTGGCTCACATGCCAAAAGTACAGGCAGTTTCCCATCAATTTCGGAGCATCTGTATATACAGGCCAAAAACTTGTCGGAGAGCTACATCTCATCGGATCGAAGTTTTTCAAGAATATTGGATATAAGGGATTTGGAGAGATAGAATTCAAGAAGGACGCAAATACAGGACAATTCTATTTAATCGAAATAAATGTAAGAATCAGTAATTTAAACAATTTGTTATATATGTCAGGCATTAATATGCCATGGATAACTTATTGCCAACTCACAGGGAGCCCGGTAAAACCAAAAGCGGTTGAATATGAAACGGGAATCATCTTCCGGTATTTGTATGAGGATATTCTTGCAATCTATGGATATCTAAAGACCAGGCAATTGCGTTTCAGGGATGTTTTTATCTTTTTCTTCAATAAAAAAGCCTGCGCAATTTGGAGCCTGGATGATCCAAAACCAGCATTATCATTCTTTACCATATTGGCAAAGAAAGTAATGAAAAAACTTTTTAAATAAATTGGGGGAATCCTTATGTTGAAAAGTATCTCGGAATTAAGCCAAATAATCAAAATAGAAGAGACTGCCAATCCCAAAATGGATCAGGAAGTCCTTTATTCTGGTATTTCATATCATTCAGCCCGGGTAAAACCAGGGGATATTTTCTTTTGCATCAAAGGCTATAAGACAGATGGCCATGAATATCTTCCAATGGCAATGGAGAAGGGCGCAGTTGCGGCAATAGTTGAAGAATTTTCAGAGGGTCTGGCAATACCACAATATAAAGTAGCCGATGCTAGAAAAGCTCTCGCGGCGGCTTCGGCAGACTTCTTCGGCAATCCTTCCAAAAAAATGAAGATGATTGGCATAACCGCAACAAATGGCAAGACAACGACTTCATTTTTAACCGATGCAATATTTAAAGGGAATGGATTTGAAACGGGTGTAATTGGTACAGTGGCCGTTATGTACGGGAAAGAGCTTTACCCATCAAAACTCACCACTCCGGAATCCTACGAGTTACAAAAATTCTTATATGAAATGAATGAATATGGGGTTACACACGTTACCATGGAGGTCTCTTCCTCTGCAATGGAGCTTTCCAGAGCTGCAAACGTGGATTTCAATGTGGTAGTGCTAAATAACATCAGCAGGGAGCATATAGACCTGCACGAAGGTTTCGATAACTACTACAATGCAAAAGCAGGCTTGATAAGAAACGCAAAGGAAGGCAGCTTTGCAATTCTGAACCTGGATGACACCTTCAGCTCCAGGCTTGAAAATGAAACAGAAGCAAAAGTTGTCACATACAGCGTGGAGAAAAAACAAGGAACATTAAGCGTTTCTGATTTGAACCTGTCAACTGGAAGAGCCAAGTTCAATGTGGATATAAACCAAGATTTCATGGGTTTCGACAAGGAAATTTACGTTCAAAGTTTCCCAATTGAATTATCTGTTCCGGGATACCATTCTGTTTATAATTCCATGGCTGCAATAGCAGTTGGTTTGATATTCGGTATCAGTACAAATATAATACAAACGGCCTTAAATTCATTCAAGGGAGTTGAGAGGCGTTTTGAGTTTATTTTCGAAAAAGAGTTTATAATAATAGATGATCATTTTGCAAATAGTGGAAATATTGACGTTACCTTGGGAACTTTGGATTTTATGGATTATAAAAAATTGAGAATGGTTTATGCGATTCGAGGGGGAAGAGGACCTATAGTCAATCGAGAAAATGCAGAAACCATTGTAAAATGGGCAACAAAAATTGGTATTGAAAATATAATCGCCACTTTCAGCAGATCACATGTAGATGAAAAGGATGAAGTCAGCGATGAGGAAATTGCGGTATTCATTGATGTTATGACCAAGGCTGGTATTAAAATAGAACTTTTTGATGAACTTCCGGACGCAATTGCCCTGGCACTTTCAAGAGCTGAAGAAGGAGACTTGATTCTACTTGCCGGATGCCAAGGTATGGATTATGGAGCTAAGATAGCCCTCGAGAAGTTGCACGAGATGAGACCTGAAATCGATACTGAAGATTTGTTCAGGCCACTTGAATCAAGAGTGGCAGGCATATAAGAAATTGATATACAGTTTGAGAGGATAGATTATGAATGATAAAATAATCGGAATTATTGGGGGAATGGGACCTGAGGCCACAGCGGATTTTTATTCGAAAATTATTAAAGCCACTAAAGTCACCAAGGACCAAGACCATTTCAGAGTCATTATTGACAGTAATCCAAAAATTCCCGATAGAACGAAAGCAATTATTGGCGAAGGCGAGAGCCCTTTGCCCGAAATGATTAAAACAGCAAAGAATCTTGAACTGGCCAAAGTGGAAGTTGCCTGTATACCATGTATAACCGCACATTATTTTATTGATGAAATAAGGAGTGAGGTAAATTATGAAATTCTAAACGCTTTGGAAGTATTAAACGAGTATATAAAGAGCAATTACAAGAATGCTAGAAAAATTGGTGTATTGTCCACGACTGGAACCATGAGGGCTGGGATGTTCCATAAATATCTACCGGACTATGAGATTGTTTACCCAAATGACAAGGATCAGGAAGAAGAGGTTATGAAGGCAATCTACGGAGAAAACGGCATCAAATGCGGGAACTATGGAATGGAGCCAATTTCACTTCTTGTAGCAGCGGCAAACAGCATGATTTCCCAAGGAGCGGACCTGATTGTTTCGGGGTGCACCGAAATAAGCATTGTCCTTACGCCGGATCATATTATAAAGCCGCTTATAGACACCATGGAGATTCTTGCAAATAAAGTAGTTAATGGGGATTAATATAGGAGGTTGAAAAGATGAGAACACTTGTAGTTTATTATTCAAGAACTGGCAAAGTCAAAATGGCGGCAATTTCCCTGGCCAAGGAATTAAATTCTGATATTCTGGAAATCGTGGATAAAGATAAGAGAAAAGGTATCTTGGGATTCATTAAATCAGGCAGGTCTGCAACAAAAAAAGAGCAGGCAAATATTGAAAAAATCACAGTAGATTTGAAAGAATATGAACTTATTGTCTTATGTTCCCAGGTATGGGCTGGAAACATATCAGCGCCAGCAAGGGCATTTTTGAATATTTATGGAAAAGATATAAATAATATTGCATATATGCTGATGCATGGAGCTAAAAATGAATATATGGAAGTTTTAAACGCCATGGATTCCATAGTGTGCAAAACACGTAAATGGAATTTAAGCTTGCCAGTGAGAAGCGATATTGTAAAAGAGATACATGAGTTTGTTTCCAAGTCGGCTTTATAATTTGAAGGTTTATAGGTTAAAAAGCGTCAACAGTAAAAAAGCATATTGGTGGATGAATAGGGTATTAGCAAAAGAATAATGGGAATAATGCATATGGAAAAGGCTGTTAAAAAATTTTAACAGCCTTTTATTTTATTGATGTATCCTTGTGACAAGCTTATTGAAAAAGTTTGTCAATCGTAAAACTATTTTAGATTGCTATAGTCGAACTTCTTTGTTTTTGAATGATAGTGGGTGTGAAGAAGTTCGTGTGATTTTGGTCCAAGAGGTTCTCCAAGGAATGTTTCATAAAGCTTGGTAACATCTGGATTCTTATGTGACTTTCTAAGAGGAAGATCCGCATCTATCTTGTATAGAGCTCTCATTCTCTTTGCTTTAACTTCCAAAGTGGACTTGACAGGCTGTCCGCCTCCACCTATGCATCCACCAGGGCAACCCATGA
>JBAWWY010000016.1:0-33220 GCA_037144355.1 Eubacteriales bacterium | reverse complement strand
TCCATTGCTTTCCATATTCCCACCAATAATTTTCTTTATTTTCATTTCCTACCTCTATTTCATCCAAAGTTGTTTTCCAAATGTAATTTATAATCAATACTAACATATTGCATGTAACAATAACAAAATATATTATACTTCAATTATGCTTGCTAACATTTTTAAAGATGATAGAATTATTTTAATTCTAAAGACTGGATGTGAATAAATGAAAGTTGCAATTATAGGTGCTGGTAAATTGGGAGTCAAAATAACTGAAGCATTGCTGAGCGGTGATAATTCAGTTACATTGATTGATAAAAACAACGAATTGCTTCAAAAAATCGGATCGCAAATGGATCTAATGACTATTACTGCAAATGCAAAACAAATCGACGTCTTGAAAAAAATCGATATTAAAAGCTATGATTATCTTGTTTCTGTTACTGACACGGATGAAAAAAACATGGTAATTGCTTCGTTTGCCAAGAAACTCGGATGTCCAAAGGTTATCGCCAGAATAAGAGACCCTGAACACGTGAACCAAATTGATTTTATAAAAGAGACAATGGAAATCGATTATATTGTAAATCCCGAAATGGCAATTGCAAGTGAGATTTTTAAGTATTTATTTGAACAATATACTCTTTCCAATGGCTTCTTCTCAAGTGGCAAAGTGTCTTTGATAGAATTCAACGCTGAAAGTCTACCAATAATTATAAATAAAACAATAAAAGAAGTCCTTAAAATGCTAGATAATATGATTATTCTGGGGATTTCTAGAAAAGGCAAGGTTATAATTCCCCACAAGGATACCATCATTGAATTTGATGATTCTTTGTATGTGGCAGGTATCCAGGAGCCGATACAAAAGCTTAACATGGTGGTGCACAGCCAGGATGAATTCAGCAAGCTTAAGAAAGTTATGATTGTTGGTGGTGGCAAGACTGGTTTATATCTTGCGCAGAAGCTTTCTGACGAAAGAGTATCTGTAAAAATTATTGAAATTGACAAGAATAGATGTCAGTATTTATCCGAACATTTAAATGATGTGCTTGTGCTTCATGGAGATGCTACAGATCTTAATCTTTTAGAAGAAGAAGATTTGGACGAAATGGATGCTTTCATTACTGTAACTGGATATGACGAAGATAATCTTTTACTGGCTTTAATGGCAAAACAACATAAAGTGGTTGATGTTATTGCCAAAGTAAGTCGTAAAAGTTATGCCGACCTGATAGAAAAATTGGGAATTGACATGGCTTTAAATCCACTTGATATTACTGCCAGCAACATTTTAAGGTTTATTCAAGGTTCAAAAAGGATAATTTCATCTCAAGTAATCCAAGGTCAGGCGGAAATAATGGAAATTCTAGCCATTGAAAGAATGGGACTTGTTGGAATCCCAATTTCAAAGCTTCCATTGCCTGAAGGAGTAATAATTACAGGAATACATAGAGGTGAAGAAGTAATAATACCAAACGGAAATACAGTTATCAATGTCGATGACAAAGTAATAATTTTCTGTCTGCTTTCTGATGTGCCGCAGCTTGAAAAATTATTCAAAACTAACCATCCAAACTTTTTTTAATAATATGATAACCTGTCCAAATTTGATTGAATAGGAGCTAATTATGATTCTTAATTATAGAATGATATCTAGGATTTTAGGCTGGATTATGATCATTTTATCTGTATCAATGCTTCCATCTCTTTTTATTTCAATATATCAACATGAGAATACATCCATATTTGGTTTCATTGCCACTATTATTCCCATGCTTGCAATAGGTTTTTCCATAACAAGAATAAAAGCAAAATCGAATTTGATTAGAATCAGGGATGGCTTTGCAATTGTTTCATTTAGCTGGTTGATTGCATCAATGTTTGGGGCTCTGCCATTTGTAATTTCAGGTTCAATTCCAAGTTATATTGACGCATTATTTGAAACAGTATCCGGATTCACTACAACTGGTGCCTCGATTTTAACCGACATCGAAGTAATGCCAAATGGTCTTCTCTTTTGGAGGTCGTTTACTCATTGGCTAGGTGGAATGGGAATACTTGTTTTTGCTGTTGCATTGCTTCCAGCCTTGGGTATTGGTGGACAGCAAATAGTAAATGCGGAAACACCAGGCCCTGTTCTTGATAAAATAACTCCAAAGATGTCTGACATGGCAAAAATATTATATTTTATCTATATTTTCATTACCGCTATGGAAGTCCTTTTCCTTTGTCTTGCTGGAATGAGTCTTTTCGATTCCTTAATCCAATCATTTGGAACAATGGGAACAGGTGGATTTTCAAATTATAATGCAAGCATAGCCCATTTCAACAGTGTGGCTATTGATATTATTATAGGTCTCTTCATGATATTTGCCGGCGCAAATTTCAACTTATATTATGACTTGATAAAGGGTCGTTGGAAGACAGTTTTAAAAGATGACGAGCTCAGATTGTATGTATTGATATTATTGGTTGCTATAATTTGTATTGCTTTAAATCTAAGGCTTACATATACATACGATTCGATTTTCCAAGCTTTGCGGCATTCATTTTTCCAAAGCGCCTCAATCATGACAACCACAGGATTTGCCTCTACCAATTTTGACATTTGGCCTTCTTTCAGCAAGATGGTCCTGTTCCTTTTGATGTTTATCGGTGGCTGCTCTGCGTCAACTGCAGGGGCTATTAAAGTCGTAAGAG
This sequence comes from Eubacteriales bacterium, assembly GCA_037144355.1. Lineage (GTDB taxonomy): Bacteria > Bacillota > Clostridia > Peptostreptococcales > Anaerovoracaceae > JBAWWY01. Next base: position 30,535 of record JBAWWY010000016.1, on the reverse strand, counting down.
TTCTAGTAATTTTCAAGCTTATTAAAAGAGAGCTTTTCCAAAAGCTCCATCCGAGAGCTGTCGTTGCAATAAAAATCAACAACTCGCCAATTTCACCCGATAAGATATCCAGCATATTAAGTTTCGTGGTTTTGTATTTAATGCTGTTTATAGGCGGAACCTTGCTGCTTTCCATCGAAGACTTTGGATTAGTTGTTTCAGCAAGTGCTGTGGCCGCAACCCTTGGCAATGTCGGCCCTGGTTTTGAAGCTGTTGGGCCGATTATGAACTATAGCATTTTCTCCCCATTTTCAAAGCTTGTCATGTCATTTCTAATGTTATGTGGACGATTGGAATTGTTCACAGTAATATTGTTATTGTCACCAGGATTTTGGAAATCCAAATAGAGTTTTAATTTTCAGTTACTACTTTCTCGTAATTAATTTAATAAGAAAAATTCCTATACCAAAACAAAGTCTATCTCTCTCGATATTGAATTCGCATTCAATACTTTAATTTTGACATTGTCTCCAATACGATATATTTTTTTCGTTCTCTCTCCAATAAATCTGTACTTTTCGGCTTCGAATATATAGTAATCATTGGAAATTGTATCTATTCTTACCATGCCTTCAATGGTATTTGGAAGTTCCACAAAAAATCCAGACTGTATGACCCCGCTGATAACTCCTGAAAATTCTTCACCGATATGTTTTTCCATGTACTCAGTCATTTTCAATTTTTCAATTTCACGTTCGAGTTCTTCAGAGATTCTTTCCCTTATTGAAGAGATTTCTGCCGCCGCTTGACACTTCTTCATCAACTCCAACTGTTTTTCATTTGTAATTTCCATTTTTATTGCCATTTTGATGATTCTATGAATGATCAAGTCTGGATATCTCCTGATTGGAGATGTGAAATGGCAATAATACTTTACTCCCAACCCAAAATGTCCTTGGCATTCTACTGAATAAGCTGCCTTTTTCATAGAGCGAAGCATTACTGTACTTATAACATGCTCTTCCGGCCTACCTTTTATTTTTTCCAGAATATCATTCAAAACTTTTGGATGTACATTCTCGGTGCTTCCTTTGAAGCTATATCCAAGTGATTGTATGAAGTTCTTGAATTCTTCAATACGTTCCATGCTTGGACTTTCATGAACCCTATATACAAATGGAAGATCCATCCAGAATATATGCTCCGCGATAGTCTCATTTGCAGCGAGCATGAATTCCTCAATCAATCTATTGGCTATTCTTCTTTCAGCCAATTCTACTGAAATTGGATTGCCCGTTTCGTCAAGAGTAATTACCGCCTCATCAACATCAAAGTTAATATAACCTCTTTCATTTCTTTTTCTCTCAAGTATGGTTCCAAGTTCATTCATTTCCAGCAGATTCTTATAAATATTGCTATATTTATCTATTTTTGCCTTGTCATTGTTTTCTAAAATATCGGAAACATCCGTGTATACCATTCTCTCTGTTGTATTTATTACGCTTTTAAATATTTCATATGAGACAACTTTACCGCTTTTATCTATTTCCATCTCAATGGACAATGTGAGCCTATTTATTTTTGGATTCAGGCTGCATATGCCATTGGATAATTTCTGTGGCAGCATTGGGATAACCTTGTCTATCAGATATATGCTGCAGCCCCGTCTAAGCGCCTCCTGGTCAAGTTTGGAGTCCCATGGGACATAATGGCTTACATCAGCTATGTGAACACCTAATCTATAGTTTCCATTTTCCAGTTTTTCAACGCATACTGCATCATCAAGATCTTTTGCGTCCTCTCCGTCAATGGTAATTATTGTCTTTCCTCTTAAATCTCTTCTACTTTCAATTTCCTTTTCATCTGTCGTTTCATTAATGCTGTTTGCTTCAAGCAAAACGTCATCAGGAAAGTCTTCCTTGATTGAATATTGTCTGATAAGGCCTTTTGCGTCATTTCTCTTATCCTTTGAACTGCCTATTATTTCTATTATCCTACCTTCGGCATTCCTATCCTTTTCAGGCCATTTTGTAATTTGAACAACTACCTTGTCATCGTTTTTTGCTCCATTGAAGTCTTTTTTAGATATGTAAATGTCATCATTTAGTTTTTTGCTGTCGGCAATTACAAAACCATACTTTTCAGATGAGCGAAAGTTTCCAACAATTTCATCATTAGCTCTTTCTAAAATTTTCACTACAGAGCCTTCGGATTTTTTTTGATCAAGCAACTTCTTGCTTATCTTGACAAGAATTCTGTCGCCGTTCATAGCTCCATTCATTTCACCTGGAGGTATAAAGATGTCACCAAAATCCTCTATTTCTGAGATCATGAATCCGAATCCTCTTTGATTTTTAGATAGATAACCAGAATATAGTTCCAGTTTTTCCGATAAAACATATTTGTCCTTTGCTGTTTTGGAAATGACTCCTTTTTTAACCATTTCATCAATTTGGTTAATCATTTCTGCCGCATCCTTGCCGTGGACATTAAAATGCTTTCCAAGTGATTCATCATTCATTGGTTTGTAGGTTTTTTCTCTCATTAAAGATATAATTTCATCTTGTGTCATAATTATACTCCTTTAAAAAAAGGAAGCTGCTCTAGCAACTTCCTTCAAAGTAATTGTTGTTTAATGTATCAGTGAACCAAATCTCAAGAAAAGTGGTACGAATACCAATGCAACTATTGTCATTAGTTTTATCAGGATATTGATGGAAGGGCCCGAAGTATCTTTAAATGGATCTCCTACAGTGTCGCCTACGACAGCCGCTTTGTGAGGTTCTCCACCTTTTCCTCCATGATGTCCTTCTTCAATATATTTTTTCGCATTGTCCCATGCTCCCCCCGCATTTGCCATCATTATCGCAAGCACAACTCCGGAAGCAGTGGCACCAGCAAGCAGCCCCCCTAGCGCATTGATTCCTAGGATGAATCCCACAGACAGAGGTGCGATAACAGCCATTAGACCTGGAGCAATCATTTCTCTTAGTGCCGCCTTGGTACTTATATCCACGCATCTTGCATAGTCAGGTTTTGAAGTTCCAGCCATAATTCCTGAATCTTCACGAAATTGCCTTCTAACTTCTTCAATCATTTCAAAAGCTGCCTTGCCTACTGAATTCATAGTCAATGCGGAGAAGAAGAATGGCAGCATAGCGCCAATGAATAAGCCGGATACAACAAGAGGGTTCAACAAATCTATAGTTGTTAGTTTTGCAACTTGAGAATAAGAAGCAAACAAAGCCAAGGCAGTCAAAGCCGCAGAACTTATTGCAAAACCTTTTCCAATTGCCGCTGTGGTATTTCCAACGGCATCAAGCTTGTCAGTTATAACTCTTACTTCTTTGTCAAGACCGGACATTTCTGCTATTCCTCCAGCATTGTCTGCTATAGGACCATAGGCATCAACCGCAACAACCATTCCTGTTGTTGAAAGCATTCCAACAGCAGCAAGTGCGATTCCATATAATCCTGCGAAATGGTAGGATACGATTATTCCTGCAGAAATAAATATTATAGGCCATACCGTTGAAAGCATACCAGTTCCGAAACCGCTTATTATAGTTGTAGCTGGTCCAGTTTCACATTGGCTGGCGATTCTCTTAACATGTTTATAGTCTGAGGAAGTATATATTTCAGTGATTTTCCCAATGATAATTCCAACAACCAGGCCAGCAATAATTGCATATGCGTTGTTGAATGTGCCAAAGAAAAGCTTGCTTAATAAAAATGAGCTTATAATTACAATTGCTCCGCTTATATAGGTACCCCTGTTAAGTGCTGCTGCAGGATTTGATTTCTCATTTCCTCTCACAAACATTATACCAATTATAGAAGCGAATATTCCGATGGATGATAGTATCAAAGGATAAACAGATCCTGCTATTGGGTCTATGCCAACTGTGGATATGGCAAGTATGATTGCAGAAACGATTGAACCAACATATGATTCAAATAAATCGGAACCCATGCCAGCTACATCTCCAACATTGTCTCCAACGTTATCCGCAATAACCGCCGGATTTCTTGGATCGTCTTCAGGAATACCTGCTTCAATCTTTCCGACTAAATCTGCTCCAACATCGGCTGCTTTCGTATATATGCCACCGCCAACACGTCCAAATAACGCCATAGAAGACGCACCCAGGCTGAAACCGGTTATAACGCTTATTTTTTCAACTCCAAGGAAGATGAATATTGATCCAATTCCCAACAAACCTAATCCAACAACACAAAGACCCATTACAGCACCACCTCTAAAGGCGATTTTCAAAGCTAGGTTCATGCCATGTTCTTTTGCTGCGCTTGCTGTTCTTACATTTGCTTTTGTAGCGCATCTCATGCCAAAAAAACCTGCAAGTACTGAAAAGCTTGTTCCGATTAGATAATTTATTGCTGTGCTCCAACCGATCCCAAAACCAAGAATTATAAACATTACAGTTATAAATATAATCATGGTTTTATATTCTCTTCTTAGGAATGCCATCGCACCTTCTCTTATATATGATGCAATTTCTTTCATCCTATCAGTTCCTTCATCCTGTTTATTTATCCAAGATGCAAGTCCAAAGGCAAATACCAAAGCTATTAAACCTGCTAATGGCGCAATATATAGAATAGTCTCCATTAAGTAAAATCCTCCTCGTTTTCCGAATTAATATATTAAATATTCTGACTTGTTTACAAATTAGATAAGAGGTGTTTTAACACCTCTCAAATTAGCTTTTATTCAATTGCAACCAAAATCAACGAGCATAGAATGAAGACAATCGCTCCACCTGTCGAGACTTTGTTCAACAATGCCTCGTAACCCTTGCTTTTCTTTTTACCGAAAAGTTGTTCGGCACCGCCACCTATAGCTCCACTTAGTCCTGCACTTTTACCGGATTGCAACAGTATGCTGGCAATCAATATTATACTGGCTAATGAAAGCAAAATCATAAGAAATATTTTCACTTGAGCACCTCCCTCAAAATAACTTCTAAAGTTTAACATATGACCTATAAAAAATCAATATTTTTTCAAATTATAAAAAGCCGTTTCCCCTGGATAATTGCTTGATGAATCAAGAAGCTCCTCTATCCTCATAAGTTGGTTGTATTTGGCAACCCTGTCAGTCCTTGATGGCGCTCCAGTCTTGATTTGACCTGCATTCACTGCAACTACCAGCTCCGCAATTGAAACATCTTCAGTCTCTCCCGACCTGTGTGAAATGATTGCCGTATATCCAGCTCGTTTTGCCATTTCAATCGCATCCAAGGTCTCCGTTAAAGTCCCAATTTGGTTTACTTTTATTAACACTGAGTTAGCTACGCCAAGCTCAATACCTTTCTTAATTCTCTCAGTGTTAGTTACAAAAAGATCATCGCCCACAAGTTGTACCCTTTTGCCGATTTTATCGGTCAATTTTCTCCAACCATTCCAATCATCTTCCGATAAACCATCTTCAATGGATATGATAGGATATTTATCAACCAGCATTTCATAATAGTCAATCAACTGATCTACCGTCCTTTTGATATTTTCTCCCTTGAAATTATATGTTTCAGTCTGCTTGTCATACATTTCTGAAGCGGCAACATCAAGAGCAATCATTACATCTTTTCCGGCCTTGTACCCTGCCTTGCCGATTGCTTCCATTATAACTTCAATAGCTTCTTCATTGGACTGTAGGTTTGGTGCAAAACCACCTTCATCCCCAACAGAAGTGCTTAAACCTTTTGATTTAAGAACTTGCTTTAAGCAATGAAAAATTTCTGCTCCCATTCGAACAGCTTCTCTAATGTTTGGTGCGCCAACCGGCATAACCATGAATTCTTGAATATCAACATTGTTGTCCGCATGTTCTCCACCATTGAGAATATTCATCATTGGAATGGGTAGAGTCTTTGCGTTTACCCCGCCTATGTATTGGAATAAAGGCAGCCCTAAGCAGTTTGCTCCAGCGTTTGCGCAGGCAAGAGATACTGCAAGTATGGAATTTGCTCCTAACCTTCCCTTGTTTGGTGTCCCATCAAGTTCAATCATTGCATTGTCTATACCTACCTGGTCGAATATGTTCATGCCTTCAACAGCCTTTGCAATTTCCTCATTGACATTTTCAACAGCTTTTAAAACTCCCTTGCCCTGATATCTTCTTTCGTCCTTGTCTCTTAATTCAACGGCTTCAAATGATCCTGTTGATGCGCCTGAAGGAACGATCGCGCTCCCTATGCTTCCATCTTCAAGAAATATTTCAACTTCAATGGTTGGATTTCCTCTAGAGTCCAAAACTTCTCTTGCTATTACATTTTCAATAAAAGACATTGCGTTACCCCCTAAAATTAATAATCTTGCTAAACTCCAATGGTTTCAAACTTGCTCCACCAACCAACGCCCCGTCTATCTCACTCATATTCATAAGTTCTTTTGCGTTTTCTGGTTTCACACTGCCACCATATAATATTTTAACAACTTCACAAGCGTCCTGGCTGTAATATTTCGAAATAGTTTTTCTTATAAATCCAATCATTTCATTAGCCTGCTCATTTGTTGCAGTTACACCAGTTCCAATTGCCCAGATTGGTTCATAAGCTATTATTATTCCTTCAAGTTTCTTTTCTGCAATTTCAATTAAACCTTTTACTATTTGTGCTTCGACAATTACTTCAGCTTGGCCACTTTCTCTTTGTTCCAAGTTCTCACCAACACAAACTATTGGAATTATATTCTTTTCTAGTGATTTTATTAGTTTCAAGTTTACTGTTTCATCGGTCTCATTAAAATATTGCCTTCTCTCAGAATGTCCAATTATGCAATATTCCACCCCGAGTTCAGAGAGCATGTCAGCAGATATTTCCCCGGTAAAGGCTCCAGAATTTTCATAATGCATGTTTTGAGCACCGATTTTGATGTTAGTTCCCTTAAATTCTTCAACAAGCTTTTGGATTGAAATGAAAGTTGGGCATATCACAATTTCTATGTCCTTGTCCAATTTCAAATCCTTAAATTCCAATGCAAAACTTTTTGCCTCCTCAACTGTCTTGAACATTTTCCAGTTTCCTGCAATTAGCTTTTTTCTCATTATTTATCCTCCAATATGGAAATCCCTGGCAACTCCTTGCCCCCGATAAACTCCAATGAAGCTCCGCCACCGGTGGAGATATGTGTCATTTTATCTGATAAGCCAAATTGGAGAACCGCAGCAGCACTGTCTCCTCCGCCGATTATTGTTATTCCTTTTGAAACAGACATTGCTTGGGCAATCTTAAATGTTCCTTCTGCAAAATTAGACATTTCGAATACTCCCATTGGGCCATTCCATAAAATAGTCTCTGATTTCTCTATTTCTTCAACAAACAGTTTTATTGACCCTTTGCCTATATCGAGCCCCATCATGTCTTTTGGTATTTTATCCGCGTCAACGCTGGTAAAATCAACCACATTGCTGAATTCTCTTGCAGCAATTACATCTATTGGTAAAAGCAGTTTCACATTTTTATCTTTAGCCTTTTGTATGAGCCTTAATGCCAGATCCAATTTATCCTCTTCAACAAGGGATTTGCCTATTTCGTGACCTGTTGCCTTGATAAATGTATATGCCATTCCACCACCGATAATCAATGAGTCCACTAAATCAAGTAGTCTTTCTATAACTAAAATCTTATCTCCTATTTTAGCTCCACCCATTATTGCCAAAAAAGGTCTCAATGGATTGTCAACAGCATTTCCAAGGAATTTTACTTCTCTCTCAAGAAGAAATCCTGAAACTCCGGGTAAATATTTTGCTATGCCATATATTGAGGCATGGGCCCGATGTGCGGCTCCAAATGCATCCTCCACAAATATATCACCAAGACTTGCAAGTTCTTTTGAAAATTCCGGATCATCTTCGGTTTCTTCTTTTCTAAATCTGACATTTTCCAGAAGAATAACTTGTCCTTCTTCCATTTTAGCAACTGCTGATCTGACATTATCATCCACAACTCTGGGAGAACTTACAAAATCGATATTCATATCCAGAAGTTTGGCAAGTTCCTCTGCGACTGGCTTTAAAGTGAACTCCATATTGGGAAGGCCATCTGGTCTGCCAAGATGAGAAATCAATATTACCTTAGCCTTATGTTCAATTAAATATTTAATAGTCGGGATAGCACTTGTAATCCTTATATAGTCAGAGATTTCTCCAGCCGTATCCAATGGCACGTTGAAATCACATCTTACGATTACCCGCTTCCCTTTTACATCAATGTCTTTAATTGTTTTTTTCATATCAATTAAAAGCCTTTCTTAATTATAAATTCCATCAAATCCACTACTCTATTTGAATAGCCCCATTCATTATCGTACCATGCGATTATTTTAACCATGTTGCCTTCGATTACCATGGTGGATAATAAATCAATTATTGATGAACTTTGGTTCCCTTTGAAGTCGATAGATACCAATGGTTCATCAGTTACTTCCAAGATACCTTTTAATTCTCCTTGGGCCGCCTTGATCAACACGTCATTTATGTCTTTTGCTGTAACTTCCTTTTTAAGATCGCAAACCAAATCCACTACTGAAACAGCAGGGGTTGGTATTCTTATTGCCATTCCGTTGAGTTTACCCTTCAATTCTGGTAAAACCAAAGCTACTGCCTTGGCAGCTCCCGTAGTTGTGGGTATCATTGAAAGCCCGGCTGCTCTTGCTCTTCTAAGGTCGCTGTGTGGCAGGTCAAGTATTTTTTGATCATTTGTGTAAGAGTGTATTGTCGTCATCAACCCTTTTATTATTCCGAACTCTCTATCAATGATCTTTGCAACAGGTGCGATACAGTTCGTTGTGCATGATGCGTTGGAAATTACATTATGTATTTCCTTTTGATATTTGTCTTCATTTACACCCATGACAATTGTTATGTCTTCGTCTGACGCTGGTGCGGAAATTACTACTTTCTTGGCTCCGGCAGTTATGTGTTTTGCAGCATCTTTCTTATTTGTAAAAAGTCCAGTCGACTCCAATACAAGTTCAACACCCAATTTCCCCCATGGAATTTCTTCCGGATTCCTTATAGCTAAAATTTGAATTTCTTTGCCATTGACAATAATTGAATTATCAGTTGATGATATTTCTCCACAGAATTTTCCGAAGATACTGTCATATTTAAGTAAATGTGCAAGTGTCGCAGGGCTTGTGACATCATTAATTGCAACGATATCAAAATCAGCATTTTTTTCATAAGCGGCCTTGAATGCGTTTCGACCGATTCTACCAAATCCATTAATTCCAACTTTTGTTTTCATAATATTTCCTCCAAATGTTTTAAATAATAACCAATAATTGACTTTACTTCAATACTATTAATATCTTTTTCGTTTCGAAGATGATGGCAAATTCATATCATCCCTATATTTTGCTACTGTCCTTCTTGAAATATCGATGCCCCTTTCATTGAGGAGTTCTGCTATGGTTTGATCGCTTGATGGTGATGATGGGTTTTCCACATCCACTATTTCCTTAATAAATGTTTTAATGCTTTCTGATGATATCCCTTCACCTTGGCCTCCGCTTACTCCGCTTGTGAAGAAGTATTTTATTTCGTATATACCTCTTGGACATTGGAGGTATTTGCCATTTATTGCTCTGCTGACAGTTGATTCATGTATTCCGACTTCATCTGCTATCTGTTTCAAAGTAAGAGTTTTCAAATGCTTTGGGCCTTCTTCAAAGAATCGTTCCTGATATTTTACTACGGCTGTTACAACATTGAATATAGTTTGTCTTCTTTGTTCTATGCTCTTTATTAGCCATAATGCTGAGTTTAATCTTCCTGAAAGAAATTTCGAAATTGTTGATTCCTTATCGGATTCCGTAAGCATTTTCTTGTAATAACTACTAACAAATAATTTCGGTGCCGTCGCTTCATTTACTGAAACCACATATTTGCCTTCACTCTTTTCCACAGTTACATCTGGAACAATATACCTGGTTTCATTTGGGTCGCCAAATTCCCTTCCTGGCTTGGGTTCCAGCGATTTGATAATATCCCGTATTTCCTGAACTTCTTTTGCTGTTATATTCAAGTCCTTGGCGATATTGGAAAGCCTATTTTCTGCTATATCCTGAAGATGATTATCGATGATATTAAAAATAAGATCATTATCAAGCTCCATGTTCTTAAGTTGAATCTTAAGACATTCTTGAAGATCTCTAGCACCTACGCCAGATGGTTCAAAGTCCTGAATAGCTTTTAGTACATTTTCCACATTGGAAATGGAAACATCAAGCTTTTTTGAAATTTCTTCAATGGATATGGTTAAATATCCATTTTGATCCAAGGCTTCGATAATATATCTTCCAATAAATTTATGGTTTTTCCTTATTGGCGCGAATTGGAGCTGAAATAAGAGGTGCTCTACCAAAGTTATACTGGAAGTTGCAAATTGCTCATAGGTATAGTCGGAATGTTCCCTTTGTGAATAACTTTCCTGCTTATAACTGATATCGTCGTACTCTTTAAAATGCTCCGACCAGTCAAAGCTATCATTTTCGCTGTTTTCACTTTTTATCTCACTGGGAGAATCGGCCTTTTCCGAATCAGGATCGGATTTCTCTGCTTCTGGCTGACTTGAGGGAGATATTTCCAAAATCGGATTGGTCAACAGCTGCTCTTGGACAAAACTCTCCAGCTCCTGGGTATTGAATTGCAATATCTGTATGGCCTGTATCAACTCCGGAGTCATGACAAGTTTTTGCATTTGAGACAGATTCAATTCGTATCCAACTTTCAAAATATCACCACCTTTCTAGAAAATGACTTACAACAAAATAATCGGTTCCACATTATTATAGCAAAGAAATCTGCGTTTTATAATTTTCTCAATTTTCTCACTTTTCATCTATGTATTTCGAAGCTGAAAAAGCGGCAATTACTCCGTCGGAAGCTGCCGTCACAACTTGCCTTAAAACTTTTTCCACAACATCGCCAGCAGCATAGATTCCCTTTATGCTAGTTTCCATTTCATTATTTGTAATAATATATTTTTCAGAGGTCAACGATAATATTCCATCCCAAAGTTTTGAAGCTGGGGTATATCCGGTGAAGATAAAAACGCCAAAATAACCATCATTCTCATCTGCATGAACGCTGATAATTTCTCCAGTTTCTGTATTCCTAAGAATTAATTCGTTAGTAGGTCCATCTCCTTTGATTTCTCGAACAACTGTATCAAGGAGAAAATGGATTTTTGGATTTTTCAAAGCTTTATCCATCAGAATCTTTTCGGCTCTAAATTCTTTCCTTCTATGAATAATGGTTACCTTACGTGCATATCTTGTGAGGAAAATCGCCTCTTCAATAGCTGAACTTCCTCCGCCTATCACATAAACTTCCAGACCGCCAAATAAAGGTCCATCGCATGTGGCGCAATATGAAACTCCCATTCCAATATGCTCCTGTTCTCCCATGCAGCCCAATAACCTTGGAGTTCCGCCGCTGGCTATTATAACCGATTTTCCTTCATATCGATCTTTACCTCCAATTAAGAGTTTAATTTCTTTGGAAACATCAACAGATTCTATTTCATCTATAACGATTTCACATCCAAAGGAAATCGCCTGCTCCCGCATTCTCTCAGTAAGTGTGTTTCCAGAATCTCCCTTGATGGAGCCTGGATAGTTTTCAATATCGTTTGTGATTGTTATCAAGCCACCGATATTGCCTTTTTCAACGAGCAATGTTTTTAATCTCGCTCTGCCTGCGTATAATGCTGCTGAAAGCCCGGCTGGACCTCCTCCAATTATAATGACATCATAAATTCCACTCATTTTACACCTCGAATTAGATACTGCCGCTGTTAATACTTTGAGACAGAAATAATGAAATAACCAATATTCTTAATGTGATCGGCAACTCTTTCAATATTGCTGATGACATCTACAAACAAAATCCCTGATCCTGGAGCACATACACCCTGGTTTAATCTCTCAATATGTTTGCCCCGAAGTTCCTGCTCCATATTATTAATATTTTCTTCCCTCTTGAGAATATTCTCTGCCAAGTCCGTATCATAGTTCTTTAAAGCCAAAATCATCTCTTCTGCTGATTTGAAAACTTTATTATGAAGGTCTTTTAGCTCTTCAACGGCATTATCACTAATGCTTAGACCGTTTTCCCTTTTATTTATAGCAAGCTCTGAAATGTTTTCAGCCAAATCGCTTATTCTTTCCACATCTCCGCTTATTCCAAGCATCAAGTTCAACTTTTCATGCTGCTCCATGGAAATATTCTTTTGTGAAAGTTTAACCAAGTAAGATTCCAGTTCCTTTTGCATTTTGTTTATAGTTTCCTCTTCATTAAAAACCCTTCTCGCAGCTTTTTCGTCCGCATCAAGAAGCGAGTAGAAACTTCTATTGTAGTTTGAAATTGATGCCTTGGTCATTTCTATAAGTTCATTGTATGCCTGGGCTAAAGCTATTCCAGGAGTTTCAAACAGTCTGATATCAAGATTCATTTCAGTGTCATTTATATTGTCCTTTTTCTTGTTTGATACAAACTTGTCTGATACCTTTACAAGCACATTGACAAAAGGCAGGAATAAAATTGTTGTCCCAATATTGAACAAGCTATGGGCAAATGCAATCTGCCTTCCGGGATCGTTTGGAGCCAATTTTGATATTATAGCCGGCATCAATTCTCTAAAGAATATTATAACTAATATAGCTCCAACCACGTTGAATATCATATTCATCGCAGCTGCCCTTTTTGCAGTCCTGTTTGCACCACTGCTTGAAATAATAGCGCTAAGGCATTTTCCTATATTGAGGCCGAGAAGTAGCGGCATTGCCATATATATGTTCAAAATTCCTGAAGCCGCCATGGCAATCAATATTCCAGTCACAACGCTGCTGCTTTTCACAATTGCGGTCAATATGAAACCCACAGCGGCAAGTATAAGGTATGTGCCCAGATTTGAGGTGTCTATAGACATTAGAAAATTATTCAAATTTGAAGTTTCTGAAACCACCCTCATGCCATTTTCCAAGAAGTACATTCCAATAAACATCAGACCAAATCCTAAAAATATCTCAGAAACATACTCGATTTTTTTGTTATTTGTATATCTCCAAACAAGTACTGCCGCTCCAACAATAAACGGTGCTATTATTTCCAGCTTGAAAGCTAGTATTTGTGCGGTAACAGTCGTTCCGATGTTGGCTCCCATTATTATTCCTGCTGCCTGCGCCAGGGTCATCATCCCCGCATTTACAAATCCAACTACCATTATAGTAGTAGCGGAACTCTTCTGGTTTATCATCGTAGCAAGAGCCCCGTAGAGAATTCCCATATATGTATTCTTAGGAGATGTTTCCAAAAGTTTTTGAGTCTTGCCGGATGTAGTTTTTTCCAAAGCATCCTTCATCAACTCAATTCCATAAATAAGTAATCCAATTCCACCAATAATCATGAAAATAATTTCAAGCATTGCTTCTTCTCCATTTCGATTTTATAAATATTATTATGATTTAATAAAGTCCCTTGAAGTCCATTTGTCTAAGGGCTTCATATAAAACTATATTTACCGAGTTGGACAAATTCAATGATCTTAGATCTTTGTCTTTTCCCATAGGTATTCTAATTGACGTTTCTGGATTTGCCTTGATTAAATCCTCAGGAAGTCCTTTTGTTTCTTTCCCGAAAAGAATAAAACAATCTTCTCCATAATCAACATCAGTATACCTTATTTTCCCCTTGGTTGTTGCGAAAAATAGCTTTTCTTCCTTATAAAGTTCCAAGAAATCGCTCAAACTTTTATGCACAGTCAAATTCACGTGTTTCCAATAATCCAACCCAGCCCTTTTCACTTGTGAGTCGTCGATTTTAAAACCCAGCGGCTCGATTAAATGCAATGCGGAACCTGTTGCGGCGCAGCTTCTTGCTATATTTCCGGTATTTGGCGGTATTTCAGGTTCTACCAAAACAATATTAATCAAAATTGACTCCTTTAGTTTTATTTATCATTATATCATAATAAATTTTTGGCTTTTTATAAAGACAATTTTTTTAAAATAATATATAATATTTTTCATTGCTTGAATGCAAATTATTAAAATAAGATTGGTGATGGAATGAACAAAATAAATGAAGTGCATATAGCTTTGCTTGGTATGGGCAATGTGGGTACTGGAACTCTGAAAATTTTAGATATGAACAAGGATAAGATTTTTAGAAAAACCAATACTGAAATTAATGTTAAAAAGGTATTTGTCAAAAATATTGATAAAAGAAGAGAGTTTAGTTTACCGGGAAATGTAATTACAAGCGATATCGATGAAATACTCAATGACCCAGATATTGATATTCTAGTTGAACTTATGGGTGGACTTGAACCCGCATATTCATATATCAAAAGAGCCTTGCAATCTGGTAAAAGTGTTGTGACCGCCAATAAAGCCCTTATTGCAACATATGGGCAAGAGTTGACGAGTTTAGCCTTGGCAAATGGAGTGGCAATAAAATATGAAGCTAGCGTGGCTGGCGGCATACCGATAATTAATATTCTATCCAGTTCATTGGCTGGAAATGAATTCAGCGAAATAACGGGTATTATCAATGGAACAACCAATTATATCCTTACTAAAATGACCGAAAATCATATGGAATACGCCCAGGCCTTAACAGATGCCCAGGCTCTTGGCTTCGCAGAAGCTGACCCCAGTTCAGACATTCTCGGTGTTGACGTCGCTTTCAAGCTTTCAATACTGGCTAGAGAAGGCTTTGACTTCCAGATTTCACCTCAGGTCATTCCAACAGAGGGTATAAACAATATCTCCAAGGATGATATCGAGTATGCTTCGGAATTCGGCTATAAGATCAAATTATTGGCAGCAATCCGTAAATATGACAATAACATTGAATGCCACGTTGGCCCAACTTTGATTCCAGCCTCACATCCCCTATCATCGGTCAGCAATGAATATAATGCCCTCTTGATAAAGGGGAATGCCATTTCTGATATGATGGTTTACGGAAAAGGTGCCGGTGCCATGCCAACAGGCAGCGCTGTTGTTGGTGACATTATAGACATACTGGTAAATTCATGTCCAAATGGTATAAACGAAACTTCTTATAATGACTTACACTCTCTTCCAACTTTTAACTTTATTGGTGAAGGATCAAGCATGTATTATTTGAATTTCATTGTGGAGGATTTGCCGGGAGTCTTGGGAAGAATCTCTACCTGTTTTGGTGATTATGGAATCAGCATTGATTCTGTGATTCAGAGGTCATCCTCAATAAGAAGCGATGGCTTTGTTTCTGTAGTTTATATCCTTCATGAATGCTTTAGGGAAACAATCAATAAAGCAACTGTTGAAATGTCCAGTTATGACTTCATTCACGAGATAAGAAGCCCCATAAGGGTATCTCCCCTAAAATAGTGGCATGAAACTAAAAAACAAATGTATTTGTAAATATATCAGTAAAGGAAGGTTCATAAAATGAGTTTATTAAAAGAATGGAAAGAAATTCTCGAAAACCAGACCGAGACCAGTGTTAATGAGTTCTGGGACGAGTATAGCAGTACGGAAACAAGGATTTACGAAGATATACTTAAGAAAAAGGATTCAGTTTTCAGCGGTGTGATATCAAATCTAGCTGAGACTTACAAAACTTCAAATGTTTTAATTGTTGGATTTGTAGATGGAATAAATTCAAGTCTTAAAGAAGAAATCAATCTTGAGAATCTAACTGAAGAATCGGAAATCAATCTTAATATAGACTTTGAAAGCTTGTATTTTCATATGTTGGCAGCGGGAGCTGATTATTTATTCGAATTGCCACAATGGAAATCAATTCTTAGTGATGATAAAATTGCTGAAATCACCAAAGCCTACAAAAAATCCAAGATTGTGGTTAAGGGAGACAGAATCGGCAGAAATGATCCATGCCCTTGCGGGAGTGGTAAAAAATACAAGAAATGCTGCGGAATCAACGAGTAACATAGTAGGAACATAGTTGATTCAACTTACAAATATCACATTCAGGCTTTTTGGCATGGCAGATTCTTCTGCCATGCCAAATTAGCAAATGATGTGTTTTACTCCAAAGCTCTTCAGGTATAGCTTTCATGAGGGCAATCTCGGTTTTGAGAACGTCCTTTTCTTTCACGATGCCAATTCTGTTGGAAACACGAAACACATGGGTATCAACTGCTATTCTTTGTTGCGAAAATGCATTTGACAAGACAACGTTTGCCGTTTTTCTTCCAACGCCTGGAAGTGAAATCAAGTCTTCATAATTATCAGGAACAATTCCATTGAAATCATTAATTAACTTTTTACATAGCAACATAATGTTCTTTGCCTTGGTACGAAACATGCCAATGCTTCTTATGTATTCCTGCAAGTCATCCTCAGTTAATGTTAGAAAAGCCTCCAAGTCGGGATATATGGCAAATAATTCAGTCGTGACAATATTTACACGTTTGTCCGTAGTCTGTGCAGACAAAACAACAGAAATCAAAAGTTGGAATATGGAGTTGAATTGGAGCTCGCAGTCTGCCTCTGGGTACAATTCTTCCAATATATGTATAATAGTCATATTTTTTTCTTCCATTTCTTTCTACTCCTTAGCTTAAATATCCAATAACGAAAACAAATATAAGCAGTATGGTTAATACGACTACCGACATATTATATCAGAATATTTATGCAATTAAAATGTGTTGCATTATTGACTTTTTAGCTATTAAAAAGTAGAATCTTGCTAGGAACCGACCCACGAGTCGGTAATCAAACTGGGGGTAATAAAATGAACGCAAATAATTACAAAGCATTCTTTTCAAAAAAGCGGATATTGGCCATTTTGTTAATTGTCATATTATGCTTTTTAGTATTTAGGATAGTTTTCTCATTGCTTAATAAAGAGGAAATCGTCACAAATGACGTGGTTAACATTAAAATTACGAAGGTAATAAGCAGCACGTTGGAGAATACCACTCCAATCATCGGACGGGTAACTGCCAAAGATGAGGTTTCCATCATTCCAAAAGTACCTGGCCAGGTTGAGAATGTTTACGTAGCCATGGGAGACAAGGTTTCCAAAGGTGATAGATTATTCGATATTGATTCAAGCCAAATTGAGGCCGGCTATACCCAGGCCAATGATGTTTATTTGAATTTAAAGTTGAATTTCGAAAGGGTTTCTTCCTTATATAATGAAGGGGCTATTTCAAAGCAACAAATGGAACAAACAAAGCTTCAGTATGAAAATTCACAGCAAAGCTTGGCAATGGCTCAGGATTCATTATCAGCCACAAAAGTCACATCTCCAATATCTGGATATGTGACTTCCATTATTGCCGTCAAGGGTGGTCTTGTTTCTCAGGCAATGCCTGCGGTTACAATCTCCAATATTGATACTGTTCAAATCAAATCCACTGTTTCTGAAAATCTAATAAATAAGATCAATGTAGGTGACAAGGTGAACGTTTTAATTTCTGCCATATCTGAAAAGCCATTTGTGGGAACTATAACCGCCCTTTCCCCCTCACCCGCCAACGGATCTTTGACATATCCACTTATTGCGACTCTGGATAATTCAGGTAAATTGATAAAACCTGGAATGTCCGTTGAAATAATACTTGTATCAGCTAAAAAGGAAAATGCAATAGTCATTCCTTCTGGAATTGTAATGATAAAAGGTGGTAAAACAGTTGTCGCAGTTATTGATGATGCGCTAAAGGTTTCCATTAAAGATGTTAAGCTTGGCATAGACAACGGAGAGTTTGTCGAAGTTTTGGAAGGCCTTTCAATAGGCGAAAAGGTAGTAACTGTAGGTCAACAATACTTGAACAATGAATCAAAAGTCAAAATCATAGAATAAAACAGCATGGGAGTTCTAAATGAATATATCAAAAGCATCCATATTAAGGCCTATCACTACATTAATGCTTACATTTATTGTTGTCATATTAGGGTTGGTTTCTTTTTCCCGGCTTCCTCTCGACCTTTTTCCGAAAATGGAAATACCGGTTGCTGTAGTTGTTGTAAGATATGAAAACGCTGCTCCAACGGAAGTAGAAAGTCTGATTACAAAGCCAATTGAGAAGCAGATTGCAACTGTGGAAAAATTGAAGACAGTATCTTCAATCTCACAGGAAGGAATGTCAATTGTCATTGCCCAATTTGAAGACAATACAAATATGAACTTCGCTGCATTGGATATGCGTGAAAAAGTCGGTCTTATCAAGCAATATCTGCCGGATAAAGCTGCAGAACCCATAATTCTGGCTGTAAATCCGAATATGGCACCTATAATGCAAATATATGTCTCCTCCAATATGCCATTGGCACAGCTTTACACTATCGTAAACGACGAGCTGATGTCCCCAATAGAAAGAAGTGAAGGGGTCGCCGCCGCCACTGTATTTGGTGGAGTTGAAGACGAGATCAGTATAGAACTGGATCAACAAAAACTTTCAGCATATGGTTTAAGTTTGTCTCAGATAAGCCAGATACTTGCCGCAGAAAATATTAACCTTCCAAGCGGTGATGTGCAAAATGGATCAAAAAAGCTGGTGGCAAGAACAATCGGTCAGTTTGAGAATATTGACGATTTAAAAACATTGCCACTTTTACTGCCAACTGGAGAAGTAATTTACTTGCAGGATATTTCAAGCATAAGCGAGAAAGTTAAGGATCCTTCTTCCATTGCTCGGATTTCAGGCTCCACTGCAATTGGAATAAATATCACAAAACAATCAACAGCCAATACTGTGAAAGTTTCAAACAACGTCAATGCTGTATTGAAGAATTTGAAGGACAAATATCCTGACTTAACCTTTACAGTTGCTTTTGATCAAGCAAAGTATGTAAAAGACTCTATTTTCAATCTTGCTGAGTCGGCATTGATGGGATGCCTGTTGTCAGTCATAATTATTTTCTTCTTCTTGAGGAATCTGGCTTCTACTCTAATAATTGCAATTTCCATCCCTACGTCGTTTATTGCAACCTTTATGCTCATGTATTTTGGTGGATTAACTATGAACATACTCTCATTGGGTGGCCTTGCAGTCGCGGTTGGGATGCTGGTCGACGACTCCATTGTTGTATTGGAGAATATATATAGGTTGCGGGAAGATGGATATTCTTCCATTGATGCCTCAATTGACGGAGCTAACCAAGTCAAGATGCCGGTTTTCGCAGCAACCATGACTAAGATAGCGGTCTTTCTGCCAATGGTTTTCGTAACTGGTATTACTGCCACATTATTTAGAGAATTTTCTTTAACCATTGGATTTGCACTTGCATGTTCGCTGGTTGTATCTCTTACCGTTGTACCGATGCTATGCTCAAAATTCCTGGGAAGAAAGTTGAAGGTTGCAAAAATTTCAAAAGCCTCCGAAACTCTTTCCAAGTTTTCCCTTTTGCCTGCTTTCACAAGAGCTGTTGCATTATTGACAGAAAAGTACATATTGTTACTGAAGTATGCGCTACATCATAGAAAAAGGGTTATGATTATATCAATTTCCCTACTATTATTGTCTGGAGGTCTTATTATTTTTGTTGGGGGAGAACTGTTCCCCACCACTGACGAAAGCAGCTATACAATAACTGTTGAAACACCATTTGGAACTTCTATGAAGGAAACCGACAAAATTATGAGTCAAATTGAAAGCTATGTCATGAATAAAACTCCAGAGCTGGTATCCTGTGCCCTCTCTATTGGAAATACCAATAGTTTCAGCATTGGCAGCCAGAATATTTCCTCAATAACCGTTAATATCGTTGACAAGACAAAACGTAATAAAAGCGTTAAGCAAATTGTCGATCGGACTAGAAACGATTTAATGTCCATAGCCGGCGCGAAGATATCCGTAGCCGAAGCCAATATGACCAGCGCCATGACGGGTTCCACCTCCCCAATTCAGATAATGATCAAAGGTGACGATTTGACCACGCTTCGTAAGATAGCTGATGATTATGTCAACCTGATAAGCAAAATTGACGGTATCAAGCAGGCTAAAACAGATATTGTGGAAGGAAATCCTGAAGTTGGCATATTGATTGACAGAAGCAAAGCATCATATTATGGAATTACCTCATATCAACTTGCTAATGCACTTGAATCTGGTCTAAGCGGAACAAGCCCAACCACATTAAAAACTTCCGGCGATGAGATAAAAATCAATGTCTCCCTAAATTCATCGTATGGTGAGTCAGTGGAGAATATGAAGCAGATTCTTGTACCAAATGCCAGAAATCTTCAGGTTACCGTTGGAGATATTGCGAATTTCGTTTATGACAACTCGCCTTCCCAAATAACAAGAGAAAACCAGGTACGAACTATTTCTGTATCGGCAGCCATATCTGGAAGGGATTTGCAGTCAATATCAAAAGATGTCGATACAGCTTTGAATGGTTACAAATTGCCCGACAATTATTCATTTAGTACCGGTGGACAACAGAAAGAAATGGTTGATGCCTTCAAGAGCCTTGGTTATGCCCTATTGCTTTCACTCGTTCTTGTTTATATGATTCTAGCATCCCAGTTTGAATCATTAATGCAGCCTTTTATAATAATGATGTCCATCCCATTTGCTTTGACAGGAGCATTTATTGGACTTTTCGCAACTGGAACTCCCCTCTCGCTTGTTGGTTTCCTAGGTATAATAATGCTGGGAGGAATCGTTGTAAACAATTCTATTTTACTGGTTGATTTCGTAAATCAAAATATTAGGGCAGGCATTGATCTGAATACATCAATAATCAATGCTGGACGGTATAGGATAAGGCCAATAATAATGACCATGCTCACAACCAGTCTAGCACTTGTTCCCATTGCTTTGGGTATTGGAACAGGCGGTGAGATACAAGCTGGCATGGGTATTACTGTAATCTTTGGCTTGCTATTTTCGACCTTTATAACCTTGGTAATTGTCCCAGTTATCTATTCATATGCAGAAGATTTGAAGGCTAAAATAAAGCAATCGAGGATAAATTAATGGTAGATAAGAAATCAAAACGGGATCTGATGCTAAATGAAGCTTTCAAGCTTTTCTTGAGGCATGGCTACAAGAATACAAAGATAATCGACATAGCGGAAAATGCTGGGATTGGAAAAGGCACTGTTTATGAGTATTTCCCCAGCAAGGAATTTCTGTTTACCCAGGTTTTCAGTGATAAAATATTAAATGAATACAAGAAAATAGAAATCTTGATTACAAAATGCAACTCCGCAGAGGAGAAGCTTATCGAATTTGTAAAATTTGAGTATTCCAATTCAAGCCAATTCGGTGACTCCCTTCAAGCCCTGCCAGAAATGATCATGAATACATCCGCGCTTAAAAGTAAGGAACTTCAAGGTGTCCTCAGCCTTCTTTGGGAATATAGATTTAATATAATGCATTCAATAATAATAGAGGGTATAAAAAGCGGGGAATTCTCATCTTTAAATTCAGAAATGATGGCTGTTTCCGTACTTGGTTCAATTAATTTCTATATACTTTACGAGTTTGATATGATGCCTAAAGACTGGCCCAGAATTGTTGAAAACAAGGAGTGGGAGTTTGATGATTTTATGGCTATAATTCTGCGCGGAATCAGCAAAATAACTACATAGGATACTGTATACAATATTCATCACTAAATATAGCGAATTTTATGAATATTTAATATTTAGTGTTGTCATTGTTTTCGATTGATGTATAATAACTGTGTAATATTTTATTACTTATCTATTTTTTATTTGGAGGTGTTTATATGTCAAAGTACACGCAAAAAGAAAACGGCGGTCTTTATGAATTAACAGATTCAGCTCGTGCTGAATTAGTAGATTCCAAATACTACAATACTGACTTAGCCCCTACTTCACTTGCACAAAGAACATGGACTACTTACAACATTGCTTCCCTTTGGATTGGTATGTCAGTTTGCCTACCATCCTACACATTGGCATCTGGCCTAATGACAGCTGGTCTTTCATTATGGCAGGCAGTATTCAATGTTGCACTTGGGAACTTATTGGTTTTAATACCAATGCAGTTAAACTCACATGCAGGTACTAAGTATGGTATCCCATACCCAGTATTCGCAAGAATGACATTCGGACCAAGCGGAGCCCATTTCCCATCTATGGCAAGAGCAATCGTTGCTGCTGGATGGTGCGGAATCCAAATTTGGTTTGGTGGCGGCGCACTTCATACTATTATTGTTATCGTAGTTCCAGCTTATGCTGCAGTTCCAGGTGCTCTTTGGATCACATTCTTCCTTTTCTGGGCATCAAATATCTGGATTGCATATTCTGGATCAGAAGCTATCAGGTTCTTAGAATCTTGGGGTGCTCCAATCCTTGGAGTTCTTTGTATTGCTCTTATGTTTTGGGCAACTTCAATGGCAACAGCCAGTGGAGCAACTATCGCCGAAATCGTTAATCAGCCATCAAACCCTGAAGCTCTTCTAAAGGGCGGCGGATTCTGGACAGTATTCATGGTTGGTTTGACAGGAAATATTTCATTCTGGGCTACTTTAGCTCTTAATATTCCTGACTTTTCAAGATATGCAAAAAATCAAAAAGCTCAATTCAGAGGCCAATTATATGGACTTCCAACAACAATGGCAGCATTTGCTTTTGTTGGAGCTTATGTAACTTCAGCTACTATCTTCATTTATGGCGCTCCTATATTCGATCCAGTTGCTGTAATTGCCAAGATAGAAAATCCAATCGCTGGTATTTTAGGCGCAGTTGGTATCATCATTGCAACATTGACAACTAATATTGCTGCAAATATCATCGCTCCAGCAAATGGATTAACAAACATTTCACCTAAGAGAATCACTTACAAACATGGTGTATTGATCACTGGTGTTGTTGCAGTTGTAATGCAGCCTTGGCAGATCATGGCATCCGGAGTTAACTTCTTTGGATGGCTTGGTACATATGGAATAATGCTTGGACCTTTGGCTGGTATATACATTGCCGATTACTACATCGTAAAAAAGAGAAATATCGATGTTATGGCACTTTATCAAGGTAAAGAAGGCAGATATTGGTACACTAATGGATTCAATGTCAAAGCTCTTGTATCTTGGGGAGTTGCATGCTTATTCCCAGTTTTAGGAATGTTCATACCATCAATGTCCATGTTCTATAACAATGGATATGCTATCAGTTTCTTGGTTGGTATGTTCCTTTATATCTTGTTGATGAAGAGTGAAACTACATCTTTCATTACTCAGGAACAAGAAGATGCAATGACAGAAAGATAAAAATTAAAACGAACTAGTTATTAGATTTTTAATAGTAGAAGCTTTTGCTCCGCAAAGGCTTCTACTCAATTCAGGGAGGTAAAGCTAATGGATTTGTTGATAAAAAACGGAACTATCATCACTGCCTACTCTACTCTCAAAGCAGATATAGCAGTAAAAGACGGAAAGGTTATGATGATCAGTCAAAACATCAAACCTTTAAAAGACACTAAAGTTATCGATGCAAAAGGCAAATATGTACTACCAGGCGCAATCGACGCCCATACCCATTTAGAAATGCCATTCGGCGGGACTATTTCCTCCGACGATTACGAAGCCGGTACCCGCGCTGCTGCTTGTGGCGGTGTAACAACTGTATTTGACTTTGTACTACAACAAAAGGGCGAAGGCCTTGTTGACGCAGTTAAAAGAAGAGATGTGCTTTGTGCTCCAAAAGCTTGCGTTGACTATGCTTTCCACACTGCAATCACAGATTTGAATGAAGCAATAATTGAAGAAATGGCAGATTCAGTAAAATTCGGAGTGCCTAGTTTCAAGGTATTCATGGTTTATGATTTTGGCGTAACTGATGGAGTTTTCTATAAAGTGCTCAAGAGATCAAAAGAAGTTGGCGCTTTAATAGCTGTTCATGCAGAAAATAGAGACATCATCGCTTCCCTAACCGCTGAATTTCTTGCTGCCGGCAAAACTTCCGCTTGGTATCATTATATGAGTCGTCCGGAATTTGTCGAAGGCGAAGCTGATCTTAGAGCTATACAATGGGCCAAGAGCTTAAATGCTCCTCTTTATATCGTCCATTTGGCAAATGCTCAAGGTATGGAAGCTGTTACCAAGGCTAGAGATGAAGGTTATCCAATCTTTGCAGAAACTTGCCCCCACTACCTTCACTTTACTAAAGAAGTTTATAAGAGAGAAGACGGAAGAAACTTTGTATGCTCTCCTCCAATAAAGGGAAAAGAAAGTCAGGATGCTTTATGGGCCGGCATAATCCGTGGTGATATTGCCACTGTAGCAACTGACCACTGCCCTTTCCAATCATATGAAAAAGATTGGGGTAAAGACGATTTTACAAAAATTCCAAATGGATGCATGGGTATTGAAAATCTATATCCTTACATGCTTAGTGAAGCAAACAAAGGCAGAATAAGCTTTAATAAGGCTGTTGAAATTTGTTCGACTAATGTAGCCAAAATGTTTGGTTGTGCTGATCAAAAGGGAACACTTGCACCAGGTCATGATGCAGACATAGTAATCTATGATCCAAAACTTGACTTCACTATTACTCAGAAAGCAATGCACTCCGATGTCGATTACACAATATGGGAAGGTGCAAAACTTAAAGGCTATCCAGTAATGACCTTTAGTAGAGGAAAACTGGTTTATGACAATGGCAAATTTGTAGGCGAAAAAGGTTATGGAAAATTTGTAAAATGCAAACCTATCAAACATAAAACTCCTTGCCTATAGAATTAAAAACCAAATATTAAGCAATATGAAAAAACTGCCAGTATTGACATACGGGCAGTTTTTTACATCATATTTCAAGCCTTACCTTCATATTGCTATTTATTGGTTTTTAGTTTATAATGATTCGGGACGATATAACTATTTTAAATAAAAAAGGAAAATTTATGAGTAACATATTTTTTAAAGATCTAAATCTATCAAAGGAAATTGAAAAAGCAATTAGTGAAATGGGCTTTGAAGAAGCAACCCCCATTCAGTCATTGGCAATTCCACAAATTCTTCAAGGTAAAGATATAATAGGACAAGCACAAACAGGAACAGGCAAAACTTGTGCATTTGGTATTCCAGCAATTGAAATGCTTGACATGACACAAAAGTGCGTTCAAGTGCTTATTTTATGTCCAACTAGAGAACTTGCCGTTCAAGTTTCAGAAGAAATCAATGCGGTTTCAAAATATACCAAGGGAGTCCATTCACTTCCCATCTATGGTGGCCAATCCATAGACAGACAAATACTGGCATTGAAAAAACACCCACAGATAATAATTGGAACTCCTGGCAGGGTAATGGATCATATGAGAAGAAGGACCCTCAAGCTTGACGGACTTAAGATGATTATTCTTGACGAAGCCGATGAAATGCTTAATATGGGTTTTAGAGAAGATATCGATACTATCTTGGAAGACCTTACTATGGAAAAACAGACTTTGCTGTTTTCAGCCACCATGCCAAAAGGCATTTTGGAAATAACCAACAAGTATCAAAAGAATCCTATACATTTGCAGACAGCTCACAAGGAATTGACAGTTCCTCTTATTGATCAGTTCTATATTGAAGTAAGGGAATCTTCCAAACTTGAACTTTTGACTAGGCTAATTGATGCAAACGATATTAATTTAGGCCTGGTTTTTTGCAATACAAAGAGAAAAGTAGACGAGACTACTGCCAATCTTCAAACCCGTGGATATTCTGCTGAATCTCTTCATGGAGATATGAAACAATCAGAACGCGACAGGGTTATGGCAAAATTCAGAAAAGGAACCATTCAAATCCTGGTTGCAACTGATGTTGCTGCAAGAGGAATAGATGTAAATGATATTGAAGCTGTATTCAACTTTGATATTCCCAATGATGAAGAATATTACGTGCATAGAATTGGTAGAACCGGAAGAGCTGGTAAAAAAGGTATCTCCTATTCATTTATCTTCGGCAGAGAAATTTACAAGCTAAGAGATATTATGAGATATACAAAATCTGAAATTACCCAGATTCATCCTCCTACGGTTTCCGATATTACTGGAAGGAAAATCGAAGCAGCTTTTGACAAGGTTAGAGCTGTTTTACAGGAAGGATCCTACTCTAAATACAATGCCTATATCGAGAAAATAATGCAGGAAACAAAGGGCGCTGAAATTGAATCAGATGATAAATATATAACATCTTTGGATATTGCATCGGCATTGTTCATGATAGCATTTGAAGAAATAGAAAAACTACAGCAGGAAAACGAATTTGATACTGAATTTGCTAAAACTGCCAGAATTATGACAAGATTGTTTATTAATGCAGGGAGTGCATTGGGCCTACAACCTTCCAATATTGTTTCTGGAATTGCCTCATTGGCAGGAATATCCGGGAAAACTATTGGCGCAATTGATATTTATAAGGACTTCTCTTTTGTTGAAATTCCAGCTGAAAAAGCTGACAGCGTTATAGAAGCTATGAAAGGGTTCAGCCATCACGGTAAAAATGTCTCTGTAGAACTTGCTGGTGCTAGACAAGCTCCAAAGGAAAGAAGCGGCGGCAACAGAGGTAGTTACTCTGGCAATTCTTCGAGAAATCAAGGAAGCAATAGATTCAACAGCAGCGGCGGAAATAGAGGAAATTCCTCTGGCAGCTCCTACGGAAGTTCTTCCGGAAGCTCTTCAAGAAGCGGTTCTTCCAGCAGCTCGCAACGAAGCGGAAGTGGCGGTAGTGGTGGAAGCAGCTCATCCAATAATTCATCTAGAAGCGGCTCTTCACGCAGTGAATCGTCAACTAGCGGCCCAAATAGAAATAAGCGGGATAATAAGGATTATGGGAAAAAATAAGCTATTAATAGTCTCATTGGATGCTTTATCGCAATCTGATCTGGAATTATTGAAGCAAGGTCCTTTTGTGAGGAAAATTATCGGGGATGGATTCTTAATTGATGACGTATCCCCTATTTTTGTTTCTAATACATATCCGATACATGCATCGGTAATAACTGGCTCCAATCCATTAAATCATGGTATTTATGACAATGTCATGCCTATTCCAGAAGAGCCCAATCCCTCCTGGTTTTGGTTTTCAAAGGACATTAAAGTTCCAACCTTGTATGATCAGGCTAGATTAAACGGCTTGATTGTTGCCAGCATCCTTTGGCCCGTTACCGCAGGCGCAAAAATCAAATACAATATCCCTGAAATTTTACCTACCAAACCTTACGAAAACCAGGCTTTTCTTTCCCTTGCCTTCGGAAATCCTTTATTAACATTAAAAACTGTATTTAAATATTTCAATAAACTTAAGGGTGTTTCACAACCTGGACTTGATGATGTTTCCTGTCTGACTATGTGTGACTTGATTAGAGAAAAGAATCCAGACCTCATGCTTCTTCATTTTACCGATGCCGATACCAACAAGCATACATATGGTGTAGATTCCATTGAAGCGCGTAATGCGGTTTCGCGGATGGATAATAGAATAGGGAAACTTATGGAAGCTTTAGCTTCGGTTAATCCTCCCGAAGATTATCATGTAATCATATTCAGCGATCATGGCATGACAAATGTGGAAAAATCAGTCAACCCAAACTTCCTCTTTGAAGATGCGGGGCTAATAGAATATCACCCCTCTGGGAAAATAAACCATTGGAAAGCATGGTTGAAATGCTGTGGAGGCTCCTGTTTCTGCTACTTGAATTATAAGAATAAATCCATTAATGATTTTGAAAAACTTGAGAATGATGTGCGAAAAATTGTTGAACAAGGCTTTAATTCTCCAAATACTGGCTTAAATGGTTATCTAGACAAAGATGAGTTCGTTCAATCAGGTTTTAGCAAGGATTGCATTTTCGGTCTTTCTGCCAAATCTAATTGTGAGCTACTTAATAATGTGAAGCAT
Organism: Eubacteriales bacterium; assembly: GCA_037144355.1. Lineage (GTDB taxonomy): Bacteria > Bacillota > Clostridia > Peptostreptococcales > Anaerovoracaceae > JBAWWY01. The sequence continues at coordinate 2,707 of JBAWWY010000016.1, read as the reverse complement.
TCCCACAAAGCGAACCATGGATATTCTGTTATTGGAGGAGCTTACAATACATTTTACATGGGATTTGGGCCAAGATTTAAGAGCAACTTTCATTTTAGCGGAGGAAATTTACTGGAAATCGCCCCTCTTGCTTGTAAAATACTAGGCATTTCCCCTTGGGATATGGATGGAAAGTTAAGAACTGAAATACTAAAATAATCAAAACAAGAGGTGGAAGATGGAAAATATAAACAAGTTCAACAAGCGTGAACGAAATTGGATAATGTATGATTTTGCCAATTCAGCCTATGCAACAATCATGATAGCTGCTATTTTCCCAATATACTTCGTTAGTGTTTGCAAGGAAGCTGGTATTGTGGGAGATGTCTGGTGGGGAATCGGGACTTCCATAACTACCTTTACCCTGGCGATTCTAGCACCATTCCTTGGAGCAATTGCCGATTTCAAAGGAATGAAGAAGAAACTGTTTACCGGATTCTTGATTGTCGGTTTACTATTTACAATTTTCAATGCTTTCGTTGACAATTGGCAATTGATGTTGCTTGGTTATGTTTTGTCAAATATCGGTTGGGCTGGCAGCTTACTATTTTATGATTCATTTCTGACAGATGTAACAACTAAAGAAAAAATGGACAGGGTTTCAGCCTGGGGCTATGGGATGGGTTACATAGGTGGCAGCACCATACCCTTCGTAATGTCCATATTGCTAATCATGTTTGGTGAAAAAATTGGAGTTGATTCAGTTCAAGCAGTAAAACTATCACTTATAATCACGGCGGCTTGGTGGCTGGTTTTTAGTATCCCATTTTTAAAGAATATCAAGCAGACACATTATATTGAACTCCCTCCTTCCGGTTTACTGGTTTTTGCTTTTAGAAACATTTGGGACACCATAAAAAACATAGTTGCCAATAAAGGCATCTTATTGTTCATGGTTGCCTATTTCTTTTATATCGACGGGGTAAATACAGTAATTCATATGGCTACGTCTTACGGGGCCACTTTGGGCCTTGATGGAACCGGCATGATTTTGGCACTTCTTGTTACACAGCTTGTTGCATTTCCGTGTGCAATTTTATTCTCCCTACTATCAAGTAAATTTGGTACTATAAATATGATTATTTCTGCAATAATAATATATTTCTTTATTTGCATAATGGGATTCTATATGGGTTTTGGAATGGAGCAGGGCTTTCTTGACAATAAACAAGCTCTTAACCTGTTCTGGATATTAGCTGTCATGGTTGGGACCTGCCAGGGTGGTATTCAAGCATTATCCCGTTCCTATTTTGGAAAGCTTATACCTCCGGAAAGATCTAATGAATATTTTGGGTTCTTCGATATCTTTGGAAAGTTTGCAGCAATTCTCGGACCGTTGCTATATGCATTGATTGCTGCGGCAACAGGCAGGTCTTCGTTTGCAATGGGGTCCATTATCTTCCTTTTCCTAGCAGGAGGAATTATTCTTTTTATCAGCCGCAAGCACCTTGCAAGATAATTCAATTGGTAAAAATAAAGACAAAATCAATATGAAATTCATAATTTGCTCATAAAAAAGCTGGCCCATGTGCTTTCAATTAACCACTTGGATCAGCTTTTCCATTGACAGTTTCCCATTTTCCTCTTTATAATGCTTTTTTCTTTTTTTGTTCTGCTTTTTCTCGAAGTTGCTTCTCCTTATTTGGCACATCATCTCTCAATAGAAATGGTGCCCACCTTCTTTCTTCAACTTCGATATTTTCTTCCCAGTATTTCAAGCGTTCATAAAAGAATTTACATTCCCTGGCAATTACATCATCGGTATTAATTTCTTTTGAAGCATAAATAACTGCAGTAATTCCATAAATGATCAACCCAATTGCATGGGTTTCCACATGGACAGTTCCAACAACATGTCCCATTGCGCGTGCCGCGGCGCAGGCAGCTGGATCATCTTCGACCTCAGTCGCCGCATTATGAGCGGCATGTGCAGCCTTTTTTGCTATCGGCATCTTGATATCTCCACAAGCCCAAGCTTCCGCAGCTTTTAGAGCGTCTCTTGGCCGGCTGTCGACAGGGTGTCTTTCTTCGAAAATTGCGAGGACATGTTCTGCGCAATCTATGACCCAGGCTACGAGTGTCCTATGATTTTGCTTTTCTATCAATTCCCTAATTGGTTGAATGCATGGACTTTCTCTAGTAACAAGCAGCTTTCTCATATTCACCCCTTTAAAATGCGATTAATATCTTTCAAAATTATTTTAATATGCTAGAATATTTTACTTGTCATTTTAATATACTTTCACTTAATTATATCACTTGAGAGTGCACTTTTGACATGCAAGAATCGCATAGATGATTTTTCGTTAGACGAGAAACAAAACCCCCACCGAACCACAGCGTACTTCCGGTACGTAAGCGATCTTTATAAATAAAAAACCAACATAGAACATAGTAAATTTAGATTGCGCAGCTAAAATCCCATAGGACGAATAAAGAAGCCCTCTGTAGGCAGTAGAAATCTATAAATCATAGATTTGTGGTTTCATTGCATAAGTTCACCTACTATTTGCTTCGCAAATTGGGTGAACTAGTAGCGGAACGTTCTTTTGACACTTAAGCATTTCAGATGATAGGATTTGCGAAGTTCGCGACGATGATTTTTCGTTAGATGAGAAACAAAACCCCCACCGAACCACAGCGTACTTCCGGTACGTAAGCGATCTTT
>JBAWWY010000015.1:0-33926 GCA_037144355.1 Eubacteriales bacterium | reverse complement strand
GGCAGTGATCTTGTTTTCGTAAATCTTCATATCCACGTCTATAAGAGCCTGAAAACTCCCGTAAAAGAGGTTCAGCTTGTCTATTTCAAATTTTATCTGCTCTTGACTTGTTTCCATTTTTAACCTCCTGAAATATATCTGTTATTATATCATTTTTAACTTTTTATTATATATTTGCTTGTAATGGCATTTGCCGCGGTATTGATTATCAAAACAATTATTATAAGTAAAGTCGCCGTTGCAAAGGTTTTATCCTTTGACAATCCTTCTGATGAAAGTGTATATAAATGAACTGACAATGTCCTGGTAGAATCGAAGAGTGATGTTGGCATTTTGAGATTGCTTCCACAAGTCAGTATTACCGCGGCCGTTTCACCAATAGCTCGTCCAATTCCTAGTATGAGCCCAGTCAATATCCCAGGCAGGCAACTGGGTATTATTACCTTTGAAATCGTTTGAAGCTTGGAAGCCCCAAGAGACAAGCTTCCTTCCCTGTATGCCATGGGTACAGTCTTAAGGGACTCTTCTGTTGCACGTATCAATGTTGGTAAAATCATAATGGCCAAGGTGAGTCCTCCGGAAAGTATGGACCAGCCTAATCCGAGAAAAACCACAAAAAATGAGAATCCAAATAGTCCGAATATTATGGAAGGTATTCCTGCCAGTATTTCTGTAAAGAATCTGATTATGGACACCCACTTCTTCCCAGCTGAGTATTCTGTGAAAAATATTGCCGCTGCTACTCCAATAGGTGTTGCGATTAAAACCGCAAAGAAAGTTAAATACAAAGTTCCTACGATGACAGATAAGACGCCGCCTTCCTTGCCCATGTTCTTAGGTTCCTGTGTTAGAAATTCCAAATTGACATGTGAGATTCCATTTATAAATATATATCCAATTATAAGCAATAGGCTTAACATAGCCAATGCAGAGAGTATGCCTATACCTGTATAGAAAGAATACTGCTTGATTTTCTTTATCATCTTATCGGTTCCTCCCAATTCCGCCCATTGTTGCCTGGGCTAAAATATTGAGAAGCATAATTATCAAAAATAGTATTATTCCAACTGCATAAAGCGCTTGCTGATGTGTGTGATCGGCATAGCCCATTTCCATTGCGATAGTTCCGGTCAATGTTGCAGCCGAATCAAAGATGCTGCCTGGCATCCTCGGGGTATTTCCCGTAATAAGCAAGACAGCCATGGTCTCTCCGATTGCCCTTCCCATTCCTAGTATTATGGAGGAGATTATTCCAGATTTTGCTGCCGGGATCAAAACCTTTACGATCGTTTCCATTTTATTCGCACCAAGAGCCAGAGATGCCTCCCTATATTCCTTTGGCACGGCTTTGATTGAGTTTTCAGATATGCTCACGATAGTTGGAAGTATCATTACTGCCAGTATTATGGCACCTGCCAGCACGCTGAATCCGGTGCTTGTTATTTTAGGATCAAAGAATTGAGCGATTGGGACAATGGCGCTCCTTATGAAAGGAACCAATACCACCAATCCAAAAAAACCATATACGACCGAGGGAATTCCTGCCAGGAGTTCAATTGCCGATTTGAACAGTTTGGCATATGGCTTAGGCAAGACTTCTGCCAAGAAAACCGCGCAGGCGATTCCTGTGGGAACTCCTATGATAAGGGCTCCTATTGTTATGGAAATCGTTCCGGCGATAAGGGGCATAATGCCGTAATTTCCATTTGTCGGGGCCCAAGTTGTTCCAAAGACAAAATTCAGAAATCCCACATTTGTCAATATAGGTAGTCCTGCCTGGAATATGAAAACCGTTATGAGCAATACTGATATAGTGGACAAAATTGCGCATAGAACAATAAGTTTTTCAGTTGCATTTTCAAGTAACTTCATATTGAATTCTTTACCTTTCCAAACTTACTCTCCAAATTTGCAGCTCGCTCCACTTATATCTTCAATCAATGCTATTATTCCAATATTTTTTTGGGCATGGTCCTTAATATATTCGGATCGAAGCCTATAAGTCTTATCGTTGTCAAACTCAATGATTTGTTCACCAATATATTCTTCATTTATGACTCTTTTAAACGCTGTCAATAAATTGGAATTTCGAATTGCCCTTATCAAGTATTCGCCTATATCACTGTCACTAAGTTGGAACATTTCCTTCGCAGCTTTATTAATCATAGTCAGGTGAAATTCCGTATCCACAGCAATAATTGCTTCTTTCATGTTATTCAGAACAGCTTGACTCTTATACGCATCTTCCCTATTCGTGTTTTCCAGTGACTTCAATTCCACAGAGATATCTTTCAGCCTGTCTCCCAGATCCCCAAGTTCGTCCTTGCTATTTATATATAGAGTCGAATCATATTTTCTGTCCATAATGTTTTCAGCAAATCTTATTGCAGCCTTTATTGGCCTAGTTATCAACCCGGCACATATTGAACTGATTATTATTGCCAGCAAGACCCCGATCAATCCTGAAATAAGTGTTGTCTTAATTATGAAATCATCCATTTTGTTCAATTCGCTTACTTCCATGGCGACTCTGGTTATTACAATCATATTGCCTTGATAAAACATAGGCGTGGCTACATAAAGAAAAACCTTGCCATAAGTTCCACTTTTTCTTGTACTCACTCCGATTTTACCAGCTAGCGCTTCTTTTACTTCTTCCCTGTACTTGTGGTTGTCAGTATTGATATAGTTCTTGCCAAGTGTGGAATCTGCCAATACTTTGCCATCTTTATCGATAAAGGTTATCCTCTCGCTGATTTCTTTTGAAAAGAGTTCTGCTATTCTTACATAGTCAGGTTTGACTCCGCCTCTCAGTTCCTCTTCTATAGCTTTGTTAATAACGCTGCTAAAGGTTTCCAATCTTAGAAGATTGTTATTTTCCGCATTGTTGATCAGGATTTTCGAAGAAGAAAAACTCATGATCAGAATGCTCAATATTATCAATATGACAGAATAAGCGATAATTTTTTTTCTCATTTTTTTCCCTCTTTTGAATGATATTATAATTCGGTATATTTTGCTTACAACTGTATAAATTATACTATATATAACCATCAAATAAAACAGTTTATATTGCCCCATATAAGATATAATCCCTTCCAATTAGTACATTATTTAGAAGTGCAACTCATTCAATGTTAAAAGAAGGTAAATTATAGGTTAAATTAATTTCTTTAAAAAGCAAAGTGCAGCATGCTCGAATAGCCTGCTGCACTCACTCTTTACATAATATTGTCTACTTTATGTCTGTACTATCTACTTTTTGTAACAATCTTGATTTGTCTTGTCCAGCGTCTTACTTATGCCTGTTATGTCTCAACAAATTCTGAGGCTCAAGAGATAGTCTTTCACCTTGAAGCAATCCTTCAACTCCCTCATAATGATACACTTTCTTCCCTGTGCAAACATCACATTGACATTTATGCTCAGGAATCTCAGGTTCGGTATAAGTGGTGATTACACCTTCGTAATTTCTTAAAATTACTTTTTCTGGTGATTGTGACAAGTAGTAATTTGGCATTACCGGAATCTTTCCACCGCCGCCAGGAGCGTCAACTACGAAAGTTGGTACTGCAAATCCAGAGGTATGGCCTCTGAGTCCTTCTATTATTTCAATCCCTTTTGAAACTTTTGTCCTAAAATGTTCAATACCTAGTGAAAGGTCGCATTGATAGATGTAATATGGTCTGATTCTATTCTTTACAAGTGTATGAACCAAATCCCTCATTACATGGACACAGTCGTTTACTCCCCTAAGTAAAACTGACTGGTTTCCCAGTGGAAAACCTCCGTCTGCAAGTTTTCTAATTGCTTCTTGCGCTTCAGGTGTCATTTCTTTCACATGGTTGAAATGGGTGTTTACCCAGATTGGATGGTATTTCTTAAGCATGTTAACCAGGTCGTCCGTTATTCTTTGCGGCATAACCACAGGAGTTCTTGTTCCGATTCTGATAATTTCAACATGGGGAATCGCCCTTATTTCCTTGATGATATTTTCTAAAAATTCATCTGAAAGCAATAATGCATCTCCACCTGAAAGTACAACATCTCTTACTTGAGGTGTTCTTCTAATGTAATCGATCGCCTGTCTGATTTCGTCCATGCTTCTTGCGCCATCTTTTTCTCCGGCTAATCTTCTTCTTGTGCAATGCCTGCAATACATGGCGCACTGGTCGGTTATGAGAAGAAGTACCCTGTCTGGATATCTATGTGTAAGCCCAGGTGCTGGAGAATCCGCATCCTCATGCAATGGGTCAAGCATATCAGCCTCGCCTATATGTGTTTCATTGATAACCGGAACTGCTTGCATTCTCACTGGGCATGAAGGATCATTCTTGTCCATTAAAGCTGCATAATAGGGAGTTATTCCTAGTCTGAATTTCTTTAAAGTTTCTTCTACGTCCCTTTTTTCTTTTTCAGTAAGATTGATAACTCTTTGAAGTTCTTCAACAGTGGTTATACGATTGCTTACCTGCCATTTCCAGTCATTCCATTGTTCTTCAGTAATGTTTTTATATGCTTCAATTTCATTGTAGTATTTTGCCATTTCAATATCCTTTCCGATGCAATTCAGCATGCATTTTCAACTATTATATTTGGGCATTGAAAATCTCTTTTCCCTACTTGGGAATCGTTCTGCTCTATGCCATCCTCATTTATTAGAGCAATTAGTATGCCAAGACAATCAAACCTTAGGCTGAAAACGATTAAGTATTTCAACTTTCCTTATTTTCCAATGTTTTGAAAAATATATTAATTTTTTTTATATGTTAAACATTAAAAAAACCGCATATTTGTTAGGATTAATATGCGGTAAAATTTTTTATTATCCTATTTTGCAGCAGTTGCAATATATTCGAACTATTATCGGTGCAATTCGTGATTATCTCGAACCGTTTTCGCATCACTAGAAAATATTGTATTTGCTCTTCTTCCGTATAATCTGGGTCTGGCTTATTCCAATGGCTTTAGCTGCTTTTCGGGATGATCCGTATTTGTTGAAAGCGAATTCAATAATCTCTCTTTCATAATTTTCAATCATTTTTTCAAGATTTATTGGAGAATTATCCTGGATTTCGTCCAGTTTTATTTCTGGAAGCTTTGCGAACAAATCCGTATGCAATTCTTTCATTGCGTCATATGCACTGATTATGTCACTGTTTGTGGTAATTAAAAGCCTTTGAACTACATTTTCCAGCTCTCTGATATTACCCGTCCAACTACATTCCTTCAAGTACTCAATTGCCTCGGTGCTTATTGATTTTTTCAAGCCAAATTTTTCATTGTACTTTTGTATAAAAAAATGTGTAAGACTTGGTATTTCATTCTTTCTCTCATGCAGAGATGGTACCCTTATTGGGAAAACATTAAGCCTGTAATACAAATCCCTTCGGAATTTCTTTTCTTCAACCAATTCTTCTAAGTTTTTATTGGTGGATGAAATAATTCTAACATTGGACTTTATGGGCTTTGTCCCTCCAACCTTGTAAAATTCTCCATCTTGAATGACTCTAAGAAGTTTAGCCTGCATATCAAGAGGGAGATCTCCAACTTCATCAAGTAAGATGATTCCATTGTCTGAAACCTCGAAATAACCCTTTTTCCCAGTCTGGCTTGCCCCGGTAAACGAGCCTTTCTCGTATCCGAAGAACTCAGATTCCATTAAATGCTCCGAAATGGCAGCACAATTTATTTTGACAAAAGGATACATCTTTCTCGAACTGCACTTATGAATAATTGACGCAACTTTTTCCTTTCCAACTCCCGTATCCCCGGTAATCAAAACATTGCAGTCATACTTCGCAACGCTTAGAATCTCATTAAGCACCAGGGACATAGCCTGGCTCTCATAAACGAAGTCGTCAAGGAAGCCTTTGTTGTCTGTGAATCTCTTGTTTTGCATTTCTAGTTTTTCTTCGTCGCCAATTTCAATTTCTTTTGTTTTAGTACTTATCACATGTGAATTTTCGAAATAAGGAGCTATCTGCCTTATCAATTCAATGTCATATTCCTCATAATCCGCAATATAGCCCTCGGCTCCCTTGATTTCGATTTCCCGGCCTACTGCTTCGGTTATGTATAAAGCTATATTGTAATTATTTATCAGGTTTGCGAAATATACTACGCCAGAGTCCTTCGTGGCAAGAACATTGATAGTTTCTGCTCCCGGAATATCGGCGCAGTTAATGGTGAGATCAAAGAAATTCCCCATATCAAGTCTTGCAATGCATTCAGTTGGCCTGAGTATGTTAACATGATGTATTTCTGAAAAAATAAGAGAAATCAATTGGTCAAAGCCTTTTCCACTGATTTTTATATCAGACAACTTGTCGATAAGGCATACGATATTAGCCTTTTCTCCCCTACTGTTTCTTATCGCAAGCCCGAAAAGCATATTTGTTAAAATGTTGTTTCCAACGATTAAAAACTGCTCCTTGTCTTTGGCTATTTTGCTTACCGCTAACAGTGAACCCGATTCATCAAATGCGAAGAGAAGTAGATTGATAGGCAATTCTGGAGGCCTTCTTACAATCTTGCATTTATTAAAAGCAATCGTGTAGCCTTCTACCTCAATCTGGGAAAATGCGAAGTCTATATGGGTGATCTTGCTTATATAGATAGGAATCGTTGCAAGCGATGTGTTGCAAATAACTTCTTCTCCATGTTCCAGGGAAAGATAGTTGTCGTAATCCTTCCCGATTTTATCAACTGTCCCAAACGCCACGCCGCCTGTATCAGTAATGGGGTTATGCAACTTTCCACGTTTAATAACTATATCTATTATTCTTTCCTTGATCTTTTCCTCGTTGTTGTTGCACTCAATGCATATTTGCTTGAAGCTGGTCGTTTCAATGTGAAGCCTCTTGATATCGATTCTTATTTCATTGGAATAAATTTCTCTTTTATTGTCTATTCTCCACGCCGAGGTGGGAAGAACATTTTTGGGTTCTATTACCCTGTTGATTCCATAATCTTCAAACATGATTTTCTCCATTATCTATAAATGAGATATGCGCGAAATGTTTCACCTATTTTCAACTATGATGCGAAATCGGTTCGCTTTAGCATATTTATAAGATAATCTATTTACCTTTACAATGCAACTTAAATTAATTCCATATGCAGGAATTCTTCAATCTTGCAAATAGCTTCTTCTGAAGAAGCTCCTTTGAATACAACATGGCCTGATTTTTCGAAGAAATAAATTTTCTTAATCTCCGATGAAACATTGTTATATATGTATGATGCGCTTCTGCTATTTACAGTATCATCATCAATTCCCTGCAATATCAATATGGGGCATTTGATATGCTTAAGCATGGATTTTGTCTTATGAAGTAGAATCTGAAAATGGAAAAGCGAAGATGGGGGAAAGCTGGTTGCGGAATAAAAATACCATTTTAGATTCTCAAGATTCTGATGTTTTGTCCCTTTTGTCATGTTGCGTAGAACATGCTTGATATCCCAAACATAGATGGGTGTTGCTACAGTTATTAAGGCTTTAACCTGATGTCTTATGGCCAAATTTACGGCAATGAGTCCTCCTGTTGAAAAGCCCACAATTATCACAGAATCACATTCAGCAGCCAATTTTTCATAAGATTCCTCAGCCGAAAATATCCAGTCATCGTGTGAAACCCCGGCAAGGTCTTTCCTATTCCCTGTGTGACCCTTCAACTCAGTGGAAATGACTAGATAGCCACTACTCTCCAGATATTTTGAAAGCGGTTCCAACTCCCCTATGTTTCCACCAAACCCATGGATTAGTAAAAATCCGGTTTCACTATTCATTGACTTTCACCGCCCGCTTGTACATTGGTTGAAACATGGCCCCGTCTTTCCCTGTCAGGTTTCCGAATGGAATGAATCCCAGGTGTTTATAAAGCTTGAGTTGCCTAGTGGTTCCGGATATGAACGCTATGTCATAGCCTTTTTCACTGCAGTATATTTCCAAGGCGTTTGCGAGCCCGTGGAATACAAAAGTGTTGCGAAAAGGTTTCTTTACTGCCAAGAGCCTAATCTCGCAGCTTTTTTCATTGCCCCCAATGTAATCATCCAGATTATCAATCTTTCCATCAAGAGAGAAAGGCCTTTCATCGGCAATACTGAGCATTCCAGCCAACTCTCCCTCATTTGTCAAACAAATGAGATATGTATTCTTGTCATGAAATTTATCCTTTAAAAAATGCTCCTTGTTTGCTTTATGCTGTGGTATTTCTTCAACAAAAGAAGTATAGTTCAGGTCGAATATCTGCTGGAATTCGGTAAGTTCAGTTGCTATTTTGAAAATATAATCCACATTATTTGACATGCGTCACCTTTCCCGATCATTTATTATTCTGTTTAAAATTTAATTAGATGTCTATATTTGATATGTTTATTTTATCATATCTTATTCGGATTTGGATTTAATTGGTGTGTTTTTTTAGGGTATTGTTTTGGGAACCAGATTTTCATTCTTAATTTATGATTGGATTGAATCACATAATGGGTTATAATTGGTTAGTAAAGTTTTAACTTGAACATGTTATATCTGAATCGGGAGAATTTAATCATGAAATTATTTTTGAAATTTAATAAAATGCAGATATTGTTGCTAAGTATTTTGATAATGGTCTTTTCCACCTTGACAGTCTATGGAACTAATCATTCTGTAACAACGGCGGCCGAACTTAAGAAAGCTATTTATGTTGAGATGACGGCTAGGACTAATCTTTTCACTATAGAATATTTGGGAAGCGAAACAAGTGCATTTATGAATAACAGCCAGCAATTAATTAAGTCGATTTATGAGGGAGATGACGACTATCTCGAATGGAATATGGATCAAATCTCATATACCTATACCAAAACTGAGAATCTTTTAAAGATTGATTTCACGGTTAAATACCGTACCACCAAAGCCCAGGAAGCTTATGTGGACAATCAGGTCACTTCCATACTTGCCACAATAATTAAACCCGATATGACAAATGATGAAAAGTTGTCCGCAATTCATAAATATATTGTTGAACATGTGGATTATGATTGGACTTTGAAGAAATACACCGCTTACGACGCTCTTTATAGTGGCAAGGCCGTATGCCAGGGTTATGCCCTTTTGATGGATAAAATGCTTGAATCTGTTGGAATAAAATCAATTATTATTGATGGATCCATACCTGAAGGGAACCACGCATGGAATCTTGTGCAGCTTGATGGTCTTTGGTACCATGTCGATGCAACCAATGACGACATAAATAACAATAAATATTATTTGAAGACTGATACTTATATGCGAGATAACAATTATATCTGGAATTCTACTTTGTTTCCAAAATCCCTAGTTGAATATATTGAACCAAGATTTGTAAAAGTCTTTGTTGATGGCCAAGAAGTAAGCTTTGATATCAAACCATATATCAACAGGGAAAACAGAACCATGGTCCCTGTCCGTTTTGTCTCTGAAAGACTTGGAGCTGCAGTTTCTTGGAATAATGCCCAGAGAATAGTAACAGTAAAAAATAATAGCGATGACATCCAAATGACGATTGGTAATCTGACTGTTCTTTTAAATGGAGCCAATTCTCAAATGGATACTGCCGCAATCCTGAAAAGCGGTAGGACGTTGGTTCCTCTTCGCTTTATCTCGGAATATCTTGGAGCATCTGTGAATTGGAACTCTGCAAATCAGACAGTCAACATCTACTCGAAGACTTACGCTTCATTATAATCTTCGAATCTCATCCATTTACTTTGCAAAAATTTAAGTGAAGCAAATCTATTAATTAAATTTAAACTGCTGTTTGATTCTAAACACAATAAAACAGCAAAGAAGAAGGTTGAGCAGACGCTCAACCTTCTTCTTAATCATTTAATCACATTATGATTTTTTTATCCTACTATGCATTTATGCATGATACATTTCAAATTTTCGTTACTTTTTCTGTTACTTTTTTTTCGTTATCAGGCCGATGCAAGGTGCTGTTTCTGCCTGGTTGATGGCATCGAGGAAATAACAATGAAATGAGTTTTGCGGCAATTGAGCCATGAATTCAGTTATTTCTTCCATTTCCCTTTTGCCTTCGGGCTGCCCTGGATAAAATACAATGACTATTATGCCATTAACTTTCAATTTTTTAAGAATTCCATTTATGGCAAACAACGTTGTCTCCCACTTTGTTGCAATGGTTTTATCATAACCCGGAAGGAATCCTAAATTGAAAATAGCGCCCGCGATTTCAGTATTGACATGGTTGGTGATATTCTCATGTGAGTCCAGGTATAGATATATCCCCCCGTCTTCCTTTTTTATAATATTTTCTAAGCTTCTCTCTTTATCTTTAACATAAATAAATTCAAGATTGTTTTTTGTCAACAACTCTTGAGATGTTCTCAACGCTTCTTCCTGTATGTCGAAACTATAGACTTGTCCTTTGCCTTTTGAAATGCCAACAAGATTGGCCAACTTTAGCGTATCGTTTCCATTCCCCAGTGTTGCATCGATTACTACGTCACCTTCACTAATGTATTGAGCCATGAAGCTCATGGCAAAGTCAGCAGTTTTTACAATTAAATTTTCGCCCATTTTTTTCTCCTATTTAGCAGTTCTTCAAGTATTCTATTTCGGCTGGTGTCAATTTCCTATAATGTCCTTCTTTAAGATGTCCAAGCCTTAAATCTCCAACCGCAATTCTTTCCAACTCGATGACCCTGCTATCTACGGCGCTGATCATTTTTCTAATCTGTCTGTTCTTACCTTCATATACCTGCAATTCCAAAATTGTGGATCTTTCAAATGATTTTTCAATTTTAACTTTGGCCTTTGCAGTGATATATCCTCCAATGTCTACGCCATTGGAAAGTTTAGCGGCTTTTTCCTTGGAAATCACTCCAGTAACCCTTGCTCTGTAAGTTTTATAAATCACGTGCTTCGGATGGGTCAGCTTGTAAGCCAAATCCCCGTCATTTGTAAGGATAAGCAACCCTGAAGTGTTATAATCCAGTCGCCCAATCGGGTAAAGCCTTTCCCCAATGTCGGAAACCAAATCGAGAACCGTAGGTCTTTCCTTGTCGTCTGAAACGGTTGCTATATATCCCAGTGGCTTGTTTAGGATTATATAAATGAATTTAGAGTCAAGTTTGATATAATTTCCATTTACTGAAACCTTGTCTTCCGGCATTACTATATATCCCAGCTCTTTTACAACCTGGTCGTTTATTTTGACTTTGCCGGCGGAAATCATTTCGTCGGCTTTTCGCCTCGAAGTAACTCCACACTGGGCTATGTATTTGTTTAATCTCATATTTTTACCTCAACCTTCGCTTATGTCTAGGGAAATCTGCTGAAAATCCAGATTGGTCAGCTCTTCCCCGTTTTGTACCGCATTTTCAATATCTTCAATATCTGGCAAGTCGTCAATGGACTTGAATCCAAAATTCTGCAGGAATTCAAAAGTAGTTCCGTAAAGAATCGGCCTTCCAATCCCGCCTGAGCGTCCAACTTCGGCGATTAAAACCTTTTTGCCAAGGCCTTCAAGAACCCTGTCACATTTTATTCCCCTGATTGACTCAATTTCTCCTTTTGTGACCGGCTGCTTATATGCAATTATCGCCAGTACTTCAAGAGCTGCCTGGGAAAGCCTCTTTTCCTTGGATGGGGTGCATAGCCTTTCAATATATTCATGATTGTCAGGCACCGTGGCGAATTGAAATTTCTTGTCGGTTTCAACAATCCTGATTCCCCGGTCTTCTTTCAAGTATTCGCTCTCCAGCTCTTTGAAGTAGCCATAAGCTTCTTTCCAGTCAATGTTGAATACTTCAGCAGCGACCTTTGCATCAAGCGGTTCTCCCCACACAAACATCATGGATTCGAATGCGGATTTAATTGTTTTCTTGCTCGTCATTATAAAAATGCACCTTCCTCGACGTCATTGTCATCGACTTTTGCTTTTATATTTGTGAGGAAAATCTCCCCGAAATTGCTGTTTTGCGTAACTTTCAGTGACTTTTGCCGAATCATTTCCAATATGGAAATAAACGTTATTATTATTTCGTATCTGTCTTCCACATTGCCTATTATCTGTGCGAATGTTATTTTTTTCTTTTCTTTTAAGAGATTCTTAATCTCCCTAATTTTATCTTCGACGCTTATTTTGTCTCTGAATACTTTAGTATAGTGTTTCGTGACCTCTTCAATTTTCTTTTTCTTTTGAATAAATAAATTGAAAGCCTTTACAAATTGTGAAATATCCAAATCCAGGTATTCGTCTGCTTCCATGGTAAACCTGGTCAGGTCTTCTTGGGGTTTGAAGTGGACTTTCAACATTTCCTCTTCATTGATTTCCAGATTCGCCGAGGCATTCTTGTATTTTTTATATTCCAGAATCCTTTGTACCAGTTCAGCTCTAGGGTCTTCTAAGATTCCATCTTCACCCTCAAGTTTTGGTCTTGGCAAGAGCATTTTTGATTTAATCTCTATCAAAGTCGCAGCCAGAACCATAAATTCGCTGGCTACGTCTATGCTGTATTCCTCCATTAGTTTTATGTGTTCAATATACTGCTGTGTGATTTCAGATATCTTGATATCGTAAATGCTCATTTCAGCATTTTCTATCAAGTATACCAATAGATCAAAAGGTCCCTCAAATATGTCAAGTTTTACTTTATACGTCATCCAAACACTCCATGCATTTTTTTATTATATTATTATACCATCAAGTCATGCTTAAGGCTTTATTATTTATTCCTATTGTTCTCTTTTATCGCTTTTGCCAATGATTCTTCATATGGTGGATAGCATATGCCCACTTCTGTTATTATTGCTGTAATATATTGATGGTCTGTGACATCGAAAGCAGGGTTGTATGTGGAAATTCCCTCTGGTGCCATGCTTTTTTTGAACCACATCTTATAAATTTCCTCCCCCGGTCTCATTTCTATTTCAATATCTGCTCCGGTTTTGGTTTTCAGATCGATTGTTGATATGGGGGCATGGACATATAGTGGAATTTTGTATGCCTTGGCAAGAATCCCAAGTCCAAGTGTTCCTATCTTGTTTGCGGTATCGCCATTTGCAGCAACCCTGTCACATCCTACCACGATTGCATCGATGAAGCCGCTTTTCATAACCATGGCTGCCATATTGTCGCAAATCAGCGTAATGTCAATTCCTGCCTTGTGAAGCTCCCAGGCGGTCAGTCTGGCACCTTGGAGGAGTGGCCTGGTCTCATCCGCAAAAACTTTGAAATTGTATCCTCTTTCCGAACCAAGATATATAGCGGAAAGAGCTGTCCCGTACTTTCCAGTGGCAATCGTTCCGGCATTGCAATGTGTAAGTATTCCCATTCCTGGCCTAAGCAAAGTCAAGGCGTTTTCTCCAATGCACCTACAGACATTTTCATCTTCTTCTCGGATTGCATGGGCTTCCGAAAGCATCGATTTTTTAATTTCGGCTATCGAGGATCCTTTTTCCATTAGAATTCTGGCTTCCATTCGGTTCAAAGCCCAAAAAAGATTGACTGCCGTTGGTCTTGAGGAGGCAAGGTAATTTTTTACCCGTAGAAACTCCTCAAAAAAGCAGTCAAATTCTTCCGTTTGAAAATCCTTGGTACTTGCATATACTCCGTATGCTGCAGCAATGCCAATGGCAGGCGCCCCTCTTACCCTCAATTTGCTGATGGCTTCAAATATTTTTTCTTCTGAATCCATCTCTAAATAAAGCGTTTCGTTTGGCAGAAGGGTCTGATCTAGAATTAGCATCTTTTCGTCTTTATAGATTACTGGGGATATATCTAAAACATTATCCATTATTGATTCTCCTAAAACAGCTTGATTTCCATCTATGCTATTTTACAATAATACCAATGTCTTTTCTATACGCAATCCCATCAAAGTTTATTTTTTTAATTTCCTCGTATACTTTCTTTCTTGCCTCCTGGATATTTTCTCCTAGGCATGATATTCCCAAAACTCTGCCGGAATTTGTTTCCAGTTCCCTATTATTGATAATAGTGCCTGCATGAAAAGCCAAAACATCCTTTTCCAAATCGGACAACCCAGTAATTTTGAAACCTTTATTATATGACAATGGGTAGCCTTCTGAAGCTAATACAACACAGATGGCAGTTTTATCGCTCCAGATTATTTCCTGGTGCCGTAAATTATTGTTCACAACAGCAAGCATTATTTCTAGAAGATCCGACTCAAGTCTCATTAAAACAGACTGGGTTTCAGGATCTCCAAACCTTACATTGAATTCTATTACTTTGGGGTCTCCATCGCTGATCATCAACCCGACAAATAGGATTCCCTTGTAGTCAAGCTCGTCTTTCTTGAATCCATCCAAAATTGGATTAAGTATTCGTTCCTGTATCCTTTTTTCAAGTTCCCGGTCGAAAATCAGACTTGGTGAATAGCTTCCCATTCCACCAGTGTTTGGCCCTAGGTCTCCATCATATATTTTCTTGTAATCCTGGGCTGATTCCATGGGAATTATTGAATCTCCGTCGACAAAGCAAAGAACGGAAGCTTCTATTCCCCTTAGGAATTCCTCGACTACTATTTTATCTCCGGAATTTCCGAATTCTTTTTTAACCATTATGCTGTCAATTGCCTCTTTTGCCATTTTCTCATCTTCAGCAATAATAACACCCTTGCCTTGAGCAAGCCCATCAGCCTTTATTACCATTGGCCACCCAAATACTCCAATAGAATCAATAGCGTCTTTTGCGCTCTCAACTTCCTTATATCCCGCTGTGGGAATATTATGCCGTTCCAAGAAATGCTTCGTGAAAGATTTACTCTCCTCCAACTTTGCGCATTCCTTATTCGGGCCGAAGGCATCAATTCCAAGGGCCTGCAAGGAATCAACCAATCCCATTGTGAGAGGGATTTCCGGTCCTATCACTACAAGGTCGATTTTCTCAAGCAGGGCAAACTTGCATAGTCCATCTATATCGTCGACTTTTATATCAATGCAGTCCGCATAATCGGATATTCCGGGATTACCTGGGGCACAATATAATTTCTTAAGTCTTTTGCTCTGAGACAACTTCCAGCAAATAGCGTTTTCCCTGCCACCGCTGCCAACAACTAAAATCCTCATAGTCCAATCTCCCTCGCGTTGTTTTATTTTAAAGTCAATACTGTATTTTCAAGATTGCAATTAATGCTTAAAATGCCTTATTCCTGTGAATACCATTGCAATGCCAAGTTCGTTCGCCTTCTTGATGGAAGCTTCATCATTCATGGAGCCTCCTGGCTGTATGATTGCGCTTATGCCACCATTGAAAGCCTCACTGACACAGTCGTCAAACGGGAAGAATGCATCCGATGCCAAAACCGCACCTTTTGTATCACCGGTTGCATTTTTAATTGAATTTTCAACAGCCCAGATTCTATTAACCTGGCCAGGTCCTACTCCCAAAGTTTTCTTTTCCTTGGCAATGACTATTCCATTCGATTTTGTATGTTTTACAACCTTGAATGCAAATATCAAGTCCTGCATCTCCCTTTCGGTTGGTATTCTGCTAGTTACAACTTTCAAATCCTCCTTGTCCAAGAGGATATCATCCTGGCTCTGTATCAACAATCCACCACTGACTTTCTTGATATCCATGCCTTGGTTTTTATCCTGTGCTTGAATGTCATCCAGTTGAAGCAGTCTAATATTTTTCTTGCTCATTAAAATATCCAGTGCTTCTTTTGAAAAGCTTGGTGCAATTACAATTTCTATGAAAATATTGTTTATTTTTTCCGCAGTTTTCCCATCTATCTCACGGTTGGCTGCAACTATACCCCCAAATATTGATACAGGATCTGCTTGATACGCCTTGAGGTATGCGTCATAAATATCATATCCAGATGCAACGCCACATGGGTTTGCATGCTTGACTGCCACTACGGTTGGTTCGTCGAATTCCTTTAGTGTCATCAATGCACCGTTGGTATCATTGATATTATTGAAAGAAAGTTCTTTGCCATGCAGCTGTATTGCATTCACGAGAGACCCCTTGCGTGGTTTGATTTCTTTGTAATACGAGGCAGTCTGGTGTGGGTTTTCACCATATCTCAAATCCTGAACCTTCTCAAAAGTCATGGTCAGATTGTCTGGAAGCTCTCCAGCAACTTCATCCCTCAAATATTCAGCTATTAAAGTGTCATAAGCTGCTGTATGTTCAAAAACTTTTACAGCAAGTTTGAATTTAGTTTCCTTGGATATATTTTTGCTCTTGTTCAACTCCTCGATTACATTTTCATAATCTGATGGATTGCAGATTACCGCCACATCCTGGTAGTTCTTGGCAGCCGCGCGAAGCATGGATGGTCCTCCTATATCTATATTCTCAATTGCCTCCGGAAGAGTAACGTCATCCTTCAATATGGTATTCTTAAATGGATATAGGTTGACTATGACCATGTCTATTTTCTTTATATTAAGTTCCCTTAGCTGGTCCATATGGTCTTTTTTGGACCTCATAGCCAGAATCCCTCCGAATATGGATGGGTGGAGGGTTTTCACCCTGCCGTCAAGACATTCGGGAAAGTTGGTTATATCTGAAACCTGGGTAACTTTTATACCGTTTTCTTTCAGAGTTTTGGCTGTACCGCCGGTGGAAATAATATCTACTCCCAATTCAACAAGTTCCCTTGCAAATTCCACAACTCCGGTTTTATCCGAAACACTTATCAATGCCCTCATGATTTACTCCTTTTCTGAATATAATTTTTCGCATATATTCTTTACTGCTTCAACTAATATCTCGTGTTCTACTACATGGATCCTGTTAGCCAGAGTCTCTACGTTGTCGTCTGCAAATACAGGAACTTTTTTCGAGCTGATAATCGGTCCGGTGTCTATTCCCTCATCCACATAGTGGACTGTAGCTCCGGAGAATTCCTCATTGTTTTCCAAGACAGCTCTATGTACTTTGTCTCCATAAAACCCCTCTCCACAATATTTTGGGATCAGGGAAGGATGGACATTTATTATCCTCTTTGAGTATTTTTCAATAATTTCCCCGGGTAATATATTCAGATATCCTGCTAGGACAATAAGCTCGGTTCCAGAATCCACTAGTGCATTCTTCAATGCTTCGTTTGTCTCTTCCCTGGTTTCATAACTGCCCTTTCCAATAAAGCTTGCTTTGATTCCATTCGCTTCGGCTCTTTTTAATCCAAATGCATCGCTCTTGCTGGAAATCACATGGACAATTTCTCCATGCTGTATATACCCAGCCTTTATGGCATCTATTATTGCCTGCAAGTTGGTGCCGCCACCGGAAATCAAAACTGAAATCCTTATCTTTGACATATCTGGACTCCGCTTCCTTTTACAATCTCACCAATTATCGATACCTGGTTATTTACTTTTAAAAGCCTATCCATAACCGCGTCAACATCTTCTGCTCTTGCAACCATTATCAAACCGATTCCCATGTTGAATGTGGCAAACATTTCCTCTTCGTCAATGTTTCCACACTTTTGAATTAATTCGAAAATGCTTGGAATGGAGATTTTGCTTTTATTGATTTCCACTCCCAGTCCCTTGGGAATTATCCTTGGAATATTTTCATAGAAACCGCCTCCTGTGATATGGGCAATTCCAAGTACTTTATTATCTGGAAAAACTGCTTTGCATTCCTTTGTATATAAATTGGTGGGGGTAAGGAGTCTCTCTCCCAAAGTCATATTCATGCCTTGGATTTGCTCGCCTGTAGAATATCCCATTTTTTCAAATAGGACCTTCCGAGCTAGTGAGAATCCATTGCTATGCAACCCACTGGAAGGAATTCCAATGACAACATCCCCGCTCTTGATTCTTTCCCCGTTTATTATTCTACTTTTATCAACTATTCCAACTGCAAATCCTGCAATGTCGTATTCATTCGCCTGGTAAAATCCGGGCATTTCCGCTGTTTCTCCACCCACAAGGGCGCATTCAGCTAAAACACATGCATTTGCAATGCCCTTGACAATCTCTGCGATTTTTTCCGCTTCAACTTTTGCCGTAGCTATATAATCAAGAAAAAAAAGCGGCTTTGCGCCCTGGCACAATATATCGTTCACGCACATAGCCACGCAATCCTGGCCAATGGTGTCATGCTTGTCCATGTCAAATGCAAGTTTAAGTTTAGTACCAACCCCATCGGTTCCAGAAACAAGAACAGGTTCCTTCATTTCCCCCAGCTCCAGCTGGTAAAGGCTTCCAAAACTTCCAAGTCCGGTCAGAACATTCTTGTTGAAGGTTTTTTTAACTTCTTCCTTAATCAAGCTGACAGCTCTTTCGCCTTCCTTGGTATCTACTCCCGCGTCCTTGTATGTTAATTTATCATCCATGGCTACTCCTTTTCAAAGACAAATTTGTCACCGGTATTTGGGACCTCCATTGGGTATTCCCCATTGAAGCAGGCTGAACATATGCTGCTCCCGGAAATTCCAATTGCATCCCACAATCCTTCTACACTGATATACCCCAGACTGTCCGCCCCCAGCATCTTTTTAATTTCCTTTAATGAGTGGTTGGCCGCTACAAGATTCTTTTTGCTCGGCGTATCAATTCCGAAGTGGCATGAATGCATTACCGGCGGAGAACTGATTCTAACGTGGACTTCCTTGGCTCCGGCTTCCTTAAGCATTTTCACAATCTTGCCGCTTGTTGTTCCTCTTACAATTGAGTCGTCGATCATGACAATCCTCTTGCCTCTGACATTGTCCTTCAATACGTTCAGTTTCATTTTAACGCTTAATTCTCTAAGCCTCTGGTCTGGTTGTATAAATGTACGTCCAATGTATCTATTCTTAATTAAGCCTTCACCGAAGGGTATTCCAGATTCTTCAGCAAAACCTATAGCTGCCACAGTTCCCGAATCTGGAACTGAGATAACCATGTCTGCTTCAACCGGGCATTCCTTTGCCAGTATTCTTCCAGCATTGCTTCTTGCCATATAAACATTTATTCCATCGATATCGCTGTCAGGCCTTGCAAGATATACAAATTCAAAAGCGCAGATGGCTCTGGACTTTTTCTCAGTGAATCTAAAGCTTTTAACTTCATTGTTTTCAATTACAACTATTTCTCCAGGCTCTATATCCCTAACGAATTCCGCACCAATCAGAGAAAAAATACAGCTTTCCGAAGAAAGCACATATCCGTCCTGAAGTTTCCCAAGACAAAGGGGCCTTATTCCATAAGGGTCTCTTGCTCCCACAAGCTTGTCATCAAATGTAATAACCAAAGCATATGAACCCTTGACTTGATTTAAAGTAAGCTCGATTGCCTTGATCATCTCATTGTCCTTGCTGTTCTTGGCGATCAAACTGGCTATTATTTCCGAATCGATGGAAGTTTGAAAAATAACTCCATTGTCCTGCATCTCGCTTCTCAATTCCTTGGCATTAATCAGATTTCCATTATGTGCAAGGGCAAGGCTTCCAGCCCTATGGAAAACAACAAGGGGCATTGCATTGGCCACATAGCTTTCACCCGTTGTTGAATACCTAACATGTCCAATTGATATGTCCCCTTGGAGCCTTGCAATGATTTCATCGTTGAAAACTTCTTGCACCAGGCCCATTTCCTTGTAATATTCAATTTTACCTTTTTTATTTGCAGCTATCCCCGCACTTTCCTGGCCTCTGTGTTGGAGGGAATGAAGTCCATAATAAACAGCCCTTGAAATGTCCTTTCTGCCAGGTGCGTAAATGCCAACTATTCCGCACATTTATTAACCCTCGCAAGGACTTCAGTATAAGCTTCCTCAACATTGCCAAGGTCTCTTCTGAAACGATCCTTGTCCAGTTTTTCATTTGTCTTTATGTCCCAAAGTCTGCAGGTGTCGGGAGAAATTTCATCTGCAAGTATGATTTCTCCGTCATATAATCCAAATTCTATTTTGAAATCTATTAGCTTCAGGCCAAGTCCAATAAAATACCTTACCAGTAAATCGTTAATATCTAGAGCTGTTTTTCTAATTGCCGCCAATTCATCCCTAGTTGCCAAACCAAGGATTATCGCATGGTCGTCATTGATAAGTGGATCTCCCAATGCATCGTTCTTATAGGAAAATTCCAAGCTTGGCATGGAAAGCACAACTCCCTCAGGGATGCCTAATCTCTTCGACAAGGACCCTGCTGCCACATTCCTGACAATTACCTCGATAGGTAGGATCTTAACAGCTTTTACAAGGGATTCCCTGTCGCTTAGCTGTTCAATCATATGTGTCTTTATTCCAGCTTTTTCAAGCATTTTGAATATGATAGCCGACATTGTGTTGTTGACTATGCCCTTGTTGACAATCGTTCCTTTTTTTTCTCCATTGAATGCAGTGGCATCATCCTTGTATTCAACGATATATTCCTTTTCATTATCGGTTCTATAGACTTTTTTTGCCTTGCCTTCATATATCATTTCCAGTTTTTTCATAACATCCTCCATTTTTATTAATATTTATAACTTTCTAACAACATTTATGACTTTTTATTCCTATTCAATAACAATTTATTTTGAAAGCATTTCCTTGTCTGCCTTATCAACCTCTTGAGCCATTTTAATCCTATATTCTTTCATTTTATTCCTAAGTCCCAAGCTTTTTATTCCAAGAATCTGCACGGCTAGAAGCCCTGCATTTTCAGCACCGTCAATAGCAACTGTGGCAACAGGAATGCCCTTTGGCATCTGAACCATTGAAAGTAGAGAATCCAGACCATCCAAAGTTGACGACTTGATTGGAAGACCAATAACCGGTATAACTGTAAATGAAGCAAGTACCCCAGCAAGATGAGCTGCCTTTCCTGCTGCGGCAATAATAACATCAAATCCGTTCTTTTCAGCATTCTGCCCGAATTCCATTGCGGTAACGGGAGTTCTGTGAGCCGAAATCACTCTAGTCTCAAAATCCACCATAAATTCTTTCAGAATATTTTCTGTTCTCTCAACAACCTGATAATCAGATTGACTTCCCATAACAATTCCAACCTTCATAATTATGCCTCCTTATTTTTAAATATATTACGAGTATATTCGACTTTGAATCAAATAAATACCATCATTTTATCGAATTTAATCAATTATCCCGTTATTACCGAACATTAACTGTTAATTATTATAATACGTTCGTATATTTGTTTTTCTGCCTATTTTATGGCCATGCCGATAGCACTTAGGTACCGGATTTATTGCAAATCTGAATTTTGGTTTTAAGACTAAAAAGCCCCGGTGAAAACACCGAGGCTCATCTGAGATTATTATTGGGTTTTAATCCTGCCATATAAAATCGATTAATATTCTTTCGTTTTCAGATCTAAAATCTTTTAGTTCAACTTCCTTTATTACATCAATTCCATATATCCCTTGTTCTTTCAGTTTTCTAAAATCGTCGCTTTTATTCAAATCAACCATTATTGTATCCCCGACGAAACTTATCCAGCTGATATCTTTCGTACTGTTTTTCAACAGGGAGTTTATTATTGCATCCTTTAGCGATACTCCTCCAGGAAGCTTTTCCATCATCTGTGGAACACCCTCGAAGTTGATGGAGTAATTTGCATAGAACCCATAAATATTATTTCCAAAACTCAAATAACAATCGGTCAAAACCAGATTCGACTTAACCGTAACATCCATAAACATTATTTTAATATTCTTCGTAATTTCCAGTTTGATGCTGCCTTTTGAAAAAACCGCTTTGAAATCAATCAATCCCAGTTTATCTATGATTTCTTTTCGAAATGTTTTATTCAAAATATCCTGGCTGACAGACAAGGTGCCTCTTTTCAGCTTTTCAAGATCGATATTATCCATCAGCTGATAAAGCTGTTCCTTGTTTTCCATAACCTTGATGGCAATTTCCATAATCTTTCTTGATTTGGATTCTAAATACATTTTCTCCCCTTTGAAATTAAGCTTTTCTTAAAACTATGTTCCTATTTGAAATATAGGATTCCCGCCTCAAAGATATTCTGATTCATCGTTCCATCTATATTTTTATATAAATTCTTACCTATTCTTTCAGAGTGTCCCATCTTGCCGAAAATCCTGCCATCAAGGGATGTGAGCCCTTCAATCGCCCAGTCGGAATTGTTTGGATTAAACTCGGTATCCATGGTTGGCATTCCTTTGGAGTTCACATATTGGGTTGCTATTTGACCATTTCTTGCTAGTTCAGAAAGCAGTTTCTCGCTGGCTATCAACCTTCCTTCTCCATGGGAAATTGGAATCGTATGTATGTCTCCAACGAAAAGTTTAGTAAGCCATGGGGATTTCACGCAGTCTATTCTTGTATTTACAAATCTTGAAACGTGCCTTCCGATTTTGTTATATGTCAATGTAGGGCTATTCTCGTCCGCATCCACAATCTTGCCAAAGGGAATCAATCCAAGTTTTATTAATGCCTGGAATCCATTGCATATTCCCAGCACCAACCCGTCCCGATTATCTATAAGATCCATTGTTGCTTCTCTGACCAATTTGTTTCTAAAAACCGAAACAATAAATTTTGCAGATCCATCGGGTTCGTCACCACCGCTGAATCCTCCAGGAATCATTAATATCTGCGCCTCTCTGATTTTTTTTGCTAGGTTTTCGATTGAATCGATAAGCATTTCTTGATTCAAATTCCGTATATACGCTATCTCGCAATCACCTCCAGCTTTTTCAAAAGCCTTTGCAGAGTCAATTTCGCAATTAGTTCCAGGGAATGCGACAATTAAGACTTTTGGTTTTGTTACTTTAACTTTCGGCATATTTTTATTTCTTTCAAAACACTGTACTGATACAGGTTCTTTAAAATCGCTTTTATCCATTTCCATATATTCTTCACCATTTACCGGGAAAATGCTTTCCAGCGGATTCGACCAATCTAAAACAACCTGTCGTATGGAAATATCCTCACCTAGAACACTTATTTTTCCATTGTCTATAGTTGTCCCAATCTCCTTATATGTGCCTCCATAAAGGTTCTCATAAATATCAAGGTCGGAGTCGACTTCGATAATAATACCACCCTGTGCGTTTTCAAAAAGTTCATTTGGAGCAACCCCTAAAATTTCAACTCCCATTTTATTACCCATAGCCATCTCCGTTATTGCCCCTGCAATTCCGTATTTTGTGACTATGTTGCTTGAGTATATTTGTTTATTGCAGGCAAGATTCCAAATCAATTGCATATTCTGCTTGTACTGCTTTATGTTTATAATCCCATCTTCATCGAATATTGAATATATATATATAAGTTTATGATTGCTTCCTTTGATCTCGGGGGAAATTATTTCCGTTGCGGAAACCGTCGTAAGTGCAAATGAAATCAATGTTGGTGGCACACTCAACTGGTTGAAATTTCCAGACATACTGTCTTTCCCTCCAATGGCGGGAACATCTAAATCTAATTGAGCTTTTAAAGCACCTAGTAAAGAAGCGAAAGGCTTTCCCCATTTTTCAGGAATTTTCCCAAGGCTTTCAAAATATTCCTGAAAACTAAGTCTTACATCTTTGAAGTTTCCACCCATGGCAACGATTTTCGTTATCGATTCGATAACGGCATAGAAGCCCCCATGAAAAGGACTTTTTGATGACAAAAAAGGATCAAATCCATATGTCATAATTGTGGAAGTATCTGTGTATCCCTTTTGCACTGGTATCTTGGCAGCCATGCCCAACGCCCGCGTAAGTTGGAATCTACCTCCGTAAGGCATTAAAACAGTCCCTGCTCCTATTGTGCTGTCAAATCTGTCAACAAGCCCACGCTGGCTGGCAAAATTTATTTCTTCGCAAATAGCTTTCCACTTTGCTGCAATATTGTTCTTCTCAAATGTTTTCTGCTTGTAATAGTAGTCATTTCCATTGTCAAATAATTGGAAATCATCTTTGGAGATACAATCCACCATGACCTGTACTTCCTGCATTATCCCATTGGAATCAAGAAAGATTCTACTTAAATCAAGTATAGTCTTTCCTCTCCAAAACATTCTAAATCTTCCCGTATCCGTAATCTTGCCAATAACAGAAGCTTCAAGGTTTTCCTCTCTGGACAATTCTATGAACCTTTCAACATCTTTAGCCTCGACTACAACAGCCATTCTCTCCTGAGATTCAGAAATAGCCAATTCCGTCCCATCTAATCCTTCATATTTCTTAAGTACATGGTCCAGGTTCACATCGAGGCTGTCGGAAAGTTCTCCCACAGCAACTGAAACTCCACCCGCCCCAAAATCATTACATCTTTTAATGAGCAACGCAGCTTCTTTTCTTCTGAATAGCCTTTGTAGATTTCTCTCAACTGGGGGATTTCCCTTTTGGACTTCCGCGCCGCATTCTTTCAGCGAGCTCACATCATGAGCCTTTGAAGATCCCGATGCTCCGCCGCATCCATCTCTTCCGGTTCTTCCTCCCACAAGAATAACCGCATCTCCTGGCAAAGGTCTTTCTCTTCTTACATTTTCAAATGGTGTCGCGCCTATTACCGCACCAACTTCCATTCTCTTGGCAATATAACCGGGGTGATAAATCTCTCTCACTTGCCCCGTGGCAATGCCGATTTGATTTCCATAAGAACTATAGCCGTGAGCCGCTTCCTTTGATATTTTCCTCTGAGGAAGTTTTCCGCTTAATGTTTCGGAAATATCAACCCGTGGATCTCCGCTTCCTGTCACTCTCATGGCCTGGTATACATAGGCTCTTCCTGATAATGGATCCCTGATAGCTCCGCCTAGACATGTTGCCGCTCCACCAAAAGGTTCGATTTCCGTTGGATGGTTGTGGGTTTCATTTTTAAACATCACAAGCCATTCTTCTTCCTTGTCGTCAACAACTGCGGTTACTTTGATACTGCAAGCGTTGATTTCTTCAGACTCGTCGATATTGTGTTTCTTGTTCTTGATTTTATAATATTTAGCACCAATAACCGCAAGGTCCATCAAATTGATGTCCCTTTCTTTTCCATATATTTCTTTTCTAATGGATAGATATCTATCATATTCATCTTTGAGCAGCTTGGAATATCTACCTTCGAGAAATTTAACATCAATTATGTTCGTTAAGAATGTTGTGTGCCTGCAATGATCGGACCAATATGTATCCAGCACTTTCAATTCGGTGAAGGTTGGATTCCTTTTCTCTTCAAATTTAAAATGCCTCTGAATAAAATGAAGATCCTGGATGGTCATGGATAATTTATTCTTAGCCAAATATTCATGGAGTTCGTTTCGATTCAAATTGGTGAATCCATCTATGATTTCCACATCGCTCACTATTGAAGACTCTTCATTGAATATTTCTGGTTTGTCCAGATTTGCAAGTCTTGAATCTACAGGATTTATGCAATAATCGATGATTCTTTGAAAATCGAAGTCATCAATTCCACCTTCTATGATTATAACTCTCGCAAATGATACCTGAGGCTTTTCCCTCGTTGTTATAAGCTGGATGCAGGTTGCAGCCGAATCAGCCCTCTGGTCGAATTGGCCCGGCAGATATTCTACCGCGAAAATCTTAGTTCCTTCTTCCAATAATAAAGATTCGTCATAAACAATGTCAATTGCAGGTTCTGCAAAGACCGAATACTTCAATGTCGAATATTCTTCTTCATTATAATTTGAATCACTATATAATCCATAAACATCATACCTGTTTATGACTCTTACTCCCTCAAGCGTGGACAAATGCAGTGATTCTCTCAGTTCGCTGAAAAGTGAACTTGCTTCTACATCGAAACCCTTTTTTTTCTCCACATAAATACGATTGATCATTATTTTCTCCTTGTTTGAAATGATACTCATATCATACCAATAATCTATTTCTTTTACAAATAAAAAAACCGGAGATTTACTCCGGTTTCAAAATTTCTATTTTGCTATTATATATCCGCTTGTTTTTAAATAAGTGGTAATTTGATTATATTTTTTCATTACACCAAGGGCATATCTTCCTGAATAGCTTCCCCGGTTAACTGCCACAGAACCTTGGTTGTATGCCGAAAGTGCTTTTGTAAGGTTCCCACCGTAAGCATCTAGCCGTTCTCTCAAATAAAGAGATCCGAATTCCACGCTATTGTGGGCTACCAGCATTTCAGCCTCGCTGAAACCATATCTGGCTGCAGTTGACGGCATAACCTGCATCATGCCTAAAGCCCCTCCTCTTGATTTTGCTGCTGCGGTGAAGGTGCTTTCCTTGTGTGCCACTGCCATAAGCAGAAGTGGATCCATATTGTAAATTCTTGCTTCCGTTTTGAATAGGAATACAAGATTTTGAGCTTGGATTGAATTATAGTTTCCGTTACTTCTCAATACATAATTGGTAAGTCCCTTGTTCAACATTGATTCGGTAAAATTGAAAGTGGATTTTGCCTGAGTGACTCCATCGGTAGTTATATATAAACCCGAAAAAGTATCAAAATAAGCGTCAATACCAAATTCTTTAAATTCTGTGAGCATTCCAATTGGAACATATATTACTTCCCCAAATTTGAGCAATGGATATTTTGAAGTATCCACCGCAAAATTACCCACATGTTGGCTATCAGAATTATTAGGATCAACAGACGCATCGCCATTTGCAGAAGACTCATCTGCATTTGCAGTATCATCGCTTTGCTGAATTGAATCTGTATTTGTATTATCTACATTGGAATTTGTGACAGTATTTACTATATTAATATCTGAAGTAGCATTTCCAACATTGGTATCGGTAGTAGTATTCCCTGTATCAGTTGAATCGTTTATATTTAACGCATCGACATTGCTGCTTTGATTCTCAGGATTTACAACTTCCAGTGTCAGGGAAGGATCAGTTTCATTTGCTTTTTCTTTTGGAACCAACACAATTGAAATATCGGTCAAGATTTTGCAGTTTACTGCTTTAAGATTGCTCTTCATCCATCTTTGCGAAAAGTTTTTTTGTGTAGAGTCCTCCTTTTTGATTGTTAAAGTGCGGCTTTCCTCGTTCATATCCCAGCTTAAACCTAGAATTTTAGTCATTTCCTTGTCCAGTGGAATATAAGTTAGATTTTTGTAAACAAAAAATGGATTATCTGCTTGATAATTCAATATTTTTTCGTTATTAATAACTATATTTTTAATAAAAAATTCTCCACGAATTATTTCTTCAGCATATACTGAAGCTGATGAGAAAATCAGAATTGTCAATGAAAGCCACACTATTAAAAGCTTCTTTGCCATATTTTAATTTTCCTCTCTCTCTTTGTGAATTAAATTCACATACTCGAGCATTATATCAGAAAAGGATGTCTTGTCCAGCTTTTTATACTATTTTGGCTGTCTTTCAGCATCTAATCG
Organism: Eubacteriales bacterium; assembly: GCA_037144355.1. Classification (GTDB taxonomy): domain Bacteria; phylum Bacillota; class Clostridia; order Peptostreptococcales; family Anaerovoracaceae; genus JBAWWY01. Next base: position 6,659 of record JBAWWY010000015.1, on the reverse strand, counting down.
TTGAAATTCGTGGCTTTCTTGACAGCGTTCTTCCAACCGGAAAATAGGAAGATTCTTTCTTTTTCCTGCATTGCAGGTACGAATATCTGGTCAATTTCACTATTGTTCTTAATTTCTTCCAAGTCTTTCCAAAACCCGGAATATAAGCCTGAAAAATAAGCGGCACCTAAAGCCGTGCTTTCAATCATCTTAGGTCTTTCTACTTTGACGTTCAATATATCAGCCTGGAACTGCATGAGAAAATTATTTGCAGAAGCTCCGCCATCCACTTTGAAGTCCTTTATCCAGATTCCTTCATCGTTTTCAATTGTTTCGATAATACTTTTAACCTGGTATGCAATTGATTCCAATGCCGCACGGACAATCTGGTCTCTGCCGGTTCCCCTGGAAAGTCCTGTGATAATCCCCCTACAGTTCATATCCCAAAACGGAGCCCCAAGTCCAACAAATGCAGGTACGATATAAACTCCATCACTGCTTTTTATGCTGGTAGCGATAGCCTCGCTCTCCTCTGAGGATTTTATAAGTTTCAGTTCATCTCTCAGCCACTGGATTACAGCTCCACCAACGAAAACGCTGCCTTCCAAGGCATAATTGATCTGGCCTCCGATTCCCCAGGCTATGGTTGTTAGCAGGCCGCTTTTAGAAGCAACTGGCTTGTCCCCGGTATTCATCAGCATGAAGCAACCAGTACCATAAGTGTTTTTTACAGCACCTTTATCAAAGCACTCCTGTCCAAACAAGGCAGCTTGCTGGTCGCCGGCAACACCTGTAATAGGTATTTTAACTCCATCAATTTCCATTTCCCCAAAGCTTCCGCTGGAGTTCCTGACTTCTGGCAATATGTCCCTTGGTATGTTCATTTCGTTGGTTAGCAATTCATCCCAAACCAGATGATTGATATCAAAAAGCATGGTCCTAGATGCGTTGCTATAATCAGTCGCATGAACCTTGCCCTTTGTCAAATTCCATATCAGCCATGTGTCAATGGTTCCAAATAGCAACGCTCCCTCTTTTGCCCTGTCTCTTGCTCCAGAAACATTGTCCAGTATCCATTTTATTTTTGTTCCCGAGAAATAAGCATCTATAATCAGACCTGTAGTACTTCTCACATAGTCTTCAAGACCTTTTTCCTTAAGCGCTTCGCAGTATGAAGTTGTTCTCCGGCACTGCCAAACTATTGCGTTGTATATTGGTTTTCCAGAGCACTTGTCCCAAACCACAGTTGTTTCCCTTTGGTTTGTCACACCAATAGAAGCAATCTCTCTGATATCTATTTTAGCATCCTTGATTGCCTTATTTAATGTAGATAATTGTGAACTTAGAATTTCCATTGGATCATGTTCAACCCAGCCTGCCGAAGGATAAATCTGCTTTATTTCCTCCCGTGCCATGGATACAATATTTCCACTTTTGTCGAAGATGATTGTTCTCGAACTAGTAGTTCCCTGGTCCAGAGAAACGATGTATTTTTTCATTTTTATCTCCTATACTTCCACTCTTAGTCTAAATAGTTCGTCTCCTTTACTACTTTTCCAGATCTAAGATATACCCTTGGGACTCTTCTTCCAATTGAGCATAATAGCTCATATGGTATCTTTCCGCATCTCTTTGCTACTTCAGAGACGTTGATTTCCTCTTTTCCATTTGTCCCAAATAAAATTGCTTCCGTTCCAACCTCTATTCCCTCAATCATTGAGACATCCAGCATGCACTGGTCCATGCATATGGTTCCAACCACTTTTGATTTTATCCCACCGATAAGCACTTCCCCCACATTGCTGAGAAGCCTTGTATATCCATCTGCATAACCTATTGGAATGGTTGCAATCCTCTGGCCTTTTTTCCCTCTGTATGTCAGTCCGTAGCTAATGCCCCCGTCTTCTTTCAATGTCTTCACGAAGTTAACCCTGGCCTTTAAAGTCATGACGGGTTTTAGGAAAATTTCACTTTTCATTACTTCGTCCGATGGATATATTCCATATAGTATAATTCCTGGTCTAACCATATCCAGGTTCATTTCGGGTAAATCAATAACTGCGGCGCTGTTGGAAATATGCTTGATTGGAATATTAAGCCCTTTTTCCTCTAATTCCCTTACAAATTTATTAAACAAGTCGAATTGAGCAAATGCAAAGCTCTTGTCCTTTTCGTCAGCCGTGGCCAAATGTGAATAAATACCTTGGATAGTCAACTTGTCTAGTTTTGACAATTCCATAATTTTCAAAACAGATTGTTCATCCGGATGGAAACCTGTCCTATTCATGCCGGTATCGATTTTTATATGAATCTTTACCTTCTTATCATTTATTCTGGCCGCGTCGTTTAATGCCAACCCCTGATTATATGAAAAAACCGTATGAGTAATATCAAAATTAATTGCTTTCGCAAGATTTTCCAGTGGTATGAAACCAAGCACCAACACTTCAGCTTCCTTGTGTTCCTTCCTTATTTCAATAGCTTCATTGATGGAGGAAACACATATCATGTCGACTCCCATTGAGAGAAGCTCGCTACTCATTTCCAGGCATCCATGCCCGTATCCGTTGGCTTTGACTACTGCCGCTATTTTAACTTTTTCCCCAACCCTTTTTCTTATTTCTTTAACATTATGGGAAAGACAATCTAAATCTATTTCAGCCCATTTCGTTTCAATCATGTCGTATGCTCCTTCAGAAGTTCCCTGCAATCCACTATTTGCTTGGTTTTAGAAAACCCTTTTTATTAATATGATAATTATATACAAAATTGTGATAAAATAATATAAAAGAAAATTCAATTTACAGAAACTTTTTAATTCTATCATCGTCTAATCAATATCTAAACAAAGGAGGATATTACCATGAAAAAAACATTTGCCACATTAACTATTGCCCTTGTTCTTATAGCAGGATTATTTATCGGCTCCTTTACCGGGTTTACAAAACCTGTTTTGGCAGCAGATACAGGTACTCCACCAAATTCAATAACCGTATCAGGTTATGACAGCGTTACCGTTGTTCCTACTATAGCCAATATAACAATGGGAGTTACCACAACAAACAAGGATGCAATCATAGCCCAAAGCGACAATGCAAAAAAAATGGATGCCGTTTATAAAGCCCTTTATGCTTTAGGCATTCCAAAGGACAAGATTAAAACAACATCATACACTATCAATCCAAGATATGATTACCTACAGACAGGAACCGTACTAGTTGGATATGATGTTTCAAACTTTATCCAAGTTACAGTAACTGATCTTAAGAAAGTCAGCAACGTAATCGATCTTACAGTAAAGCAGGGAATCAACCAATCCAACACAATCACTTTCAACATCACTGACGAACAAAGAGAAGGCATTTACTTGAAGGCACTTGCAGCAGCAGTTGACAACGCAAAATCAAAAGCAATGGCTCTATCTGCAGCAGCTGGAGTGACAATTTCAAAACCAGCACAGATTATTGAAAACTCATCCAGCGTAAATGTTCCAGTTCCTTATTATGACAAGGCTATGGTTGGGGCTTCCGACTCTACAAGCACACCTGTTTCAGCTGGAGAAATGAAAGTTGAAGCAAGCATAACAATGGTTTACAATTACTAAATTTTAAAGCAAGAATTTTAATGAATCAATTAAGCTTGGCTCTTCAGAAGCAAAATCCGCACTTCGAACTTTTCCGAATTATTGGAAGTTCGTGGTCACGTGCAAATTTTCTTCCGAGCGCCAAGCTTTTTATTTTGCCATTATATTTTTAATTTATATTTTAAAATTTCCCAATTCAAACCACTTTCCGGCTTAAGCAATGGCTACAGAGATTCAGTCGTAAATCTACGGCGCGGTTACACGCAAAGCGTTCCACCGGTGCTATGCCGTAATGATTTACTTACTGAATCGCCGTAGCCTTTTTATTTCCAAGATGACTTCTTTTTCATTATATCGGCATTGAGCTTCTCGCCCCAGCTTGCAGTATATGTTTTTGCATTGCGTAGAAGCTCATCGCAAAATGCGGCTACATCATCCCCTGTAATTTCAAGAACATGCTTCCCATCTGCCACACCAGCTTCAAATAAGTCTATCAAATCATACTGTAACTTCAACATATCGTATCCATCGCCAGATGCGAAACTCCACATATACTTTTGTATTTTGCCAAATGTGAATTGATAGTCTTCAGGCATCAATTTAACTCTTTTCATCATTTGTCTATATTCTTTTTTATCTGCGATTAGCTTTTTAAAAATCCCAAACATAGTCATCTTACCCCTTCTCTTAATTCATTAATTTTTGAAGCTACAAATTCCCATTTCTCCCAAAAGTTTTCTAGCTCTTTCTGTCCAATTTCGTTTAGAGTATAAAACTTCCGTGGTGGTCCTAAATCCGAGGGTTTTTTCTTTGTATCAACAAGTTCATTTTTCTCAAGACGCAACAAAATCGCATATACTGTTCCCTCAACAACATCTGTAAAACCAATAGCATTGAGTTTCCTAGTAATTTCATAACCGTATGTTTCATCACGACTTATAATTTCAAGAATACATCCCTCAAGGACACCTTTTAGCATTTCTGTTATATTTTCCAAATAATCACCTCATCACTATGTAGTAATACTAACTACTGGTATATAGTATAACTATGTACCAGTAAAGTCAATATGTTATTTTCAAAACTTAACAATGCAAAAGAGAAAGCTGCGGGAACCGCAGCTTTCTCTTATTAAGCATTTGTAATATATTATTACTAATATTTTATAGTAGGTTGAATTCCTTAGCTGTGTCAGCTAGTGATTCATCAAGCTTCTGCATAACGATATCAATTGTTTCGTATTTGATGATCGCTGGTGGTTCAATTCTAACTGTCTTGGCATTAACTAGTGTACCAGCAGTCATAACTTTTCTTGAGAACAAGCCTTTAGTTACTGAATATCCAACTTCTGCTGCTGGGAATTCCATAGCAATAAGTAGACCAGCTCCTCTGTAAGTAACAAGAACTTTTGGATACTTCTTTTGAAGAACAGCAAGTTTTTCCATGAAGTATTCGCCCTTGGCTTTAGCCTGTCCAGGGATGTCGTTTTCAAGCATATAAGCGATTGTAGCGATTGCAGCTGAACATGCAAGAGGGTTTCCACCGAATGTTGGAGATCCAAGAATCCATGGATTGTCAATAAGTTTGTCTACCCACATGCTAGGTCTTGCAATGATACCAGTGATAGGCATTATTCCACCACCAAAAGCTTTTCCGTAAGTCATGATATCTGGAACGATTCCTTCGTAGTCGCATCTCCACATGGTTCCGCATCTACCCATACCAGTTTGAATTTCATCGATGATAAGAGCTACGCCGTTTTCATCGCATATTCTTCTAACTTCTTTCAAATATCCAACTGGTGGAATTTGAACTCCAGCTTCACCTTGAACAGGTTCAAGGATAACTCCGGCAACTTTTTCGCCAACAGCATGAAGATTCTTGATAGCATCTTCCATTGCTTTAGCATCGCCGTATTTAACATGTTGTACTTGTTGAATCATTGGAAGGTAATCTTCTCTGTATACGCCTTTACCACCCATTGAGATAGCTCCGAATGATTTACCATGGAACGCGCCAACAGTTGAGATGTAGTATCTTCCACCTGTAGCAAGTCTAGCAAGTTTAAGAGCCATTTCAACAGCTTCAGCTCCACCGTTTGTGAAGAAAGCATATTGAAGATCTCCAGGAGTGATCATAGCTAGTAATTTTGCAAGATATCCTCTAAGTGGGTCAATTAATTCTTGACTGTGTAGTGCATATCTTCCTAATTGTGCTTGAACATACTTTAAGATTTCTGGATTTCTGTGTCCACAAGTATAGATTCCGAATCCGCCTAGGCAATCGATAAATTCTGTTCCGTGAAGATCCATGAAATGTTCTTCAGAGTCAGTCCATTCAACGAAAGCTGAATCAGTAGATACAGATTTTCTGTACTCCAACCAACCTGGGTTAACATTCTTGTTAAAGTTTTCAATTGAATCTTTTTCAATTGTAACCTTGTTTGCTTCTGTTAGTTCATCTTTGATAATAAAATCTAATACCTTTTTCGCTTCTTTTAAAGCAGCGTCATTCATTGCAGTCATAAGTAAATATCCTCCTCATAATTTAAAATTTTTGGTGTACTTATCTGCCATGACCTATATATATTCAATTTCTGTGCCAAGTAAAATCAAATATGGGGATTTATTTGTTTTATTTTTAAATTGTCAGAAAAATGTTGAAATTCAAGCCTCTATTTGAAAGATATATTTATACGACTCCAAAATTGTCAGAAAAATATAATTATGCCCTTTATTAGGATTGATACTTTGTCTTATTATTAAGATATCACCCTTGAGATTTCTCTTTTTGCCAAACAATGAGACAATTTAAATTCTCATCCTCCGCCAACTACCCTCAATGCTTTGACATTGGATTCTTGGGGAATAATATAAGATTCATATTCCGATTTATTTTAATCAATCAGCTTTTTATCTAAATATATTCTATCTCCAGTCTTTGATTTTGTCTTTACTTTCTTTTAATCTATTAAATTTATTAAAAAGACTGCATGTGCTGTTTTTATAAACATATCATGCAGTCTTTGATTTAGAAAATTAGGATATTAGACTATTCGTACCACTTCTTGATTTTTACATCGTGAGGAGCTCTTCCT
>JBAWWY010000014.1:0-35440 GCA_037144355.1 Eubacteriales bacterium | reverse complement strand
GTGCGCGGATTATTTTAATCCGCCTGTCCAGCTTCCAATCCCACGACTTAAATGGTAGATGGGACCAAACTGCTTCTTTGACAGAATCCTTACAGCCTTTGCGCTTCTATGACCAGATGCGCAATGAACAAGCAGGGGTTTGCCACGGAACTTTTCAAGTTCCGCCGATCTTGAGGCAAGTTCAGCGAGGGGAAAGTTCTTTGCCCCGTTTATATGACCAGAATTGAATTCCTCACTGGTTCTGACGTCCAATATTATTATGTTCGGTGTTGATTTTACAATTTCAACAGCTTCGGGCCCCGAAACATTTTTGATATTTTTGTCTAACATCATCGCAAGTCTTGGATAGAATAAGTAAGCAATTGCAGCTACGGCTAAAACCGGAGTCAAGTTATCCATTTTGTAATCCTTCTTTCTTTCTTTCTTTCTTAAAGCTTCTAATATTTTATTTGTGGCGTTGATACAATTTATCATGCTATTACCCAGATTGGCAAGTCTGAAGCAAATTTTCAATAAACTCAGAAATAAATTATTACCACAATTAAATATGTTTATTGTCGAATAAAAACATGTTATATTGAACTATCAAAGAATTCAATATAGCATGTTTATTTTCTAAAAAAGGAGTGGTTATTATGACGGACCTTGAAGAAAAACGACCCCTTCCAAAAATTCCAACCCCACCTTCTGTGGTAACACGTTATTATCCAAATCCGGAGGATTCCCAAGAGGATTCTCAAGTCTCACCAAACACCCAGAACCATTCAAATAATGAAGAAATGCCATCGCAAAGTTTCATTGGCTTGATAAAAGGAATAGTCGTTGCAAACTATAAGGCTCTTCCACGCCGTCTTCTGAAAGACGTAATATGGATTGGTCCCTTATTGATTGTTTGGGTTGGGCTCTGGGTATTGTCGCCTATGCAGCTTCTATACGTACCGGGACCTATAAAATCCATTGTCATGTTTCTAATATTCCTAACTGCAACCTACAATGGATTTATTGGAAAAGCTGCCTTTGTTACTGTTATCAGTAGAACCTTCATTCCAATGTTTAAAAGAGTGCGCGGAGGTGAAATTGCTGAAATAAAGGCAAAATATAGGCAGACAGCTTCAATAATTAAAAATGCAATTGTGAAAAGCAAAACATATGCCATTAAAATATTTCTCATTTCCGGAGGTGTTGGCCTCATTGCTTCAAATATTCTCACCAGAAATAATAAAATCGACAAATATCTTGTCTGCGTTTTGTGTGCAGTCGCCTTGTTTGACGATATGTCAAAGGGAAACGGCAGCCAGGTAGTACGGCTTGTTTCCACTGGGCTTAGGGATTTGCCGATTATGTTTGGGCAACATCTGAAAGTGACTATGACCACGACCTATTTGGTGATTACAGGCTTTGCAATAGGCTTGCTGCTTGCTTTACTACCAAGCTTATTCTTTAATTCATTCACTAGTCCAGGGGGCTATATCTTTGGAGCTATATTTTGCGTTGCTGGCGTCGCATTTCATTTTGTTGGTGGAAAGAATGCAAACAAATAAAAGCAAATTCACAAAATTAAATGACAGTGAGTTTTACTTCAACAGTTTTTTTAATTCTGATACAGGGGAATACTTGAGAACCGGTATTCTTGATCAAGCTGGTGAAGATACTGGCAAGGATGCATTTATGTCTTCTTTTCCTCATTTAATAGATGTTGGGATAATGGGACACTGTAGCCATGGATTATCTGGAAGGTGCAGCGCATCGGGAACCCACTGCTACCAAAGCGGAGGGACAAAACAACAAGACAACATGAAGCTCGATGATTTTAAGAATATCGTTGATCAAAGCAAGGGAAAGGTTTTTCAGTTTGCCCTTGGTGGAAGAGGAGATCCTGATCAGCACGAAAATTTTGAAGAGATATTATCATATTCCAGGGAAAATGGAATCATTCCAAACTTGACAACCTCTGGCTACCTTCTGGATTCCACAAAAGCTGACATTATACGAAAATATTGCGGAGCCGCAGCAGTCAGCTGGTACAGGAACGATTATACATATCGCGCCATTGATCTGCTTGGAGATACTGGGATTCATGTCAACCTTCATTTTGTATTAAGCAGCAAAACCATAGACGAGGCAATAAAGCTGATAGAAATGGAGCAAATAAATGAAAAAATAAATAGAATAGTATTTCTTCTCTATAAACCCGTTGGTCAAGCTGGAAATGAAGACGTATTGCCATATGATGAAAAAACAAAATATTTCTTTTCATTGATAGATACTGATTATGGTCTTAAAAAAATCGGATTTGACAGTTGTTGTGTTCCTGGAGTTTTAAACAGTACGAAAATAGTAGACCCTGATTGTTATGATGCTTGCGAGGCTGGAAGATTCTCAGCATATATTACACCTGATATGCAATTTCTGCCCTGCAGCTTCGATCAATCTATGAAATGGTCGGTACCTCTCAAAGATAATACATTAGAACAGGCATGGCGAAGTGATGCTTTTGAATCTTTTCGCAAGCATTTGCGAACAGCTTGTCCTGACTGCGCAAAGAGAGAACTATGCATGGGAGGATGCCCAATAAAACCAGTCATTACCCTTTGCACTGATGTGAATAAAAATAACGAAAGAGGTGATTTAGCACTATGAAATATAGAACGGATTTTGTAACCAACTCCAGCAGCAGCAGTTTTGCGGCAGCAGCTATTTCAAGTCTTGCGGCCATCCTAGCCTCCTGCAACTGTACCGATGCGCCAACGGATCCCGACATTGAAGGGGAAGAAGGCGGAGGCCCAGGGGATGATACTTACATGCAAAAGGGAGTTTCTCCAGATGGAACTACCAAGATAATACAGGGCAAGGATTCAGTCTTTCTATTTGCACAACTGGTAAAAGAGACAGAGCAGGGTCCTGTTGTTTTAACGGAATTTAATTCTTCCATGGTGTTCAGCATTGTCACTGGAACCGGATGGGTTAAGCTTACTCCACCAGCGGGTCCCCCTGATATAATGGGAGATTGGGCCTATGTGGAAGTCAGCACGCTTTCTCCTGAAGATGGAGAAAAAGCTCCAGATAAGATCAAGATAAGGGCAAGGTGTAAAAAGGAAAAGAAAGTTTATACAATGTATTATAATTTAGATTATGAAGCAAAATCTTCGTTGGAAATAAAGCCAATCAAATGCAGCTTCCTATCAGGAACAACGGAATCTGCAGATTTTACCGTGGAAATCAAAAATCCTGGTCCAGCCACCTGGCTTATGGAAAAGAACCCTGACAGCTGGGCTGATAAAATTTGCACGTCTGAACTCGTGGAGATATCAGAAACTGGAACTAAGGCAACCCTCAGAATCACGGAAAATGATATTGAGGACAAATCCAAAGGTGGTTCGGACCATTATACAAAGGGCACAGTTATTGTTCGTGCAACTGGTGGTGAAGACAAGGAGCCAGTTGAAGATCGATGCGAGGTTTATCTATATCGTGAAGGATTGTTCAGAGATAAAACTTTGGATGTTGATAGGGAATCGGGAGAAATTGTCATAAAGGCCGACAAGAAAGAAGATGGATCAATGGAAACATCTACTTTCGATTTGCGTTACATGCGTTGGGAAGCGGAAACAAAAACCCTAAAATGTGATACCGCAATATTTAAATCGGACGAATTCAGCTTTGATGAACCAGATCCAAAAGATGAAAACGCCGAAGCCATCTTCGATACAATCAAGGCTAATATTAATTATGAAGGTGAACGTCCATCCAATATGCCTTCTGGCAAATTCACCATAGCAATGGATAAAATAATTCCAGGCAAACCAGGTGAAAAATATAGGTTTACAGTGACAGCTACCGTGGATACTGGAGAAGATTATTTTGACGTGGTATTGCCATTTGCAATCATCCCGGCAAATCTAGCTGTGGGAGATGCCAGCTGGGAGAAAGAATATGAATACATCAAAAAAATAGTAAACAATTTCTTCCCAGAAGGAAGAAAAGCTCTAAAACTAAGAGAACTGGAAGACTGCAAGCATTACATGGGCGTGGACGATTTAAAACTATATCGCAAGGAAACATGGAATGTTGCTCAAGATATCGTAATGAAACAGCGTGCTGATTATGAATCAGAGGCAGCTTGGTATGACAATGCCCTTTACGTTTCAGAATGGGTTCAATGGCTTAACGACAGGGCGTTCAACGCTTGCGCCGCTGCATTGCTTAGTCCTGCTGGGGCAATAGTGGCTGGACAGATCAAGGAATTGATGCAGGATTGCATAACCAAATTTGTCACAGTCAAGGCAACCGACACATGGATGGATATTATAACAGATATACTATATACAAGATCTGTAGGTCTCTTGGGCGGAAGTTTAGATGCCAAATATTTTTCCAATCCAGAGGTATCCAAGAAGTGGATTGCCATGTTCTTCGCTTACAAATTTGTCTACCATTGGGCCTTTGACTATGAGGGAGCTGACCGTAAAGGCTGCGTGGAAGCTGGGAAAGCAGCAGCTTTTGACCTCGGAGGAGTAGGACTTGAAGAAAAAATGAAACCTTTCTTCGAAGGAATGGCAAAAAAAGGTTTGACTGGAAGCAACATGTCTGTGGATGAATTTGTAATCAATACCACAAAAAGCATGAAGAAGTATCTATCGGTACTCATCTCAGATGAAAGTGGAAGTTGAGCATGTAATAGAAACCCTTATAATATCTTGAAATATTTTTGCCGTAGGTATAGTATGAATGTAGGAATACTTATTTTAATTGAGGCAATGTTTCTTATATTGAAAGGGGGTAATTCTAATGAAAAAGATTTTGATTCTTTACGATGGCTCCGAACTAAGCGATAGGGCACTGGAAAAAGGAAAAGAATTGGCTAAGGCATTTGGAAGTGATGTTTTGATTTTGAATATAGTCAGCAATCCATTCTTAAATGCATATATAGGGAAAAGGCCAACCCCAATAGTAGGTGCGGACCAGTTATTTCAAGAAATAGTAAAAGAAGCTGAAGAGATGCTGGCAAAAGCAAAGGATAGTTTAAAAGATTTGACAGGGAAAGTTGACACCCTCATTTTGGAAGGAGATCCAGCCAATAGAATAATCGACTTTATCGAAGCGGAAGATATTGATTTGGTTGTTATTGGATACCATGGCTTGGGAGCTAGAATAAACAGATTCCTTATGGGAAGCCTTACCACCAAATTATTGCACCACGTTAAGAAGCCGGTTTTAGTTGTAAAATAGGAAATAATCCAAAAGGAATATTTCCAAAGTAGCGATATAAATAACCGTGTATTATATTGGGAGAAGTCCCAATATCGCACACGGTTATTTTCATTTAGTGCATATCATTTGCAAGGGTGAGAAACTGCTTTGTGTTTACCCTTGGTCAGTTCGCAGTTGTCTGATCGTGGATAGATATTCCAGCTGGAACACTGAATGTATCCACAGGCAATGTGCCTATAACAATGTTTGTATAATCCGACTGTCTCGTTATTCCATCGACGGTGACAGTTTTTATGCGGGCAGGAAAGTTTAACGTTTCACTAATCCACATCGTTATTGTACTTTTATCGCTGCTGGTATATTGAATAACGCGGCACGTTACACCATTTACATCTTCATTTCCCAGATCGGTAGCTTTAGGGTCGATACTGTTCACATACTCTTCATAGGAGAGACTGGCAAGCTGGCTGTAAGTGCTGATATCAACTTTTTTACCGGTTTTTTTATCTGGTTGGTAGATAATAACGCTCTTTTCGGTTTCGTTGATAATTATCACATCTAGAACCTCGTTTATGGTTGTTTCAATCCGCATCATTTTATTGCTTGGCTGTCCCAATATTTTGCCACTGGAAATAGTTTTATCGGATTCAGTCATGACATAGTCAAGGGATATGCCTTGCATATGAGTAGCCGTATCCTGAACCTTTTGAACCAAATCTGCTATTGTTTCAATTTTGGCAACAGCTTCGGAGCCGCTGCCAGTAGGGGAGTTATTACTGCAGCCGCCTAGAATAAAGCCGGCAACAACTAGCAAAGACAATGTGACATAGAACACTATTTTCTTCATAATTCCACCTCCTGCGTATTTTACGGCGATTTATTTTACACATTATTATATAACAATTATATGTGGAAAGAGCAAAATTTTTATATTTAATCCTTAAATTAAAATCAATTTTAACGATAATCTTTGCGCTCAGCTAATAAAAATATTGGGCTTGTTATTATTCGAATTTTATAGTATTATTAAGCCCGTTGGATTAGGTAGATGTGCCAATTTCGAGATTAAGAGGCGCTAGTATTTTTCTCAAACATGTGCAGAATTCAAACAAAACTTGGAGAGATGACCGAGTGGCTAAGGGGCACGCCTGGAAAGCGTGTAAGGTGTTAAAGCCCCGCGGGTTCGAGTCCCGCTCTCTCCGCCATAATTATTGTCCTTTGCCAGCTTCGTATGGGCGTGAAATGGGTCCTGCGCAATAAGAGCCTGTGAACCTCGTCAGGTCCGGAAGGAAGCAGCGATAAGTGGGTCTTCTTATGTGCCGCAGACAAGCCTTTTCCATTGCTGTACGAGGCTGGCAAAGGGCAATTTTTTAATACTTGGAGGTTTATGAATGTATACCGCACTTTACAGGAATTTTAGGCCGGAAACCTTTTCACAATTGGTTGGACAAGTACCGGTAGTTAAAATATTGCAGAATCAGATTAAAAACGGAAACGTTAGCCATGCATATCTTTTCTGTGGGACTAGAGGCACTGGAAAGACTTCAACAGCAAGAATTCTTGCAAAAGGAGTCAATTGTCTTTCCAAATTGCAGGAAAAACCCTGTGGAATTTGTGAAAACTGTATCAGTATTAAAAATGGCACATTCATGGATGTAATTGAAATAGATGCGGCTTCAAATAATGGAGTGGATAACATTAGAGAACTCAGGGAAAGCGTGAAATATCCACCGCAAATAGGCAAGTGCAAGGTTTATATAATAGATGAAGTGCACATGCTTTCAACGGGAGCATTCAATGCCTTGCTTAAAACGTTGGAAGAACCTCCGGAAAATGTAATATTCGTACTTGCAACTACGGAGCCCCAGAAACTCCCACCAACTATTATGTCCAGATGCCTAAGACTGGATTTTAAGAGAATTTCAGAAAAAGAATTGATAAAAAGCATGAAAAGTATTTGTTCAGAGTTGAACGTTGAAGCTACGGAAGCAGCGCTTGCTCTAATTGCAGCAAATTCCGACGGTTCTGTCAGGGATAGCTTGAGCATATTGGATCAGTGCATTGCTCATGGAAACTCTGTAGTCAACCGTGATAATGTAGTTGAAATGCTGGGAACAGCTGGAGAAGCTGTTTTTATTGAACTAACCGATTACGTTTTCAATAGAGAAACAGCAAAAGCGTTGGGCCTTGTGGAGAAAGTTCTAGCTGCGGGAAAAGACACCAAGCAATTTATCAAGGATTGGATATTGCATCTCAGGAATCTTATGATGACCAAATATATCAATGAACTTGAAGATATAATCAATTTATCATGCGAAAATATTGAAAGGCTAAACAAGCAGGGACAAGATATAACAGTTGAGTTTATTCATTCATCCATATTGCTTTTATCAAGCACTTTGAATGATGCAAAATGGTCAAGCCAGCCAAGGACACTTCTTGAACTTTCAATAATAAAGATTGCGGAACCGGAGATGGATATGTCGGTGGAAGCCCTACTATCTAGGATTTCCATTCTGGAAAACAACTTGAACATCATGAAGGATGAAATCGGCAGGGCTCAGACGGCAAGGCAGAATTCCAACGACAGTTCTGTAAAAACACAATCGGCTCAAATATCAAATAGTCTTGCAATTGATAGTTTGGGTCCAGATGAAAGTGCTAAAAGAGAAGCTGACGATAAAGTGGCATCATTCGATGATTCATTTGAAGAAATTAGTGATGATGAGGAATTCCCAGGCCAGGCAGGTATGCAGATGCCAACAATCACATCAGATATAAAAGATATAAAAAAAGATGTGAAAGATTATCAACCAAAGCTTTCGAAGGGCCAGCTTGAGACAGAATGGGGCAAAATTCTTGATATTTGCGAGAAGGAAAAGGGCAGTTTCAGCATTTTGAGAAGTGCTACCAAATTGATCGAAATGGATGAAAACACTTTGTTTATTGAAACAAGGACCTCATCGGCAGAAGAAGTAATTAACAGAAACATGGAAATCTTGCTGCAACTTGTTGAGAAGTACAAAGGCAAGGAGTTCAGAATAAAATATAGCAGCAAAGTGGATGCGGCATTGAACCAGAAGAAGATATCAGCAGAAGAAATTGCGGCGGCGGCATCTAATCGGTTGGGAATTGAAGTGGAAATTGGAGAATAGATCAAAAATTAATTGAGTATTGTCTAAATATTAAAAATAGTAAAATCAATAGGAGGATTATCATGGGAAAAGGTATGAGAGCAGGTAAAAAACCAGGCGGATCAGGAGCAGGTGCCGGTGGCCAGGGGAATATGCAAAAGCAGCTTCAGCAGATGCAGGTTATGCAAAGAAAAATGGAAGAGGTTCAAGATGAACTTGATCAGAAGGAAGTTGAAGCAACTGCCGGCGGAGGGGCTGTAAGCGTTAAAGTCAACGGAAAAAAACAAGTGATTTCATTAAAAATAAAACCGGAAGCAATGGATCCTGAAGATATAGAAATGTTGGAAGATCTAATTATTGTAGCAACCAATGAAGCTTTGAGACAGATGGAAGAAATTTCACAAAGTGAAATGGCCAAAGTAACCGGTGGAATGTCCATACCGGGATTGATCTAATTTAGCAAAATCAAACCAAATAAAACCAAGTAAAACCAATTAACAAGAGGTGACATATGAAGAACTATGCGAAGCCCCTTTCAAGGCTCATAAGCGAACTGTCAAAACTTCCAGGGATTGGTACGAAAAGCGCACAAAGACTTGCTTTTCATATTCTTTCATTGAGAGATGAAGAGGCGTTTGCCATTGCGGATGCAATCAACGATGCCAAGAAGAACATGAAATATTGTTCTGTTTGCGCTAATCTAACCGATGTGGATCCATGCATGATATGTTCGGATGTTGAACGGGACAGAAGTATTATCTGTGTGGTTGAGAGTCCAAAAGATGTCAGCGCATTTGAAAGAGTTAGAGAATTCAGGGGACTCTACCACGTCCTACATGGAGCAATATCTCCAATGGACGGAATAGGTCCTGACGATATAAATTTGAAACAATTGATAATAAGATTGCAGCAGAATGATATAAAAGAAGTAATCATGGCCACCAACCCAAATATTGAAGGCGAGGCCACTGCCATGTATGCGGCGAGATTGATAAAACCAGCTGGAATAAAGGTTACAAGGATTGCACATGGAGTTCCAGTGGGTGGCGAATTGGAGTATGCGGACGAAGTGACACTTTCAAAAGCAATGGAAGGTAGAAGAGACCTATAAAAATAATTAATAAGTTCTAAAAACAGCATTATCTTGCTCAATACCTTCCCAGAAGACTGAATATTCGAAATTCAATTGAAAATTGTGATTAGGTTGTTCTATAATAAGTCAAATCGGATAAAATCATTGTTATAGATTTTATTTTTGAGAAATTTGATAGGAGGGGAAAATTTTATGAGTGATGTTGTACCTCACGAACTGAAGAAACATGATATTAAGGTTTCAACAGTAGTTTTCATGATTTTCTGTCTATGCGCCGCTGGTGCATATGGTATTGAAGAAATGATACCTGTTGCAGGACCAGGACTTACAATCGTAATGCTGATTGTTCTTCCTTTTGTATGGAGCACCCCGCTTGGACTTGTCGCAGCTGAATTAGGCTCGTCAAGACCACAAGAAGGTGGATATTACAAATGGGTTCAAGAAGCGTGTGGCGAATTTTGGGGATTTCAAGCTGGATGGTGGAGAACAATTTCCATCTATATTGACAATACACTGTATGTAATCCTGGCAGGAGGCTATATGGCTACTGCATTAGGACTTGGTGCATTACCAGAATTCTTTATTAAAGCAGGAATTATAGCTATTTTTACTTATATTAATATTCGAGGAATTAGAGACGTTGGTATTATTAGTACGATTTTGTCAGTTCTGGTAATAGCAGCTTTCGGGCTTGTTGCAATCGTAGGATTCGCAAACTGGCATTTTAACCCAATGATTCCTTTTATACCTGAAGGTCAAACATTGCTTCAAAGTATTGGATACGGAATAGCAATCGGACTTTGGATGTATTCAGGATATGAATCTATGTCCACTGTAGCTGGTGAGGTTAAAAACCCACAGGTTATACCTAAAGCAACTCTGATTACTGTACCTCTTATCATGGCTGTATATATTCTACCTACAATAGGTGGTCTTGGATCAATCGGCCAGTGGGAAAGCTGGGCAACTGATGGTGGAATATCCTTCAGCGACGTTCCAACAACTTTCCTAGGACCAGCATTCGGTCTTATCTTTGTTGCAGTTTCAGTTCTTGCCCAGTGCTCTATTTATAATACTTATATAGCATCTGGTTCAAGAGGATTCTTTACTCTTGCTGGAGACAACCTTGCACCTCCAATACTTGTCAAGGTTGACGCGAAACATGGAGTGCCATATGTAGCAGTTCTATCAGTTGCGATAACAAACTTGATTCTCTGCAATTTTGCATTTACAGTTATTGTAGTTGTAGATGTGTTCATGCTTATGTCAGCTTATGTATTAATCTTCATCTCAGCAATGATTTTGAGAAAGAAAATTCCAGACAGTGAAAGACCTTTCAAGATTCCCGGTGGAGACGTATTCATGTATATCATTTGCATAATACCAATTCTCATTGCTTTTGTATCATATTTCATTAATGGTACGGATTATTTTATCGGTGGAATGATTGGAATTTTATCGGGCCCAATTTTATATGTATTTTGGAAAAGAAGATATGGCGGATTGGCGAAAAACGACCCAATCAAATATCCAATAAATCCTAAGACAAGACTGGCGGTTGGAGACATGAAGAAAATTGCCATGATTTTCTGCGGCATAGGATTGATGGGTGTAATAGGAAGTATATTCCTGCCATGGTATGAAGGCGCAGGGGGCAATGATTATTACCTTGAAACGTATGGAATCGAAAATATGCTTGATTTGATGGTCGCTTGGATTAAGTATGTGGCTTATGGGGCAATTGCTTTAAGCATAGTCTTAGGAATCTATGCGGTTAAAGTTGAACCTAAGAAGATTACGGGATAAAGATTTATAGTATAATAGTACAAAAGTAATTAAAAAGATGAGCAGGACTTGATTGTAAAACAATCAGGTCCTTCTTTGAACGTTGAGGAACATTTTACATTGAGCCTGAGCATTAAATAGAGTGACAATTCTGTATATGGGGCAAGCTCCAATAATTCCTTGTTTTTCATTATTAATAGGCATATAATACAGATTGGTATATTTAATTAGAATAATTAAAACTTCAGGGCGTTGGCGTTACTAGCTTAGCCCGAGATTATCAAAAGAAAAGAGGAGGATTAACTTGAGCACATTACTTTTTCTAATCTTATTTCCACTAGTGATTGCAGTAGCTCTTTTGGTTCTCAAGACCGATGCAGCGAGAGGTTTCGTAGTTAAGGTTTCAGCGGCAATAATTGCAGTTGGAAGCATCTACCTTGCGTTTCAGTACTTCACAACCAATGGAGAATACTTTAGTCTTGAGGAAGGTGGATATGCCGCAATAGCATCTAATGTTATGATGGGCATTGAAATCGCTTTAGCTATATTTATTTTCGTTCTTGGTATCAAATACAAGAAGTACCTTGCCTCGATTCTTGTGATCATTCAGGCACCAATCCTGGTCTGGTTTGAACTTAATGTCGGTCGCGACATTACGATTCAAAACAATCTGTTTATCGACAAGTTCTCTATCATAATGGCACTTATAATTGGTATTATAGGAACTCTAATATGCGTCTATGCTTTAGGCTATATGAAAGATTTCCAGGAACACCACCACGACCAAAAGGATAGAAGACCTTTATTCTTCTTCCTTATGTTTGTATTCCTTTCAGCAATGTTTGGAATAGTATTTGCGAATGACCTAGTATGGTTGTATTTCTTCTGGGAAATAACTACATTATGTTCATTCCTATTGATTGGATATACAAAAACAGGCGAAGCTATAAACAACTCCTTTAGAGCAATCATTATGAATCTGCTCGGCGGACTTGGATTTGTGCTTGCCATCGTTTACATGGGGACAGTCTACCAGACGGTTGAATTGGATCAATTGTTAAAAATTGGAACAATGGGATACAGTGTAGTAATTCCAGTAGCATTATTATGCTTCGCAGGTATTACAAAAGCTGCTCAGATGCCGTTCTCAAGTTGGCTTCTTGGAGCCATGGTAGCACCTACGCCAGTTTCAGCTTTACTTCACTCATCCACCATGGTTAAGGCGGGGGTATATATAATTGTAAAACTTGCTCCTGTACTTGGCGTGAATCCAGCTGGCATAATGGTAATGATGGTAGGGGGCATAACCTTCCTAATGGCATCCTTTATTGCAATCTCTCAAAGCAATGCAAAGAGAGTACTTGCTTATTCCACAGTTGCAAACCTTGGACTAATAGTTGCTTGCGCAGGAATCGGCAGCCCAGCTGCTGTTTGGTCGGCTATCATGCTAATCGTATTCCATGCACTAGCTAAATCATTATTATTCCTATGCGTTGGAACAACAGAACATAATATCGGAAGCAGAGACATTGAAGATCTTGATGGCATATTCACCAGACTTCCAAGAATTGCTTCATACATGATAATCGGTATCGCTGGAATGTTTATCGCACCTTTTGGTATGTTGATATCAAAGTATGCGGCAATGAAAGCATTTATCGAGTCAGGAAACATTTTCCTTGTAATGTTCATTGTCTTTGGCAGTGCGGCAACTTTATTCTTCTGGACAAAGTGGCTTGGAAAAATTGTAGCTGTTAAAGCAAGCCAACAGAATATAGAAGGCAAAATCCATCCAGAAGAAAGCATGGTACTTGGTACCCTTGCAGTTCTAACTGTGGGAATTTGTCTAGCTTTCCCAATCCTTTCCGCATTCCTTATAGTTCCATATCTTACAGCATTATATACAAATGTTGGAGAGATGGCCTTGTCCTCAGGGAATATGTACTTGATGGTGGCAATGCTTGCCGCAATCATATTGCTTGTAATCGGATTCTTTGGGAAGTCAGATAAAAAGATTGTTCCAATCTACATGGCTGGAGCAAATGCCGGAGACGATCTAAGCTATTATGGCTCAATGGGCAAGACAGTATCTGTCAGCCTAAAGAACTGGTATATGCAGAGTTACTTCGGAGAAAAGAAAATGAATTATATTGGGAATATTGCCTGCGTAATCATGATCGTTGGAGTATTTTCATTATTGCTGGGAGGTGTGCTGTAAATGGATAGAATCACTTATGTTATCGTAGCAGTTGTTTTATATCTAGTTTTGGCACCAATAGTCGGCGGCCTTCTTGCAGGAGTAGACAGGATAATAACTGCCAGAATGCAGGGAAGAGTTGGTCCTCCAGTTCTTCAGCCTTTTTATGATGTTTTAAAGCTTTATGAAAAGGAAAAGATTTCCGTAAACATGCATCAGGATTTTTATGTAGCATGCTTCCTGATGTTCATAGTTGCCACTGGTTGCTTGTTCTTTGCCGGTGGAGACATCCTAATAATAATATTCACATTGACACTAGCAAGCGTGTTCTTGATTGTAGCTGCATTTTCATCCAATTCTCCTTATGCGCAAATTGGTGCTGAAAGAGAATTGCTGCAGATGATGGCTTATGAACCAATGGTTCTAATAACAGCAGTTGGGTTCTATCTTGTATATGGAAGTTTCAATATTTCAGACATAGTATCTGGCAGCGCACCTGCTATCATTTATCTTCCTGGGATTTTCATTGGATTCTTCTACATATTGACAATAAAATTAAGAAAATCACCTTTCGACTTAAGCATGTCGCATCATGCACATCAAGAATTGGTAAAAGGCTTAACAACAGAATTTTCAGGAAGAACGCTTGCTCTTATTGAAATAGCGCATTGGTATGAAAACATATTCTTGTTGGGCTTTGTATATCTATTCTTTGCTTGGAACCTATCGCTAAGTCCAATAATCGCAGTGTTGGTTTGTTGCGTTGTATATTTCATAGAAATATTTATCGACAACAACGAAGCCAGGGTAAAATGGCAGCTTGCAATAAATTCATCTTGGATAATTGCTGCAACCTTGGGTTTTGTAAACTTGCTGGTGTTGTACTTCATAGTATTAGGAGGTACTAAATAATGGCATATATATCAAAATCCCCATGGATAATTCATTATGACGGATCTAGCTGCAATGGCTGTGATATAGAAGTGTTGGCATGTCTTACACCTATGTATGATATCGAAAGATTTGGTATTATCAACACTGGTAATCCAAAGCATGCAGATGTTTTCCTTGTAACTGGATCAGTAAACGAACAAAACATACCTGTTATCAAACAGATATATGAACAAATGCCGGAACCTAAGGTTGTTGTAGCAATAGGTATCTGCGCAACTTCAGGCGGAATCTTCGCGGAATGCTACAATGTACAAGGTGGAACCGACAAGGTTATACCTGTTGACGTATATGTGCCAGGATGCGCTGCAAGACCTGAAGCCATCATCGATGGAGTAGTTAAAGGCTTAGGCGTTCTCGCTGCAAAAAGCGAAGCATTAAATAAAAAAAAGAAGTAGGAGGCAGAAATGCACGAAAACAAGATAATCGGCATTGAGCCTGCCGAACTTATGGAAAAGGCTCAAAAGTTTAAAGATGAAGGCTATAGATTGGTACAGATTTGTGTCACTAAAGTTGACGGATTTGAATTAAGCTACAGTTTTGACAAGGATATGGACATGACTACTTTGAGAATGACAATTGGTGAAGAAGTTGAAATAATGAGCATCAGCAATATATTCTTCCCAGCCTTCTTGTATGAAAACGAAATGAAGGACTTGTTTGGCGTAAAAATTACTAACATTGTTTTGGATTTTAATGGCAACTTGTATAAAGTTGCTCAAAAAACTCCAATGAATCCAAAGAATTAGAAGGGAAGGTAGATTATGGGTAAAAGAACTATTATTCCTTTCGGACCACAGCATCCCGTTCTTCCAGAACCAATCCATCTTGATTTAGTTATGGAGGATGAAACAGTTGTAGAAGCAATTCCATCAATTGGTTACATTCACAGGGGACTTGAGAAGTTAGTGGAAAAAAAGGACTTTATCGAATATGTCTATGTGGCTGAAAGAATATGTGGCATATGCAGCTTTATGCACGGCATGGGCTATTGTCAATCAGTTGAACATGGCATGGGTTTGGAAATTCCAAGAAGAGCAGAATATTTAAGAACAATCTGGGCAGAACTATCAAGAATACACAGTCATTTACTTTGGCTTGGTCTTCTTGCAGATGGCTTTGGATTTGAAAGTTTATTCATGCATTCATGGAGAATAAGAGAAAAAATTCTTGATATTTTCGAAGCAACAACTGGAGGAAGAGTAATCTTCTCAGTATGCAAAGTTGGCGGAACAAGAAGAGATATGAGCAATGATACACTTAAAGATATCGTTAAGACGCTTACCAATATGGAAGCTGAAGTTAAAGAACTTTGTGATGTTTTCGTTGAGGATTATACTGTAAAAAGCAGAACAGTTGGAGTAGGCGTATTGACTAAGCAAGAAGCACATGATCTAGGGGCTGTTGGCCCAATGGGACGAGCTAGTGGACTTCCATCGGACATGAGACTTTTAGGTTATGCGGCATATGATGATTTGGATTTCGAACCAATCATTGAAACTGCTGGAGACAGCTATGCGAGAACAGTAGTTAGAATTAGAGAAATCTACCAAGCTATTGATTTGATCAAGCAAGCTGCTGCAAAAATTCCTGATGGAGAGATTTCTGTTAAAGTAACAGGAGTTCCAAATGCAGAGATATTTGAAAGACTTGAACAACCTAGAGGTGAAGTAATCTACTACACCAAGGGTATAGGGACCAAGTTCTTGGAAAGAGTAAGAGTTCGTACTCCTACCTTCGCCAATGTTCCTCCTATGATCAAGACACTTCAGGGCTGTGATCTTGCAGATGTTCCAATTTTAATATTGACAATTGATCCTTGTATCAGTTGTACAGAAAGGTAGGCGGAAAATGGGAGTATTTAAGATAGGTAAAATGATTATTTCCAGCATGTTTAACAAGCCTGCTACCTTGATGTATCCAGTAATTGCAAGAGTTTACACTCCGATTACAAGAGGGCATATCGATATTGCAATGGATGGATGCATATTTTGCGGTATTTGCAGCAAGAGATGTCCCACACATGCAATAGTTGTTGAAAAACCAACCAAGGAATGGTCAATAGCAAGGCTGCAATGCATACAATGCAATTGCTGTGTTGAAGTGTGCCCAACCAAATGTTTGACAATGGCTAATACATATAGTCCATCTGTTACGGAAAGATCTATGGATACTTTTGTACAAGCTCCAAAAGAGGATGTACCAAAAGCTGTAGTGGATGCAACAACGGATACACCTACTGCATAGACTGCATATATAAATAGAAAAGGATGCAAAAATGCACGAATATCCAATCACACAACAAATAATCAAATTAGCTGAAAAGCATGCGGTGGAAGCCGGGGCAAGCAAAGTAACGAAAGTTGAGCTTGTCGTTGGCGATTACTCAGGGTTTATCGGCGATTCCATACAGATGTATTTTGATATAATTTCTGAAGGCAGTCTTTGCGAAGGCGCTGAAATTGAAATAATCAGAGTCAAACCAAAGCTTAAATGTGAAAGCTGTGGGGAAATCTTTGAAAGAGTAATCTTTTCATTCGAATGTCCCAAGTGCGCCGGACAAGGTGGACCAACAGACATCGGTAAAGAATTCTATATTGAAAATATATATGTAGAGCAATAAATATTGGGGTTAGTTGGGCGGAAAACGCCCAACTACCTTTTCAAGTTTTTGGAGGCATGAAATGCACGATGTATTGAAAATCAATGTCATGGAGAATATCCATGGAGAAAATGACCATATTGCGGAACATATCAACGAGGATATGACACAAGACCATATATTCGCCATCAATGTGATGGGGGCTCCCGGTATTGGGAAGACAACCACTTTAAAACAGATTATAAAGAATTTAAAAGGCTTCAAGCCTTATGTGATAGAAGGGGATATCGAATCCGATATAGATACACGTGATTTGAGAAGCCTGGGAATTGATACATTTCAGATTAACACATTTGGTGCCTGCCACCTTGATGCACCTTTAATTTTCAATGCGGTGCAGAATATACAATTTAAGGAAAAAGGTATTTTATTCATTGAAAATATCGGAAATTTAGTATGCCCAGCAGAGTTTTCCGTAGGGGAACATATAAAACTGCTTATTGTCTCAGTTACTGATGGAAGCGACAAGCCTTACAAATACCCGCTGGCATTTCAAAATGCGGACATCATAATTTTAAACAAGATAGACTTGCTGCCGTATGTGGATTTCGACGAGGAATTCTTCATGGCAGGTGTAAGAGGTCAGAATAAAAACGTGGAATTATTCAAAGTGTCGGGAAAGACCGGCGAAGGATATGAAGAAGTAACAAGATGGATAGAGAAGAAAGCCGCGGAAGCATTACAGTAAATATCAAGCTATGGGGAATTGTTCAAGGGGTCGGTTTTCGGCCCTTTGTTGCTAAACTGGCAAAAGCCATGGATATCAAGGGCAAAGTTCGAAACCAAGGAGGTCTCGTTGAAATTATCATAACGGACACCGAGGATCGTATTGACCTTTTTATTTCCACGATTAAGGCAAACAAGCCTGCCCCAGCTGAAATAGTGCATTTGGAAAAAAGTGTTGTAGCGACTGAAGAATTTTCTGGTTTCGATATTTCTGAAAGCGGAGAAGAATTTGAAGGCATAGCCATGATTCCTTCTGATCTGGCCATCTGCCCTGCATGCGTAGAGGAAATATATGACAAAACCAACAGAAGATTCAGGCACCCATATAACAGCTGCATGATTTGTGGGCCAAGATATTCCTTAACCAGGGATATCCCCTATGACAGGCACAATACAACCATGAATGAATTTGAGATGTGCAGCCAATGCAAGGAAGAATACACGGATATAGATAATAGAAGATTCCACGCTCAGACGATTTCCTGTCATGACTGCGGCCCATATAATGAATTTGCTTATTTTGAACAGGTAGATGTTGAAAAGCCAGAAGACGAAACTGACAATAATTCAAAATCCGATATTTCCAATTCTGATATAGACAATAAAGTTGATGGAAACCGGAAACTCACAAGATATGACAAAGAAAACGAATCTGCCATCTCAAAGGCAGTCGACTTGATTAACTCCGGGGGAATCCTTGCACTGAAAGGAACCGGAGGCTACTATCTAGCTTGCAGCGCCGTATCCGATCAGGCTTGTAAAAACTTGCGGAAAATGAAGAAAAGGGAAGAAAAGCCATTTGGCGTAATGTTTCGCGGAATGGAACAAATAAAGAAATACTGCCAATGCACCAAGGAGGAAGAGGAACTGCTAACCTCAAATGCACGGCCGATTGTACTTCTTGAAAAGAATCTTAATAGTGGAAGCATGCAAGTTTCTGAAAGCGTTTCAAAATCCAGCAGATATATTGGAGCATTTCTACCAAGCATAGGCATTCAATATTTAATACTAGATAAAACAGGACCTTTGGTCATGACTAGTGCGAATGCGCCATCCCAGCCAATAATAATAAGTGATGAAGAAATAAAGGAAGTCCTCAATAATGAAGTGAAGGGTTGCGAAAAGGGAACGAAGGGTTTTGAAAATAATAAAAAGACTAGAATCGGGATGCTTTATCACCAAAGGGAAATAATAACCAGGCTGGATGATTCAGTAGTAAGAGTTATAGACCATCAGCCACAAATGATAAGAAGATCCAAGGGCTATGCCCCAGTACCTTTATTTATCAATGGGGAAGAATTTGTCAATAGGAATGGGGAGTCGGAAAACACCGGCGGGATTCCAAATACAAGTATTCTAGCAATGGGGGGCCAACTGAAGTCGGCATTTACCTTAACTAGTGGCAATTACGCATATACGAGTGAATTCTTGTCGGACTTGGATTCCTATGAAAACACTTCAATATATGAGGAAAGACTTGAAAAGCTTCAAACCCTGTTGAAAATAAAACCATCATTAATAGTATGCGACAATCACCCTCTTTATTTTACAACCAAGCTTGCAAAAGAGATTGGGGCCCGGGAAAATATTAAAGTCATCATGGTTCAGCACCATCATGCCCACATTGCATCGGTAATGGCGGAACATGACATCAAAGGAAGCGTTATCGGTTTCAGCTTCGATGGAACGGGATTCGGGACAGACAGAAATATCTGGGGATCCGAAATCCTCATTTGCCAGAATGCTGAATTCGCCAGAATGGGGCATCTGGAATATGTAAGCATGCTTGGAGGTGATTCCTCCATGAAAGAAGGCTGGAAGTCATGTTTCAGCTATCTGGAAGCCTTCGGTCTGGCAGACACCAGTGGGATAAATGATCCAAGGTTTGAAATAGTCAAGGCTGCCTTGACTAATAATATAAACTCAATTCGGAGCACCAGCATGGGAAGACTTTTTGATGGAATATCATCGCTCATAGACATTCATCATGAAAACTCATACGAAGGCGAATGTGCCATAATGCTGGAGAATTTTGCGGCGAAGGCAATCAATGAAGGGATTGCACCCTATGGAATGAAATTCGAAGTAGACGCCATGAACATATTCTCACCAAAAGCAGTTTTGCAGAGTATAATCAAGGGTAAGCAAGAAGGAGCAAGCAAGGAAGCAATGGCTCTAGGATTTCATAATGCGGTCGCGGAACTAATACTGGAATGTTCGCTTCGGATTAGACAAAAGGAAGATATAAATCAAGTCGCTCTTAGCGGCGGGGTCTTTCAGAATAAGATTTTGATGGAGAAAACTCTTGAATTGCTCAGAAAAGAAGGATTTGAGACATACTACAATATTTCAGTTCCACCAAATGATGGAGGAATAAGCCTAGGGCAAGCCTATATTGGAAAGTTGATTGCCGATAGGCAATAAGCGAAATAGTTTAGAATTATTTAATACCATCGAATTTGAAAACTTATATAAGAATGGAGAAACATATGTGTATTGCAATACCTGGGAAGATAGTTGGCATAGAAGGCGGAAAAGGAAAAGTGGAATTTAGTGGAAATCTGGTCGATGTGAATCTTGGCTTGATTGATGCTAAAGTCGGAGATTATGTGTTAGTTCATGCTGGTTGTGCTTTGGAAGTGATGGAAAAGGACAAGGCCGAGGAACTAATGGATTTGTTTCGAGAACTTGAAGAAATTGGAATTTAGTGATAAGGATAAGGCGCTTTAATGGAAATTGAGAAAGTAATTGATTATTTAAGAGATTACAATGGTAAACCATTGAAAATAATGGAAGTTTGCGGCACACACACCGCAAGCATTTTCAACAGCGGAATCAGGTCGCTTATTTCGGATAAGATCAAGCTCATATCAGGCCCTGGATGTCCGGTCTGCGTTACGCCAACTGCATATATTGACAAATGCATTGAATATTCCAAGATGGAAAATCATATCCTGCTTACATTTGGGGACATGATGAAGGTACCGGGAACTACGGAAAGCCTATCCCAAGTCAAGGGAGATGGAGCAAAAGTTGAACTTATGTATTCACCGTTTGAGGCAATCGACAAGGCTTTGAAAAATCCTAATATTACCTATGTAATTGCAGCAGTTGGTTTTGAAACCACCGCTCCAATGTATGCACTGGTAATTGGGGAAGCGGTTAAAGCTGGAATAAAAAATATCAAGCTTCTGACGGCACTGAAAACAATCATCCTTCCATTGGAATGGATTTGCGAAGCAGAGCCCGACATTGACGGATTCATTTGCCCGGGACATGTCAGCGTGGTAATTGGCAGCGACGCGTATGACTCGCTGGCGGCAAAATATAAGAAGCCATTTGTTGTGGCTGGATTTTCCGGTGAACATATTTTGGCGGCGATTTACGATATTATTAAACAACTCGAGGAAAAGGATGGTAAATCCCACAATTTATATAAAAACGCAGTTTCTTCAAAGGGAAATATCAAAGCACAGGAAGTTATAAAGGAATATTACAAGGAAGATGCGGCAGTATGGAGAGGCTTGGGCAGGATTGAAGGATCTGGATTGTATCTCAGAGACGAGTATTCAGAATACGACGGTGGGAGTTTTGGATTGGACTATGACACGAAGCTGCCGGAAGCATGCAAATGCGCCCAGGTGATTATTGGAAGGATAAACCCAGACGAATGCCCAATGTTTAAGACAAATTGCAATCCCACCAATCCATTTGGACCATGCATGGTTTCATCGGAGGGTGCATGTGGAATATGGTATCGTAATTCCTAATATGATTTTCCAATATTCCAAGGATAAAATATATATTTGATTTTGATAAGTTTAATAAATATCAAGGTAGCAGATGGAGGGCTGAAAATTGAAGATAAACATGTCCCATGGGAGCGGAGGAAATGCTTCCCAAGACTTGATGAAAAATATATTCGCAAAGCATTTCGCAAATGAGATCTTGGACAAGATGGAAGATGCGGCGGTACTAGAAGTAAATGGCAAAATCGCTTTCAGTACAGACTCTTTCGTCGTAACCCCTATTTTTTTCAAAGGTGGAGATATTGGGAAACTTGCAATCTGTGGTACGACCAACGACCTGCTCATGATGGGGGCGACACCAAAGTACATCACGGTGGGTTTCATTATGGAAGAAGGTTTGGAAATCCAGGAATTGGAGACAATTGTGATTTCAATGAAGGAAGCAGCCAGGGAAGCTGGAATTAAGATCGTTGCCGGGGACACCAAGGTAGTGGAAGGCAATGGCGGCTTATATATAAATACATCGGGAATCGGAACAATAAAAGAGGGAGTCAATATTAGCGCGTCAAACTGTGTGGATGGTGATGTGATAATTATTTCAGGCAATCTGGGAGACCATCATGCATGCATTTTGAGCGAACGCATGAAAATAGAAAACAATATCAAAAGCGATTGCGCACCTTTGAACAGCATAGTATTTGCACTGCTTGACAACGGAATCAAAGTCAAAGCAATGAGAGATGTTACAAGGGGAGGTCTGGGAACCATATTGAATGAGATTGCAGACTCTTCAAACTGCTCCATAGAAATTATAGAGAAATCCTTGCCGGTTTCAGAAACAGTGAGGAGCTTTTCAGAAATCCTAGGTCTTGACCCGCTCTATATGGCAAACGAAGGCAAGATGATTGCAATAGTGCCAGGTGAAGACGCTGAAAAAGCATTGGAAATAATGAAAAACATACCATATTCCAAAGATGCTGCCATAATCGGAAAAGTGGCTGGTGGCAATAGGGTTTTCATGAAGACCAATCTGGGTGGGACTAGAATCGTAGACATTCTTTATGGAGAAGGACTTCCAAGAATTTGTTAACTAGGAATTCTTGACAAATTGACAAGGGATTAATAACAGAAGCGACTGATTAAAAAGTGACAAATAAAAGCAGAAGCGACTGATTAAAAAGTGACAAACAAAAGATGAACATGAATAGGTAAGATTATAACCAAAAGACGGAAACATCAGTTCCCGTCTTTTTTATACTTAAGTTGTTATGTATTTATTTTGATATTATTCTTTTGCCGATTTCGAAGCTTTTAAAGTTTGAGTCTTCTCAACTCTTTTTTCAATTGGAACGTATTTAAGATGAGGTTGAACGCACTTGTATGCTGGACGCATTATCTTGCCGGTACCTACCAGTTCTTCAATTCTATGGGCGCACCAACCGGAGATTCTTGCAGCTGCAAATATTGGTGTGGCAATATCCACGGGGATATTTAAAGCGCTGTATACGAATCCGGAGTACAAATCAACGTTGGCAGGCATCCTGTTTTTAGTTTTCTTAACCTGCATGAAAAGCTCTGGAGCCCTTCTCTCTATAAAATCATAAAGCATGAAGTCATCAAGTATTCCCTTTGTTTCGGCAAGTTTTCTAGCCATGCTCTTAAGAAGAATTGCCCTTGGATCTGAAATTGTGTATACGGCATGGCCAAGTCCATAAATAAGACCGGAGCGGTCATTGGCTTCACCTTTGAGTATTTTAATAAGATATTGTTCGACTTCTTCAAAATCGGTTATATCCTTCACATTATTCTTTATATCTTCAATCATCTGGATTACTTCAATATTGGCACCACCATGCTTTGGTCCCTTCAATGAACCTACGGCAGCGGAGATTGCGGAATAAGTATCAGTACCAGTGGATGAAACAACATGTATTGTAAATGATGAATTGTTACCGCCACCATGTTCTGCATGAAGAACCATTGAAAGGTCAAGAAGCTTGGCTTCAAGATCAGTGTATTCCCCAGTTGGGCGGATCAATTTCAGGATATTTTCAGCTGTGCTGAGCTTTGGATCTGGATGATGTATGAAAAGACTCTCACCATGATGATGGGATCTTTTAGCTTGGTAACCATAAGCTATAAGGCAAGGCAGACTTGCAATAAGGCTTATCGACTGTCTTAGGACATTGTCTATGGATATATCGTCTGCATTCTTGTCATAGGAATACAAGGCAAGAACGCTTCTCGCAAGTTTGTTCATGATATCGTTGCTTGGAGCAGTCAATATCATATCTCTTGTGAAATCTTTTGGGATTTCCCTTTTCATGCCCAGGACATTCTTATATGTTTCCAGCTGTTTTACTGTCGGCAATGAACCGAAAAGCAAGAGATAGCTGGCTTCTTCATAACCAAAACGGTCTTCCTTCAAGCAATTGTTTACCAGGTCCTCAACATCAATACCGCGATAAAAAAGCTTCCCATCAATGGCAACTTTTTCGTTTTTTTCGTTGACTGAATAGCCTTGAACATCGCCAATCTTTGTAAGACCAACAATAACTCCGGCTCCATTGGAGTCCCTCAATCCTCTTTTAACATCAAATTTCCCGTAGAAAGCATCGTCAATTGAATTATTTGCAACTAAAGTCTTTGACATGCTATTGATGAATTCTTCCTCAACGCTAGCTATCTTTTTGCCGGATGATGCAATTCTATGTTTTTTTGGTGCTTCTATTTCCTGCCCGTTTTCCAGCTTGGAAATATTATTAACAGATGAATTATTATTCAAATTGAGACCCCCCTATCTAGTAATATAGTATTTACAATCTAACAGATTTACTGGTAATTGTCAATTGAGATAGGCAATGTATACAAACTGGAAAAAATATTCATTTTATAAAATTGTTCAGACAAATGCCTAAAAATAATATAAAATTAGACGCAAGAAACTATTTTGATGCCAACAAAACTTTTATTCTGCGTCAAGGAAGGATTAACCCATGAGCAAGAAAATTTACACTTTGGATATATACAAGGCATTGGCTGCATTCATGGTAATATTAATCCATGTAACGGCCACGCCTGTTGTAACACTAACATCCGGTAACACATTGACCTTGCTTCTTGCAATTAACAGGTTTGCAAAACCCTCAGTACCAATGTTCATATTTGCAAGCGGAATGTCTCTATTTTATGTATACAAGGATAAGAACCTAGATTATTTTAAATTCCTCAGGAAAAGATTCATGAGGATACTGGTTCCATACTTGTTTTTCTGTATAATCTATTATGCCTACTATGTATCAAGTGGAACCTATGCATTCTCCTGGGAATTTTTTATTGGAAATGTCTTTTCCGGAAAACTCATATACCATTTGTATTTCGTGGTTATAATTATACAATTTTATCTTTTATACGGTCTTTTCCATCAAGTGGTTAATAGGTATAAGCCGCTTTTAATAATTCCTGCAACGGCAATATTATCCCTGATATCCATCAACATAGTACAATCTGAATGGGTGGGAAGGTTTTTCGGGACGTACGCCCTTTATTTTGTTATTGGGTGTTATTTTGGAAAAGAATATGAAAAGACAATGGCCTTTATGAACAAATACAAGTGGCCGATTTTCATTGCTTTCATATGCTCTGGCGGATTGTATGCATACCAGTTCTATCAAGCACAGGTTTTGAAACTGGG
This sequence comes from Eubacteriales bacterium, assembly GCA_037144355.1. Lineage (GTDB taxonomy): Bacteria > Bacillota > Clostridia > Peptostreptococcales > Anaerovoracaceae > JBAWWY01. The sequence continues at coordinate 10,238 of JBAWWY010000014.1, read as the reverse complement.
ATATCCATTTATCAGCGATTCATATGCTTTCCTTATTTTCAGCAGTATAGCCTGCATGACATACTTTATAATCGCAGGAATTATTGAAAATATCTACCAAAAGGGTAGAATAAAAGAGGCAAGGAATTTCCTGCTCTCAATAAGCGCCGCATCCTACTACATATACCTTTCACATCCTCTGGGAATAATAGCTGGAGTGTCAATTAGCAATAGACTGGGTATAGAAGGTGTAGTCGGCCAAATGTTTGTATCACTCCTCGTTATAGGCGTTGTTGTTATACCGTTATGTCTGGCTTATGTGGTTTTAAAAAAATCATTTTCCAAAAATAATCCATTGAACAAGCATGTTAATATTTAGAAAATGCGTGTTTTGAAAGTATAATTTGAATATAATTATGAAAACTGGAAGGAATAGTTAGTTTGAATAAATTTAAAGTTGTATCGAACTATAAAATGACTGCGGACCAACCTGAAGCAGTGGAAAAGCTTGCCAAAGGGATATTGGCCGGGGACAAATTCCAGACATTGCTGGGGGTTACCGGATCAGGTAAGACCTTTACCATGGCCAACGTCATTGAGAGGGTTCAAAAGCCTACGCTGGTCATATCACATAATAAGACACTTGCGGCCCAGCTCTGCGGAGAGTTCAAAGAATTTTTCCCAGACAATGCCGTGGAGTTTTTTGTAAGCTATTACGACTATTACCAGCCGGAAGCCTATGTTCCATCCACTGACACCTATATTGAAAAGGATTCGGAAATAAACGATGAAATAGAAAAACTTCGCCACTCGGCGACGGCCGCTCTTTCGGAAAGAAAAGACGTTGTCATCGTTGCCAGCGTTTCATGCATATATGGATTGGGAAGTCCTGTAGATTATGAAAACCAGGTCCTCTCACTTAGGCCGGGAATGATAAAAAGTAGAAATGAGATTCTGCGAAAGCTAGTAGAGATTCAGTACAGTAGAAACGACATGGATTTCAAGCGGGGGACATTCAGGGTAAGGGGAGACATAATCGACATCCATCCAATTGGAGCGGAAGTTGTTTTAAGAATAGAACTATTTGGGGATGAGATAGAAGCGATCAAGGAAATGAATCCATTGACGGGGGAAATTCTTGGTCTCAGAAACCATATCTCTATTTTCCCAGCATCACATTATGTAACTACTAAAGAGAAGATGGAACTGGCATTGGTTTCGATTGAAGAGGAACTGGAAGAACGCATAAAATGGTTCCAAAGCAATGGGAAACTAATTGAAGCCCAGAGGATTGAACAAAAGACCAGATACGACTTGGAGCTACTAAGGGAAGTCGGCATTTGCAAGGGAATTGAAAATTATTCGAGGCACATAAACGGCCTAAGCCAGGGAAACCGGCCATATACACTGATTGATTATTTCCCGGATGATTTTCTACTAATAATCGACGAATCACATGCCATGCTTCCACAACTCAGGGCAATGTATGCCGGAGACAGGTCAAGGAAGCAGTCATTGGTGGATTATGGATTCAGGCTTCCATCGGCTATGGACAACCGTCCATTATGTTTTGAAGAATTTGAAAGCCTTATAAACCAGACCGTATTTGTCAGTGCGACCCCAGGACCTTATGAAAGGGAGAAGTGCGACAATGTAATAGTGGAGCAAGTACTAAGACCTACTGGGCTAATCGATCCTGTCATAGATATTAGGAAAAGTGAGGGACAAATTGACGATTTAATTGGCGAAATCAACAAGGTCGTTGAAAGAAAAGAAAGAGTGCTGGTTACCACTTTGACTAAAAAAATGGCGGAAAGCCTAACGGATTATTTACGCAATGTGGGCATTAGAGTCAAATATCTCCATTCTGAAATATTGACCCTTGAGAGGATGGAAATACTTCGGGATCTAAGGCTGGGAGTATTCGACGTGCTGGTTGGTATAAACCTTCTAAGAGAAGGGCTTGATCTTCCAGAGGTTTCCCTTGTGGCTATCATTGACGCCGACAAGGAAGGATTCCTTAGATCTGAAACATCTTTGATTCAGACAGTGGGAAGAGCAGCCAGAAACTCCAATGGTAGGGTAATAATGTATGCCGACAAGATAACAAGGTCGATGGCAGCGGCAATAAGTGAAAATGATAGAAGAAGAGAAGTCCAGCTGGAGTATAATAAAAAACATGGAATCACTCCAAAGACTATTGAAAAATCCATTCGTGCAATAATCGAAGCAACAAAGATTGCCGAGGAAAAAGATCTGTTCTATGAAAGCAGGTCTGCCTCTGAACTAACAAGACGTGAGTTGCTCGCACTGATTAAAAAGCTGGAAGATGAAATGAAGGAAGCTGCTACAAATCTTCATTTTGAAAGAGCAGCTGAACTAAGGGACAAGATCTTTGAACTAAAACTAAGAAAATAAAAAATCAATATAAGGACATAATAAAATAGCAGATTTAAATTATGATTTGAAAATAATAGATTTTATTATTGGATTAAATATTAAATTGGAAAGTTAAGTAATAAATAAAGTAGTAAATTAATATAAGTAGAATAATTTGAAGAGGGACAAAATGATAAAGAATTTAGTAATAAAAGGCGCCAAAGAGCACAACCTTAAAAATATAGATATAACCATACCAAGAGACAAGATGGTTGTTTTCACTGGGTTGTCAGGTTCTGGGAAATCATCCTTGGCTTTTGATACCATTTATGCAGAAGGACAGAGAAGGTATGTGGAAAGTTTGTCCGCATATGCGAGGCAGTTCCTCGGGCAGATGGAGAAACCAGATGTTGAGTCCATTGAAGGTCTTTCACCCGCTATTTCCATCGATCAGAAAACTACCAGCAAGAATCCAAGATCCACAGTTGGAACAGTTACTGAAATATATGACTATCTCAGACTGATGTATGCCAGGATTGGAGTTCCCCATTGTCCCACTTGCGGAAGGGTTATCTCTTCACAAAGCATAGATCAGATTGTTGAAAATATAATGGAAATTCCAAAAGGAACGAAAATTCTCATTCTTGCCCCTGTGGTCAGGGATCGAAAAGGCGAGCATGAGAAGCTTCTGGAAAGAATAAAAAAAGACGGTTTCACCCGTGCCAGAATTGACGGTGTGATTTACGAAATCACTGAAGAAGATGTGAAGCTGGAAAAAACCTTTAAACATACCATTGAAATTGTCGTGGACAGAATAATTATAAACGACGACATACAAAGCAGACTTTCCGAGTCTGTGGAAATGGCGCTAGTCCATGGAGAAGGTCTGGTTATAATTACACAGCTCATGGATGGAAAAAAGAAATCGGAAAATGCCAATACCGATTATGTTTCGGATGCCGATTTAAATGAGGGAAATGCAACCGATGAAACAGTAAATGAGAATGCAAATGAGAACGTAAAAGAAGGCGCCAAGGGATTTGAATTGCTGTTCAGTACGAAATTCGCCTGTCCCGAACACGGAGTAAGCATTGAAGAACTTGAACCAAGGATGTTTTCATTCAATAGTCCATTTGGGGCATGCACATCTTGCAAGGGTCTTGGATTCCTACAGAAAGTGGATCCTGATTTGATTGTTACTGATTCCGAGTTAAGCATCAACGAAGGCGCCCTTGGAGGGATATTCTCCTCCATGGAGGAAGGCACATATTATCACAAGATAATCGGAGCACTTGCCGAATCACACAAGGTAAGTCTTGATACGAAATTCAACAAATTGCCAAAGCAATTTGTACAAGAACTTTTATATGGAACTAAAAACAAGAAGCTGAACTACTACTACGAAAGCAAAAATGGAGGATTCAAATCCTTTATGAGCCAGGCATTTGAGGGAGTGGTGAACAATCTTGAGAGAAGGTACAAAGACACCAACTCAGACTACATAAGAGGAAAAATTGAGGAATTCATGAGTCTTGTACCATGTGACGACTGCAAAGGGAAAAGGCTTAAACCAGAAGTTCTTGCTGTAACTGTGGGAGATAAAAGTATTGCGGAGTTTACCGATTTGTCAGTACGGGAAGGACTCAAGTTTGTGGAATCAATCAAGCTTTCCACAAAAGATACAATAATCGCCCAGCAAATAGTAAAGGAAATCAGGGAAAGATTGAACTTCCTTGTCAATGTTGGACTTGACTACCTGAGCTTGTCCCGATCCTCGGGAACATTGTCAGGGGGAGAATCCCAAAGAATCAGACTGGCAACACAGATAGGATCCAGTCTCATGGGAGTGCTTTACATACTTGACGAACCAAGCATTGGTCTTCATCAGAAGGACAACAAAAAACTTCTCAAAACCTTGAGAAATCTTACAGAGCTTGGGAACACACTAATTATCGTAGAGCATGACGAGGAAACCATGTATGCGGCCGACTATATCGTTGATATTGGTCCCGGGGCAGGAATACATGGTGGAGAAATTGTCTGTGAGGGAGATATTCAAAAGATTCTCAGCTGCGAACATTCCATTACCGGCCAATACCTAAGCGGTAAGAGAAAGATTGAAATTCCAGAAACGAGAAGAGTTTCCGACGGCAGATTTATTAAAATCATAGGTGCCAGCGAGAACAACCTCAAGGATATAGATGTAGAACTACCTTTAGGTGTGTTTACTGCAATTACAGGTGTCTCGGGCTCAGGAAAGAGCAGCCTTATCAATGAGATATTATATAAGAGCGTTGCAGCAAAGTTGAACAACGCAAAAAGCAAACCAGGCAAGCATAGAGATATTCTTGGTTTGGAGAATATAGACAAGATAATAAATATAGACCAGTCACCGATTGGAAGGACCCCAAGATCCAATCCAGCCACATATACAGGGCTGTTTACCCCAATCAGGGATCTTTTCACCCAGCTCCATGAATCAAAAATAAGGGGTTATGAAAAAGGTAGATTCAGCTTTAACGTAAGAGGTGGAAGATGTGAATCCTGCAGCGGAGATGGAATAATAAGAATTGAAATGCACTTTCTTCCCGATGTGTACGTTCCCTGCGAAGTCTGCAAAGGCAAGAGATACAACAGGGAAACACTTGAAGTGAAATACAAGGGCAAAAATATAGCGGATATCCTTGCAATGAATGTTGAAGAGGCTTTGGAATTCTTCAAGAATATTCCGACCATAACCAGGCAGCTTAAGACATTGAGCGAGGTCGGCCTTGGATACATAACTCTGGGGCAGCCATCAACTCAATTATCTGGAGGCGAGGCCCAAAGGATAAAGCTTGCTACGGAACTGAGCAAGAGAAGTACTGGAAGGACTCTTTATATTCTTGACGAGCCGACAACAGGGCTCCACTTTGCGGATGTGGACAAGCTGGTTTCAGTACTCAACAAACTGGTAGATGGGGGCAATACTGTTATTGTCATCGAACACAATCTTGACGTAATCAAGGTCAGCGATTATATTATCGATCTTGGACCGGATGGTGGAGACAGGGGTGGAGAAATAGTTTGCATTGGAACTCCTGAGGAAGTTGCAAAGCATGAGAAATCTTATACTGGTGAATATTTGAAAAAAGTGTTAAAATAGTAAAAATTTGTTTGAATAATTCAATCTGAAAATAATGATTTGGCGGAGCGTGGAATTCATGAAAGTCTCGGGCATTGAAATCAAAAGATTGCGAATCGAAAAGATTGTCACTTATTTAATGTTGTTTGCCTTGGTAATGGCTTGGGGGCTTGACTATGTCGCAGCAAAAATCCTGCTGCGTTCCCTTGATACTTTCGTTCTGTTATTTTTCAGATACTCACTTGCATTGCTGCTTGTATTTGCAATCAAAATGATAATTGACAGGAAATCATATTTATCAAAAAAGGACATTCCGATATATATACTATGCGCGCTGACGGGAGAGGTGGGATATTTCTTTTTGGAATATTCCGCAATCGGCTATTTGCCGCTTTCCATCCTCACACTTATCCTGTCCTGCGTCCCAATAGTCTCAATAATTATTGAAAAAATACTTTATAAAAGGAAGATTACTCCCATAATGGTACTTGGAGTACTGGCATCACTGGTTGGAGTGGCTATTATCATCGGGGCGGATTTCCGGGTCTTGTTCCAAGGAAAGATTATTGGATATTTGCTGGCATTTGGAGCAGTCCTTTCCTGGAATGCCTACAATTTCCTTACAGCAAAGCTTCATGAGAACTATTCGGATGTTTCACTTTCACTTTTTCAGATAACATGTACGACCCTCATGCTTGCGCCTTATACCTTGATGAATCTTCCAAAGGCAAGCGTTTTCACAGGAGAAGTGACATTCTGGCTCTTGTTTATAGGCATCGGGAGCGCTGGACTTGGATTCATCATATATGTAAGGGCAATTGGAGTTCTTGGGGTCACGCCGACCGCATTGTTTTCAAATTTTCTTCCCATCAGCACGACCATATTTGGATGGTTTTTTTTCAAAGAAATGATTTCGCCAATGCAAATATTTGGTGGTATAATAGTCATTATTGCAGCTTTCGTGGTTATTTATGAAAAGGGCAGGGTGGATAAAGCCCATATAATACAGTTGGAGGAAAATTCATGATTGAAAAACTTAACTTGACTATGTTGACTGATTTTTATGAACTTACCATGGCCAATGGCTATTTCGAAAAAGGTTATAAAGACAAAATAGCCTATTTCGACATGTTTTTCAGAAAGATACCGGACAATGGCGGATTTGCCATTATTGCCGGATTGGAACAACTGATTGGATATCTGGACAATCTGAAGTTTGAAGAAGCTGATATTGAATATTTAAAAGCAAAAGGAATATTCAGCGAAGGATTCCTCGAATATCTAAGAAATTTTAAGTTCGAATGCGATGTCTGGGCGGTTCCAGAAGGAACTCCAGTTTTCCCAGGTGAACCTTTGATAACTGTTAGAGGCCCAATCATCCAAGCTCAATATATAGAAACCATCGTACTTCTAGCTATAAACCATCAGAGCTTGATTGCGACAAAAGCCAACAGGATAGTAAGGGCGGCAAAAGATAGAAGCGTTATGGAATTTGGGACCAGAAGGGCGCAGGGAGCTTCGGCGGCGGTGCATGGGGCGAGAGCCGCATATATCGGAGGCTGCATTGGAACGGCATGTGTTTTAGCTGAAAGGGACTATAATGTTCCGGCAACTGGAACAATGGCCCACAGCTGGGTTCAGATATTCGACTCTGAACTTGAGGCGTTTTCCACATTTGCAAAGATGTATCCGGAAAATGTGGTATTTGTAGTTGACACATACAATACGTTGAAGTCAGGAGTTCCAAATGCAATCAAGGTTTTTGCCGACCAGAATATAGAAAAAATGGGGATAAGAATAGACAGCGGAGATATAACATATCTGTCGAAAAAGGCCAGAGCCATGCTTGATGCCGCTGGGTTTCCTCAATGCAAGATTTTTGCTTCCAATTCTCTTGACGAATATATCATCAGGGAAGTAATAGAACAGGGAGCCTGCATTGATGTATTCGCAGTTGGGGAAAGACTTATAACATCAAAATCGGAACCGGTTTTCGGTGGAGTTTACAAGCTGGCAGCAGTTGAGGAAAATGGAAAGATCGCTTCCAAGATCAAGATAAGCGAAAATATCGAGAAGATAACAAATCCAGGATTTAAAACCTTGTACAGGCTTTATGACAAGGACACAAACAAGGCAATAGCCGATGTCATAACACTTGCCCAGGAGATAATCCCGGAAGACAAGGATTACGAGCTTTTCGACCCAGGATTCATTTGGAAAAGAAAGATTGCAAGCAATTTTTACGCAAAGAAACTTCAGGTTAAGATATTCGAAAAAGGACAATGCGTCTACAAATTGCCAACTTTGGAAGAGATCAGAGATTTCTGCAAACAACAGGTAGGAACATTATGGGAAGAAATTCTCAGGTTTGAAAATCCACATGAATATTATGTGGATCTTTCCAAGGAACTGTGGGAACTTAAGGACCAGCTTATTAAAAAGTATATTTATTAAATTGATTTTGGGAGATTTTTATGTTCAAACTATTGATAATAAATCCAGGTTCCACATCAACCAAAATTGGTGTATTTGAAGATGAAAATCCAATTTTCGAGGAAACAATAAGGCACGCTTCAGAAAAGATTGCCGAATTCGAAACTATCGCATCACAATATGAATTTAGAAAAGAACTGGTTTTAAAATCTGTTCTTGAACATGGGGTCAAACTGTCAGATCTTTCAGCCATAGTAGCCAGAGGCGGTTTGGTCAAGCCTATACAAAGCGGCATTTATGAAGTAAACGATGCACTCTTTTTTGACCTTTCAATAGGGGTGCAAGGGCAACATGCTTCAAATCTTGGTGGGCTGATTGCAAAGAAAATTGCGGACGAACTGGGAATAAAGGCATATATCGCAGATCCCGTAGTAGTAGATGAAATGGATGAAATCGCCAGGATAACCGGTGTGCCCGAACTCAAAAGAGCAAGCATATTCCATGCATTGAATCAAAAGGCAGTAGCGAGGCTGGTTGCCAAAAATATCGGGAAGAAGTACGAGGACTGCAATTTCATAGTCATACACCTTGGCGGAGGAGTGTCGGTGGGAGCCCACAAGAAAGGCAAAGTAGTGGATGTGAACAATGCGCTGCTGGGGGATGGGCCATTTTCTCCAGAACGGGCGGGTACGGTTCCTTCTGGTCCGCTTATCAACTTATGCTATAGTGGATTCGCTAAAAAGGATATTGAAAAAAAATTCTATGGAAAATCAGGAATGGCTGCATATCTTGGAACCAGCAACTGCCTAGAGGTCACCAAGAGGATAGAAGAGGGAGACGAATTCGCAGCCTTCATTTATGAAGCAATGGCATATAACATTGCAAAGGAAATCGGAGCAATGGCAACAGTACTATCAGGCGAGATCGACAGGATAATAATTACTGGAGGTATAGCCTACGATGGCAGAATCGTCAAAATGCTCACCGACAGGATCGGTTTCATCGGCAAAGTGGAATTGGTGCCTGGAGAAGAAGAAATAAAAGCATTAGTAGAACGTGGCCTGCAATACCTCAGAGGTGAAATAGAAATCAAGCATTACGTCTAAAGTTTAAAATTAAACAAGGATAAAGTTTTTATATATAAATAGAAAATAACAAGTTGCAGAAATAACAATTAGATGATAAAAAACGCAATAGCAATATTGAGAAAGTAGGGAAAGAATGGATTATAATTTCAAAATCACCAGGACAAAATCTCCAGGGATCAAACCCGACAGTGGAGACTTGAGCTTCGGAACAGTATTTACGGATCATATGTTTATTATGGATTATAGCGAGGACAAGGGATGGTATGATGGAAGAATAATTCCTTATGGACCTATCGCTCTTGACCCTGCGGCTACGGTTTTCCATTATGGCCAGGAAATGTTCGAAGGACTAAAAGCCTACAAGACTGCAACAGGAAAAACGCTTTTATTCAGGCCGGAAAAGAATGCGGAAAGAATGAACAACACAAACGCAAGAATCTGTCTCCCATACATCAATCCCGAATTGGTTATAGAAGCAATTAAAACTGTAGTCAAGGTGGATGAGGACTGGATTCCAACCCTAGCAGGAACATCGCTTTACATTAGGCCATTTATAATCGCCACCGAGGCATTCCTCGGAGTTAGGGCTTCCAAGGAATACAAGTTTATAATAATCATGTCACCTGTTGGAGCTTACTACAAAGGCGGACTTATGCCTACCAAGATATTCGTTGAAGACGAATATGTCAGAGCAGTGCCCGGAGGTACTGGAGAGGCCAAGGTCGGGGGTAATTATGCAGCAAGCCTGCTAGCCCAACAGAAGGCAGCTGCCAAGGGGTATTCACAGGTTCTCTGGCTGGATGGAATTGAAAGAAAATATGTGGAAGAAATAGGAACCTCCAATGCTTTCTTTGTAATAGACAATGAAGTAATTACAGCGCCGCTTTCAGGCACAATATTACCAGGCATAACGAGGGATTCGGTAATAACCCTTCTCAAGTCGTGGGGAATCAAAGTGAGCGAAAAAAGACTAACTATTGAAGAAATCTACCAGGCTGGTGAAGAGGGAAGATTAGACGAAGCCTTTGCCACTGGAACTGCAGCAACAATTTCTCCCGTAGGAGAGCTATGCTGGAAGGACAACTGCCTGATTATTAGAAACAGCGAGATTGGAGATCTTTCAAGGAAAATTTACGACACCATTGTCGGAATACAGAATGGCAAGGTTAAAGACAGCTTTGGATGGACCATGGAAATATAAAAAATACAAAATAAAACAATAAAAGGGCTTATGA
>JBAWWY010000013.1:0-38731 GCA_037144355.1 Eubacteriales bacterium | reverse complement strand
TATCCCACCAAGGAAGCCACTTAAAGAAGTAACAGAACAAGCCATACTTAAAGAAAGCTCGGTGGCTGGTATTTTGATAAATGGGGAAGGGGATATTTTATATCTCCATGGCAGGACAGGCATGTATCTGGAACCGAGCCAGGGAGAAGCGGGAATAAATAATATTTTCAAGATGTCCCGTGAAGGGCTACAGCAAGAATTAAAAATGGGGCTTCATAAACTTATTGTTAAAAAAGAGACTGTACGCATGCCTGAAATCAATATCAAAACAAACGGTCACTTTACCAAGGTCAATTTAACCATGAAACTGGCGGCAATGGGCAATGTTTCATCGAATGAAAAGCCTTTATACATAGTGCTGCTTGAAGAAGCAAAAGTGCAGGAAACCAGTAGTAAATTACAACCACTGAAAAATGAAACAGATTATAATGAGAATGTTCAAATTGATGAGCTTAAAGCGGAGCTTAAAATAAAAGAAGAGTACCTTCAAGCATCCAATGAAGCACTGGAAACCTCCAACGAAGAGCTAAAATCATCCAGTGAAGAGATGCAGTCTATCAATGAGGAACTGCAATCTACAAATGAAGAATTGGAAACTTCTAAAGAAGAACTCCAATCCATCAACGAGGAACTAGCCACGGTGAATTCAGAGCTTCAAGTCAATGTTCATGATTTAACTCAGGCGAACAACGATATGAACAACCTGCTGTCAGGTACCAATATAGCCACGATTTTCCTTGATTATAAGCAAAATATTCTAAGATTTACTCCAACAGCAAATAAGATTATTAATCTAATATCAGGTGATGTAGGCCGTCCAGTATCCAATATTGTTTCGAATCTTGTCGGTTATAACCAGCTAAGTATAGATGTTAAAGCCGTTTTAGACACTCTGATACCCAAAGAAATAGAAGTTCATTCAACGGAAGGCAAGTGGTACAACATGATCATACAGCCTTATCGCACCATGGGAAATGCAATTGAGGGAGCCGTTGTAACCTTCATCGATATTTCCGAAACTAAAATGGCAAAGGACTTGCTTTCTATCTCGGAGATTGGATATCGAACTTTATTTGAAACAGCAAGGGAAGGAATCCTAATTTTGGATGGGAATACGGGCGAAATTGAAAATGCAAATCCATATTTAATTCAATTATTAGGCTTCTCAAAAGAAGAGCTTGTTAAAAAGAGAATTTGGGATATCGGATTATTAAAAGATATTATAGCAAATAAAGAAAACTTTTTAGAGGTGCAAAAGAAACAGTTTATCCGTTATAATAACCTTCCTCTTGAAACTGCAAATGGTTTGAAGATTGAAGTGGAATTGATTGCCAATACCTATGAGATAGGGCAGTATAAAAAAATTCAATGCAATATCAGAGATATTAAAAATCACAAATAATAAAAACTTGACATGGAGGTTGACAATGAGCAATAAAGATCTTCGCTCTGGTGCCGAAGAACAACTGCTAAAAGAGGTCTCTTCAGGTAAAAAAACTAAAAAACTTTCTTTAGAAGAATCAGCCTTGATTATGCACGACCTAAAAGTGCATCAAATTGAGCTTGAGATGCAAAATGAAGAGCTGAAGAGAGCCTATGTGGAAATTGACTATGCCAAGGCGCGATATTTTGAACTTTATGATTTGGCGCCAGAAGGCTATCTTGTTATTTCTGAAAACGACCAAATTCTTGAGTCGAACTTGACTGCGGCGAATATGGTTGGGGATACTAGAACAAATCTTTTAAAACATAAATTATATGAATATATCCATAAAGAGGATCAAGATATTTATTACATGCAAAGAAGAAAGCTTTTTGAGACATTGGCCCCAGAAGAGTGTGAGCTTCGCATGATAAAAAAAGATGGCTCGATGTTTTGGGCGCATTTGAAAGCAACTGTTGGTGTTGATGAGGGATCATCAGTTTGCAGACTGATTCTGAGTGATATTACGGGTCGCAAGAAAATAGAAGATTCTTTAATTGAGAGCGAAGAAAAGTTTAAATCCTTAGTCATGTCCATGGACCAGGGATTGGCCATGCATGAAATAATCCTTGATATTAATGGGAAACCTATAGATTATATTTTTATTGAGATTAACGACAGCTATACGAGATTGGTGGGTCTTACCCGGGAAATGTGCATTGGCAAGAGAGTAAAAGAAGTCATGCCCCTAGTAGAACAATACTGGATTGACATATTTGGCAAAGTGGCACTTACTGGGGAACCATGCTATTATGAAAACTATTTTGCAACAACTGGAAAATATTACTCAACTTATTCCTACTCGCCAAAGAAAAATCAATTCGCAGTACTCGTTTCAGATATTACAGAACGAACAAATAGAGAAAAAGAAATCAATTATTTAAATTATCACGACCAGCTAACGGGGCTTTACAACCGGAGATTTTATGAAGAAGAATTAACAAGGCTGGATACTGAGAGAAACCTTCCCCTCACTATTGCCATGGGTGATTTAAATGGGTTGAAATTGGTAAACGATTCCTTCGGGCATCATATTGGAGACGAACTACTAATAAAAGTTGCTGAGACTATAAAACAAGGCTGTAGGGCAGATGATATTATCGCCAGGGTCGGCGGGGATGAATTTGTTATAATCCTTCCCAATACTGATGCTTCTGAAGCAGAAAAAGTTATCTCACGTATCAATAAATTTGCTGTTAATAAAAAAGTTGCTAAAATAAAAGTTTCAATTTCATTTGGCTATGAGACTAAAGTCAATAAGAAGCAAAAGATAGAAGATATATTTAAAGGTGCAGAAGACCATATGTACCGCCATAAGCTATATGAGAGCAATAGCATTAAAAGCAAGACAATTGACCTTATTATGAATACTCTCTATGAAAAAAATCATAGAGAGTTGCTTCATTCAAAACGAGTCAGCGAAATTTGTGAATACATTGCTAAAGGAATGAAGCTCAGCATAGATAATGTCAGCCAAATAAAGCTCGCTGGCCTTATGCATGATATAGGTAAAATAGGAATTGATGAAAAGGTATTAAATAGCACTGGGAAATTAAGCGACCTTGAATATTCTGAGATTAAAAGGCATCCCGAGATAAGCTACCGTATTTTAAGTTCCTGCAACGAATTTGCCGAGATTGCTGACCTTGTCTTAAGCCATCACGAAAGGTGGGATGGGCAAGGATATCCGAAAGGACTTAAAGGTGAAGATATTTCGTTACCGGCGAGGATTATATGTATTGCAGATGCTTATGATGCTATGACAAGCATAAGGACATATAAGGAAGTTTTAAACGAAACGGAAGCAATCGAAGAAATAAAAAGATGCGCAGGAAAACAATTTGATCCAGAAATCGCAAAGTTATTCGCGACTATGTTAGAGGGTAAAATATAGTATTGAACTTCAATATTAATCTATAATGAAAAGGAATAAAAAATGAATAAGAATTTAAAGATGAACGCAAAAATTGAATTTACTTTCACAAAGCCAATTGCAGATCAGGAGGAATTGGGATTTGATGTTGGAACGCTTGAGTTTGTTATAGACCAAAAGTTTGTTCCTATAGAATTTGATCGAATAGACAGTAAATGTCTGTTTATTGAGAATACCGTTATAGCTGAAATTGAGGCGGGCTACTTGCTAAACAATTATAAAGACTCAGCTTGGAACGAGCAGGAAAAAGTGCTTAGGATTGAAGAACCCATTATTGAGGATATCACGTCAAAATCCATATCCAAAGCTACACAAATAAACGTATTTGATATTTGGCCCACTATTGACGAAGAAGAAGTAGATGCGGATGAATTCAAGATGACTATACTGAAAATAACATTTTCAGACAACTTTGGGTCGCATCTGATTGGACAAGAACCCATAGACACCTTCAATGCAGTATTTAACAAATCATAAATAATAAAAATATGGAGTAGTGAATAATGAAAATAGTTTTTTTAGATGGAGAAGCTTTATCAAAAGAAAGCCAGGAATATAGGGAATTTGAAGCTCTCGGACAAGTAATTTGGTATTCAAGAACTCCAAACTCACTGGCAGCTGAGAGGATTGGAGATGCTGAGATTGTCTTTACAGATAGTTGCAAGGTTACACGTGATGTAATTGATAGATGCCCGAATTTGAGATTTATTGGAATATTTGCTTCTGGTTTTAATTCAGTGGATGTGGAATATGCCAAGGAAAAGGGTATTCCAGTTTACAATGTTCCAGGTTATGCTGCACAAAACGTTGCACAGCACTGCTTTGCACTTTTGCTTTACCTTTGCAATCATGTGAATAGGTACTCTGAATCTGTTAGAAAAGGCCTTTGGGATCAGGATGACGGATTCTTGTATTATGAAAACCCAATGATTGAACTGGCTGGGAAAACAATGGGTGTTATTGGTTTCGGCCATATCGGCCGAAAAATTGGTAAAATTGCTTCGGCCTTCGATATGGAAATTCTGGTGAACTCAAGGTCAAAAGTGCCATCAGCAGATGTTGCGGCAATGAGATTTGTAGGACTTGAAGAGTTGTTTAGCAAATCAGATGTGGTTTGTCTGAGTTGTGCCTTGGATGATAGCAATCGGCACTTAATCAATGAAGACACGATAAGAATGATGAAAGATGGAGTAATTCTGATTAACATTGCTAGAGGTGGATTGATTGACGAAAGCGCATTGGCAAATGCACTTGTTTCGGGAAAAGTAGCTTCTGCCGCAATCGATGTTATAACAGAGGAGTCCCCAGGAAGCAATTCGCCGCTTATGGGATTGGCGAACTGCATTATTACTCCACATATTGCTTGGAACTCAGAGGAAGCGCGTTACAGGCTCATCCAAATAAGCTTTGAAAACTTGGGAAAATTTCTTTCAATGCAAAATAAATTAAACGGAGGTAAGGAATGAAAGTTTTATTGATAAATGGCAGCACGCATAAAGAGGGATGTACATTTACCGCCTTGTCAGAAGTAGCTCGTGCTTTACAGAATAATGGTGTGGAAACTCAGATTTTCCATATTGGAAACGGCCTTGTTCATGGGTGCAACGCATGTGGATACTGCTTCACCAATAATAAGTGCGTATTTGAGGATGATGTATGCAATGAAATTGCTAAATTGATTCAGGAATCCGATGGAATCATTGTCGGTTCTCCAGTATATTATTCAGGGCCAAATGGAGCGCTTTGCGCCATTTTGGACCGTGTATTCTTTTCCAGTTCTCGCATGTTTTCCAACAAGCCGGCAGCTGCAGTTGTAAGTTGTCGACGTGGAGGAGCTAGTGCAACCTTTGACAGGTTGAACAAATATTTTACCATTAGTCAAATGCCAGTTGTAGCATCCCAGTACTGGAACTCAGTACACGGACAGACATCAGAAGATGTGAGAAAAGATTTGGAAGGTCTTCAGACAATGAAAACTCTTGGAAACAATATGGCATGGATGCTAAAAAACATTGAAAAGGCAGGTTTACCAGTGCCGGTCAAAGAAAATATCATCCGTACAAATTTCATAAGATAAGATTTTTTAATGGGGATTCAAGATTTGGATCCCCCATTATTTTTTTTGAAATTTTACAGTTAAGCATATTAAAGGCTTGACAATATAGGTTATATAAATATAATAGATATGTATATATAACTATTATAAAATCATAATGGTATAAATAATAATTGACAAAAAAGGAGAATATCAATGAAGAAAGCGAAAAAAATCATAATCATTGTGGGTATCGTGTTGCTGGTGATAGCCATATGCGCGGCAGGATATTTATACTATGAATCTATAAACTATTATAAAACTGACAATGCTTCAGTTTCGGCTCACATGGTAAATGTTGTCCCAATGGTTACAGGGACGGTTACAAGCTGGGATGTAGGCGAGGGAGACATTGTAAAACAGGGACAGGTTCTTGGGAAACAGGACGTATTCTCCCTAGTAAATACAAGCAAGGTTGACCAGACAGCACTGGAAAACTCCTCGACATCCATTCTGGCAAAAGCAGAAATCAGGTCGCCAATAGATGGGGAAATCGTGCAGTCGAATGTGCTCAAGGGAAGTACTGCAACAGTTGGGAGCACCGTAGCTGTAGTTGCCGACACTTCTGACATGTTTATTAAAGCCAACATTGAAGAAACCAATATCTTCAAAATTAAAGAACAACAGAAAGTTAGTATTAATATAGATGCATATCCAGGAAAGACATTTACCGGTTATGTAGAATTCATTGGGACTTCAACACAAAGTGCATTTTCTCAATTCGGTTCAATCAATACAAGCGGAACATACAGCAAGGTAGTACAGCTTATTCCAGTGAGGATATCCATTGTAAATGACGAAAATCTACCTATGTTGATCGGAATGAATGCTACAGTCAAAATCAGTATTAAATAAAGGAAGGAACAGATCATGATTAATAATAAAATTAAAATACTAAGTGCGGTTTTGGTAGCAACATTGATAATTGTTCTACCTGGATGCAGCAATAATGATCAAATCAAAGTCAAAACCAGCACGGTTAAAACTGCCCAATTGGAATCGGTTTTTTCAATAACGGGAGCACTTGTTCCGATACAAGCGGCTGATCTTTCGGCACCTTTTTCGGGTAAAGTTACAGAAATAAATGTTGCCGCTGGAGATGTGGTAAAGAAGGGTCAAATACTTGGCAAACTAGATACTTCTCAGCTTAATGCGCAGTTGCAGCAATCTATATCAAGCTACCAGCAAATGGAGAGAAGCCAGGCTCAGGCAAAGATAACCCTTGATAGTGCATCAACTACACTTGCAAGAACAAAAAGTCTTTATGCTGAAGGTGCAGTATCGAAAATGCAACTTGACAACGACCAGAAAGCTTATGATTTGGCGAAAAGCCAATATGATTCAAATGCATCGATCAGTGCGGCAAAAGCAGCAATGGATTCAGCCAGTGTGCAAATTGGAAATGCAACAATCAAGAGTCCCTTCGATGGAGTAGTATTGAATGAAAACTACAATGTTGGAGAGAACGCTTCAATGGGAACCCCGGTTTTCTCTGTAGGAGATATGAGCATTTTGAAATTGAAGGGCACCGTTTCCCAAGAAGCTCTTCCGTTCATTAAGAATGGAGATCCAGTCGATTTGGTTATCGACATCTACCCAGAGAGGACTTTCGTTGGAAGTATTGACAGCATAGGATCAATGTCAGTTAGCACGGGATCATATTTCCCAGTTGAAATCAGTTTTAAAAATAGCGAAAATATTGCATCAGGTCTTTCGGCCCATGCAACGATAAAAGTCAAAGGGCAATCCCATTTGATTGTTCCACGTTCAGCCATAGTGGAAAGCAAGGGAGAAAGCTTTGTATATGTAATTGATGGCGGTATCGCAACTAAGAAAACTGTTATAACTGGGCTTAAAAACGACAGCGAAATTGAAATAATAACAGGATTGAGTGGAAATGAAACTGTGGCAATTACCAACGCCAACAATTTGTTTGATGCAATGCCTGTACAGATTGTGAAAGATTAAATATTGTGTTGAAATTAATTAGTTCATTAAAACCATTTAGAATAATGATATTCTTCATATTCATCTTTATTTTCGGCCAGGCCATGGCTGAACTGGCTTTGCCTACCCTGATGTCAGATGTTGTAAACAATGGAATGCTCCAAGGGGACAACGCATATATCATGACCTATGGGGGCTATATGCTTATTGTGGCTCTAGGTAGTACTGCCTTCTCAATTACGGGGGCATTTCTCTCTGCAAAAGTCGCAGTAGGTGTAGGAAGAAACCTCAGAAACAGATTATTTACAAGAGTGGAAAATTATTCCCTTACTGAATTCGACAAACTTGGAACAGCATCCCTTATAACAAGGACTACAAATGATATAGTTCAGATACAGACGGTCTTGGTGATGATGCTTCGTTTCATGATTTATGCTCCTGTTATGAGTATCGGCGGAATAATAATGGCAGTCTCAAGAGATAAAAGCCTTACAGTCATCCTTCTCGTGGTAATTCCAATCTTGATAACTTTCATGGTGACTGTAGCATTTTCCATAATGCCCGCATTCAAGTCAATGCAAAAGAAATTGGATAGACTTAATATGGTGCTTCGAGAAAACTTGACTGGCATACGAGTAATAAGAGCGTTCAACAAGCTTGAACATGAAGGTAAAAGATTTGAAGTGGCCAATGCAGACCTTACGGATACAGCTATAAAAGTAAATCAGACTATGGCACTGTTGCAGCCTTTCATGATAATAATATTGAACATCACATCAATTGCAATCACTTGGTTTGGCGGTTGGAGAATTGCCCAGGGCAGCATGCAAGTTGGAGATATGATGGCATTCATCCAGTATGCGATGCAGATAATGTTTTCTTTCATAATGGTAGCAATGATGTTTGTCATGGTTCCAAGAGCCCAGGCTTCTGCTGAACGTATTAACGAAGTGTTTGAAATTGAACCGGAAATAGTAGATCCGAAAATTCGTAAAGAATTTCAGGACAAAAGGGGATTCGTTGAATTCCAGAATGTATCTTTCAGTTACCCAGGGGCAGAGGAACCAGCGCTTTGCAATATCTCATTTCAGGCAGGACCTGGTGAGATCACAGCGATTATTGGGGGAACGGGCTCTGGGAAAACAACTTTGATAAATTTGATACCTAGATTTTATGACGTTTGCCAGGGAAGCATCCTTGTAGACGGTGTGAATATTACCGAACTTTATCAAAACGACCTTCGAAGCAAAATCGGATTTGTTCCACAGTCAGCCATACTTTTTTCCGGAAGCATTTCAAAGAATATCCGTTACGGGAAAAAGGATGCTACCGACGAGGAAGTATATCATGCTGCAGAAATAGCCCAGGCTTCTAAATTTATTTCAGAGATGCCTGCTGGATATGATACGGAGATTGCCCAGGGAGGAACAAATGTTTCCGGAGGACAAAAGCAAAGACTTTCAATCGCCAGGGCTCTGATTAGGAAGCCAGAAATATATATATTTGATGATAGTTTTTCCGCTTTGGATTTCAAGACGGATTCACAACTTCGTGCAGCACTTAGGAATGAGACAAAAGATGCAGCAGTAATAATAGTTGCACAGAGAGTAAGCACGGTTATGGATGCAGATCGGATAATTGTCCTTGATGATGGAGAAATGGTTGGAATGGGAACCCATAAGGAACTCATAAAAAGCAACCAGGTTTATAGGGAAATTGTCTCATCCCAGCTTTCAGAAGAGGAGTTGAGCGCATATGAGTGAAGAAAATAAAAAACCTCCCAGTGGGGGAGGAATGCGTGGTGGAGGTCCTATGGGCGCAATGGGGAAGCCCGTTGAGAAAGCAAAGGACTTCAAAGGAACACTTAAAAGATTGACCGGCTATCTTGCTCCGCAGAAAGTCAGATTCTTGATCGTTGCGATTTTGGCTGTTGTCAGTACTATTTTCAGCATATTTGGGCCAAAGCTTTTAGGTAAAGCTACTACTAAACTTGCTGACGGTGTTATTGCTCAATATACATATATCATAAAACTGCAAACGGCTATTAATCAGAATGCGCCAGAAGCAACAATCAATAGTCTAAAAAATGCGCAGATCCCGCTTTTCGATTTTGGATATATCGGAAAGATAATGATAATAATGATTTTTCTTTATGTAATAAGCAGCTTGTGCAGTTACGTCATGGCTTATGTCATGGCCAGTGTTTCACAGAAAACAGTTTATACAATGCGTAATGAAGTTAAGGAAAAACTAGACAAGCTTCCACTCAAATATTTTGATGGAAGAACCCATGGAGAAATCCTCAGCCGTGTAACAAATGACATGGACAACATTTCAACTACGCTTCAACAGAGTTTGACTCAATTGATAACATCCATTGTAACAATCGTGGGAATACTCATTATGATGCTTTCAATAAGCCCTGTTATGACTTTGATAGCGTTGGTCACACTTCCTGCTTCCGCAGTAATCACCGTGGTTATAGCAAAAAATTCACAGAAATTCTTTGCAAAACAGCAGAAATCACTTGGAGAACTAAATGGCCATGTGGAGGAAATGTACACAGGACATAAGATTGTAAGGGTTTATGGGCATGAAAAGGAATCCATAGAGCAATTTCAAAAGATCAACGAAGAGCTTTATCATGCAGGATGGAAAGCCCAGTTTGTTTCGGGGATAATAATGCCGGCATTGAACTTTGTCAGCAACCTTGGATACGTATTTATTTGTATAATAGGGGGGCTTCTTGTAGCAAAGAAAGCCATTGATCTTGGCGATATCCAGGCTTTTATCCAATATATGCGTCAGTTCACACAGCCGATTGTACAAACAGCAAATATAGCGAATGTTATACAGGGTACAGTTGCCAGCGCGGAACGTGTCTTTGAGATTCTTGATGAAACAGAGCAGAGTCCAGACGATTTGGATTCAGCTAAAATCGATAGGGATTCGATTCAAGGAGAAGTCAATTTCGAACATGTAAGTTTCCGATATAAGGAAGATACCCCACTAATTGAAGATATGAACATACATGTAAAACCAGGGCAGATGGTTGCAATAGTTGGACCAACTGGTGCTGGAAAGACAACAATGGTCAATCTGCTTCTGCGTTTTTACGAACTCAACAGCGGAAGAATCACAGTTGACGGAATAGACATTACAAAGATTGCAAGGGGAGATCTCAGAGGATTATTTGGAATGGTTCTTCAAGACACTTGGCTCTATAAAGGAACCATCATGGAAAACATCGGTTACAGCCTTGATGAGGAAGATACGTGTAAGATTAAGGAAGCTGCAAAGGCGGCCCATGCCGATCATTTTATAAGATCTTTGCCACTAGGTTATGACACAATATTAAATGAAGAAGCATCGAACATTTCCCAGGGACAAAAGCAGTTGCTTACCATAGCGAGAGCACTTCTTGCAGATCCACCGATTCTAATTCTTGATGAGGCTACGTCCAGCGTTGATACTAGAACAGAAGCATTGATTCAAGAGGCAATGAACACACTTATGCTAGATAGGACCAGCTTTGTTATCGCTCACCGCTTATCAACAATAAAAAATGCGGATTTGATTCTGGTAATGCAAAATGGATCGGTTGTGGAGCAGGGAACTCATAATGAATTGATGGCGAAAAAAGGATTTTATGAAGATCTTTACAATAGCCAATTTACAAGAAATATTGATGCACAGGAGGAAAAAGAAAATGAGTAAGGAATCAATCAAGGCAATCAGCGATATATTCACTAGACTACGCCCATTGCTAGTGACTCAGTTTTCCAGACCTCTGAAGGATATGGAAAGAAGCACATTTCCACATGGATACAAAAATGTCTTATGGACAATAATGTCAAGAGGTGGCAGCCCGATATCCATGACCGATTTAGCAGCTGCTTCATGTATGGCAAAACCAAATTTGACTACCATTGTGGACAGACTGCTTATGGAAGGGCTTGTAGAACGTTCCACAGACACCAGCGACCGGAGGATAGTGAATATTGAAATGACAGAAAAGGGCAAGGGGTTTTTATCGGATCAGAAAAAATTCATGCTGCTATTCTTGGAAGAAAAATTTTCGATTCTAACCGAGGACGATTTGGACAAGTTGAAATCCGCGCTGGAAGATATTGCGAACGTAGTAGAAAAAATGGAAAAGAAATACTAATACAATGCGAAGTATGTGCTCGGCGTATGAAATGTAAGAATATGTAAAATCATGTATACATGCTTGTTTATGAGTCAAATAGTGGACATGAAAAGTTGAAGGGTATAAAATGATTATTGTTGATAAATACTATATATAAAATACAAAAAGGAGTGAATGATTATGATACTTTGTGACAAAAAAAGAATGGAAGACAAAATTGTTACATTTAGCAAATTCGGCGATGCCGGACATGGCGGAATCACTAGATATTCGTTGTCACCTGAGGCTCATCAGGCCAGAGACGAATACGTTAAAAGAATGAAAGCAATTGGAGCTGTTATAGAAACAGATGATATGGCCAATATGTATGCAACGCTTGCAGGTTCAGAACCAAATGCAAAGAGAATTGTAATGGCGTCCCACGTTGACTCAGTTAGAAACGGTGGAAACTATGATGGAGTCCTAGGCGTTTTGACTGCCATGGAAGTTTTGGAAACTATTGTGACTGAAAAAGTGCCACACAAACATCCCCTTACAGCTATGATCTGGACAAATGAAGAAGGTTCACTATATCCTCCAGCAATGATGTCTTCTGGGGTAGTCTGCCATGATTTTATTCCTGCTGAAATTGCAAAGAAGTTTGTAAAGGAAAACATGCTTGCTTCAAAAAGTGTTTTGGACAAGGTTAGCACGTTTGGAGAAGCATTGGAAAAGAGTCCATATAAGGGTGATATAAAGAATAGATTGAACGCAGATAAATATATGGCAATGTTTGAACTTCATATAGAGCAGGGTCCTATTCTTGAAGATGCCGGCAAGGAACTTGGAGTTGTAACTTGCGTACTTGGAATGTTCAACTACAGGGTTAGATTCTTTGGACAATCCGACCATGCTGGAACTACCCCAATGCATAAAAGACAAGATGCCTTGTTTGCAGCGGCTAAAGCCCTTTGTTTCCTACATGAAGAGATTGACAAGTTGGGAAGACCTGAACTTGTTTATACGACTGGCGAAATCCTATGCCATCCAAATGTGCACACTGTAATTCCCGACATGGTTGATTTTTCAATAGATGTTAGGCATGAAGATCCCGCTTTGAGACAAAAGGTACTTGATATTGTCAAGAGTCTTGATGGCAAGACAATTGAAAAGTGCAGATGCGAAGTTGAAATGATGTGGACTAGGGACACAGTATACTTTAATAAGGAATTGGTTGATTTTGTAAGGACAAGCGCAGATGAGCTAGGTCTTTCAAATCAGAATATCAACAGTGGAGCTGGCCATGATGCGCAATTTGCATCATACATGCTTCCAACAACAATGATTTTCGTTCCATCCAAGGATGGCCATAGTCATTGCGAACCAGAATTTACTTCGGTTGAACAATGCACAGCCGGTGCAAGCGTAATGCTTAATGCCGTGCTTAAGGCAGACAAGAAATAGAGTTTAAACTTTATAAAAACTGAAGTTAGAAAATTAGTATATTTGTAAATTAAAAAATAAAAGCCACTAAAATAGGCTTCGGAATTCTCACGAAAAGCTAATGCAATGCGGCCCCGCCGACAAAATGTTGCAATACTTTCCTTATAGAATTCCGAAGCCTATTTATTAATGTCAACCCTAGGTAATCTAACAGATAAAATGCGGTGCATAAAAGCGTCTATTTTTTTGATGCTGCTTTTACAAATTCCCTGAACAATGGATGAGCCCTATTGGGACGGGATTTGAATTCTGGATGGTACTGGACAGCAACAAACCAAGGGTGTCCACTGAGCTCCATGGCTTCAACCAAATTTCCATTTGGTGAAAGCCCAGATAGTATCATGCCTGCGCTTTGAAAGGCTTCGCGATAGGAATTGTTGAATTCATATCTATGCCTGTGACGCTCGCTGATGGATTCGCTTTTATATGCTCTAGCCATTTTAGTATTATCACTTATACGGCATGGGTAGGCGCCAAGGCGCATTGTACCACCCTTATCTGAGATGTCCACTTGATCGGGCATAAGGTCAATAATCGGATACAGAGTATCTTCATTAAACTCTGAAGAATTAGCATCGGTCAAACCCAGGACATTTCTTGCAAACTCTATCGCTGCCATTTGCATGCCAAGGCATATCCCAAGAAAAGGAATATTTGATTCCCGTGCAAATCGAACCGCTTCGATCTTTCCTTCGATGCCTCTATTGCCAAATCCTCCTGGTACTAATATCCCATCGCAATCGGAAAGAATGTCGCTGACATTTTTCCTCGTGATTTCTTCGGAATCAGTCCATTTAATATTGATTCTAGAATTGTTTTCAATACCTCCATGAAATAATGACTCTACAACGGATAGGTAAGCATCGTGGAGTTTGACATATTTCCCAACAATTCCAATAGTTACAATTTTATCGCATTTTTTTATATTAGAGACCATATTTTGCCATTCAGCAAGATCTGGATCCTTGCATTTCAAAGAAAGCTTTTGACATACTTTGTTCCCAAGACCACCCTCTTCCAGCATCAATGGCGCTTCGTATAAAGTATCCACATCTATATTGTCAATTACGCAGTCAGCGTGAACGTTGCAAAACATAGCGATTTTGTTTTTCATACCATCGTCAAGCTTTTCATCGCTTCGGCATACTATGATGTCAGGCTGGATACCAATGGAAAGCAATTCTTTTACAGAGTGCTGGGTTGGCTTTGACTTGTATTCCAATGAACCTGGTACATAGGGAATTAAAGTAACATGTATGAATATGCAGTTTTCGCGGCCTTTTTCCAAAGATACCTGTCTAATAGCTTCCAAGAATGGCTGGATTTCAATATCACCAACAGTTCCTCCTGTTTCGACAATGATAACCTCTGAATTCGAGCTGTTGGCAGCTAAATATATGCGTCGCTTGATTTCATCAGTAATATGGGGGATTACCTGAACAGTTTGCCCAAGATATTCGCCCCTTCGCTCCTTGTTGAGAACCGTCCAATAAACTTTTCCAGTTGTTACATTGGAATTGACATTCAAATTTTCATCTATGAAACGTTCATAATGGCCAAGATCAAGATCCGCCTCGGCGCCATCTTCGGTTACAAATACTTCTCCGTGTTGAAAAGGGCTCATTGTTCCCGCGTCAATATTGATATATGGATCCAATTTCTGCATCGTAACTTTGATGCCACGTGCTTTCAGCAGTCTTCCCAAAGATGCCGCTGTTATACCTTTACCAAGTCCTGAAACTACTCCACCAGTTACAAATACATACTTCTTATCCATATTTCACCCCTTGCGCCATCTTCGGCATATTATTTTTTTTTATCCATTTCATTATAATACTTTATAATTATTTCTTACAGAAAATATTAAATTATTTTT
Organism: Eubacteriales bacterium; assembly: GCA_037144355.1. Classification (GTDB taxonomy): domain Bacteria; phylum Bacillota; class Clostridia; order Peptostreptococcales; family Anaerovoracaceae; genus JBAWWY01. The sequence continues at coordinate 23,765 of JBAWWY010000013.1, read as the reverse complement.
CAGATTTTGATAATATTTACGTCCTATTGCTTCAATCTTCCATATGATATAATTAGAATTCAGGGAAGATATTAATAGACAGGATATATAGAAAATAAAATGCCGGCAGGCAATCGTTGAGGTGCTTAATTGGAAAAAGTAATTGTTAATGGAAACAACCTGACTTTGGAAGAACTGATAAAAGTTGCAAGAGGGAACTGCCTTGTTGAAATTTCAAAAGAAGCTATCAAAAAGGTCGTTCAATCAAGAGATTATGTTGAGAATCTTATCAAAGATGGGAAAGTTGTATATGGAATAACCACCGGGTTTGGAAAATTCAGCAATATTGTCATATCAAAAGATCAGGTCGAAGTGCTCCAAGAGAGCCTTATCAGAAGCCACGCCTGCGGTGTTGGGAATCATTTTCCTGAAGAAGTTGTCAGAGCAATTATGCTGATTAGGCTGAATGCGTCAGTCAAGGGTTATTCAGGAATCAGGGTTGAGACCTTGCATACACTTGCTGAAATGATAAACAAGAGAGTGCATCCAGCAATACCAGAAAAAGGATCACTTGGTTCCAGCGGTGATTTGGCACCACTTTCCCATATGGTTCTTGTACTGATGGGTGAAGGCGAAGCCTATTATGAAAACAAACTCATGAAAGGCAGCGAGGCAATGGCCTTGGCCGGAATCAAGCCTGTCAGGCTTACATCAAAAGAAGGCTTGGCACTAATAAATGGAACCCAGGTTCTGACTGCTGTCGGAGCTATTGCAACATATGATGCAATCAACCTGATGAAATATGCAGATATTTCCGCCGCCTTGACATTTGAGGCGCTAAGAGGGATTACTGCAGTTTTCGATGAGAAGATACATGCGGTCAGAAATCACAAAGGGCAAATGGACTGCGCGAAAAATCTGGCTAGAATCCTTGAGGGCAGTGGTTTGACTACAAAAGAGGGAGAAATAAAGATTCAGGACTCATACTCTCTCAGATGTCTGCCCCAGATACATGGTGCCAGCAAGGATGCAATAGATTACGTGCTTGAGAAGGTTAATTATGAAATGAACGCGGCAACAGACAACCCGCTTATATTTGCCGAAGAAGGGCAGGTAATTTCCTGCGGCAATTTCCATGGGCAACCTATGGCTTTAGCTTTTGACTTTCTCGGAATCGCACTTGCCGAATTGGCTAACTCCTCGGAAAGAAGAATCGAGCGTCTTGTAAATCCAAGCTTAAGTGAGCTTCCTGCCTTTCTTACGGAAAAAGGCGGAATCAACTCGGGTTTTATGATTGTTCAATATACGGCAGCGGCATTAGTATCTGAAAACAAAATACTTGCACATCCAGCCAGCGTTGATTCCATACCTTCATCGGGGAATCAGGAAGACCATGTGAGCATGGGTACAATAGCGGCTAGAAAGGCCTATGAAATTTTGAAGAATGCCAGAGCAGTCATTGCCATTGAATTGATGACTGCAGCCCAGGCAGTTGAATTTACTGACCCAGGCAAACTTGCCAAAGGTACAAAAGAAGCTTACAAGTTAATCAGAGCACAAATACCAAGATTGAAAGAAGACCGTATAATGTACCCTGATATAGAAAAAAGTATTGAAATGATAAGGGATAACTCCATACTCAAAGCCGTGGAAGCCGCAATAGGCGCTTTAATATAGATTTATCAGGAGGATTGCCATGTACAACAATAGTGAAATTGAAAAAGCAATGACTATCAAGCTGGAGTTTCCAAAAGGACTTCCAGATTATCCAGAATTCCAGGAAGGCATTAGAAGGGCGCCTATGAGGACTTTCACTCTCAATAATGACGAGACTGAAACAGCGCTTCGGAATGCTTTAAGATATATTCCAGAAGAATACCATGAAATCCTTGCCCCCGAATTCTTGAAAGAATTGTTGACTAGGGGGCGAATTTATGGCTATAGATTCAGACCAGCAGGACCAATAAAAGCTGGAACGATTAATGATTATAAAGGAAACTGCATTGAAGGCAAGGCTTTTCAACTTATGATAGACAACAATCTGGCAATGGAAATTGCCTTATATCCTTATGAACTTGTGACTTATGGAGAAAGTGGAAGCGTATTTCAAAACTGGATGCAAGAAAGACTGGTTAAAGAATATCTAAAAGTACTTACAAACAATCAGACACTTGTAATCGCTTCCGGCCATCCTCTGGGACTTTTCCATTCCAAGCCAGACACACCGAGAGTTATAATTACCAACGGATTGATGGTTGGGGCTTTTGACGATTATGAAAATTTCAACAGGGCTGCTGCCTTGGGAGTTGCCAATTACGGCCAGATGACTGCTGGAGGATGGATGTATATAGGTCCCCAGGGAATCGTCCATGGTACTTACAGCACACTGCTCAATGCAGGAAGGCTGAAGCTTGGAATCCCAGAAGAAAAGAATCTAAGTGGCAAGTTATTTGTAACTTCTGGGCTTGGAGGCATGAGCGGCGCTCAGGGGAAGGCTATTGAAATCGCCGGGGGAGTGGGCATTATTGCAGAAGTCGATTATTCACGTATAATGACTAGACTAGAACAGGGATGGGTCAAAGAGATTGCCAAATCTCCAAAATACGCTTTTGAAAGAGCTTCGGAATGCATGGCAAATAAAGTAGCAATTGCCATTGCATATTATGGAAATATAGTTGACTTGCTGGAGTACGCCTTAGAGAATTCCATTTCCATAGATTTACTTTCAGACCAGACTTCCTGCCATGACGCCTACAATGGGGGGTATTGCCCAGCGGGACTTTCCTACGAGGAAAGGACCAGGCTTCTTGAGACAGACAAGCAGGATTTCATCAAGCGCGTCAATATTTCTCTAGATAGACATTTCAATGTTATAAAGGGCCTAGTTTCAAAGGGCACATATTTCTTCGATTATGGAAATTCGTTCATGAAATCGGTATTTGATGCTGGGGTAATGGAAATTTCAAAAAATGGAAAGGACGACAAGGATGGCTTTATATGGCCGTCATACGTGGAGGATATCCTCGGACCATGTCTTTTTGATTTTGGCTATGGACCTTTCAGATGGGTTTGCCTAAGCGGGCTTGAGGAGGATTTGCTGAAAACAGATTTAGCCGCAATGTCTTGCATCGATCCGGAAAGAAGATATCAGGACCGGGACAATTACAATTGGATAAGGGATGCCGGAACATATAATCTTGTTGTGGGAACACAAGCAAGGATATTATACCAGGATGCATTTGGCAGGCTTGCCATTGCTCTTAAATTCAACGACATGGTTAGAAAAGGACAAGTTGGACCAATCATGCTTGGCCGGGACCATCATGACACTGGAGGGACGGATTCGCCCTTTAGAGAGACTGCCAACATCAAGGACGGCAGCAATGTCATGGCGGATATGGCGACCCATATTTTTGCCGGAAACAGTGCAAGAGGCATGAGCCTGGTCACGCTTCACAATGGTGGAGGCGTGGGCATTGGAAAAGCCATCAACGGTGGCTTTGGAATGGTTCTTGATGGAAGCGACAGGGTTGACGAGATACTGAACAGCGCCATGCTTTGGGATGTAATGGGTGGTGTTGCTAGGCGCGCCTGGGCAAGAAACCCAAACGCGGTTGCCACATGCGTGGACTATAATAGTAAAATGTCAGGTAAGGACCATATTACTTTGCCATATTTTGTTGATGACAAGCTTATCAAAGAGACTGTATTAAAAATGGCACATCTTAAATAGTGCTTTGAAATATTAAAATTATTAAGAAGGGGGATTATGATTGAAACCTTTCGGGGTTGGGAAATCATATAAAACAAAAATGGAGATTGCAAAAAAAATTGTAGAATGCGTACCAAATTTCAGCGAGGGAAGAGATTTAGATAAAATAGAAAAAATCGTTGCACCGCTTCGAGGCAAGGAAGGCGTAAAGCTTTTAAATTACGAAGCTGATAAGGATTATAACAGAGTGGTTGTAACTGTAATCGGAGATCCAACAGCTGTTAGAAATGCAGTTGTTGAGGCAGTTGGAGTTGCAGCAGGACTTATTGATCTCACAAAGCATGAAGGGCAGCACGCAAGGATGGGCGCGACTGATGTAGTGCCGTTTATTCCAATAAAAAACATGACAATGGAAGAATGTGTTGAACTTGCAAAAGAAGCTGGAACAATGATTGCTGAGAAGTTTAATATTCCAGTATTTCTTTATGAAGAGGCTGCCTCAGCACCACATAGGCAGAATTTGGCCGATGTGAGAAAAGGACAATTCGAAGGCATGCCTGAGAAACTAAAACTTCCCATGTGGCAGCCGGATTTCGGAGCGCCAGTTATACATCCGCAGGCAGGAGTAACAGGTGTAAGCGCAAGAATGCCTTTGGTAGCCTACAACATTGATTTAGATACAAAAAATATCGAGATTGCAAACAAGATTGCAAAATGCATAAGAAATTCAAGCGGTGGCTTTAAATATATTAAAGCAGGTGGAGTGAGCTTAGAAGATAGAGGCATAACTCAAGTAACCATGAATATTACAGATTACTCAAAGACTTCCATGTACAGAGTATTTGAAACTGTGAAGATGGAAGCGAAGCGATACGGTGTCAACGTACTTGGCAGCGAGGTTGTAGGCCTTGTCCCATTGGAAGCCCTTGTTGATTCAGCATCATATTACCTAGGGCTTTATAATTTCAACATGGATAAAATTATTGAAACCAATCTTTGGGAGTAAAGAATATGATAAAAAGATTAATCATTAAAAACGCTTCGGAAGTTGTAACTTGTAGCGGTTATACAGCTAAGAGCGGCATGAAAATGAATCAACTCCACATAATAAAAGATGGAGCAATCATCGTAGAAGATGGTTTTATTGTTGCTGTTGGGAGGACAAAAGAGCTACTTGCGAATGGAGATTTGGGAAACTCCACAGTCATTGATGCTGCGGGTAAAATAGTTTTACCCGGCTTTGTAGATTCCCATACTCATTTCATATTTGCCGGGGACCGTTCGGATGAGTACTATCGCCGTTTAAATGGAGAAGACTACATGTCGATTCAAAGTCATGGCGGAGGAATTCTGAACAGCGTAAAAGCAACAAGGGAGCAATCTGAAAAGGAACTAGTAAAGTCAGGATACAAGAGGTTAGACAGCATGCTTGGTTTCGGTGTGACAACCGTTGAAGGCAAAAGTGGTTACGGATTGGATCTTGAAACTGAAATAAAACAATTGAGGGCGATGAAAGCTCTTAATGGAAAACATCCAATAGATATTGTGTCCACATACATGGGGGCTCACTCAGTTCCATTGGAATATAAAGGGCTGACAGACGATTACATAAGCTTCATTGAAAGCCAGGTCCTACCAATCGTGTGCTCGGAAAAACTTGCCGAGTTTTGCGATATTTTTTGCGAAGATGGCATCTTTTCCGTTGATCAGTCCCGCAGGTTGCTTGGCATTGCAAAAAAACTTGGGCTAAAACTAAAAATACATGCTGATGAAATCGTCGCTCTCGGCGGAGCTGGACTTGCCGGAGAAATGGGTGCGATATCGGCAGATCATTTGCTGATGGCATCGGATGAGGGATTGATGGCAATGAAAACCGCAGGAACTGTTGCGACGTTGCTGCCTGCCACCGCTTTCAGCCTGAGAGAGAACTATGCACGTGCCCGCTTCATGATCGACAATGGAATGAAAGTTGCGCTTGCCACGGATTTCAATCCAGGCAGCTGCTATACAGAATCCATACCGTTGGTAATAGCCTTATCAACCCTCCAAATGAGAATGAGCATAGAGGAAGTCATCACGGCTTTAACAATAAATGGTGCTGCCGCTCTTGATAGGGCGGATAAAATCGGAAGCATAGATGTGGGCAAAGCGGCGGATCTGGTAATTCATGATTGCCCTTCTTATAAGCATCTTGCATATCACATCGGAGTGAATAGTGTGAGTACTGTAATTAAAAATGGAGAAATAGTCAAAGGAGATAAAACATGTTAATTGATAAGACGATAGTAGAATTACTTGCGGAAACAGCTGGCGATAGTGCAGTTCCTGGAGGTGGAAGCATCGCCGCACTAAGCGGAGCTTCGGCTGCCGCTTTGGTAGAGATGGTTGCGAATCTCACAATCGGCAAAAAAAACTATGAAGATGTATCGGATTTGATGATTGGGATTTCCGAAAAAGCTTCTTTGCTGAGAGTTGAACTTCTTGAAGCGGTGGACAGGGATTCGGATGCTTTTTCCAAAGTAATGGAGGCATTTAAACTGCCAAAGGAGACCCAGGAAGAAAAAGAAGCTAGGACGATTAAAATTCAAAGCGCATTCAAACAAGCGGCGATTGTTCCCCTTGGAGTTGCACAGAAGTCAAAGGCTGTGCTGGATTTAGCCAAGGATGTGGTTCTCAAAGGAAATAAAAATGCTGTTACAGATGGCGCAGTTGCAGGAATGATGGCAAGAAGCGCTGCCTTGGGAGCAATTTATAATGTGGGCATCAATCTTGTATCAATTAAGGACGAGGATTTTGTGAAGAAAGTTTCTGTGGAAATCGACGAAATCAAAGCCTATGTTATAGCTGGCGAGCAGGAAATCTTTAGTAATGTAGTAATTGCATAATTTTATTAAAGCTTAGAATATGAGGATTGAACAATTGAGAAAGACAAGCAGAATACCAAGTTATTTAAATGATTTCCATTGCATCGCTTCAGAGTGCAGGGACAACTGCTGTATTGGCTGGGATGTGGATATTGACAAGGCAACTTATGCCAAGTATGAAACTTTGGAAGATGAGGAGCTGCTTGCCCGCACTAAAAAATACATATACAAGAACAAGGATGCCTTCAATGACAATATTGACTATGCCTGCGTTAAACTTCTTTCCCAAAAGAGGTGTGCTTTCTTAAACAATAAAAATCTTTGCATGCTTCAGGCTAAAATGGGAGAGGAATATCTATCCAATGTATGTGCGACTTACCCAAGACTGATAAATGAAATCGATGGCGTTACGGAATATTCCGCCACTGTTTCCTGCGAGGAAGCAGCCAGGCTGATTTTACTAAACCAGGCAGGATTTCAACTTAAGACTATGCCATCGAGTCAAAATGATAGGAGCATTCTCACATATAAGGTTAATACGAGAAAAAAAGGCCAAATAATGATGGTGACATATCTGAACGAATTAAGAGAGTTTACAATGGCTGTTTTAAAGAAAAGAGAGTATTCACTGGAAGAAAGAATGCTCATTTTGAAAGGTTTTTATCTAGAATTGGACACTATGAACTATGGAAAGAACGTCAGCAAAATTAAACCTTTGATAGAGCGTTATATTGAAGAGCTAAACAAACCTGGAAAATGTATAAAAACACAAAACAATTCAACGATAATAAAAAGTGCATATGGAGGCAGTAAAGATTTAAAAATCGACATATCAGCAGAAAATCCCAATATTAAGATAACCCTTATTTTGGAATTTCTTGGGGAATTGGAAGTATTCAAAGAGATTGATAGTAAAAGCTTCGTGGAACTTGCAAGAGAGTTCTTAAAAGGTTTGGATCTTGTAGAAAACGACCTCGTTTTTGCAAGAAAAAAGGTTGGCATACAATCTGGAAACAATTCACTCAAGAGAGAAAGTGGATCAAGGGAAGACTCCCACAAGAAGGCTTTTTTAAAATATGCAGTTGCGCAAAATAATTATTATGAACCTTTTATGAAAAAACATGAATATATTTTGGAGAATTATCTGGTAAATTACGTATATGGCAATTTATTTCCGGCTTCAGAGAGTGAAAGGCCCAGAGATGCTTTCATGATGTTGGCAATTAGATTTTTTATAATCAAAACAATGCTTATTGGAATATCAGGAAACAGCAAGGGTATGAGCCCTGAAATGCTGGTATCCTTCATTCAGAGTTTTTCAAAAGCGATCGAGCATCATAAGACGTTTTTAGAAGACCTGCTGGCAATGGCAAAGAAAATAAAAGCGGTCAATCAAGATATGGGAATCCTCATATTATAGATTCAATGTTTCATTCATGCTTCCTGTGCGATAACCTTGCAAGTCCAAGGAGACATAAGTAAAACCAAGTTCTTTAAGTTTCTTATCTATCATTATTCTAAAGTTTTCATTAAGCAAAGTTTCCATATCGGAAACTTCCAGTTCAATTCGTGCAATTGATCCATGGCTTCTCACTCTTGACTGTTTGAAACCAAGGCTCGTGAGGAATTCCTCCGAATCAGCCACCCTAATGAGTTTTTCCCTGGTGATTTCCTCGCCATAGGGGAATCGGGAGGCAAAGCATGCATTGGAAGGCTTGTCCCATGTTGGCAGATTTAGGTCTTTTGAAAGCGATCTTATTTCAGATTTTGTCAAACCAGCTTCTTTCAATGGGCTGATGATTCCCAACTCTTTTATAGCTCTTGCACCGGGCCTGAAATCATGGTTGTCATCCATATTGGAACCATCAAGAATTATTTCGATGCCATTTTGAGAAGCTAGCAATAACATTTTTCCCATTATAGCCTTCTTGCAGAAATAACATCGATCTTTTGAATTGCTTGTAAAATCCTCAAGTGAAAGCTCATCGAAAATGAAAGTCAAATGTTTGATTCCGTTTTCCTTTGTAAAAGTTTTTGTAAATTCCAATTCGCGCTTTGGTACAACCAGCGAGGAAGCCGTTATTGCGAGAAGTCTACTTCCAAGTACTTCACTTGCAACTTTTAAGAGAAAAGTTGAATCTACTCCTCCAGAGAAAGCAACAGCAGCTTTATCCAACTGAGCCAATCTATTTTTTAAGAAATCTAGTTTCTTTGTTGTGCTATTCAAAATCATCATCCCCCAAATATTTATTTCTCAATTCATTTAATACGATTGTTGCAGAAATTACAAGCTATAATAAAATAATGGACATCAAATTTTAAGCATTTACATTGACACAAAGGGCAAAATCCTATAGTATAAAGCATACAAGAATGGTATGAATTGGAGTAAGAATATGAGGATTTCGTCAAAGGGGAGATATGGTCTTGCAGCAATGATTGACCTGGCTCAAAATGAGAAATTAGTTGAATGCGTTACCATTATCAGTATTGCAGAGCGGCTGGGAATTTCAAAAATTTATCTTGAGCAAGTCTTTTCGCTGCTTAAAAGATCGGGACTTGTGATATCTGTAAAGGGAGCCCAGGGAGGATATAAACTAGCCAAGGCAAAAGAGAAAATTACTATTGGGGAAATTATGAGAGCCATCGAGGCAGGTTTGTTTGAAAAGGCTGAAAGTTCCACACACAAGGAACAAGCCACAATCGAAAAAGCTATCGATGAGCTTGTATGGAAACCATTGGACAGCAACGTGGACAAGACATTGGAGTCAATTTTCTTAAGCCAATTGGTTGATGAGTCATCTAAAAATCAAAAGGGTAAAGATTTCATGTTCTATATATAAGATGACTTTCATCTTGTATTTTGATAATTTCCGTTGGTATGGAGTTAAAAGAGAGATATGAACAAATTAGAGGATTTCGTAACAGGAATTTGGAACCACGACTTTACATTATGGAAGGAAAGCCCGGAAGAAATAACCAACAGGCTTGGTTGGCTTGACTTTGATAAAGAATATCAGGATAAACTCCGATTGATAGATACTGAAGTAGAGAAAATTATAAAAGATGGTTTTGAGACGGCAGTTTTGATCGGAATGGGTGGATCAAGCCTAGCACCACTGGTTTTCAGTAAAACTTTCACCAGGGAAGATGGATTCTTGAACTTGCTGATTTTAGACTCGACGGATCCGGATTTTCTAACTCAAATCAAAGATGAACTGGATTTTGAAAAGACGCTTTTCATAGTTTCCAGCAAGTCTGGGAGTACCATTGAAGTATTCTCGATTTTTAAATATTTCTACAGACTTGCAGTGGAAAGAATGGACAAGCAAAGGGCTGGGAAATCATTCGTGGCAATTACCGATCCAAATAGCGGACTTGAGAAAATCGCAATTGATTGCGATTTCAGATTGATTTTATTGAATGATCCAAATATTGGAGGAAGATATTCCGCCTTGTCATATTTCGGATTGTTTCCAGCAGCATTATTGGGAATTGACTTGAACAAGATTATAGAGAGGGCAAGTATTGAAAAAGAAAACTCAAAGGGCAAGGAATTTAGAAGCCACTGGGATTTTCTAGAACTTGCGAATTACAGAAAACTTTACAAGGAAGAGATTGGAATGAACTTTCCCGTGTCTCTGGGATCCTACATTGGAAACGAGGCTCTTTCCGGAAGAGATAAGTTGACATTTATCATGTCTGATGGAATAAATACCTTTGGACAATGGTTGGAGCAGTTAATTGCCGAGAGCACAGGCAAAGAAGGAAAGGGAGTTTTACCAGTTGCATCAGAAACACCTGGACCGACAAGGTTTTATGGAAACGATAGGATATTTGTTAAAATGACCTTGGCTGGAGATAAGTCACTTGATAAGATTGCGCTTGAGCTTAAAAAAACCGGACATGCGGTAATAGAAATTGAATTGAATGACAAGTATGATTTGGGGGGCCAGATATTTCTATGGGAGATGGCAACTGCGGCAATGTGCCATATTTTGCAAGTCAACCCATTCGACCAGCCAAATGTGGAAAAATCAAAAATTCTGGCGAGAAATCTTCTAAATCCAGGCACACTTCAATCACAGCCTATGGTAGTTGATAACAATATTTATGGAGGTAATGGGACAATTGAAGAAGAGAAACAATTTATTGATGGCAAACTTATTGAAAGGCTCTATAAGATTATTGAAGATAGAAGAGAAGGGGATTATTTCGCCTTGCAATGTTTTATTAAGGAATCCGATGAAACCTCCGGGCTGCTTGCAAAACTCAGTTCAAAGATTAGAGAATTGACAAAATGCCCCGTGACAATTGGATATGGACCCAGATATCTTCATTCCACTGGCCAGCTTCACAAAGGGGATAGAGGCAATGGGATATTTATTCAACTCAAATCTATAAAACATACAGATATGCATATCCCTGAGCTTGAAAATATCCTGGGCAAAGCTGAGGGCATGAGCTTAGTTGAAACTATAACATTTGGACAACTTATTTCCGCACAAGCCAAGGGTGATGAAATGGCTCTAAGGGAAGAAGAAAGAAGAGCAATGATAATAAATCTTGGAGAAGATATCGCTTCTGGACTTGAAGAACTAATAGCTTCATTAAATAACAACAAACACAAATAACCTAAAATGCAAATAACCGTGAATAAAGTCAATCGGAAGATAGATTTATCAATAAATAAATAATTATAGAAAAGTGGAGGAAAATACATTGAACAATATCGATCAACTTACCATAAACACTATCAGGGTCCTTTCCGCAGAGGCAGTAGAAAGAGCAAAATCAGGACATCCTGGACTTCCAATGGGCGCTGCTCCAATGGCATATACTCTTTGGTCAAGACATATGAAACACAATCCCAAAAACTCCATGTGGATTGACAGGGATAGATTTGTCTTGTCGGCAGGACATGGTTCAATGCTGCTCTACTCATTATTGAATATTTTCGGATATGACCTTTCCATAGATGATATAAAGGATTTTAGACAATTTGGCAGCAAGACTCCAGGGCATCCTGAATACAGGCACACTGACGGAGTAGAGACAACTACAGGCCCACTTGGACAAGGAACATGTAATGCAGTTGGAATGGCCATTGCTGAAGCATATCTGGCTGATAAATTCAACAAGGATGGTTTCAATATCATAAACCATTTTACCTATACACTGGTTGGAGATGGATGCCTGATGGAAGGAATAACCTCGGAAGCATCATCACTGGCTGGAACTCTTGGACTTGGCAAACTAATAATGCTTTATGATTCCAACATGATATCCATTGAAGGAAGCACGGATTTGGCTTTCCGCGAGGATGTTGCTAAGAGATATGAAGCCTATGGCTGGCAGGTAATCAAAGTTGCCGACGGCAATGATGTTGAAATGATTAGCAAGGCTATCACCGATGCAAAAGCCGACTTGGCAAGGCCAAGCATAATAATCGTAAGAACTGAAATCGGATTTGGAAGTCCGTCAAAACAAGGAAAAGCTTCTGCTCATGGGGAACCTCTTGGAGAACAGGAATTGAAACTGACCAAGGAAAATCTAAAATTCAACTATGAGCCATTTACAGTTCCTAAAGAAGTTTTGGAAAACGCAGAGAATTTCATTGCGGAAGGGCAAAAGCAAGAAGCTGCATGGAATGAAAACTTCATGGCATACCAGTACAAGTACCCAGAACTTGCAGATGAATTAAACAAATGGTACAACAAGGATTACGATGAGGAAATACTCAATAATAAAGATTTCTGGAACTTTGAAAAACCAATGGCTACAAGGGAAGCTTCTGGATTGTTGATTAATAGGCTCTCAAAATTAATGCCGAATTTAATGGGTGGTTCAGCTGATCTGGCTCCATCCAATAAAACCCATATGACCATACATTCTGATTTTTCCGCAGAAAATAGGAGCGGGGCAAACCTGCATTTCGGCGTTAGAGAGCATGCAATGGCAGCTATTGGAAATGGAATGAAACTTCATGGGGGATTAAAAATATATGTTTCGACTTTTCTAATTTTCACGGATTATATGAAAGCTGCAATGAGACTTTCAGCCATTATGAAACTTCCAGTTACATATGTGCTGACTCATGACAGTATAGGAGTAGGAGAAGATGGGCCGACACATGAACCCATTGAGCAGCTTGCCGGGCTAAGGTCGATTCCAAACATGACAGTATTCAGACCGGCAGATGCAAAGGAAACAGCAGCAGGATGGTATCTTGCTGAAACTAAGGAAGATGGTCCAGTTTCACTAATATTGACCAGGCAGACACTGCCACTTTACGAAGAAACAAGCAATGAAGCGCTCAAAGGAGCATATATCCTTGTGGAATCAAAGAAGGCAATCCCAGATATCATTTTGATGGCTTCAGGTTCGGAAGTTGAATTGATTAAGAAAGTTGGAGAGCTATTGATTGAAGAGGGTGTTCATGCCAGAATCGTAAGTTTCCCATCCTTCGAACTTTTTGAAAAACAATCAAAGGCATATAAAGAGTCGGTTTTCCCAAACAAGGTTAGAAAAAGGATTGCAGTTGAGGCTGGAGCTTCATTCGGCTGGCATAAATATGTTGGTCTTGACGGTGATGTAGTTGCAATAGACCATTTTGGTGCTTCGGGCAAACCAGCGGTTCTTTTCGAGGAATTTGGATTTACAGTTGCCAATGTTTTAGACAAAGCGATAAAAGTTTTAGCTGACTAGGCTGGCGAAAGTCAGGAAAGGGAATGGTTCCCCAAATGAATGAGAATATTTTTGTAATCGGTCACAAAAATCCAGATACAGATTCTATTTGTGCATCTGTGGCTTATGCGGACTTCAAAAGATTGCAAGGGGTCAATGCTGTTCCCAAGAGGCTTGGAGCAATCAATAGGGAGACCGAATATGTTTTAAAGCATTTTGGTGTTAATTCCCCAGAATATCTTTACACAGTAAAGACTCAAATCCAGGATATAGATATCGACAAGGCTTTTCCTGTTAGGGCAGACACATCAATAAAAACCATTTGGGGTATAATGCGGGAAAACAATGTAAAGACAATCCCCATTGTGGATACAGACGACTCACTTATTGGAATTGTCACAGTTTCAAATATTGCGGGGGAATATATCAACGCATCTGAAAAATTTACAATCGCATCCACGAATACTCCTGTCACCAGCATAGCTGAGACATTGGAGGGAGAAATTATTTTTGGCAAACCTGAGGATTTCAAAACTACTGGGAAGGTAATTATTGCCGCAACAGATCCACTTGACTTGAAGAACTTTATTTCAACAGGAGATATTGTAATAGCAGGCAACCGGCAGGACAGCCAGATTGAGTCCATCAAAGCAGGGGCTAACTGCCTGGTAATAACATGCGGCGTCAGACCGGATAACGAGGTTTTAGAGATAGCGGCTTACACCCATTGCATAGTCATACTAACTCCTTATGATACATTCACAACAGCAAGGCTGATTAATTTAAGTATTCCGGTTGGAGCCATAATGCATACCAATCCAATATTGAAATTTAACAGACATGATTTCATTGATGATATAAGAGAAAAGATGATCAAGACTAGATTCAGAAGTTATCCAGTTGTGGACGACAATAATAAAATTGTCGGCTTCATTTCCAGATACCATTTGATACAAAAGAACAAGAAAAGAGTCATACTGGTTGACCACAATGAATTGGCCCAGACTGTGAATGGTATTGAAGATGCAGAAATATTGGAGATTATCGACCATCACCGCCTAGGAGATATCCAGACAATGAATCCAATATATCTTCAAAGCGAGCCCGTTGGCAGCACATCGACTATTATCGCAAACAAGTATTTTGACAGGGGCATAATCCCAAAAAAGGAAATCGCCGGCATTCTTTGCGCCGCCATACTTTCAGATACGATTTGTTTCAAATCACCAACTTGTACGGAAGTTGACAAGGCTACTGCGCTGAAGCTGGCCGAAATCGGGGATATTAAGGACATGTTGGCTCTATCCAGGCAAATGTTCAAAGAGGGATCTTCCCTTATTGGGAAAACCCCAGACGAGCTCTTTCACCAGGATTTTAAGGATTATGTATTCCTAGACAAGAAAATAGGGATGGGACAGATATTCACCGTTGAGGCAAAACTTGATGAGAATATTGAAATGGAAATATTAGGTTATATGAAGGAATTATGCCAACAGAAAAAATATGATCTTCTTATGCTTTTCTTCACAGACGTCTTAGAGAGTGGTTCCCTGGTACTTTGCACAGGAGAGCTCTCCAACCTTATTGAGAAAAGTTTCGACGTGAAGATTGAGAATAACGCAGTTTATCTAAATGGAATCGTCTCAAGAAAAAAACAGGTTATTCCAATGATATCCAATACGTTGGAGAGCATGGAGAACCTGCATTTGTAAAATACAACCCAATGAAACTTTGGATTTGTCAGGAAATCATGTAGAAATATATTCCGTAAAAGTGGAAGAAACTTCCTAACAATACAAATATGTGAAAAAACTCGTGGAACCCGAAATACTTGGAGAAACAAGGTTTCTTCACAGCATAAATGATTCCGCCAACAGTATAGGTGATTCCACCCAAAGCTATAAAAATCATACCCTGCTGGTTGGCGGCCCAAAATTCTCCAAAATCAACAACCATGGCCCAACCCATAAGAATATATATTGACGCGCTTACCCAGTTGGGAGCGGTTATCCAAAAAAGTTTTGCTATTATTCCAATTATAGCGATAGTCCAAATAATGGCAGTGATTTTCACTGCCTCTTTCAATGGCAGGTTTAAAAAACAGATCGGCATATAACTTCCCGCGATTAGAACATAAATCATGGCATGATCCAGTTTCCTGAGAGAGGTTGCCATATGACCCATGGCTTTGGATAAATGATATGTTCCACTACATGAATAAAGGGCTATCAGTGATATCCCGAAAATTATTACTGAGACCATATATATATTGCCCATGCCAATGCTTTCCGCCTTTTGTATAAATAAAATCAATGCTATTGCAGATAGAAAGGCTCCGAAAAAGTGGGAGGTGCTGCTGACTAGTTCTTTTGGATTCATTTTATCTCCTTTATAATTTAATTTATCTCTTGGATTTGCCATAATCTCATAACCCCTTGTTATAATCCTACAACCTTTAGTAGTTGAAATAAACTTATCATCTCGTATTGATTACTATATTACACGCTTAATCTAAACTTGTATAGTAGTTTTTACTTAAAAATAATATATTTTTTGAATATTTATGGTATTATTAATGTAGTTATAATTTATAGGAGGATTTGCTTTGAATATTGATCAGAAGAGCAGTGAGAAAGACAGGATTCTGGAAATGATTGATAAGGAAAGGGATATTCATATTGATGAATTGCCTGACATTGATTTATATATGGACCAGCTGATTAGCCTCTTTGAAGTAAAGCTGGCAGGAAACAAGGAAAAAATATTGACAAAGACCATGATCAACAACTATAGCAGAGACAAATTAATTGGTAATGTGAACAAGAAGAAATACTCCAAGGATCAGATTCTTAGAATGTTGATAATCTACAACCTAAAACAGACCTTGAGCATTTTGGAAATGCAGAAATTATTTTCATACGTGAAAAAAAACTCCATATCATTTGAGAAGGTCTATGAGGAAATTATCAGATTCAAGAAAATGAGAGCCAATATTCTAAATAGCATTATGAAGAATATGAAGGAAGACGAAAACTCTGAAATGAACAGCATCTTGTTTTATTCCATTTTGTCATCCAGCTTCAAGCAGCTGGCTTCGATTAAGATTGAGAATATGAAGATAAAGGAGTAGATATGGATAACAGGAACAAAAGGATATTAGCAGGAATTATAGTAATGCTTTTAGCGGCATTAGGGATGGGTTATATAATTTGGGCACAGGATGACTCTGGAAAGGTAGCGGCACTTTCGGAAATTAAAAATATTGAAACAATCATAAGCGATAGAAATGAAACATTGAATAAGGCAAATAAACTTGTTCAAGGCTATTACTATCAGGAAGCCATTGATGAATTAAACAAGGCAACCCCGCTGGTAATCCTAAGTGATGCTGATTCTAAATATCTTGATGAGGATTCGACTAACAAGATATTAAAGGAAGAGGAACTTGTTACTTCCGAAAAGTTCCAGAGCAGAATTAAGGAAATCCAGGATTTGAAATCAAGTCTTGTCAAATATAATGGCAAGGTGCAACATATCTTCTTCCATAGTTTGATTGTTTATCCAGCGCTTGCTTTTGACAACAAGGGAAGAAGTGCAAACGGCTACAATATGTGGATGGTAACAGTTAGCGAGTTTAAAAAAATGCTTCCCGAGCTTAGAGATAGGGGATATATTCTATATAACCTAAGCGATTATGTAGAAGCGGACCAGGCCAATCCGGGGCAAATAAAACTTAAGGATATAATGGTGCCGCCTGGGAAAACACCCCTTGTCATTTCCATCGACGATGTCAGCTATTACGATTATATGAAACCCGATGGTTTTGCTAATAAATTAGTACCCGGAAATGATGGAAAGATTTACACGGAAGTAATATCTCCAGATGGAACCAAGGCGTTAACCAGGGATGGAGATGTCATGCCAATACTGGATGATTTCGTAACTGCGTACCCGGATTTCTCATATAGAGGAGCCAAAGGTACAATTGCATTGACTGGATTTGCAGGGGGAATGGGATATAATTTCATTGCGGAAAAGGACCCAGCAAAAAAGGCAGCCTTGATAGCAGAAGCAAAGAAAACCGCAGATTTACTGAAGAAGAATGGATGGCTTTTTGCATGTCACAGTTACACACATAACCAGTATTTTAGAGATGGAACGATGACGCTGGAAAAAATGAAGCACGACCTCGATAGATGGATTTTATATATGGAGCCAGTTGTTGGAAAGACCAATATTTATATTTCACCTTTTGGCACAAGATACAAAAACACGGATCCATCTTTTAGATATATTGTGTCGAATGGATTCAATATTTTCTGCCCAGTGGGTAATGAAAGAAAAATATATTTCAATGGGGACAACATTGTAATGGCTAGGGTTGACATTGATGGGTTCAGCATGAATGTGAGAAAAGACGAGATAACTGACAATTATTTCAATGTTGACCAGGTTTATGACAAGAGTAGGCCAAAACTGGTTTATTAGCAGATAAAAGTAGTTATATGAAGTTGGGAGTGATTTAAATGAAAACAAAATTTAAAAATTTAATAGTACTGGTAATTATTGCAAGTTTGTCCACTTTTGGATTAGGCGGTTGCGCAAAAGCTGATCCTAATATTTTAAACGATTATAGCGCCAACCTGTTCTATGTAAATGACCAGTATGTACAAACTGGGGACGATGTGGCTTACGAACCATTGATGCCAGCCTTCGAAATGAAGATCAATACTACAAAAGCAACTCTTGCCAAAGATTTGTTGGAACAATTGAAAACTGTGCCGAAGGAAGACAATTATGGCACCATGGTTACTGATAAAATTGTATTCAAAAGTGTAACCATAGATGGAGATACAGCAAATGTTGATTTCAGCAGCGTTGGATTGAATGGCAGCTCAACTCAGGAGACACTTATTATAAGCCAGATATTGAGCACGATTTTTTACAACTTCAAAGAAGTCAAACAGGTACAATTCCTTGTGGATGGACAAATTGCAGAAAGCCTTATGGGTCATATAGGAGCCAGCGAGCCGTTTCCCAGATAGGAGTCAGAATAATTTAAAGAAAGCGGATTAGGTTGAAATGGATTACAAGCTTATTAGATCGATTAGAAAGACCATAACCATCACAATTAGCCTCCAGGGAGAGGTAATAGTCAGAGCCCCTCATGACACCAGCAAAAAAGTCATCGACCGCTTTATACTTTCAAAAAAGGAATGGATAGAGCAAGCCCAGGCAAGGATTGCAAACAGGCAAATGACAGTAATGGATAAGCCTTTGGAAGATAAGGAAATAAACCTGCATAAGAAAAATGCAAAAGATTATATAAATCAGCGGGCGGAATATTTTGCAGCCAGAATGGGTGTAAAATACAAGTCGATTAAGATCAATAGCGCCAAGACCAGATGGGGATCATGCAATAGAAGTGGAATGATAAATTTCAGCTACAGGCTTATTTTGGCTCCTCCCGAGTTGGTTGATTATGTAATAGTACATGAGCTTGCCCATCTGAAGGAATTGAACCACTCCTCCAAGTTTTGGAAAGTAGTTTATGAAGAACTTCCCGATTACAAAGAAAAACAAGCTAGGCTTTCGCTTTGGAATAAGGGAGATTTGTAGCTTTGTAAATTCCAGTATCCAAATCGTTGTCGACTTTGAAAGAAAAGTTAATCCTAGGATATTTATTATTGAAATATTCCCTATTAGAGCCTTTATTTCCAATCATGTTGGAGAGGCTCTCTTTTTTAGAATAAAACGTGACTGTCTTACAATTTGGATCAATTTGCCTTTCCAAATCCTCACGGGCGACAAGAGATTCCACCAGTTGGCGAAAGGCTGGATGGAAGGTTGATCCAAGTATTGCCTTGCCTTCCGCGATATTATCAGAGCTTTTTAGTCCCATCCTGATTACCGAAATCCCAGCATTCTTCAGGATCAGATACATGTCCTTTGCGGTTTCAACTGCCTCGTCAAGGGACAAAGGTGAGTATTCGCCCTTTTCTAATAAGGCTTCAAGGCCAGTTCCCTTGATAACTATGGTAGGATAGATTCTGGCAACATCGGGAGAAATGACCGTTGTCTCCATTGCCGACTTTACGGACTTTTCATGGCTGTCCCCAGGCAAACCAATCATAAGCTGTATGCCCAGTTTGAAGCCATATCTTTTAATAAGTTCGGAACTTTCATAAACAATTTCCCTGGAATGGCCCCTCTTAGATTTTAGAAGGACCTCCTCGTCGAATGACTGAACGCCAAGCTCAATGAGATCAACTCCGTATTCCTTCAAATTTAAAAGTATCTCATCATTTATATAGTCGGGACGGGTGGATAGTCTTATTCCATTAACCCTGCCCTGATCCTTGTATTTTTTCGCAATGCCAAGATATTCCTGTTGGATTGCAATGGGAAGGCCTGTGAAACTGCCTCCATAAAAAGCGATTTCAACGTTTTGAAGGCCTTTTTTTTCGATAGTCTCCAAAAGCGTCTCTATAGTCAGAATTATATCATCCATGGATTCAGGCTTTCCTCTGGCCGTGATCTGTCCTTGATTGCAAAAGATACAATCAAATGGACAACCCATATGGGGTATAAAAATAGGTATGATTGCTTGCTCTTTCATTGTTCCCTCCGCATTTGTGCAAGTATAATTCTATCATTGAAATGAAGAGGGGTAAATAGCACTTTTCCCTTTATAAAGGACAGGAATTATGGTATAAAGGAATACAAGAGTTAAAAGAGAGTTTAAATATTTGATATCAAGCTTTCAAAATAAATAAACATAAAATACAAATAGCTTTAAATAGGAGATAGAAAATGGACAATTATGAAATTCGAGATATAAAACTTGCCCCGCTGGGGCATCAGAAAATAAATTGGGCAAAGGACAACATGCCGGTTTTAAACAGCCTTCTGAAGGATTATCAGGATGAAAAACCGTTTGAAGGAGTAAAAATATCTCTTTCCGTTCATCTGGAAGCCAAAACAGCATATCTTTGCATGGTTTTAGCAGAGCTTGGGGCTGACATGTCTGTAACCGGAAGCAATGTGCTTTCCACACAGGACGACATCTGCGCGGCTCTTGCCAATATCGGTATGAAAGTTTACGCCTGGCACGATGCAACCGCCGCTGAGTATGAAAGGCATATAGAAAAAGCGTTGGAGTTCGGTCCTAACATTATCATCGACGATGGCGGCGACTTGGTTAATATGATACATACTAAAAGACAGGATTTGCTTGGCAACATATGGGGTGGCTGCGAGGAGACTACAACTGGAGTAATAAGGCTTAGAGCAATGGAAAAAGACCAGGCTCTTAAAATACCAATGATTGCTGTAAATGATGCAAAATGCAAATATCTATTCGACAACAGATATGGAACTGGGCAGTCAACCTGGGACAGCATAATGAGAAATACCAACTTGATTATTGCGGGGAAAAAGGTGGTCGTTTCTGGATACGGCTGGTGTGGCAGGGGTATAGCTATGAGGGCGCAAGGGCTCGGAGCTAGAGTATACATTACAGAAGTAGATTCTGTGAGGGCGATTGAAGCAGTAATGGATGGTTTCGAAGTTGTAAAGATGAAAGACGCAGCCAAATTTGGCGACATTTTCGTAACAGCAACAGGATGCCATCATATAATAACAACAGAACATATGCTTTCCATGAAAGAAGGAGTAATTCTTGCCAATGCAGGTCATTTCAATGTTGAAATAGACATGGCAGGTTTGGAGAAAATGCAAATAGAAAAAAAGGAAATGCGAAAGAATATCATGGGTTACAAATTGCCAAATGGTAAATGGGTTAACGTGATAGGAGATGGAAGACTGGTCAATATAGCTGCCGCCGATGGCCATCCAGTTGAGATAATGGATATGAGCTTCGGTGTTCAGATACTAGGAGCAATGTATATTTTAAATAACAAAGAAAAGCTTGAGAACAAGGTAATCAGCGTAACAGGAGAAATAGACGACCAGGTATCCACAAGAAAACTTCATGCCTGGGGAGTGGAAATAGATTCTCTGACCAGTGAACAGGAAAAGTATCTGGACAGCTGGAATTTATAAAAGATTTTGCGGCAAAACCAGATGGAATCATAAGAAATTTAAAAGCAAGATAATTGCAGGAAGGCTGGAATAATAATGAGATTTGCAAACAGAATGGGGAAACTAGAGGATAAGGAACTGCTTAGTTTGATGCAGCTTTCTGAAAGCCCTGAAATAATATCATTTTCGGGAGGATTTCCTTCACCCGAAACCTATCCAATCGATGAAATCAAGGAGTCCTTTGTAAAGGTGCTTGAAGAGGATGGCAAGGAAGCTCTCAGTTACAGTTCCGCCAGTGGATATGCACCCCTTCGGGAAGCTATTGCAGCTAGAATGAACAGGAACTACGGCTTGACCATAGACAAGGATGAACTGATTATAACAGGAGGATCACAGCAGGCTTTGGATATGAGCGGAATGCTCTTTATTGACAAAGATGATGTCATTCTTTTCGAAACACCTTCATATCTGGGGGCATTAAACGCTCTAAAAGCTTACGAAGCGGAACTGGTTTCGGTCCCAACGGACAAGGATGGAATTGAGATCAACGCTTTGAAAGAGGCAATCGAAAAATACGGAGACAGGATTAAACTCATATATGTAATATCGGATTACCAGAATCCAACCAGCAGAAGCTGGTCGACTCAGAGAAGAAAAGATTTTATGGAAGTTGTATCGAGCCATGACCTGGCAGTTTTGGAAGATGCCGCCTATGCGGAACTTTCATTTGCAAACCATCTCAATCCGCCTCTTATTTCATATGATAAAAAAGGCCAGATTGTCTATTGCGGAACATTTTCAAAGACATTCTGCCCAGGACTGCGAGTGGCCTGGATGTATGCAAAAAAAGACATATTGGAAAAATTTCTGGTTCTGAAAACAAGTGTTGATTTGTCAGGTTCATCCATAGCTCAAAGGCAAATGGTTTATTATATGGAACATTGTGATTATGATGGCCATATAAAAATGATAAACAACTTATATAAGAGTAGAAGAGATCTGATGATGAAGATTATAGATGAAACCTTCCCAAAGGAAGTTAAATATGAAGTTCCAACCGGAGGTTTGTTTCTTTGGGTATCTCTGCCGGAAGGCAAGGACTCGAGAGATCTTCTCACCTTGGCTTTAAAAGAGAATGTGGCTTTCGTGCCAGGAGCTTCTTTTTATCCCCATAATGCAAAAGCAAATGAGATGAGAATCAACTTCTCAAATATGTCTGAAGATAAAATCATTAAGGGAATAACCATTCTCGGAAATATAACCACTAAATTTCTCAGCAAATAAAGGTAGGAATGAAACATGATTAAATATATAAGTACAAGAAGCAATACGGCAGGAATAAATTCTGCCCAGGCAATTATAAAAGGCATAGCAGATGACAAGGGACTTTATATACCCACTTCGATTCCAAAGCTGGAAATTTCACCAGAAGAAATGACGGGGTGGACTTATCAGGAAATTGCTTTCGAAGTTATTTCCAAATTCCTTCCAGACTTCAATCAGGAAAAACTCCAGGCAGCCATTAACAGCGCCTATGACGAAAAGTTTGAGGAAAAGGAAATTGTACCGTTGAAAAAAGCTGGAGGCGCCTACTTCCTGGAGCTTTATCATGGGAAGACGGCTGCTTTCAAAGATATGGCGCTATCTCTGTTGCCATATCTTATGAAAATCGCCATGGAACAGGAAGGCTTCGACAAGAAGGTGGCGATTTTGACCGCGACCTCTGGGGACACGGGGAAAGCAGCCCTTGCAGGCTTCGCCGATGTGGAAAACACAGAAATCATAGTTTTCTATCCTATTTCAGGAGTGAGCCAGGTTCAGGAAAGACAGATGACGACCCAGGAAGGATCCAATGTCCATGTGTTTGGGATAAAGGGTAATTTTGACGATGCCCAGTCAGGCGTAAAGAAAATATTTTCCGACAAGGAATTTGAAAAAGAACTGGACAGGAAGGGATATCAATTATCTTCCGCCAATTCTATAAATATTGGGAGACTGGTTCCACAGGTTGCCTATTATGTGTATGCATATGTACAGTTTATAAAAAGAAACATCCTCAAACCAGGAGAAAAATTCAATGTTGCAGTGCCAACCGGGAATTTCGGGAATATTCTTGCCGCTTATTATGCAAGGGAAATGGGAATTCCAATCAACAAGTTGATATGCGCTTCAAATGAAAATAAGGTTCTAACGGATTTCATAAATACTGGAATTTATAATATAGATAGACCTTTCCATGTTACCAACACACCTTCCATGGACATACTGATTTCAAGCAACCTTGAGAGGCTCTTGTTTCACCTAAGCGTTGGAGATAGCCATGAGATTGCCGGATTGATGGAAAACTTGGAAAAAGACAAGAAATACCAGGTCTCAGAAAAAATCATCAGATCGATGAATGACTTCTGGGCTGGATATGCTGATCAGACTTCAACAAATAAAGCCATTGGGGATATTTATAAAAGCGATAGTTATTTGAT
>JBAWWY010000012.1:0-39071 GCA_037144355.1 Eubacteriales bacterium | reverse complement strand
GTGGACTTGACAGGCTGTCCGCCTCCACCTATGCATCCACCAGGGCAACCCATGATTTCAACAAAAGCATACTGGCATGTTCCATTTTGAATTTGCTTGATGATTTTTTTAGCATTTCCAAGACCTTGTGCAACGGCAACCTTCAAAACAAGACCATCGATGTCAACGTTTGCTTCCTTGATTCCAGCTAATCCTCTAACCTGGTGGAAATCAAGACTTGGAAGTCCTTTTCCTGTAATGACTTCGTAAGCTGTTCTTAAAGCAGCTTCCATTACGCCGCCGGAAGCACCAAAGATCGCGCCAGCTCCAGTACCGATTCCAAAAGGATTGTCAAACTGTCCTTCTTCCAAATCAACAAAATCTATACCCGCTGAATCTATCATTCGGCTTAATTCTCTTGTAGTAAGAGCTATATCAACATCAGGCACTCCGTTTGTCATCATTTCGGGTCTTCTAGCTTCATATTTCTTTGCAGTACATGGCATGATGGAAACTGTGAAAATATCTTTTGGATCAATATCCATTAAATCTGCATAATATGATTTTGAAAGCGCTCCAAACATCTGTTGAGGAGACTTGCAAGTTGATAGATGTCCAAGCAATTCGCCGTATCTACCTTCTATGAAGTTTACCCAGCCAGGTGAACAGGAAGTTATCAATGGAAGTGTTCCACCTTCCTTAAGTCTCTTAAGAAGTTCGCTGGCTTCTTCCATGATGGTCAAGTCGGCAGTGAAGTTGGTGTCGAAAACCTGGGCAAAACCAATTCTTCTAAGAGCTGTAACCATTTTACCAGTTACGATGTCTCCCTTAGGAAGGTTGAATGCATCTCCAAGAGCAACTCTTACTGCTGGTGCTACTTGTACGATTACATGTTTTCTTGGATCGTCAAGTGCATCCCAGACTTTCTGGGTTTCATCATTTTCAACAATGGCACCAACGGGGCATACTGCTGCACACTGGCCACAGAATACACAATATGTTTCTTCAAGAGGCACTCCATATGCAGGTGTGATGTTGTAATGAACTGATCTATGGGAATGAGTCAATGCATGAACTTCTTGAGTCTTTTGACAGGCTTCAACACATCTATTGCATTTGATGCACTTTGCTGAATCTCTAATCAAAGATGGGTTTGTGTTATCCAAAGGCAAAGCTTGAACGGTATCTTCAAGATTGGTTTTTGAGATATTGAATCTTCTACAAAGGTCTTGAAGTTCACAATTCCCGTTTCTCAAGCACTGAAGACAATTTTGATCATGGTTTGCAAGGATTAATTCTAAAATACCCTTTTGCATGTCTCTTACTTTTTTTGTGTTTGTTTTAACTTCCATACCTTCGAAAACAAAGGATGAACAAGCAGGGGTAAGTTTTCTGCTACCGGCAACGTCGACTACGCATAGCCTGCAATTTGCTTTTATGGCTTGATCCGGATGGTAGCAAAGATGTGGGATATTGATATTTACTTTTTTAGCGGCTTCAAGAATCGTTGTGCCTTCAGGAACAACAATTTCCTTGTTATCTATGATAATCTTTAAGTTTTTCATTATTAGTTACCTCCTTTGATGTCAAACTCTTCAGGGAAGGATTTTATTGCTGAAAGTAAAGCACTCTGTGCAGTTTCACCTAATCCACAGAATGAGCAGTTGCTCATAATGTGAGCAAAGCGCTCAGCTGTTTCCAAATCATGTTCCTTTTGATTTCCATCAACAAAACGATCTACAATTCTTAATATTTGTCTATTTCCTTCTCTGCAAGGTGTACACTTTCCACAACTTTCGTGAATAAAGAAGTCTTGTATGGATTTTACAAAATCCAGAACCCTGGTTCTAGAATCCACAACCAGAATACCACCTGAACCTACTGAAAGGCCAGCTTTGGAAAGATCTTCATAAGTATATGGGGTATCAACCGCTGAAGCAGGACCAATACAGCCTGATGCTCCGCCAAGTTGGAAAAACTTCAATTCATTGTCGTCGGTAATTCCACCGCCGATTTCATAGATGATTTCTCTTAATGTAAGGCCGAATGGGATTTCATAAGTACCTGGGTTCTTAACATTACCTGCAAGGCTGATGATTTTAGAACCTGGTGATCTTTCAGTTCCCATGGCAACATATTCCGCATTGCCGTGTTGTAGAATTGCAGTGGCAATTGCAAGTGTTTCAACGTTGTTTACAAGAGTAGGCAGCTGGAATAAACCGCATTCCTTGATGAAAGGTGGTTTGATTCTCGGTCTTCCGCTCTTTCCTTCGATTGATTCGATAAGTGTTGAGCCTTCTCCGCAAACGTAGGCACCAGCTCCTGAATATAAGTGAATTTCAAAACTGAAATTTGTTCCTTTGATATTTTTCCCAAGATATCCTTTGTCTTTCATCTGGGCAATGGCGTTTTTCAAGATGCCCTGAAGATGTCTATATTCTTCTCTCAAATAAATATATCCATTTTGAGCTCCAACAGTATAACCGGCGATTATTATACCCTCGATTAGTCTGAAAGGATCATTTTGAATCATGGCTCTATCTTTAAAAGTACAAGGTTCGCCTTCATCGGCGTTGCATATTACTACTTTATTCGCGCCTGGAACTGAAGCAGCTTGGGACCACTTTCTTCCAGTGTCATAGGCAGCACCGCCTCGACCTTTGATTACGGCTCCTTTTGCAATCTCTATTATCTCGTTTGAAGACATGGATAATGCATTTTTAATAGCTGTAAGTCCACCGATAGATATATATGAATCTATTGAGTCAGGGTCGTATTTCCCAAAATTTTCAGTAATAAAACTTACTGTTTTTACAGGTTTATTTGTCATTTAATCCATCCTCCTTTATTTATGATTAGCAAGCGCTTGCTTGATCTTATCTATAGTTGTTAGGTTGCCATATACTCTTCCATTGACTCTAATGGCTGGTGCGATATCGCATGCGCCAAAACAGGCAGTTGGTTCAATAGCATATTTGCCATCCTTGGAAATCTCATTAACCTTGATTCCTAAAATTTCCTCCAATGAATTTTTCAAGAATGTATTGCCGGTAACTTTACAGACTACGCTGTCACAAAGCTGAACGACAAAATCAGCTCTAGGTACTTCTGAAAGAGCTGCATAGAAAGAAATTACATCATAGACTCTGCTAAGAGGTATATTCATCTTTTGACTGATGTAATTGGAAACCTCTAATGGAATATACTGCTTTGGAATAATATCTTGAACTTCTAATAGAATGCCGACAAGCTTTGTGGAATTATTATCATTATTAGCAATAATCACATCAATTTTTGAAGCTAACTCTTTAGTTAAGACATCAAAAGCAATAACTTTTGAATTACTCATTTATATTTCTCCTTCTGAATTATTTTTCCTGAATTTCTACTTAAAAACAGGATTTTCATACTATGATTATAATATATTGAGCCCTGAAATAAAGTCAACCGCTAATTTGCAGTATTTAAAGCATTTATGTAAACGATTTCATAAAACCGATTAAAAGCATATAATTCTCCTTATTGAGACAGCGCCGCTGGACCCTATAAATTCAGTGGTTCCTGCAAAAACGAGCAAAGATTGTTAAAGTATTATTGTTATATATTTAACAATAATCGCGTTGTAAATTGAATATTCTAAATATTTTTACAATTTGCGGTTATTTTAAGAAGCGAGCTTTGCTCCTTGTTGGTATTGTTGGAATAAAAAATAATTTATATGGTTTAAATTATTTAACAATGCATTCAATAAGTGGTAAAATACTAGCATTAAGGGTGAAATAACTTTTAAGGAGTGAATAAATGAGCGGAATATTCGATGAAATGAGGAAAGCCATATTGGAAGGCGATGAAGAACTTTCTATTGAGTTGGCAAATAAGGTAATTGAGGACAAAATAGACCTCGCAACATCCATGAATGAGGGATTTTTAAAAGGTATCAAGGAAGCAGGGGAATTATACGAAAAGGGAGAGTACTATCTACCAGAATTGGTTTGCTCTGCCGATTCAATGAAAGCCGCGCTGGCCATACTGAATCCTGCAATAAAGAAATCCAACAGTGGAATTGTCTCCCATGGAAAAATCCTGCTGGCAACAGTACAAGGAGATATTCATGATATTGGAAAAACCATCGTTGGGGCAATGCTCACAGCTTCGGGATTTGAAATCATAGATCTTGGCGCTGATGTAAAAAATGAAATTGTAATTGAAAATATTATCAAATGCAATCCAGATATTGTGGGTCTTTCAGCACTTCTTACCACAACAATGGAAGAGCAAAGAAATGTAATAAGGTTAGTTGAAGAAAAGGGTTTACGAAAGAATTTGAAAATAATCATTGGGGGCGCTCCTGCCAGCCAGGAGTGGGCCGATAAAATAGGTGCGGATGGCTATTCCGACAATGCCATGGATGCGGTTAGACTAGTAGAAAGAATAATTGGATAGGAGTGTGCTATGAATTTAATAAGCAATTTTCTCAGCGAAGAAGAGAAAAAAATCATTCACGCAGACAGTATAAGAATTCTTGAAGATATTGGAATCAAATTTTCAAGTTCAAGAGCGCTTGAACTTTTAGAAAAAGGTGGAGCAAGGGTCGACTGGGAGAATGAAATAGCATACATCCCGGGAAATCTCGTTGAGAAGTCACTAAGGACAACTCCAAAAAACTTTGTTTTGGGAGGAAGAAATCCTGAGAATAATTTTTCAATGCCATCTTCATTTACTGGATATAATCTTGATGGCACTGGGGTAAATACAATCGACTTCGAAACCGGCAAGAGAAGGCCGGCAATTTTGAATGATATTGCAGATGCTGCCAGGCTGTTTGACCAGATTGATCTGGGATATGTACTTTGGCCTCCAGTATCTCCTTGCGACGTTCCATATGGCCCACGGAATATTTTTGGCACGGGCATATCATTTTTGAACACATCAAAGCATGTTTCCGATGAAGTCAAGGATATCAAAGAAGTGAAATATGTCATTGCAATGCTGGAAGCAATAACTGGTAGTATAAAGGAAGTTGAAGAAAGAAAAATTTACTCGGTTACATACTGTACTGTGGCTCCACTTTGCCACGATGGAGAAATGCTCGAGGCAAACATGGAACTGACGAAATACCAGGTTCCAATTTTAATATATCCAATGCCGGCTTGCGGCACTACTGGCCCTGCAAGCCTATATTCCAATGTTGCCATGGCCAATGCGGAGGCGCTTTCGGCTTTGGTAATTTTCCAACTGACTTCTCCAGGGACGCCTCTCATATATGGAGCCGCCCTTGGCATGGTTCATCCCAAAAGTGGTAGATTCCTCGAAGGTACACCAGAAACCATTCTACAAGTTGGCGCAATGGGGGACATGGCAAGATTCTACAATCTCCCAAACATGTCTGCGGGATGTCTTACCGATGCAAAAGCCCCAGGAATGCAGTCTATTATGGAGAAAATGGTTACGACACTTCCCCTAGTGCTTTCTGGGACTGATATAGTTCAAGGGATTGGACTTTTGGAAAGCAGCATGACATTGTCTTACGAGCAAATTATCATTGATGGGGAAATAGCCAATCTTTGCAAGAGATTAAGGGATGGAATAGATGTTTCTGATCAGAAGAATTATTATGAAGATGTTAAACAAGTTGGACATGGTGGGCATTTTCTAAAACAGAAGTCCACAAGGCTGGCTTTCAGAAGCGATGAATTTTATATGTCTGAACTTTGTGATCGAAATTCACATGATGAATGGGAGCTTTTAGGAAGACCCGACTTGCTTTCCAACGCAAGAAATAGGGTTGAGGAAATATTAAAAAGCGAGCAAAAGAATCCGCTTTCCGACCATAAAGAAAAGCTGATACGTGAAATAATGAAAGAAGCAGAGAGATCGCTAATTTAGAAAAGAGGGGCAAATTGAAGAAGAGAGTTTACATCATTTATACCGGTGGAACCATAGGAATGAGCAAGACCCAAGATGGTTACGCGCCCCAAAAAGGGTACATGGAAAAAGAGCTGGAAATGATAAGGGAACTTAGAAACGAGTCAATGCCAATATATGAATTCCATGAATACGATCCCGTTTTGGATTCCGCAAATATGGGGATATTGGATTGGATAAAGATAGGAAGAGATATTAGGGACAATTACGAAGAGTTTGATGGGTTTGTCATATTGCATGGAACGGACACGATGGCTTACACGGCATCGGCTTTATCATTCATGATGGAAAATCTTTCAAAACCTGTAATTATAACAGGATCACAAATACCACTCTTTGAAATCAGAAACGATGCAAGGGATAATCTAATTGCAACATTGATGCTGGCTTCGAATCCAAAGCTTAGGGAGGTATGCCTTTACTTTGGAAATACATTGATGAGGGGAAATAGAGCTACAAAAGTGAGCTCTTCATCCTTGAATGCATTTGAGACTCCCAACTATCCTATTCTTGGAGCTGCTGGAGTAAATATTGTTTTGGATAAAAATGCAATAATGGCACCGTCAAATGAGAAAGACCAGTTCAACCTCTTTGAAATTAAAGATCAACAAATTGCCGTCTTGAAAGTATTCCCAGGAATGCAGATGGATGTAATAAACAATTTGATTACGAAAAAATTGAAGGGAATTGTCCTGGAAGCTTATGGGGCAGGGAACATCCCAAGCAACAATAAGGAGCTAGGCAGTATATTTAAAAAAGCTACAGACAATGGAACCATAATAGTAGTATGCACACAATGCTTGAGAGGGAGCGCGAACATGGGGGAATATGAGGCTAGCAAGGGATTAATTGATGCAGGAGCCATAAGCGGCTTCGATATGACGGTAGAGGCGGCTGTAACCAAGCTTTACTACCTTTTGAGCAAGGAATTCCCAATAGATAGAATAAA
Organism: Eubacteriales bacterium; assembly: GCA_037144355.1. Classification (GTDB taxonomy): domain Bacteria; phylum Bacillota; class Clostridia; order Peptostreptococcales; family Anaerovoracaceae; genus JBAWWY01. Next base: position 32,218 of record JBAWWY010000012.1, on the reverse strand, counting down.
AGAACTTATGCAAACAGACTTGAGAGGAGAATTGACCAATGATTGATTATCTAACAAAGCTTGTCAAGGAGATTGAACCATATGTTCCGGGAGAGCAAAGAGCTGATAGGAAATATATAAAACTTAATACAAATGAAAATCCATTTCCACCATCTCCCAGAGTAAAAGAAGGGATTTATACAGAGCTTGACAGGCTAAGATTATATCCGGACCCAGAATGCAACCTTCTGAAAAGCGCCGTTTCGAAAGAATATAACGTTGGAATGGAAAATGTTTTTATTGGGAACGGATCTGATGAGATTCTTGCATTTGCCTTTCCTGCATTCTTTAACGACGGCATGGTGGCTTTTCCAAATATAACCTATAGTTTTTATCCCGTTTTTGCGAACTTATTTCAAACCAAGTTTCTTGAGATGCCCCTCAATGATGACTTTTCAATTGATGTAAATTCATACAGCGATGAAAATTATAGAAGGATTCATAGAAAATCTGAAAATAAGGAAGAGTTTCAAAGAATTTCGGGGATACTTATATCTAATCCCAACGCACCAACCGGAATAGCTTTAAAACTTCAGGATATTGAAAAACTTATCCAAAACAACCAGGATAAACTTGTATTGATAGATGAGGCATATATCGATTTCGGTGGAGAAACCGCAGTAAGTCTGGTTAAGAAATATAAAAACCTGCTTGTTGTAATGACCTTTTCCAAATCCAGATCATTGGCAGGTTTAAGGGTTGGTTTCGCCATTGGAGACGTGGAGCTCATTGATGCGTTGAATAAGATTAAGAATTCATTCAATTCATATACTCTTGACAGGCTTGCAATAGCCGGAGCCACAGCTGCCTTGCTGGATAAGGAATATTTCGCGAAAACAAGGCATAAGATAATCAGCAATCGGGAAAAACTAACAAATGAGCTTATTAAACTTGACTTTAATGTGATTCCGTCACAGGCAAATTTTATCTTTGTAAGCCACGAGAGAATCAAGGCTGGGGACCTTTTTCAAAAGCTTAGAGAAGAAGGAGTCCTTGTAAGATACTTCGACAAACCTCTTATCGACAACTATCTACGTATAACAATTGGAACGGTTGAGGATTTACATACTTTAGTACAAAAAATCAAGGAGATTATTCTGAATGTTTGATATTTCCGAAAATCTCAAATTACTTCCTGACAGGCCTGGGGTCTATATTTATAAAGACCAACTTGGTCAGGTTATCTATGTTGGAAAGGCAATATCACTCAAGAGAAGAGTCAGACAGTATTTTCAGAGCCAGGACAAAAAAGATCTCAAGTCCCAGGCTCTTGTTTCAAACATTTCAGAATTCGAGTACATAGTTACAAATTCAGAGGTTGAGGCATTGATTCTGGAGGGCAACCTGGTCAAAAAGTATATGCCAAAATATAATGTTTTGTTGCGTGACGATAAAACATTCCCATATATAAAAATAACTCTAAAGGAAGAATTTCCCAGAATATTAAAAACAAGAAAAGTAGTCAAGGATGGAAGCAGGTATTTCGGACCATATACAGATGCCAGTGCAGTAAATCAAATAATAGATATGTTGAACTATATATATCCTCTGAAAAAATGTGCTGCAAGCAGCTTCCCAAAATCGGCAAAACCTTGTTTGAATTACCATATTGGGCAGTGTCTCGGAGTCTGCCTTGGAAACGTTTCCAAGGCGCAATATAGGATTTACATTTCTGAGGTAACAGAATTTTTACAAGGAAAACATAAGCGAACTTTGGAATATCTTAATTTGAGGATGAGACAGGAGTCAGTGAAATCCAATTATGAAGCCGCAGCCATATTTAGGGATTATATATCCGCAGTAGGGGCGATTTCCAGCAAGCAGAATGTCGTATTGGAAAAGCCGGAGGACATTGATGTAATCGTAACTGCGAGTATTGGAAAAAGTACAGCCATGGATGAAGCGGAGGCATATGGCATAGTCTTATTTATTAGGAAAGGAAAACTTATTGGCAAGGACTATTTCAAACTTCAAACAATAGGGATAGAGGAAAACAGCCTTTTAATTGAAGCGTTTATAAAGCAATATTACGGGGATATGAATTTGATTCCAAAAGAAATTATAATCGAAGATGAAATTCCAGAGAAACCACTTATTGAGGAATGGCTTAAGGAAATAAAGGGAAGCGTTGTGAAGATTCTCGTTCCATCAAGGGGAGAGAAAAAAGGTCTATTAATCATGGCTAGGAAGAACATGGATGAATTGTCCAATACCATAAGCGAAAAAAGGAAGACACAAACTGAAGTAAGAAATGCAATATCAAAAGAGCTCACCAGCTTTGTATATGGCGATGGATATGAGGGAAAGCCAATTGACAGGGTGGAAGCATATGATATCTCAAATATTAGTGGAGTAGACTCAGTTGGAGCCATGGTTGTGTTTCAGGATGGAAAGCCGGTAAGAAAAGATTATCGAAGATTCATGATAAAAACTATTGAAGGTCCTGACGATTACGGAAGCTTGTCGGAAGTGGTTTACAGGAGGTTCAACAGGGCATTGAAGGCGGATCCGGGGTTTTCAAAAATCCCTGACCTTTTATTGATTGACGGTGGAGAAAATCAAATTTCTGTAGTCCGCAAGGTTCTTTCAGCCATGAAAATTAATATTCCAGTTTGCGGAATGGTTAAAGATGAAAGACATAAGACAAGAGGGCTTGTTTTTAATTCAGAATTAGTACTTAAGGAAAGGCCGGTTTTATTTAAATATATTGGAACAATACAAGAAGAAGTTCATAGATTTGCAGTCGATTATCATCATAATCTTCACAGGCGAAATATGGAAAAGTCATGGCTCGACCAAGTGGAAGGCATTGGCGAAAAAAGACGAAATTCACTGCTTGCCCACTTTGGAAGCATGGAAAAAATAATGAATGCGACAGTGGAAGAATTAGCGGAAGTCAATGGCATGAATAAGAAAGTAGCTGAAAAAATAATTAGTTTGAAAACAAACAAATAAAGTGATATAATTCTAACTACCAATGAAAAAGGAGGTAATACTAATGGAAAAGGAAAAAGACAAAGACAACGAAAAATGCTCACCTGATGGCTGTGCAGAAGGATGTTGCTGTGGAGACGATGAGTTGGAAGATGCAGATGTGATAACTCTTGAGTTTGATGACGGCGAATCCATTGAATGCGAAGTAATGGGAATATTCGATTTTGAAGAAAAAGAATATATAGCATTAATCCCGCTAGATGGCACAGATGATGTATTTATTTACGGTTACAAGGAAATTAATGACGAAGAATTTGAATTGATAGATATCGATGATGACGCGGAGTTTGATAGAGTAGTTGAAGAATTCGAAAAGATGACTGTAGAAGAAGAATAAAAAAACCCGCAAGGGTTTTTTTTATTATATTGACCAATAATTTATTATAAATTTCGAGGTGGCAAAATGACAAAAAGATTATTCAGATCCAAAAACGACAGGATATTGCTTGGGGTTTGCGGCGGTATGGCAACTTATTTCAACATAGACCCCGTTATTGTGAGGCTGCTATGGGTTTTGTTTGCTATTATGGGAGGTGCCGGCATACTGGCATATCTGGTGGCGGCGGTTATTATGCCGTTGGAAGTATAATGAGGTGTGATTATGGAAAAGAGACTTTATAAATCATCTACTGATAAAATGATTTCTGGAGTATGTGGGGGTATTGCAGAATATCTTGATGTAGATCCTGTATTAATCAGGGTAGTTGCTGTTATTTCTATTTTCTTTGGTGGCGCTGGAATTATTGCTTATATTGTCGCAGCTATAATAATGCCAACTAGGGAAGAAGCTTTTAGAAAAAATTCAAATGAACCAGTTTATGATAGAAAATATAGCCAAGAGAGTTCAACAGCCAACAGGGAAGAAAGTTCAAAAGAAAGCACTTCAGAAACAACGCAATCTCCAGGTTCAACAGAATCACAAAAAAAATGGGATGATGGAAATGATGGCAAAACTGATAGAAGTCAGAAGTCAAACAGGGATTTCAGGATCCTATTTGGGCTATGTCTTATTGGGTTGGGAACATTTTTTGTGTTGAGACAATTTATTTACTGGCTTAACTTCAGCTTTGTAATTGCCCTGGTTTTCATTATCATGGGCTTATACCTTATCTTAAAAAGGAACGGTGATAAAAAATGAGAAAGTCTGGAAAAGGCCTAGGCATATTTCTGCTTCTTGCGGGAATTGTTTTCCTTCTCCATGAGATAGGCGCTTTCAACTATATAGAGACTAAATTCAATATTTCTCTTTGGGGATTGACTTGGAGCATCGTGGCTGGGGCATTTAATCTTTGGCCTGTTCTATTAATAATAATCGGGATAAATATCATATTCAGAAGCAGGATTCTTGGAAGGATTTTGGGAATCGGGTTTATGGTACTAGTTATAATCAGCGTAATTTATGGCCCATTTTATTATTTCGGAGTCCCTTGGATAACAAACATTACAAATTGGGATTCAGTCACCCACCAAGTTACCACTGGACAGGACAACTATAGCTATTCCAATAAAATTGACTATGGACCAAATATGACCAAGGGGAAAAGCACCATCGATTTGGGAGCATGTGATCTGGAAATTGCTTCCGGAACTGATAATGCGGCAGAAATACAAAGTAATATTAGGGGAATTTACGCAGCCTTTGGGCAAAACAATGGAAAGTTGAAAATGGATGTTTCCGAAGAGGGAATCATATCAGGGATGCAGCCCAACATTGCAAGGAAAGCGAACGTAACTCTCGGAGAGAAAATTTCCTGGGAAATTCAAGTTACAACAGGTGCCTCAAGATCGAAAATGGAATTAAAAAATCTTGACGTATCCTCATTAATTATTGAACTTGGTGCAGGCGATGCGGAGATTCATTTGGGTGACAAGGAAAAGAACGTCGCCTTGGAGATCAAGGGAGGAGTATCAAACGTCAAGATATATGTCCCTGAAAATGCCGGAATAATGATTACTACCGATAACGGCCTTTCGGCAAACAATTTTGATGCTCTGGGTCTTGTAAAGACTGGAGAAAACCAATTCATAAGCAAGGGCTTCAATATTGCGGAAAATAAATTCACAGTTACTCTTTCAACAGGAATATCAAATATAAATCTATTTAGAGAAAATAAATAAGTAAAGGCAGGATTCTCAATGATTTGGAGCAAGAAAGAAACCTTATCCCGAGGGGAGTATGAAGAAATTCAATTGGAAAGATTGAAGGACACCTTATCAAGAATTTATGAAAACGTTCCATACTACAAGGAAAAGTTGGATGAATACAAAGTTTCACCGAATGATTTGATAAAGCTTTCAGATTTGGATAAATTTCCATTCACAGTAAAAGATGATTTGAGAAAAAATTATCCGTTTGGACTTTTTGCGGTTCCTCAGAAGGAGATTGTCAGATATCATGCATCTTCTGGGACAACAGGCAAGCCAACAGTAGTGGGTTATACAAAAAACGATATTGAAGTCTGGACGGATTTGATTGCCAGAATAGTTACCATGGCCGGAGTGACTGACGAAGACATTGCACAGGTATCATTCGGTTATGGACTTTTTACCGGGGCCTTTGGTCTTCACCAAGGTTTGGAAAGAGTTGGCGCGGCAGTAATACCAATGTCCAGTGGGAATACTGAAAAACAAATAATGATAATGAAAGATTTTGGAACAACCGCTTTAATTGGAACTCCTTCATATGGTCTTCATATGGCTGAAGTCGCAAGAGAGATGGGTATTGATCCGAAAAAAGACTTGAAGATAAGACGTGGATTATTCGGCGGGGAAGGTTCCAGCGAAGCTATGAGAAGAGAGCTTAATGAAGCCTTTGGTCTTTTCGCTACAGAAAACTACGGGATGAGCGAGTTGATTGGCCCAGGAGTATCCGGTGAATGCCAGTGCCTGAATGGAATGCATATTTTTGAAGACCACTTTATTCCAGAAATTATCAATCCAGAAACAGGTGAAGTGCTTGGGGAAGGTGAAGTGGGAGAACTGGTTATAACCACAATTACTAAGGAAGCTTTGCCTTTACTCAGATATAGGACTAAAGACATAACATCCCTGCATTATGAAAAGTGCCCTTGCGGACGTACCAACGTGAGGATGTCCAAGATACAGGGTAGATCCGATGACATGCTCATTCTGGGAGGAGTAAATGTCTTCCCATCACAGATTGAGGAAGTCTTGTTCAACACTGATGGAATTGGCCCACATTATCAGATAACTGTATTTAAGAAAGGATATCTGGACAAGATAGAAATCGATGTTGAACTTATCGATGAGAATCTGCTGGATTCTTTCTCATTATTGGAAAAATTAAATCAGACAATACGAGGAAGATTGAAAACTGTTCTTGGAATTGATGCTAAAATACATCTTCATGAGCCAAGAACTTTAAAAAGATATGAAGGAAAAGCAAAAAGAGTTATTGATCTAAGGGAGGGAAAATAGATGTTGATAAATCAATTATCGGTTTTTATTGAGAACAAAAAAGGCACACTTGCAAGTTTGACGGATATTTTGCTTAAAAACGATCTCGATATTCGGGCAATTGCAGTATTCGATACCAATGAATTCGGTATTGTGAGATTAATTGTGGATGACCCGGACAGAGCTCTTACTACGCTAAAAAAAGAAGGATTCATTGCAAAATCCACAAAAGTAATAGCGATTGAACCTGAAGACAAACCTGGAAGTCTTAACGAAATTTTCAGAGTTATGGGAGAAAACGATATAAATATAGAATATATTTACTCTTTTGTAATGAGAAAACACGAAATGCCATATGTGGTGTTTAAAGTTGACAATCAGGAGAAAGCCCTCAAGGTATTGGGCGAGGGTGGAATCAATCTCGTTTCGAAAGAGAAAGTTCATTCAAAATAGTGTTGCGTTGGAATGGTTGAATATATATAATAAACATAGTTGATTGAATAAATAATTGAATATAGATTATTGAATATTTTTCCGAGCTGGTACTTCTAAAGGATTGCCCACGAAGTATCAGCCTAAGCAGCTCTTGAGCTGCCAATGGTAATTTAAGAAACTGATTTGCCATCCACGTTTGAAAAGGAAAAACAGCGGATCTTTACTTGGTAATGAGACGACCCTTTTCGGGTCGCTTTTTTATGGGGGTGCTAGTATTTCAGCTATTGGAGCCACTTTGACTGAAGCATTGAAGATGTTGATTTCCTTCGATCCGGAACTATATGGGATTATTTTCCTTTCCCTTAGGGTCACTTTAACTGCATTGACTTTTGCAGCCTTGCTGGGGATACCAGTAGGCGTTTTGCTTGCACTGAACAAATTCAAGGGCAAGAGCATAATAATGAACATAATAAATTCATTTATGAGTCTTCCACCTGTAGTTGTAGGTCTTGCAGTGTATATCCTCCTTTCAAACCAAACGGGTCTAGTTGGAGACAACAGGCTTCTATTTTCACCATTGGCAATGATAATTGCACAATTTTTCTTAGCTTTACCTCTCATGATTGGTCTTTCGTCAACGGCTATAGCCAATGTGGACAGACTTGTCAAGCAAACCGCCAAAAGTATGGGAGCATCTTCCTGGCAGATGGGATTCACAGTAGTAAGGGAAGCGAGGTTCAGCCTCTACTCAGCCTTGATTGTAGTTTTTGGAAGACTTCTCGGGGAAGTCGGGGCTGTCATGATGGTAGGTGGCAACATTCGTTATCTTACAAGGGTCATGACTACTGCCATAGCATTACAAAAAGGCATGGGAGAATTTCAAACAGCCATGGCTCTGGGAATAATTTTATTAATCATGTCTTTTCTTGTAAATGGAGTTCTTGAAACAATCAGGAATTATGGGAGGACATCATGAATATTATTCTAAAAGCAGTTGATTTGAAAAAAAGCTACAATGGAAAGTGCGTTTTGGATATCAATAATCTGGAAATCGAAATGGGGAAGATAACTGCGATTATTGGACCTTCGGGAGTTGGAAAAACAACATTGCTCTCATTGATTAATGGTATTGAAAAACCTGACGGTGGGAAAATAATTTTTGAAGGAGAAGAATTTTCTTTCGCAAATTCATATTCCAAGGATACCATCAAAAAAATGGCAATGGTATTTCAAAAGCCTGTAATGTTCAATACATCAGTTTATAAAAATATTGCCTACGGATTGAAAATAAGAGGAATAGAAAAAGAAAAAATACATGCTCGAATTTCTGAAGCGGCATCCTGGATTGGGATATCCGATATTCTGAAACAAAAGGCCATGACATTGTCCGGAGGCGAGGCAGGCAGGGTATCTGTGGCTAGAGCCATGATTATCAAGCCGGACTTGCTCCTCATGGACGAACCAACTGCAAATTTGGATCCAGCGAATGTTTCCATTATAGAAGGTATGGTGTTAAAGGCTTGCAAGGAATATGGAGCAACTGTGATAATCGTCACACACAATATGTTTCAGGCAAGAAGAATCGCTGACAATATTGTATTCATGCTGGGGGGCCAAGTGATTGAAAATGGACCTGTTGCCTCAATGTTCGAAAGCCCATTCGATAAAAGGACACAAGCTTTCATAAGCGGCAACATGGTATATTGATAAGTTATTGCTATGTATTGTTAAAGGAGAAAGAAAATGAAAAGAATTCTTAGCATCTTACTAACTTTGGCATTAGTGTTTGGAAGCGTTGGATTTGCTTTTGCCGACACCGCGTATATTGTTAAAAGTGGTGACACAATTTCAAAAATAGCAGCAAAGTATGGCACTACCAGCCAAGCATTGGCAACATACAATAAGATTTCAAATGTGAATCTTATCCTTGTAAACCAGAAAATCATGATTCCTTCCAAGGCAACATCAACAATCACAGCAAACCAGAAGGCATATCTTGAGCATATTCTTTTCTTAGGCACAGCAGGACAGAAGGTCTGGGCTAAAAGCGAATTTATAAGAATGGGAATCGCAATTCCGACGGTAAATACTGCCGATTTGCCTGTCAAAGGTTCAACAATGGTTCTAGCTTCCACAACAAGCACACAGGATACAGGCCTATTTGACGTATTGATTCCTGCGTTTGACAGCAAATATGGAATAACTACAAAAGTAGTGGCAGTTGGATCTGGAGAAGCCATAGCAATGGGTCAAAGAGGAGATGCAGATGTTCTTCTTGTCCATTCAAGGGCGGCTGAAGATAAATTTATCTCAGATGGCTGGGGAATAAACAGAAAAGACGTAATGTATAATTTCTATGTAATAGTCGGACCAAAGGATGATCCAGCAAAAATAAAAGGTATGACTTCAGCGGTTGCAGCATTCCAGGCAATATATTCTGCAAAAGCAACATTCTTGTCAAGAGCCGATAAATCAGGAACCAATACAAAGGAACTTGCGATTTGGGCAAAAGCTGGAACTACTCCAGTTGCAGCTACTGATAAATGGTATCTTGAAGTTGGAAAAGGCATGGGTGATACTCTAACCATGACAAATGAACTTGAAGGATATACTTTAACTGATAGTGGAACCTGGGGAACAATGAAGGACAATCTTACAAACTTGGATTTACTGGTTCAAGGAGACACAATCCTTTACAACCCTTATGGAGTAATAGCTGTAAACCCAGCCAAATATCCAAATACAAACTTCAAAGCTGCAATGGCATTTGTAAATTATATCACTTCAGCTGAAGGACAGAAACTAATTGGAGATTTTAAAAACAAAGGTGGACAATACATATTTATTCCGAGTGCTAAATAATAGATTTGTTTGCTAATAAAATAATAAACCATTCAGCATGAAATAATAAGTCATTCATTAAGCGGGTTCCAAGATTCTGGAGCCCGCTTCAATCTATAAACAAGTGGAAAACAGGTCATAATAATGTTAAAATACAGGGGTAATGTGAAAAGATGAACGGGTTATGCGTTTTATTAATCAAATGGTAAAGATATGGAGAAACTTATGCAATTACTCAGGGTTGACTCGATTAAAGAAGCAAACGACAAACTACTGGAATATTTCGGCGATGGGAGCGATATCAGAAAGAAAGAAATTGTGAATATTGGGGATTCCATATTCAGGTACCTTGCAATGGAAATTTTCTCGGATATAAATATCCCACAGTTCAAAAGGTCAGTTGTTGATGGCTATGCGGTAATCTCGAAGGATACTTATGGTGTAGGGGAAAGTGCGCCGGTTTTTTTAAAGGTAGTCGGTGAAGTTTCCATGGGTGAAGTCTGCAATATTAAACTTACACCAGGACAAACAGTTTATGTTCCCACAGGTGGAATGCTTCCGGAAAATGCAGATGGTGTTGTGATGGTTGAATATACAGAGAAAATCGACGAAGAAAATGTATGCATATACAAACCTTCAGCTCCTAATCAGGGCTTTATGCATGTTGGCGAAGATTTCCAAATGGGCGAGTGCTTTGGTAAACCGGGGAATAGGATAAGATCAAAAGATGCTGGGGTTTTTGCCGCATGTGGATGCCACGAAGTCCAGGTTTTCAGAAAACCAATAATTGGAATAATATCCACTGGCGATGAAATCATTGATGTTTCTGAACAGCCAAAGCTTGGTGAGATAAGGGATATCAACTCGAATATAATCGCTGCTTACTTAAAAGAAGCAGGAGCGGAAATATCATCAATTAAGATTGTCAAAGACGATTTCATAGGATTTAAGAAAATATTTGAAAACATGATGGAAAATTGTGATTTACTATTAATATCAGGGGGAAGTTCTGCAGGAAATAAAGATTTCACCAAGGATATAATAAATTCCTTTGGAGAAATTGGAGTTTTTACCCACGGAATCTCCATAAAACCGGGGAAGCCGACAATAATTGGAAAGGTGTTTGGAAAGCCTGTTTTTGGGCTTCCAGGGCATCCGCTTTCAGCAACGATAGTGTATAAAGTATTAGTTGAACCATTTATCAAGAAATACTATTTTAATAATGAAGAACAAGAATTATCCATAACGTCAACTTTGACTGAGAATTTTCATTCAGGTGAAGGCAAGGAAACCTACCAATTGGTTGAACTGAATAAAGTTGGGCAGGAACATGAGGCAACTCCGCTTTTAGGTAAGTCAGGATCTATTTCAACCCTTTTCAAGGCTGATGGATATGTCAAAGTCGAGTCATTCAAAGAGGGCTTGAGAAAAGGCGAAAAGGTTGAGGTTTTTCTTATTTAAAATATAAGCAACCGGATTTGAATTCGAACTTTATGTATAACAGGGGGAAGAAATGGAAAGAAATATTTATCTCTCAAATACAGATTTAGATGTTGCTCTCAAGCAGTATATGGAAAGACTTAATGAATTGAATATTCAGAGCAAAGTTGAAATAATAAGGACTTGGGATGGGAATAAAAGAGTGCTCTCAAGGCCTGTTTTTTCCAAGTTTTCATCTCCAAACCACAATGCCGCAGCCATGGATGGAATAATGGTAGTCTCCGAAAAAACTTATTCTGCAAATGAAGTCAACACTGTAAAATTGAATCGAGGAAGAGATTTTGAATATATTAACACAGGGCATTTGATTGTTGATCCCTATGACGCAGTAATCATGATTGAGGATGTCATGGCAATCGATGACAATCAAGTTGGAATCAACGTACAAGCATCTCCATGGCAGCATATCCGACCCATTGGCGAGGATATTGTAGCTGGTGAAATGATACTTCCGGAGAACCATACAATAAGACCAATTGATATTGGAGCCATGCTCAGCGGAGGAGTAGCAGAAATCCAGGTGTTTCAAAAGCTGAAAGTGGCTGTTATACCAACGGGAAATGAAATTACAGACAATTACGGAGATTTACCTCTAGGTAAAACCTTTGATACAAATTCTTGGACGTTCAAAGCGATACTTGAAGATTTTGGGGCAATCCCCATCAGAGTCTCTCCAGTTCCAGATGTATATGAAATCTTGAGAGAAGAAATCCTGGAAAAAGTCGAAAGTTGCGACATGATAGTCATAAATGCAGGGTCTTCAGCTGGCAGCATGGATTATACAAAACAACTCATTGAAGACCTTGGAGAAGTTTTGCTTCATGGGATTGCAATCAAGCCAGGCAAGCCAACTATTCTTGGGGTAATCCAAGGCAAGCCTATCATTGGGGTGCCAGGATATCCAGGTTCAGCCTTTTTGGTATTTGAAGAAGTAGTGGGGCCAATTATAAAGCTTCTTCAAAAGCAGGAAATCAAGGATAGGGAAACCATCAAGGCAATCTTATCCAAGAGAGTGGTATCTTCACTTAAAAGCAAGGAATATATCAGGGTTAAATTGGGCAGGGTCAATGGTGTCATGGTGGCTACCCCTCTCAACAAGGGGGCAGGAGTTACTATGGCCATAGTAAAGGCTGATGGAATATTAATTGTACCGAAAAATAGTGAAGGATTCGAAGCTGGAGAGCTAGTGGATATTATTCTAACTTCCGATATGGGAATGATAGAAAATACTTTAGTTTCCATTGGGAGCCATGACATAATCATGGATTTGATTGGAAGCCTTATGGTTAGAAAATCCATGGAAGATACTGGAAAATGTATGTACCTTTCATCCGCGCATATTGGAAGCATGGGTGGGATAATGGCATTGAAAAGGGGAGAAACACATATCGCCCCAATACATTTGCTGGACCAGATTACTGGTGAATATAACATCTCATATGTGGAAAAATATTTGGGAGACGATTTCGGAATTATAAAAGGGGTAAGAAGAGAGCAGGGTATTATGACTGCCAAAGGCAATCCAATGGATGTAAAAACAATCAATGACATTGGCAGGAAAGGATTACGCTTTGTAAACAGGCAGAAGGGTTCAGGGACCAGACTGCTTACAGACTATTTGTTAAGTCGGGAAGGGATTGACACTGCCTTGATTAATGGATATGATAGGGAATTCACCACACATATGGGAGTAGCCGCAGCTGTTAAGAGCGGTACCGCCGATGTTGGAGTTGGAGTTTATTCCGCTGCTGCGGCACTTGACCTGGAGTTTTATCTCATAGGATATGAAGATTATGATTTTGCACTTTCAAAAGCTCTTTTTGAGGATGAAAGGGTAAAGGAATTTATTAAAATATTAAGGGGAAAAGATTTAAAAGAACAGCTCGAAGAAATTGGCGGCTATAAAATAATTCAGGAGGAACAATAAGTGAAAGATAATTTTGATAGGGAAATAAATTATATGAGGATTTCAGTTACGGATAGGTGCAATCAGAGATGTGTTTATTGCATGCCAGCTGAAGGAGTTGCCAGTCTTGGCCATGATAAAATATTAAGTTATGAAGATATTGAAAAAATAGTCCGGGCTGCAGTGGAACTTGGCATAAGCAAATTCCGACTCACAGGTGGAGAACCTCTTGTGAGAAAAGGAATAGTCGGACTGGTAGAAAAGCTCTCGGATATTCCCGGCGTCAAAGATCTATCCATGACTACTAATGGAAGATTGTTGCCCCAATACGCTCGTGATCTAAAAAAAGCCGGTCTTAAGAGAATTAATATCAGCATTGATTCATTTTACGAGGAGAAGTACGCTGAAATTACAAGAGGCGGAGATATAAACGAGGTAATGGATGGTCTGGATGCAGCCGTTTCAGAAGGCTTACTGCCGATAAAACTCAATATTGTAGTGATGAAGGGGTTTAATGACGATGAGATTTTAAACTTCGCACAACTTACGTTGAATGAGGCATTCGACATAAGATTTATTGAGCTGATGCCCATTGGAAGCGCGGAAGTCGCCGAAAAGTATTCAATGATGCCGAGCAGCGAAATCAAAGACCTTCTTAAGGGAATACAACCAGTTGAATCATCAAATGAAGTAGCGGAATATTACCAGTACCCAGAAGCAAAAGGAAGAATTGGTTTTATAAGTCCAATGAGCAATCACTTTTGCGACTCTTGCAACAAGGTACGGCTCACTGCAGACGGAAAAATAAAAGCCTGTCTCCATACAAATGTTGAATACGATCTCAATGATGTCTTGAAGAATGGAAGCCATGAGGATTTGGTAAAAGCTCTCAAGGAAGCTATCTCAAGCAAGCCAGACAGGCATTATCTGGGGGATGGAGCAGAACCTATCACAAGAAACATGAATAAAATAGGGGGTTGAAACTAATGGAAAAGTTGACCCATATTGACGAAAATGGAAGGCCCAAAATGGTTGAAGTATCTGATAAAGCAGATACATTGAGGGAAGCAACAGCAAAGGCAACTATTTACATGGAGAAAGAAACACTTGAACATGTCGCAAGTTTTCAAATGGCCAAAGGAGACGTTCTATCTGTAGCACAGACAGCTGGAATCATGGCGGCTAAGAATACTGCATCGGCGATACCAATGTGTCACAATATTTTAATATCAGGTGTTGATATGAACTTTCAAATCAATCACGATAAGAACTGCATAGATATTTATGCAACAGCGAGGACAATAGGAAAGACCGGAATTGAAATGGAAGCAATGCACGCGGTTTCCATAGCTGCATTGACAATTTACGACATGTGCAAGGCAATTGACAGGAAAATGGTCATATCGGATATCATGCTTATGAAAAAAAGCGGAGGCAAATCCGGAACATTTGAAAGGTAAAATATTTTAAACTATTAAAAGAAAGATTGGGGGAATTGAAATGGGGGTTGTCCTTTCTATAAATATCAGCGATAAAACCGGAATAGTAAAACAGCCAGTGTCACAGGCGGAATTTAAAAGTGGAGGGATTGTAACGGATGCACATTTTGGCCTTTCGGATATCAAGCAAGTCAGCTTGCTTGCTGATGAAAGTGTGGATAAAATGAGAGAGATGGGACTTAAACTTTCATTTGGGGCATTCGCAGAAAACATTACTACCAAAGGTATAAATTTAAAAGATCTTCCAATTGGAACAAAGCTTCAGATTGGAGAAACCATACAGGAAGTATCCCAGATTGGGAAGATATGCCATCAAGGTTGTGCGATAAAGCAGCAAACTGGAACCTGTGTCATGCCCACGGAAGGCATATTCACAAAAGTTATAAAAGAAGGCATAGTAAAAGTCGGGGATGAAATCTCGGTTTGCTATTGAAATATTGAAAGATATGAATTATATTAATAAAAATCAGGAGATTCAATATTGCATAATTATACATTTTCATTTATAATTATAAAAAGCACTCATGGCTGGTAGTCGATAATGTAATATTATTTATCATCATCAGGGACTAATGCATGATGCCATTTCATAAAAAGAAGAGGAGAAAAAGAATGAATAAAGTTGAAGTATTAATTGAAGCACTTCCATATATTAAGAGATTCGCTGGGAAGACTTTTGTAATCAAATATGGCGGCAGTATTATGGAAAGCCCCAAGAGCAATCAGGCGTTCATTGAAGATGTAGCCTTGTTGAAACTCGTTGGGATTAATATTGTAATTGTCCATGGCGGAGGCAAGTTGATAACGGATATGCTGACCAAGTTGGGGATTCCAATTAAGTTTAAAGATGGACAAAGGGTGACAGATAAAAAGACGTCTGAAATTGTTGAAATGGTTCTCTCTGGAAAAATCAACAAGGACATCACTGGAGAACTTTGCAAGCATGGATTGAATGCCATAGGTATAAGCGGAAGAGACAGCAGGCTTTTACGAGCTGAAAAACTTTATGCAAAAGAGGGAGACAAGAAAGTTGATATTGGATATGTAGGTCAGATTACCAGTGTCAACAAGGATTTAATCCAGGATTTGCTAAATGACGGATATGTGCCAGTAATATCTCCAGTATGTGAGGATGAAGAAGGCAATGTATATAATGTTAATGCTGATTATGTCGCAGAGGCAGTAAGCTCGGCAATAAGCGCCGAGAAATTAATCCTGCTTTCAGATGTGAAAGGTCTATATATAGACATAAACAATGAAACTACTTTCTTTTCACAGATTAAAGTTGGTGAAATAAGAAGACTTATTAAAAATAAAACCATTACCGGAGGAATGATTCCAAAGATGGAATGCTGTATAAAAGCTATTGAAGAAGGCACTAAGGATGTTCATATAATTGATGGCCGAGTCAAGCATAGCCTATTGATAGAAGTCTTCACAAATGCTGGAAGCGGAACTATGGTCAGGTGGTAGGCATATGAATGACACTTATGAAAAGATTGAAAATAAAAGCCTTTCCCATGTGAAAGGCTTTTCCGGAATAGGTATTCATAGCGGTATAAAAAAGGCAAGGAAGAAAGATCTTTGCCTTATTTATAGTGAAAAGCCAGCTGTTGCCGCAGCATCATTTACTAAGAATGTAGTCAAGGCCGCCCCAGTTATTATCGATATGGACCATATAAAAAGCAATAATATTAGCGCTTTAATTATAAATAGCGGCAATGCAAACGCCTGCACTGGAAGCGATGGACTTCATGACGCATTGGAAATGTGCCAGCTGGTCGGAGCTGCCATGGGGATATCTGAAAAACAGGTCCTGGTATATTCGACGGGCGTAATTGGGGAAAAACTGCCAATGGACAAGGTAAGATCGGGAATCAGAAAATGCAGTTTGAAACTCGTAAAAAATTCAGCCGACCATTGCGAAGAGGCCATAATGACCACCGACACAAGGAAAAAAGAAATATTCATTGAAATTGAACTTTCTGGTAAAGTTGTTTCAATTTATGGGATGGCAAAGGGTTCTGGAATGATACATCCAAATATGGCGACTATGCTCAGCTATATAATAACGGACTGCAATATAACGAAGAATCTTCTAACTAAAATCCACGTAGAAAGTGTGGATAATTCCTACAATCTTATTTCTGTGGATGGAGATACCAGTACAAATGACACTGCTACTATTTTGGCAAATGGTTGTGGTGAAAACAAACTGATTGACAAGGAAAACGAAGATTACCTAATATTTAAAAGAGCTGTTGATTATGTGAACCTATTTCTAGCAAAGGAAATTGCAAGAGATGGAGAAGGCGCTAAAAAGTTGATAGAAGTAAGACTGGAAGGCGCTAAAAGCAAAGAGGATGCAAGAAAGTGCGCCAGGGCGATTGTATCGTCCAGCCTGGTTAAGACAGCCATTCATGGAGCGGATGCAAATTGGGGAAGGATATTATGCGCCATGGGCTATTCTGGTGGAGAATTCAACCCAGCAAATGTAGATCTATCTTTTGAGAATATAAAAGGAAATGTGCAGGTTTTCAAAAAGGGAAGTCCAATGGATTTTGACGAGAAACTTGCCCATATTATACTCACTGAGAATGAGATAACAATCCATGCAAATCTTAACGAAGGAAACTTTTCCGCTACGGCATTCGGGTGCGACCTCACAAACGAATATATTAAAATCAATGGAAGCTATAGATCATAGTACAATGTATACAAGATTAGGCTATTGAAATTCAGTTTGAAATAGATATAATGTTAGTATTGACCATAAACAAATCTTTATTGAATGAGGAAGGTAAAAATGGCGCAAATAAAAATTACTGAAACAATTTTAAGAGATGCTCACCAGTCGCTTATTGCAACTAGGATGAAAACTGAAGATATGCTTCCAATATTGGAAACTCTAGACAATGTTGGCTACCACGCCTTGGAAATGTGGGGTGGAGCTACTTACGACACATGCCTTCGCTTCTTGAATGAGGATCCATGGGAAAGACTAAGGGCAATCAGGAAGGTCGTTAAAAAAACAAAACTTCAAATGCTTCTTAGAGGACAAAACCTCCTAGGCTACAAACATTATGCTGACGATGTGGTTGACGAGTTTGTAAAAAGAGCAATAGGAAACGGGATTGATATAATTAGAATCTTTGATGCACTCAATGATACTAGAAATCTTTCAAGATCTATTGAAGCTTGCAAGAAAAATGGCGGACATGCACAGGCTGCGATTTCATACACTTTAAGCCCCGCACATACAAACCAGGTATTTGTCAATGTGGCAAAAGAAGTTGAACAAATGGGTGCGGATTCTGTATGTATCAAGGATATGGCTGGACTTTTAAGCCCTTATAATACTTATGAATTAATCAAGGAAATGAAGAAAACAATAAAAATTCCAATCGAGCTTCATACCCACGCAACAAGTGGACTTGGAAGCATGACATATTTGAAGGCGGCGGAAGCTGGGGTCGATATCATCGACACGGCAATATCTCCATTTGCTGAAGGAACATCACAACCTCCAACAGAACCAATGGTTGCTGCATTCATGGGGACTCCTTATGATACTGGACTGGACTTGAAAGTTCTTGATAAAGTTACGGAGTACTTCAGACCATTAAGGGAAAAAGCACTTGAAACCGGATTGCTTGATCCAAAAGTAATGGGAGTAGATATCAACACATTGCTTTATCAGGTTCCAGGAGGAATGCTTTCAAATCTTGTTTCACAGCTTAAGGCACAAAACTCCATGGACAAGTTTGAAGAAGTTTTAAAAGAAGTTCCAAGAGTCAGGGAAGACTTGGGGTATCCACCTCTAGTTACTCCAACCAGCCAGATTGTCGGCACTCAGGCTGTATTGAATGTAGTCATGGGGGAAAGATATAAAATGGTTCCAAACGAAGTAAGGCAGCTTGTCAAAGGAATGTATGGCAAGACAACAGTTCCAATCAAACCTGAGATCATCAAAAAGATAATCGGAGATGAAGAGGTAATTACCTGCAGGCCTGCAGATTTAATACCACCAGAATTCGAAAAAATGAAGAAAGAAGTTGCCCAGTATGTCGAGCAGGATGAAGATGTTTTATCATATGCAATGTTCCCTCAGCCATCTGTGGAATTCTTCAAATATAGAAACGCACAAAGATACAAAATCGATTCGAACCTTTTAAACGAAGACGATATGACTTATCCCGTATAAAGAAAACCAACATATATGAAAAATCTGGCGAAAAAGATAATTTTTCGCCAGATTTTGTTTTTGCCCCAAAAATGTTATAATATTACCTAGAAAATTCAATTCATAACTAATGAAATTGTGGAAAGAAAAGAGGGATATTATGTTTGGTAAAAAAGAAAAAGATCAAGAACACTGGAGAGATGGAACTTTTCTTGTTTCAACTGACAATTCAATGGAAGCTGATATTTTGGAATCAAAGTTGAACTCGGAAGGTATTCCGGTAATGAGAAAATTCCAGGGGTTTGCCAATGCGGCAGAAATTATCATGGGCTCAAGTTCAGCCTTCCAGATAGATTTATATGTTCCAGAAGGTGCACTTGAGGATGCTTTGAATATCATCGCACCGCTGACCTGCGAAGAAATTGAAGAAATGGATGAAGATCAATTGGAAGAAGCAGAGTTATTGGAAGAAGCAGAATTACTTGACGATATAAATGAAGTGAATGACAATAAAAAATAAATACAATGAAAATAGTTTAATATAATTGAAGGAGCAAACAAGCATGACTAAGAAAATTAAAGCGGGTGTATTTGGAGCAACCGGATACTCAGGACAGCAGCTAATTTCTATTTTACTCTCACACAAGGAAGTTGAGATCGATTTCATATCTTCCAGTGCTAGCGTTGGCAAGGAATTCAACGACATTTACCCTCAATTTAGAGGTATTTTTACTGATAAATTGATTAGCTTTGATGAAGGTCTGGAAAGAATTCAAAATGTTGATGTGGTTTTTTCAGCTCTTCCCAGCGGGGCAGTATTTGAAATAGCAAAGAAGGCGCTGGAGAAGAATAAAAGACTGATTGATTTAAGTGGAGATTTCAGAATACTTGAAAAGGAAACATATGAATTCTGGTACAAGACAGAGCATAAGGCAGGAGAAATCTTGGAACATGCAGTTTATGGCTTACCCGAGCTGTTCGAAAAGGACATCAAAGAAGCAAGATTGATTGCAAATCCCGGGTGCTATTCCACCGCAAGCATTTTAGCTTTGGCACCACTGCTCAGAACAGATGAACTGGTAGACCCATATTCCATCATTATCGATGCCAAATCCGGAGTAACCGGTGCTGGCAGGAAAGAGGAAATGGCCTTGCTTCTTGCAGAATCCAGTGAATCAATAAAGGCATACAGCATTGCCACGCATAGGCATATCCCCGAAATTGAACAGGAATTATCAATCATTTATGGGGAAAGACTGAACATCACATTCACCCCTCATTTGATTCCAATGAAAAGGGGAATATTGGCAACGTGTTATATCAATGCAATCACTTTCTGCTCGGATAATGATATCTACGAAATATATGAGAAGTATTATGCCAATTCGCCGTTTATCAGAATAAGACGCGAGCCATTGGAAACCAGATTTGTAACCAATACAAATTTTTGCGATATCAGCATAAAGGTGGACATTAGATCAAGAAGGATTATTATAACTTCCGCCATAGACAATCTAATAAAGGGTGCCGCAGGACAAGCCGTGCAGAATATGAATCTGATGTTTGGGTTTGACTGTGGAGAAGGTTTATCACGCCTTATGCCGCTAATTCCTTAAGAGGCGAAAGGGAGAAATGTGTACACGGAAATAAAAAGAAAGAAACTTATGCTTGAAAATCGCAAGCCATATAAAGCGGAAGCTGTGGAGCTTGTCAAAGAGCAAAATCAGTTTGATCTTATCTGGGGAGGTTTGCTTCTCGAGGGTATTTTATTTCAAAAGGAAGATATATTCAGCATTATCAGAGGAGAATATGTAGTTTCCCTTTCAATTAATGATCATATTCTAATAAGAAATTATTGCGATGTTTTTAGTCTTTTAAATGAAATGTCGGAACTCAGAGAAATGCTTGATGAAAAATCCATGATCAAGATTTATCATGCTTTTATAAAAAATAGGGAAGCCATCTTTAGAAGTTCAAATCCGGTGCTTCACTCAATAGACTATATCCCACCGCATTTTAAGGAAATACAAGAGCAGATGAAATTGCTTTTTGATTTTATGAAGGATGCGGGGAGCGAGATGAACCCAATTTTGAGAGCTGCATATATGCATAACAAGCTTGTTGAAATCTATCCTTTTGAATCAGGAAATTTGGAAATTGCCAGGTTCGCAATGCAGTATGAACTAGTTAGAAACGGACTTCCAATTGTGATGCTAGATATGAAAGAGCAGGAATACTTCGATTTGATTAGAAAATACATCAAGACTGAGGATGCAAGTCCGCTATATGAAAAGTTAGTTGAGCTTATACTCAAGAAGCAGGAGTTTTTGCTTTCAATCACCAATATTAATTAACAAGGTTTAAAAAAAGGTACTGTAAATTTGCTTGAAAAACACTCGACACGCCACGCACCAAGGTGCTTAGGCTGATTATGTCTCGGATGTTTTTACTCACAAATTTTCAGTACCTTTTTAATAATCGCTTATTCACAGCCTGGGATGAGCACTTCGGACTTTCTAAAATACAAGTCCGTGGTCACGTGCCACATTTTCTCTCGAGCGCCGAGCTTTTATTTATAAAAATTGGTTTTACTTTTAAGTTGGCTGATTATGTCTCGGATGTTTTTACTCACAAATTTACAGTACCTTTTTAATAATCGCTTATTCACAGCCTGGAAGGAGCACTTCGGACTTTCCTAAATTATAAAGTCTTAAGATATAATTCCGCATTTTCCAGCATAACGGAAACGCTTTTGAAGCCAGTAGATCCATAGGAAATCTTGGATGCCAAGCAGGAGTTCAAGCTGATTTTATCGTAGATATCCTGTTGGAATTTATCACTAAAGCTTTTCAGCTGGGTCATGTTTAAATCCTCAATCGCCAGATTATGCTCGATGCAATATAACACCATTCTTCCAATAACCTCGTGACAATCCCTAAAGGCCATTCCCTTTGAAACCAGATAATCCGCAGCATCTGTCGCATTTAAAAAACCTGATTTCGCTGCGTTTGACATGTTTTCAGTTTTAACCTTGATTGTTGAGATCATTTCTATAAAAATCCCCAATGAAGCTTTAAGCGTGTCAGCGGTATCAAATATTGGGGGTTTGTCTTCCTGCATATCCTTGTTGTAAGCAAGTGGAAGCCCTTTCATTATGGTGAGAAGGGTCACCAAGGAACCGTATACACGTCCGGTTTTACCTCTAATAAGTTCTGCCATGTCGGGATTCTTCTTTTGCGGCATTATGCTGCTTCCAGTACTGTAGGCATCGTCGATTTCAATAAATGCAAATTCGGAAGTGCTCCAAATGACCAGCTCCTCGCAAAATCTGCTAAGGTGCATCATGGTTATTGATGATGCGCTTAAGAATTCCAGAGCAAAGTCCCTGTCGCTTACTGAGTCCATGGCATTTTCCGAAACGGAATTAAAACCAAGTTCTGAAGCAAGCAATTGCCTATCGGTATTATACGAAGTTCCAGCCAATGCGCAGCTTCCCAAAGGCATTACATCGGTTCGCTTTAAAGAATCTTCGAATCGTTCCAAATCCCTTTTAAACATTTGGAAATATGCCATAAGATGAAATGCGAAAGTTATGGGCTGGGCTCTTTGAAGATGGGTGTAGCCAGGCATTACCGTTTCCTGATGCTCTTTAGATAGCTCAAGAAGGCAACTCAATAGAGATTTGAGCAATAACTGAATTGAAATAATTTCCTCTTTTACATACAGCCTGAGGTCCAAAGCGACTTGGTCGTTTCTGCTTCTGGCAGTATGGAGCTTTTTCCCAACATCTCCGATTCTATTTGTGAGGATAGCCTCAATATTCATATGGATATCTTCATTTGCAATATCAAATTCTATTTTACCTGCATAAATGTCCTCCAGGATATCCTGGAGGGCATTTATGATAGTTGTTGATTCTTCTTTTGAAATTATATTCTGACACCCAAGCATTTTGGCATGGGCAATACTTCCTTCTATGTCCTGGGCAAAGAGCTTTTGGTCGAATTCAATAGATGCATTGAATTCATTAGCCGACAAACTCTCCTCCTTTGAGAACCTTCCTCCCCAAAGCTTCATTTATTTCACTTCCTTCTTGATTTTTTTCTTTCAAAATAGCCCTGATTTTCAGTGGAAGGGCAAACAAGTTGATAAAACCTTCCGCATCCTTTTGATTATAAACTTCATCCTTGCTAAATGTGGCGAATTCTTCGCTATAAAGCGAATACTTTGACTTGGAAGCTACAGGAGTGCAATTTCCTTTATAAAGCTTCATTTTCACCACGCCGGTTACATAGGTTTGAGTTGAATTTACAAAAGCATCAATGGCTTCCCTTAGAGGAGTATACCATAAACCGTCATAAACCAGCTGCGCATATTTCTGGGCAACGATATTTTTATAAGCCATGGTGTCCCTATCCAATATTAATTTTTCAAGAGCACTGTGGGCCTTATAAATAATAGTTCCACCTGGAGTTTCATAAACACCACGGGACTTCATTCCAACAAGCCTATTTTCAATTATATCTATCGTTCCAATGGCATTCTCCCCACCAACCTTGTTGAGGTAGGTAAGCATTTCCACTGGACCAAGCGTTTTCCCATCGATGGAAACAGGTATGCCCTGTTCAAATCCTATTTCAAGAAAAACAGGTTCATCTTTTGCCTGCTCGGGGGTAACACTCATTACATGAATGTCATCAAGATGTTCATTCCATGGATCTTCCAGATTTCCGCCTTCGTGGCTTATATGCCAGATGTTCTGGTCCCTGCTGTAAATTTTTTCAACGGTCTGTGCAATTGGAATATTTCTTTCCTTAGCATAGTTAATGCAATCTTCCCTAGAAGTAAGGTCCCAAAGCCTCCAAGGAGCAATAATTTTTATTGCAGGGTTCAAAGCCTTTATAGTTGCTTCGAAACGTACCTGGTCATTGCCCTTTCCTGTGCAGCCATGGGCGATGAGGTAGGCACCTTCATCATGGGCGATTTTTACTAATTCTTTTGCGATTAATGGTCTAGCAAAGGAAGTCCCTAACAAATAATCACTCTCATATACTGCTCCAGCCTTCATTGTTGGCCAGATAAAGTCAGTAATAAATTCTTCAACAACATCAATCACGTAGCATTTTGAAGCGCCTGTGGAATAAGCTTTCTTTTCAATCGCTGAAAAATCATCGTCTTGTCCAACATTAACGCATGCTGCTATAACATCGTAATCATAGGTATCCTTAAGCCAGGTTACTATTACAGAGGTGTCAAGACCTCCTGAATATGCTAATATTATTTTTTCTTTTGCCATTTTTTTGTCCTCCCAAACATACTTTGTATTGGAGTATAACATAGTGGGAATGTCATTTCAAGCAGTATTTTTATAAATATGCAAAAATATTGATAATTATGCATAAAGCAAAATCATTTTCTTTTATTTTCCACAAAAACGCAAGATTAAGCTCTCAGAACACTTAAAAGAGCTGTCAGGTTGTAAAAGACCAAGAATAATGATATTATTGAACAAGATATTAGTAAATCGGTACAATTTTGTAGTTAATAAAGTGATGATTATGAAAAATAAAGAAAAAAATGTTATAAATAAAGCAAGAAAAATGCTTCAAGATAAACAAATTATTGAGAACCCTGATATGTCCATGTATTCATCTTTTAAAGCTGGTGGCAGGGCTTCAATTTTGGTATTGCCGGAATCTGTAGGTGAATTGATAAAACTGAGAGAAATTTGCTACGAGGATGATTTCCCTTATTTTCTTATGGGAAACGGCACAAACATCCTAGTTAGGGATGAAGGCTACGAAGGGTTGGTAATAAAACTTGGAACAAACTTTGAGAAAAGTTATGTTGATGGAGATATGATACATGCACAGGCGGGGGCATTGCTCTCCAAGGTTTCAAGGCAAGCTGCTGTGGCGAATCTCACAGGTTTGGAATTTGCTTCTGGTATACCAGGTAGCATCGGCGGCGGAATTTATATGAATGCAGGTGCTTATGATGGAGAAATCAAGGATATTATTGTTAGTACTAGATGCATAGATAAAAATGGAAAAATTCTTCACTTGAGCAAAGAGGACATGAATTTTGCATATCGAAGCAGCGTATTCTGGGAAAAGGACTACATCATATTGGAGGGAAGTTTTCAACTGGAAGCCGGGGACGAAGAAGAAATACTCTTCAGAATGAAGGAATTAAATAGAAGAAGAAACGAGAAACAGCCAGTTAATCTGCCAAGCGCTGGAAGCACTTTTAAAAGACCTGAAGGAAGCTTTGCTGGCAAGCTTGTCGAAGAAGCTGGACTAAAGGGATATATCCATGGTGGAGCAAGTGTTTCAAAACTCCATGCAGGTTTTATAGTAAATGAGAAGCAAGCTACAGCAACAGATATAATCGAGTTGATAGATATTGTAAGAGAAAGGGTCTTCCACCAGTCGGGAATAATGCTGGAGCCTGAAATCCGCATATTGGGAGGTGCCTTATGAAATTGACTTTTGACCTTCACACACATACTACCTTCTCACACGGCAAAGGAAGCATTGAAGATAATGTAAAGGCAGGCATAATAGCAGGTCTTTCTACAATAGGAATTTCAGACCATGGTCCCGGCCATCTCACATACGGAGTCAAGAGGGGCAAAATCGCTGTTATGAGGGAAGAAATAGGCAGGCTGAGGCCTCTTTATCCAGAGATAGAAATATTACTGGGAATTGAAGCAAATATTATCAATTTTTCCGGTAGGACGGATTTAACAGATGACGAAATAAATCAGCTTGACTACATGAATGCCGGATACCACTTTGGAGTGCTTGGTGAAGAACCTTGGTTATCTTTGAGAATTCATTCGGGAAACCTCTTTAGCCAGATTACAAACAGCAGCTCAAGGAAGTTGAAAAAACTCAATACGGAGCTTGTAATAAGAACTCTTAATGCAAATAAAATAAAAGTATTGACACATTCGGGATTTAAGGAAGATTCAGATATCCTGGAAATAGCAAAGACCTGCGCAGCCAGAGGAACTTATATGGAAATAAGCGACGGACATGATTTTTTATCCGTTGAGGGAATAAAGATTGCTTCTAAAACAGATGTTCAATTTGTAATTCAAAGTGATGCGCATATCCCAGACAAAGTTGGAAGTTTCAAGAATGGATTTGAACGTGCGAGAGCCGCAGGTCTGGATGTTGCCAGAATAGTTAATCTTGAGGTGTAGGAAAGTATGGATGTGGTAATTGTAACCGGATTATCAGGAGCTGGAAAGACCCAGGCAGTAAACTGCATGGAGGATATGGGATATTATTGCATAGACAATATGCCTCCGGCACTGATCAAGAATTTTATCGAGCTCAGCCTTCAAGACAAAATCACAATCGAAAAGGCTGCATTTGTAGTGGACATAAGAGGTGGAGAATTTTTTGACGACTTTAAAGCCAGCTTGCTTGATCTCAATAAGGAAGCGGTAAACTTCAAGGTACTATTTTTAGAAGCTTCAGACGAGGTTCTTATCAGAAGATTTAAAGAGGTCAGAAGGGCTCATCCACTCAGCGGTTCGTCAAGTATTCTCGAAGGAATAACCATGGAAAGAGAAAAGCTGACTGAGATTAGAAGCATAGCGGATTATATAATCGATACTTCCAACATGAAATCCGCCGACCTGAAGTCTGAAATCAGCAAATTGCTCACATCTGAAAGAGAGAGTCTGAAGGTCACCATATCAATAATGTCATTTGGATACAAAAATGGCATACCTCTTGATGCTGACCTGGTCTTTGATGTAAGATTCCTCCCAAATCCTTTCTATCTTTCCAGCATGAAACGTTTAACTGGAAATAGTAAAAGAGTGAAAAGCTATGTGATGAAATTCAAGGAATCAAGTGTGTTTATCGATATGGTAGACAAGATGGTGGGATACCTCATCCCATTATATGTTAGGGAAGGGAAATCCCATCTGGTAATTGCTTTTGGGTGCACTGGTGGACAGCATAGGTCCGTTGTAATGGCTAATCTTCTAACTGAAATGCTTAAGAAAGACGACTATAGTATTATTCAAATTCATAGGGATTTGTAGAGTAAAAAAATCTGGGACTTTAGAGTTCGAATATGGTACAATGTATCATCTCAATTAATATTGTAGGAGAGTTTTATGAGGACTGAAACCAGCGCTGGTGGGATTGTAATCGTTGGGAATGCAATTTTACTATTAAGAAAATATAATGGTGACTGGGTTTTACCCAAGGGTAGAGTTGAAACCAACGAGGAAATAAGCAAGACAGCTTTGCGCGAAGTGCTTGAAGAAAGCGGCGTGAAAGCTGAAATATCATGCTATATCGGGGAAATATCCTATTCAATGAACCTACACAGACCTGAGAGGGAACAAACGGTAAAAACTGTTCATTGGTTTTTGATGAAAGCAAGAAACATGGAGTGCAAACCTCAACGAGAGGAAGGCTTCGTGGAAGCAAAATATATTCATATAGACAGGGCGGTAGAACTCGCTCACTATGATGATGAAAAGCGTATGATTGAACTAGCAAAGATAGAGTATGAAAAAGACCTTACAGCAAAGTAAGGTCTTTTATAGCTATTATGAATAGATACAGATATTTGATAAATTGGAAGAAGGTGAAAGTTTGACATTTTCAGCTGACACAAAGGCGGAACTCGCTCAGGGAATACCAGAGAACAAATGCTGCATGCTGGCGGAAATTTCCGGCTTCATCAGGATGTGTGGAACAATCAGGCTATCTGGAGGTGGAAAGATCAACATCAAGCTTGTTACAGAAAGTTCAGCTGGGGCAAGAATGTTTATAAAAATACTTAAATCATATTTTGGAATCCATGCAGACCTTACCATTAGTCAAACCAAGATGCTCAAGAGAGGGCATTTTTATGAATTGATAATACCCCATGACATGAAGGCTGAGGAAATACTCCGGGAGACTGGAATACTTGGAGTTAGAGAAGGGTGCAATTATATAAATGATGGAATTCCAGCAAATGTAATCAAGACCAAGTGCTGCAAGAGGGCATACCTCAGAGGAGCATTCATGGGTTCTGGCTCAATAAGCGATCCGGAAAAAGGCTACCATTTGGAGATAGTATGCAACAGCGAGATACTTGCAAACGACATTAAGAAGCTTATAAATAGCTTTTCCCTTCATTCGAAAGTAGTGAAAAGGAAGAAAAGTTATATTGTATATATAAAAGAAGGAGAACAAATTGTGGACCTTTTGAACATTATGGGGGCTCACGGAAGATTGCTTGATTTTGAAAACATTAGAATAGTTAAAGAATTGAGGAACAAGACGAATAGGCTTGTGAACTGTGAAACAGCAAATCTTGACAAGACAGTAAATGCCTCGGGGAGACAAGTCGAGGCGATAAAGCGTATCAAGGATAGCAAGGGACTTGGCTATCTGCCAGACAAACTTAGGGAGATGGCGGAATTGAGACTAGACGAGCCAGAAGCCAGCTTGATTGAACTTGGAGAAATGCTTGAACCGAAAGTTACCAGGTCTTGCGTTAACCACAGGCTGAAGAAAATTGAAGATATTGCAGGGAAAATTGAAATAAAGAAAGAATCTAAAGGAGAAAAACATGTTTGAAAAAGATAAAATTTACGAATTGGAAATAACGGATTTCGGTCACGATGGAGAAGGAATAGGCAGACTTGATGGAGTAGCCATATTTGTGCCTGGGGCAGTTCCACTTGATAAAGTTCAAATAACAATAGAATCCGAAAAGAAATCATTTGCATTTGGTAAATTGCAAAAAATAGTTGAACCATCGAAGCACAGGGTAGAGTCACCATGCCAGTATTCAAAAGACTGCGGAGGGTGCCCGATGATGTCAATTGCTTATGAGTCACAGCTCAAGATGAAGAAAAAACTTGTAGTGGACAGCCTTGAACGAATAGGCAAGATTGAAGATCCAGTTGTAAGAAATACCATGGGAATGAAAAGTCCATTCGGCTACAGAAACAAGGCTCAATTTCCTGTTTCCAGCACCGGAATAGGATTTTACAAAGTCAAGAGCCACGATGTGGTTGACTGCGATCAATGTATTATTCAAACCCAGGCAGCCGACCAGGCCAAGGATGTTTTAAGAAGATACATGGTTTCTGACAAATTGACTGCCTACGATGACAAAACAGGAGAAGGCCTCCTTCGCCACTTGGTTGTTAAGACTGCCTTCAGCACTGGAGAAGTAATGGTTATCCTGGTCATCAATGGAAGAAAAATCCCAAACAGGGATAAATTCATCGATATGATGCAGAAGGCAATACCTGCTCTCAAAAGTATTATTATAAACGTAAATATCAAGCAAACTTCCCAAATCATGGGGAATGAATGCATTACTATCTTTGGCAAAGACAACATTGTGGATACACTTGCCGGTTTGACCTTTGAAATTTCACCGCTCTCCTTTTATCAGGTAAATCCAATCCAGATGAAGAGGCTTTACAATCTGGTCGTTGAATACGGGGCACTAAAGGGAGAAGAAATTGTCTATGACCTTTATTCAGGGGTAGGAACAATTGGTCTTTACTGCGCTAAAAAAGCCAAGAAAGTTATTGGAATAGAAAGCGAAAAAGCTGCAGTTTTAGACGCAGTTAGAAATGCAATTATCAACAATATAGTGAACATAGAGTTCATACACGGCAAGACTGAAATCGAACTTCCAAAACTCATCGAAAAAGGTGAAATGCCGGATGTGGTAATTTTGGATCCACCAAGAAGCGGATGCCATGAAGGCCTACTTGCAACTGTAGCCGAAATGGCTCCAAGCAGAATCGTCTACGTATCCTGCAACCCAGCCACCCTAGCTCGTGACATAAAAATACTTTGTGGACTGGGCTATGAATTCGTAGAAGCCCAGCCAGTGGACATGTTCCCAAATACGATGCACGTGGAGATATGCAGCCTCTTAGTGAGGAAGCAAGTAAAGCGAACTTAGAGATGCAATCGGCACGACTGGCAATATTATCAAAGTCGGGCCATGCGTAAGCCTCTTAGTGAGGAAGCAAGTAAAACGAACTTAGAGATGCAATCGGCACGACTGGCAATACTATCAAAGTCGGGCCATGCGTAAGCCTCTTAGTGAGGAAACAAGTTAAGCGAACTTAGAGCTGCAATCGATCTGAACGAAGTTCAGGTCAAGCAAAAAGCCTCTTAGTGAGGAAGCAAGTAAAGCGAAATTAGAGATGCAATCCGCATGCCCGAAGGGCAGGTGAGCAGTCGCATTGCTGACTAAGAAATAAATCATAGTCATCTTAGAGCTGAAGAGAAAATAATAAAATTAAGAAGCCAAAGGAAACCGAGGCTTCTCTTTTATTACTTTATGTGCTGCATCTTGTAAAATTAAATTTACGCGAATAGGGGAGAACAGGGTTGAAAATTTGGTCATTTGTTTTTTGAATAGAATGTTATAATCGTATTGATTAGATAAGGATTAAGTTGTAAAGGATTCCTTGACAACTACGCTCGATAACAAAGAGACTGCATACACAGTACTGTAAAAATAGTTGATAAAATAGTCGTATTACGATATCATATGACTATAGAAAAATATATAAGGGGTGATACCATGGAAGCAGTAATCAGACCGTCAGCAGATTTAAGAAATCATTATAATGAAATTTCCAAACAGTGCAAAGAAACAAGGGATGCTGTTATTATTACTGTAAATGGACGGGGTGATACAGCAGTTCTAGGTTTGCAGGATTACTATCAGATGAAATCTGAATTGGAGCTACTCAAAACACTTGCAGAAGCGGAAAATGATGTGAAAAATGGGTTAGTATCACCAATGCAGGAGTCCTTTGACAATCTTCGTGTATCTTTACACGAAAGGAAGATTGGATGAAGTACCAAATTTTGCGAACGGATAAAGCAGAGGAACAGCTCCGTGAAATCATTTTTTATATAGCAGATGATTCCGGTAATATTGATGTTGCACTAGATTATTTGGATAAGATTGAAACTGCCATCAACCGTCTACGGGAATTCCCAGAATCAGGAAGTGTTCCCAGGTATTCGATTCTAAAAAAGCAAGGTTATAGAGTAGTAATCATTGAAAGGCATCTGGTATTTTATAAGATAAACGAGGTAGATAAGACGGTTGTTATCTATGCCATTGTTGATGGGAGAAGAGAGTATCGCAATTTAATATAAAAATTGAGAAAGCAGGAGGCATATTGTGTCAAAAAACATTTTATTTTATTTTACAGGAACTGGTAATTCGCTTGCAGTTGCTAAAACTATTGCGGATAGCTTGACAGATGTAATTTTAGTACCAATATTAAGAGAAGATGCTGTAAATTATATTAAAAAAGATACTGAAAGAATAGGACTGGTATTTCCTATACATATGAACGCAGCACCACGTATTGTTGCTAGTTTTATAGAGCAGATAAAGCTAATGTCTACAGTCTATTTTTTTGTCGTTGCAACTCATGGAGGAGTTCCAGGGTTGTCAGGACTCTATCTTAATAAAATTTTAAAGAAACAAAACATAGGTTTGGATGGATATTTTGAAATCAAGATGATTAACAATACTCCAAAAGGTGTTGCACCTAAATTTTTAATGACTCTTAACTGGGAAACGGACATTACACCAGAAAAAATCGATATGATGTTAAGTGAATCGCATTTATCGATACAAAATATTGTACAAAATATAAAGAATAAAGAAAAAACAACACTTCAGTGTTTGTCATCTGGAAGTAAAAGAGTCGCCTATTGTATGATGAGCTTAATCTGGTATATCAGTGGAAAATCTCAACCTAAGCTTAAATTTCTACTTGATGACTGCTGTACAGGCTGTGGAACCTGCGAAAAGGTTTGTACAACAAAACGGATATGGATGAAGGAGAATAAGCCTATATGGATACACGACAACTGCAGTTTTTGTTATGCCTGTTTTAATTACTGCCACAAGCAAGCTATTGGGGTTGAACATTATACTAAAAAACTTGGACGGTATAACCATCCGTATATAAGTGCCGATGAGATTGCTGGGCAGACTAAGTAAGAGTTTAAATATAGGATAAAATCCAAAGGGCATGAAGGACAGAATGGAGGATTTTTCGAGTGTGATTACATAAAATCGAAGTCATTTCTTACTGATGAGCTGGCAAAAAGGTTGATAATGTTCAACTCCTATTTGACTTATGTAAACGAAATAATAAATGCCGCCAAGGAACCAGTGGGTCTGAACGACATCATTTTTGTCTACTCAAGGCATGTTGAGATATGCAGCCTCTTAGTGAGGAAATTAAGTAAGCGAACTTAGAGCTGCAATCGATCTGAACGAAGTTCAGATCAAGCAAAAAGCCTCTTAGTGAGGAAATCAAGTAAGCGAACTTAGAGCTGCAATCGATCTGAACGAAGTTCAGATCAAGCAAAA
>JBAWWY010000011.1:0-39571 GCA_037144355.1 Eubacteriales bacterium | reverse complement strand
TAAAATCAATTCCCTTGAGGCCTCCATCTATCATACGGTTTACAGCATTGCTGCCTCCGCCGCCAACTCCAATAACCTTGATTCTGGCATGATTTTCAATATTAACTTCAAATTGCAACATTGCAAAGTTACCTCCTGTAGATTTTATAGGGACTTTATGCTTGATTATAACATGCAAGCCTTGATTTTGCACTACAAATTAGGAGTTGTAATTCTATTTTTTAAGAATATACTTGTCCAACAATATTCTTCTTATTACTCCCAGATTTTGGAATAATCTGCCTCCAAATACTAGTATTGCGGCATAATATAGAGGTACACCAAGCTTGTCTCCGAGGAATGCCAGCAACCCTGCCAAAAGTGCATTCAGGAAAAATCCAGTAGTAAAAATAACCATGTTGTACTTGCCTTCAAGTTGCGCCCGGCCGGCTCCTATTATGGAATCCAGTGCTGCAAGCAAAGCCATGGTAATGTAAAATGAATATTCCGATGGATAAGATACGTTTAGGACAAACCCCAATAATATCCCCGAGGCAAGGCCGATAATTGTTGCTATGATCACTTTGATTTCCTCCCTACTATTTTTTTACCATTATTTTTTTACCATATATTTATTTGTAAATGTTTCCGTATATTTTTTTATGAGTACATCATCTGAAATCTTCACTTCGAATGTTAGTCCATATTCCTTCAAAAGATTCCCATAACTTTCCGGTGCAACCATAACAGCCGCCATTCTCTTGGAATCTCCAATTGCACTTATTATGAATGGTCTTGCGAAAAACTGGTTGTTGATTCTTACAGAATATCCCGAACACGCTATTTCCGAAGTGTTTACCAGTCTTTGTCCATTGACGGAAATTGCTTCAGCTCCAGCAGTTTTCAATTCATTCAATATGCTGAGCAAGTCTGCATCGTGAACCAGTACATTGTTTGGGTCTTCTCCCTCGAGTAGGGGCCTCGTTCCATCATCGATTGTTACAGTTACACCCTCTCCGCGAAGATCATATGCTCCACTTATGGTTTTATAGTTTTCAACTTCTTTTGATAGCTGGGCTTTAAAGCTGCTATCTGAAGTACTTTTTCCTTGCAGTTTCTTGAGTTCATCTTTATCTTTGGCAATTAGTTCAAGAACGCTTTTTGATTCTTGATTTTCACTTTCAATGGTTGTTTTCAAGTCGTTTATCACATTGGGTGAAACAAAAAGATGTTGGCCGTTTGTCAATTTTGCCGAAATGGCAATTAGAAATCCAACGGCAACGCAAATCACAAATATTATGATTGTATCTTTTTTCATTATTTTAATTCCTTAATAGTTATTCTGTAACAGGTTTTGCATATCTAAAAGTTATAACATTGCTAAATCTTGGTATGCTGATTTCATCCGACTTATTAATATCAACGCTGAGATTGTATCTGCTTTTCATTTGTTCAACAATTCCAAATCTAATGGTCAATGTTGATTCAATCGTGTCAGGATTGCCTATAGCTTTTATAATGTATGGGGGTGCTGTCGGCACTCCATTTATATTGACGTTCTCTCCGGCAAGGCTTATTTCGGTTGTAGCTATTATTCTTTGTCCATTTATGGAAATTGCCTCTGCGCCAGCGTCTTTAAGTTTGTTGACAAAGCTGAGCAGTAATTCATAGTTGTACATAATTACGCTGTACTTCTCTCCATCCAGTACTTCAACCTTGGGATCATCAATTGTTACGGATACTCCAGGCCCTTTCACATCAACCATTCCAGCTGCCATCTTGTATTTTGCCAAGTCGGCAACCATTTGTTCCGCTACAACATCTCCCTCTGCCTTGTTTTTCTTAATATCTTCCAGCTGTTTTTCCAAATCATTAAGCTGTTGCAGAATTACTTCCTTGTCAGCCCTGACTTTTTTTAGTTCGGCCACATATCCCTGAGCCTTTGCAAAAGGAATCAACCCGCCTGGATCTGCTCCCTGGGTAGTGGAAATTTGAACTGAAATAACCAGTCCAATCAATAATGCCAGGAATCCGACTAAAATTACTCCGCCATATTTTTTCATTCTTACTCTCCTTATTCTGGAACAGGACTAAAAGAGAAATATCCATCGTCACCCATGGTAATCAGGCCTCTTTCAATTCCCTTTTTATATAAATCTGCTATTACCTGGTTTAATTGCGCCATGCTGTTTGAAAGTATTTCCGGTGTCGCCTGGCAAATGAGGCTGTCATATATGTAAGCCTTGACAACCACGCTTGAAACTTTTATTTTCTTAAAGAAAACTTGTTGTTCTTTCATCTTTTTCAATAAGTTGATGGTTTCGGACATCATGGCATTTTCCTCAACTTCAATTGGTTTTCCAAGTTTGATATTCTTTATTGTTACACCCTCAATAGATGTAAGTTTTGGCTCTATAGCCGCCTGCCTCAATACAATTCCTTCATCGTCGATTATTATGAAATCAGATCGATATGTAAGATATGCAGACTCCACTCTCTCTTCGACATTTATATTAATTTTGTTTGGAAGCCGTCTAGATACTTTGGCATTCTTTATATATGGATCAAGCAATAAATTGTCCTTCATTTTGCCTGTGCTTGTTGCAAATATATTCCCGCCAGTCTTGGCCCCTGCAATATTGATTACCTGCTCCGTTGTAAAGTAGCTGTTGTTTTCCACGGTAATTTGCTGAATGTCAAAAATGCTTGAACTTAGAAATAGATACATCAAGACGGAAAAGCAAATGATAAAAAATAGCCTGAGCAGATAATTCTTCTTTTTACGCTTTTTCTTTCTTGGCGGCCTTGTTTCTCTTACTTCTATTTTGTCATTTTCTTCCTGAAAATTGTCATTATTATTCATAAAAGCATATATCCTTATATTTGATAAGTATTAGATTAATATATCACACAAATCACTTAGATTTCAATGTTTTCGTATATAATTTCCACAGCATCCAGTTTGCCAAGCTTTGCACTGATTGTGCTCATTCTATTTACCAGTTCTTTATTGTTTTTCAATCGCATTATTGTATCATAAAGCTTGAATCCAACCAGTTCCTTTTCTTCTAAAAGAATTGAACAGGAGGCATCGGCAAGGATTTTAGCGTTATAGTACTGGTGGTTGTTTGCCACATAGGGCGATGGGATTAGAATCGATGCCTTTCCGCAGGCAGTTATCTCGGAAACCGTCAAAGCCCCCGCCCTGCTTATTACCACGTCCGCCGCCGACATATATTTATAAAGCTCATGGGTATATGGCAATACCTTAATACTTTCTGATTCCCACAGGTTCTTTTCTTTTAATGTTTGGCAAACTTGATCATAATAACCGTTTCCTGTTATGAAGAATAGCTTGATTTTTTCTTCTGATGCTAGTTTTTCAATAGCTTCCAAGATGGAGGTATTTATTGTCTGAGAGCCCTGGCTGCCGGAAAAACATAGGACTGCGAAATCACCCTCGGATATTTGAAGATTTTTCCTGTTCTCCATATTGTTTTGCATTAGGAATTCTTTTCTAATCGGATTTCCTGACAATATTAGTTTCCCCCCGTTCTTGAAATATTTTCTAGATTCTTCAAAACTGATGAAAACTTTGTTGGAGAATTTTTCCAGCATCTTGTTTGTCATGCCTGGCAGGGCGTTTTGTTCATGGATATATGTCTTTATTCCAAGCTTGTAAGCTGCCCTTACAACTGGCCCACAGACATACCCGCCAGTTCCAATTACCATGTCCGGTTTGAATCTGCCTATTATTTCCTTTGCTTGTTTGATTCCTCTAAATAAATTGGTCAAGGTCTTGAAGTTCTTCAATAGATTTTTTCTATCAAAGCCTGAGACATCTATGAATTCAATTTTATAGCCATTCTGTGGAACAATGTCCTTTTCCATCCCTCTCATTGTCCCGACAAATAAAAATTCCGCTCCCGGGTTCTTCCTTTTTATTTTGTCGGCTATGGTTAGAGCTGGATATATATGTCCACCTGTTCCTCCACCCGTCATTAGTATTCTCATCATTTCACCTGCTTTACTACATATTTAGAGATATTCAACAATATTCCAATTGAGAACATGAACATAACCAGGGCATTCCCACCCCAGCTGATAAATGGCAGTCCAATACCAGTTGGAGGCATGGAGGAAGTTACAACAGCGATGTTCAATATCACTTGAACTGCAATCATAATAGTGATTCCAGATGCGAGAAGCGTACCCAGTAAATCAGGAGCTTTTAAAGCAATATGCAAGCCTCTCCATATTAGAAATGAATATGCGATTATTAATAACACACATCCAATAAACCCAAGTTCTTCGCCAATTATTGCAAATATAAAATCGTTTTGCGGTTCTGGAAGGTATAAGGTCTTTTGAATGCTCTTGCCAAGGCCAACACCAAACAAGCCACCTGAACCCAAAGCGAGGATTGACTGTACAACCTGCCATCCGTCACCTTTTGGGTCTGCAAAGGGATTCATGAATGTGGTGAGCCTTTTCATCCAATATCCATCCCTATCGCTTAATATAAGAGCCGTGACACCAAATGCGCCTAATCCAATAACTCCGGTTAAGTAAATGGTATTCAGGCCTGAAACAAACATTATTCCAACTATTATTCCAGCAACCGTTATTGCCGTGCTCAAATTAGGCTGAAGTATTATAAGGCCGCAAAACAGTCCCAATAAGCCAAGCATAGGCAGGATTCCATATCTCAATGACTTAATACGATTTTTTGATGCGCTTAAATAGACTGATGAAAAAATAATTACAGCAAGTTTTGCAAATTCGCCAGGCATTATGGTAATTGGTCCAATCTGGAGCCACCTTACCGAATTGTTAAGCTCAAGTCCCAATGGAGTGAAAATAAGTATTAAAAGACCTAGACTGATGGAAATAATTGGGACGCTGAATTTCCTATACAATTGATAGGGTATCCTGCTTCCTAAGTACATGGCTATAAAGCCTAAAATCGCCCATACTATGTCCTTTTTAAGGAAATAAAAGGCATCTCCATATTTATCCAAGGCATTATAATAACTTGAACTAAATACCATTATAACCCCAAAAACTACAAGGGCTGCTACGATGAAAAAAAGTATAAAATCAGGTTGTTTCTTTTTATTCATCCTTATCCTCTAAGCTGTTTACACAATTTATAAAATGCTCTCCTCGGTCTTCAAAACATTTATACATATCCCAACTAGCACATGCTGGAGAGAGCAGGACAGTATCTCCTGGCGTTGCATATTTGTGGGCAATTAGAACGCATTCATCCATATCTTTTCCCAGCAATATTTCTTTGAATCCCATATCTTCCGCCGTCTTTTTAATCTTTGGCGCTGTTTTGCCTAATAAAATAAGTTTTTTAACCTTGCCGTTGAAGCTTCCAATAAAGGTTTCATACGTCGATCCCTTGTCATAGCCTCCGGCAATTAGTATTATTCCACCATCGATAGCTTCAATCGCCTTAATCGAAGCATCTGGATTTGTTCCCTTCGAATCGTTCACATACCTGACTTTCTTATATTCTCTTACAAGCTTCAAGCGATGCTCCACTCCCTCGAA
Source organism: Eubacteriales bacterium (assembly GCA_037144355.1). Lineage (GTDB taxonomy): Bacteria > Bacillota > Clostridia > Peptostreptococcales > Anaerovoracaceae > JBAWWY01. The sequence goes on along the minus strand of JBAWWY010000011.1, from coordinate 34,030 downwards.
TGTTTTTATTGTTTCTTCAATATATTTCGTTTCAATTCCGGCAAAATATGACGCCGCTACTGCTGCCAGCGTGTTTTCCAAATTGTGAAGACCTGGGATTATAATGTCCTTCGTCTTGCAAACATCAATTGATGAACCTTTTTCATCTTTGATAACTATATTCTCTCCATCTACAAAGCATCCAAATTCCAGCTTCTGGCTCCTGCTGAAAGGAACCACCTTTGCCTTGCAATGTTCCGAATAGCCATATGCGATCTTATCGTCATAATTCACGATAAAAAAGTCTTCGCTTCCCTGATTTTCAAATATTCTCGCCTTTGCTTCCCCGTATCCTTCCATGGTCTTGTGCCTATCCATATGATCAGGAGTAATATTAAGCAAAACCGAAACCACTGGATGGAATTCAGAAATGGTCTCAAGTTGAAAACTGCTGGTTTCTGTTATGAACCAACTGTCTTTAGTGCTTTCCCTTGCATTGTTTATGACCGGTGTGCCAATATTCCCGACCACATAGGCATCCTTGCCACTTTTTTTGAATATTTCTCCAATCAATGTTGTTGTGGTTGTCTTTCCATTTGTGCCTGTTATTGCTACAAATTTACCCTTGCAGAATTGGTAGCCTAGTTCAAGTTCTCCAATAATTACAATACCCAGTTCTTTTGCCCTGGCAATGAAAGGAATATCCAATGGAACTCCGGGACTTACAATTAGAAGATCAAAATCTTCCATGTTTTTTGGTTCTTCTGAAAGAAACATGGTGATATTATTCTCCTGCAGCTTTTTTAGTAGTTCCTTATCTAATTCATCTTTTGTCTTCTTGTCATAGACGCTAATTATAGAACTTTCCGCAAGAAGCAGTGAAACAGCGGAGGTACCAGATTTTCCAAGCCCTACAACTAATATTCTCTTTTTATTGAATTCCATATGCTCAACCTCAAATCAATTATATTCTTAATATTAAAAAACTTATTATACATAGCAATACTGTTATTGCGAAAAAGATGTAAACAACCTTTGTTTCCTTCCAACCAGAAAGCTCAAAGTGATGATGCAATGGAGCCATTTTGAAAACTCTTTTTCCTCTTAACTTGAAACTCCCAACTTGTATTACAACCGATGCGGCTTCGGCTACAAAAATGCCACCTGCAATTGGTATTATCATTTCCAAATTCATTAGAATAGCTGCTATTGCAATGGCTCCGCCTAAAGCTAGCGAGCCAGTATCTCCCATGAAAACTTTTGCTGGATTCTTGTTGAAAATCAGGAATCCGAGGCATGCCCCAGCTATTGCGCTGCAGAAAATTGCAGAACTTGTATTGCCGAAACTCATTCCCATGATTGCCAGGAATAAGGCTATGGCAAAGGTGACGGAAGAAGCAAGCCCATCCAACCCATCAGTCAGATTAACACTGTTTGATATAGCCACGATTACAAATATTATAAAGGGAAGATAAAAAATCCCAAAATTTACAAATTCATTTAATATGGGAACATAGACACTATTATGGAATCTGGAAACATCCAATTGGTAAAGCCCAATTGAGAGGGCAATCAAAACCTGCATAGTTAACTTTTGGTATGCTTTTAGCCCCAGATTTCTTTTCATAGCAACTTTTACAAAATCGTCCGTGAATCCCAAAGCTCCAAAGGCAAAGTATGAAACCAGAATTATGAGCATTTCCCTTTTCATGGCGCCAAACATTATAAATGCGATTGAGGAAGCAAGTATAATTGCAATTCCACCCATTGTTGGAGTGCCAGTCTTAGCTAGGTGTGACTGTGGCCCATCTTCCCGAATATTCTGCCCCGCTTTTATTCTTTTCAAAATGGGAATTAAAACCAGCGAAAAAATCACGGTTAAAATAAAAGAGACAACGAGCGCCCATATATAATCAATATTGAAATCCATGATTTATCTCCCTATTCAAATGCCTTTGCGCATAAGAATTCAACTACTGTTTCCATTTCCATTCCTCTTGATCCTTTTACCAGGATGATGTCATCCTTGGCTATTTCCACTGCCAGATATTTTTCCAGATCACTTTTACTTGAAAAGCTTATTTCTTTAATCTTTGTTCCGTTCACTTTTTTATTCTTAACATTTGCTTCGAAATTTTGGCCGTAGGATATTATCAATTCTATGCCGGATTTTCTGCAGTATTCCAGTACATCTTTATGGAAATCCTCTGCCTTTTCTCCAAGTTCAAGCATATCTCCAAGAATTGCCACACGTCGCCCGCTTTTATATCCTGCGAGTACATCTATAGCTGCTTCCATTGAATCTGGGCTTGCATTGTAAGTATCATCGATAATCTTAATTCCCTGTCCAGTTTTGATTTTAAGTCTGTTTCCAGCTGTGGCAAAACTTTTCAATGCACCTTTCACTGAATCCAGATCTACACCAAGGACTGTGGCGCAAGTCAAAGCAAGCGCGCAATTATAAGCGTTATGCGCTCCAGGAGCTGAAACTTCAAAATTTTTATTCTCATCTTGTATCTTTAAATCAAAAGAGACAAGATTTTCTTTGCTGCTATCGACTTCGGATATTCTAACATCACAACCCGATGTAAGTCCAACAGTAATTATTCTAAAGGCGTTTTCTGTATCTTCCCTAGCCACTTCCCTTAGAAGCTCATCGTCACCGTTCAATATTAGCACGTTGCTTGAATTAAAATAATTTACAACCTCCATTTTCGCCTTCAATATATTATCCTTGGTCCCAAGATGTTCGATATGGGAAAGTCCTATATTGGTTATAATGCAAATATCAGGTTTTAGAATTTTTGCCATCAAATCTATTTCTCCAGGTCCACTCATTCCCATTTCAAAGATACCAACTTCATGCATATCTTCTAAATTGAAAATGGTCAAGGGAAGCCCTAATTCGTTGTTGTAATTGCCATAGTTTTTTACCGCCTTGAATTTTTCGCTCAAAATGGCATGAAGCATTTCCTTGGTGGTTGTTTTCCCAGTGCTGCCGGTTATGGCAATCTTTTTTATATTGAAAAGATTTATATAGAATGCAGAGAAATCTTGAATTGCCTTGATTGGGTCTTGAACAAAAATAAAAGCTGCCTCGCTGCCAATACTCTTGTACTTATGATAAAATTCCATATTGGAAATTAAAACTGCGCTGCAACCTTGAATTATTGATTGTTGAATGAAGTCATGCCCATCCAGAAATTCGCCCTTGATTGGAACAAAAAGATCATCTTCACAGACTTTTCTGGAATCGATTTTCACTCCGCTTATGATGTTTTCCTTATTCCCTTGCAACAATTCACCATTGATTGATTTCACAAGGTCCTTGATCTTTATGGGTTTCATATGGACTTGGTCAACTCCTTTCGGTTGTTTGTTGAAAACTATTTTTTATATATATACACGCTTTGTCCCTTTGGCAGTTTTTCTCCTGCCTTGGGATATTGATCCGCAACAACGAAATCTGAACCATCAAGAACAGCATCCTCCGGCCATAATGTATAGCCCAGGCCTACTCTTGAAAGGCTGGCTCTTGCGCTGCTAAAATTCATTCCTACAATTTCTGGAATAGTTACATTGTTTTTTTCTATCTTGGCGATTTCATCAGGAGTGTATGAAGGAGCGATTTTCAAATATCTCAAAGTATTTTGAAGAATACTCTTTACCCCTGGAGCAGCAGTTACGCTTCCAAAAAATACACCCTTTGGTTCATCAACTACCATTAAAACGGCAAGTTGTGGATCATCAATCGGTGCCAAAGCAATAAATGATGAATATACTTTTCCCGCTGCATAGACTCCATTGACCACTTTATCCGCTGTGCCGGTTTTCCCACCGATTCTATATCCAGGGATTTGCGCCGCAGATCCCCCACCAGTTACAACTTCGTCTTCCATTATTCCTTTCATTTCATCAGATGTTTCTTTTGAAATTACTTTTCTCACTATTTGGGGCGGAAAACTTTGTATAATATTGCCGCTATCGTCTTTTAAATTTTTCACTAGTTTGGGTTCCATTAGGTTCCCGCCATTTCCAACTGCCGATATGGCCGTAATCAATTCTATTGGAGTTAGAGATATTCCTTGTCCATATGAAATGGTTGCTACGCCAACATCTCCCAAAGAATCGTAATCTTGCAATATTGCGGAAGTTTCTCCAGGGAAATCAATGCCTGTTTTTTCACTTATGCCAAATGCATCAATATATTGATACAAGGTCTTCTTACCCATTCTCAATCCAAGTTCCATAAACACAGGGTTGCATGAATTCCCAACTGCCTGGCTTAATGTTTGAAGTCCATGAGGGTTATAATACCTCCAGCACTTCAATATGGTATTTCCAATTTTTTTATATCCGGAGCAATAAAAGGTTTCACTCAAATTGGTGAGCCCCTCCTCAAGAGCAATAGACGTGGTTATAAGTTTGAAAGTGGAACCAGGCTCGTAAGTATCGCTCACAAGTGGATTTCTCCACATGCTGTTCCAATAAGCTTGTTTGCCCTGGTTGTCCAATGTCTTCAAATATTCGGCCTGGATTGGATCTTCCGGTGTTCTTGGGTCATTGGGATTAAAGCTTGGGTAAACACCCATAGCCAGTACTTCACCAGTTTTTGGGTTCATTACTATGCTCATGACTCTGTTTGCATTTGTATCCTTTTGCGTTTGCACTAATGCTTTTTCCAAATAATGCTGAATTACCTCATCGATTGTCAATGTGACATTTAAACCATTTTCTGCTTGAAAATATTTTTCTGTTCCATATGTAAGACTTTTCCCAGTTACATCAGTGTTTTTGATAGATCTGCCTGGTACCCCGCTTAGGAATCTATCATATTTGAGTTCTATTCCCGCCATACCTCGGTTGTCATCGGTAACGCTTCCAAGTACGTGGGAAGCGAAGTCCCCCAATGGATAAAAACGCCTGACATCTTCAATGATGGAAATCCCAGGAAGTTTTTCCTTTCGAATAAGATCTGCCTTTTCTTTGGTAGCATTTTTTGCGATTTTGATAAGTCTTCTATCTGGATCATCGAGCTGAGTTTTTATCCCTGCCTGATCGGCCGTTAGAATTGAAGCAAGCTTTTCGGATATTTGCTGGGAAGTCATTTTTGTACTGGCTTTTATATCAAGGGGTCTAGCCCAAATAGAATAAGAAACCGCACTTACAGCCAGCTCCTTATTGTTTCGGTCGTATATGATTCCCCTCTTTGCCGGTATGGGCATGTCTCTTGTTTGCTGTTCTACAGCCAGCTTGGCGTATTTTTCTTCTGCAACAATTTGAATCCAGCCAATTCTAAAAGTCATGGCTAAAATAAAAATGCAGAAAAAAAAGAAAACAAGGATTATTCTGCTCTTATTTTTCTTTGATGCTGCAATCATTTCTTCTCCCCTAATTGAAAGTTCCTTTCAATGGTTTTTTATAATGGCTCTTTTATCAATTATACGCCTGCTCCCTTAATACCGATGCAAAGTTGTTAATCTTTTCATTATTTTGAGATATATAGACGATTTGGTCATATGATGGATAAACCATTCCAAGTTGGTTTAAAGCTTTGTCTTCGATTTTAGTAATATTATTTTCGCCCTCTATTATAACATTTATATTGTCGATTTCACCCTGTATTATTTGATTTTGTTTGGAAATTTCATTTAAATTATATTTTATCTGTGTCGCATATGCGGTACTTACCACACCGGCAACACATAAAATCCCAATAACAAGTAAAAGCATTATAAGTTTAGCTCTGTCCTTTTGAGTAAAAGCGCTCTTGGGTTTCTCCTGGCTTAAAGCTTTCTGTGCCTTATTCCTTCGATTTTGTCTTATGAATCCTGCTTCATTTTCATTTTCTAAATATCTTTGTTCTGCAGTATGCATTTATTTTTCTCCTTCTAGATTTTAGCTAATACTCTTAATTTTGCGCTTCTCGATCTGGGATTTTCATCAATTTCCTTTTCAGTTGGTAAGATTGGCTTCGTGCTTATTTTCTTCACATCGGCCACTTTTCCGCATATGCAGAATGGGAATTCTTTTGGACACGTACATGGGTTTGCTCTGTTGTTGAACCGATCTTTAACGATTCTATCTTCCAGAGAGTGAAAAGTAATGATGCACAATCTGCCTTGTGGGGAAAGTACATCTATCATTTCATCAACTGCTTTTTCCAGTTGATTCAATTCATCGTTTACCTCTATTCTAATTGCCTGAAATGTTCTCTTTGCTGGATGAGGCCCTTCTCTTCTTGCTCCCGCTGGAATCGCAGCCTTGATTATCTCAACCAATTCATGTGTTGTGCTTATTGGACCTTTTGCTCTTGCTTTAACAATGAAGCTTGCTATTCGACTTGCCCATTTTTCTTCGCCATAATCTCTTATTATATTTTTCAGTTCGTCCTCGCTATATTCATTAACAATCTGGTCGGCATTCCTATCCGAATCACTGTCCATTCTCATATCCAAGGGACCATCATTCATATATGAAAATCCTCTGGCGCTGTTATCCAGCTGAAATGAGGAGACTCCCAAGTCAAGTATTATTCCGTTCACTTGCTTGATATCTTCTTGTTTTAGCAGGTCTTTTATAGATGAGTAATTTCCCTTAAGGAAATATTTTTTACATTTGTAATCTTTTAAATTATTGGAAGCCGCATCAAGTGCTGCCTGGTCCCTGTCGATACCTACCAATGTTCCATTTTCAGAAAGCTGCTGGCATATTCCGCCCGCATGGCCTCCCCCTCCCAAGGTTCCATCTACATAAACTCCATCAGGAATTATTTTGAGATTGTCGATAACTTGGTCGTATAAGACAGCCGTATGTTTAAATTCCACTTTGTATCTCCTAAATACCTAATTCAGCCATTTTTTCTGAAATGGCGTCATACCCAAGATCAGCACCTTCGTTGTAGTTTTCCCACTCGCTTTTGCTCCAAACTTCAACTCTTGAAAGGACTCCGATAATTACAATTTCCTTGTCAATCTTTGCATGCTCTCTGAGATTTTGTGGAATGATCAATCTTCCTTGTCTATCCGTATCGCATAAAACCGCGCCGGAAAAAAAATACCTTACAAATGCCCTGGCATCCTTGCTGGCAACTGGAAGGTTCTTTAACTTATCTTCAAATTTATTCCATTCGTCCATTGAAAAAACAAATAGGCAATTGTCCAAACCTTTGGTTAACACAAATCTAGAACCTAGTTCTTCGCGGAATTTCGATGGCACAATGATTCTGCTTTTTATATCAATTGTGTGTTGATACTCACCAATAAACATTAAAACCCGCCCACCTTTGCTTTTATTAACACCACTATACTCCACTTGCCTCCACTTCGCAACATTATTTATAGTTTTTTTACGAATTTTGAGGAAATATATTTACTTATTTCATACTTGCATACTCTTATACAGACTATAATCCAACATATTGTGCCCTTTGATTTTATGGTTCTAAATATTGATTGATAATTATCAAAGAAATATTCAAATTGTGTAAAAAAATGCCTGAAAATAGGGTATAATATCGTATTATCCATTCATAGGAGGCTAATATGAAACCCAACCCAATCGCATTTGATATTTTCGGCTATCCCATCATGTGGTATGGCGTTATAATTTCATCAGCTATGGTGCTTGCAATACTAATAATGTATAAAAGAGCAGAAGCTCATGGAATCAATAAAGAAAGGGTTCTTGACTTTGCCTTGGTAGTAATACCCGCTGGAGTCATTGGAGCTCGTCTGTACTATGTTTTTTCTAATTGGGGATATTATCATGGGGACCTGTATAAAATACTGGATATAAGGGCTGGAGGACTTGCCATACATGGTGGTTTGATAGCCGGCATAATCTTTGCCGTTGTTTTATTCAAGCGTTGGAATGTCTCACCTTTGAATGGTTTGGATTTGGCGGTACCTGCAGTGGCTTTGGCCCAATCAATTGGCAGGTGGGGGAATTATTTCAACCAGGAGGCATATGGATCTCCAACAAATCTGCCTTGGGCTATAGATGTGAATGGCGTCATGGTTCATCCAACTTTTTTATATGAATCAATCTGGTGTCTGTTTTTGTTCTTTCTTCTCAGCCATATTGACAAGAAACGCAAATTTGAGGGACAAATATTTTTATTATATGGAATACTTTATTCAATAGAACGATTCTTTGTTGAAAGTTTAAGAACCGATAGCCTTATGCTGGGTGACTTTAAAATCGCACAGCTGGTAAGCGTTATAGTGGTCATTACATTTTCAGTCGCATATTATTTTAAAAACAGGAAAAGCAAAGAAAACAATTAAATTACGGAGGAAATTATGAAATTAGGAATAGTAGGACTCCCAAATGTGGGAAAAAGCACCTTGTTCAATGCAATTACAAAAGCTGGGGCGGAAGCTTCGAACTACCCCTTTTGCACAATAGAGCCAAATGTTGGAGTGGTAAGTGTCCCAGATAAAAGGCTTCAAGTCTTGAGAGACATGTATGATTCAAAAAAAGTAATTTATACGGCCATTGAATTTTACGACATTGCAGGGCTTGTAAAAGGAGCATCCAAAGGCGAAGGTCTTGGAAACAAGTTTTTATCACATATCAGGGAAGTTTCGGCGATTATTCATGTGGTAAGGTGCTTTGAAGACGATAATGTTGTTCATGTAGATGGAGAAATAGGACCGCTAAAAGACATAGACACAATAAATCTTGAGTTGATACTTGCAGACATGGAAGTGGTAGATAGAAGGATTCATAAAACTCAAAAGAATGTCAGAACAGAAAAAAACCTGCAAAGCGAACTTGATGTGCTCTTAAAAATCAAGGAAACCCTTGATGATGGTAGAACTATAAGGACTTTAGACTTTACCCCCGAAGAGAAAGAGTTTGTTGAAACTTTGGATCTTCTGACCAGCAAACCGGTAATCTACGCCGCAAATGTTTCTGAGGACGATGCAGTAGGTGGCGGGGCTGGAAACAAATTTGTTGAACAGGTTAAATCCTTTGCCCAGGCAGAAGGCTCAGATGTTGTAGTTATGTGCGCAAAACTGGAAGCTGAAATTGCAGAGCTTGAAGATGATGAAAAACAAGCCTTCTTCGATGATCTTGGGCTTGACGAGTCCGGTCTTGACAAACTAATCCATGCCAGCTATCATCTCCTGGACCTGATATCTTTCCTTACCGCGGGCCCACAAGAAGTAAGAGCCTGGACTATTAGTAGAGGCTCCAAAGCTCCCCAGGCTGCGGGCAAGATTCATTCCGACTTTGAAAGAGGCTTTATCAGAGCTGAAATAGTTGCATACAATGACCTTATCTCCTGTGGATCCATGGCTGCCGCCAAGGAAAAGGGTTTGGTTAAATCCGAAGGCAAGGAATACATTGTAAAAGACGGGGACGTTATCCTATTTAGATTCAACGTCTAATTTCATAATATAATTTTAGACCCACCTCTTTAGAATGAAATTCGTTTTGGATTTTTTTCGAAGATCTGGGTCTTTTTTTTATTTGAAATCATTTGCAATAAAAGAGCAGCCATCTATCAAAATGGCTGCTCTCTTAAAAATAATTATTTGATTTTCTGAAAGATTCTATTTTATCGTATCGCCATCCATTAGCATCTGGGCATTGACTGTTACAATTTCTGCATTCTGATCAATTCCTGATAATATGGCAGTTTCGTTGCTGTTGCTGATTCCTGTTTTCACTTGTACCATTTTGACTACGTTGCCGTCAACTTGGAAGACATAGGTTGCCCCATCCTTTTCAACAATGCTGCTGGTTGGAACTGCAAGAACTTGACCTGTTGATTGAATTTGCAAATTTGCTTCCGCCGACATTCCGGCTTTTAAAGCTCCATCCTTGTTTTCCAAGGTTATTTCTATTGGAAATATCTGACCTGCAGGGACTGAAATTGGACTTATAAAGCTTACTTTCCCTTTGAATTCAGTTCCGTATATTGAATCAACGGCTATTTTTACTTCTTGCCCTTGCTTTATTTGCCCAATTATAGATTCTGGAACTGTTCCCTTGATTAGCAGGTTGTCCACATTAACGATACTGATTAACTGTGACCCAGCTGTGACCGAATCTCCCTGCTGCACATTTATAGCGACAACTATTCCATCTATTGGGGAGATAATTTGAGTTTTGTCCAATTGCTCACCAAGGGCGCTTTGAGCTGAAGTATATTGGATCTTCGCCTGATCCATTGCAGTTTTACTCTGATCATAGGCAACTTTTGAAATGGCACCGTTTTCGTATAGCGATTTATTGTTCTCATATTGCTGATTAGCCAGATCATAACTCAGCTTGTATTTTGCTATATTGTCATTTGCCATGATTCCAGATCCTTGAGCTAAAAGGACATCTGTGCTGTCAATCTTTATCAGTGACTGCCCAGTCTTTACAATATTGCCTTTTTCCACGTTTATTTGATTTATTTTACCAGATATCTTGCTGCTGATTGTGGCGCTCTTTTCCGGAGACAAAGTCGAGGCAACCTGGTATTGTCCTTCTATGACTTTCATAACGGCCTTGGAGGTCGTTGCTTCAATCGCTCCCCTTTTAGTTGCATTCTGACCGTTGATTATTGCAAATGCAGCTATTCCCAACAATATGACTATGGCAATTATTCCAACTAGTTTTTTATTCATCTTCATCTTCTGCCTCCTACTTCACATGTATCTTGATTGTGGCATTCATTCCAATTTTTGTGTCCTGCTGCGCCAGCTCTGGAAGTCTTATCACAATTGGGATTGTCTGTGTAACCTTTGTAAAGTTTCCATTGGAGCTTTGAACTGGTACTAGAGAAAATACCGAGTTTACCGCTTCTGAAATGCTGTCAACTTTTCCAATGAATTTCTTGCCGCTGATGCCGTCTATTGTAACTTCCACCAATTGACCAACTTTAACCTTGTCAATCTTTGTCTCGACGATATTTGCCGCTATGTAAAGATCATTGGTGTTCGCGACTATGATTACGCTTTGTCCCATATTTACCGATTGGCCCTCGCTGGCATTGATTTGGATCACCTTCCCTGCTATTGGTGAGACCATTTCGCTCTTGTATGCATTAATGCCGGCACTTTGGCTGAAAGTTTGAAGATTAATATCGGTACTTCCCATTACACTGCTTGTATCCAGGCTTATCAATACTTCTCCCTGCGATACCATGTCTCCAGCCTTGACTTTTATATCAAGTACCCTGCCTGCCATCTGTGGAGTGACGCTGATAATATCGGCTGAAACCCTTGCATCCTCTGTTTTAACGAAATAACTGCCATTGTACCAAAAATATCCAACTATTAAAAGCGCTCCAAGTATTATCCCAGATGCTACAAGTACTGCAATTTTCTTCTTGCCCATACTGGTTTTCGGTTTGCTGCTTTCCTGTGCATCACTTTCCAAAGTGCTTTCAATTTTAGTTTTATCTTGCTCTTTTTCCAAATTGTCATTCATATATTTTACCCTCCACTTCAACAATTACTTTTTCTCGTGACTTAACATGCTTTGGTTTTTCAACGTAGTACTTTCTTCTTATCAATATCCCAGGGATAATGGCTATTGCAGTGATAATCGCGGTTATAATAAAAATATCATTCATTGACTGTACAAAAGCTATTTGAAATATCTGTTTTCCCAATGTACTGCTTACCATAGCGTTGGCCATGGGATCGCTCATCGTCCCATTTGCGAAACCAGATGCAAGCTCCTTCATCTTTAGCACAACCATGGGGTTGTTTGCAGAAACTGCATTGCTTAGATTTGCCACATGGATTGAATTCCTCTGAGTCATTATCAATGTTAGTGCGGCAATCCCGAATGAGGCGGCAACCCTGGTTAAAACATTGTTTACGGAGGTCGCCCTTCCCACTTTGTCAGTGGGTATTTCCGACATCAATGCTGTTTGTGCCGTCATCATTACAAGGCCCATTCCCATTGATCTGACAACATTTATTGTGATTATTGTTGATAATGCTGTGGAAACATCTAGAAACGACAGAGCGAACGTGCTGCCTGTTATGATGGAAAGCCCCAATATGATAGGCACCTTCGGCCCAATACTATCGTACATGGCTCCACTGATGGGCATCATTACTGCTGAAGCCAAGGCAGGCAACAACATTATTAATCCTGCTTTCAAAGCTCCAATTCCCATTATTGACTGGAGGAAGATTGGGATATAAAATAGCGCCCCATACATTCCAACTGTTATTATAACCAATAGAATATTTCCCATTGTGAAATTCATATTCTTGAATACTCTTAGATCCAGCAGCGGCTCCTTTGTTGTTAGTTGATGATAAATAAATAGTGCAAAGAAAACCACGCTTGTATAAAGCAACATTATTATTTCAATTGACGTATATCCCCAGTTGGATCCTTCCGATAAAGCAAACAAGATGCAAAACAATGCAATTGCAGATGTCAATGCCCCCCACCAGTCGAATTTCCCTGGGTGGGCGCTCTTTATTTCAGGAATCAACATTGCCCCTAGGGCGAATCCCATTATCCCAATTGGGATATTGATTGTGAATATCCATCTCCAGTTCACATATTCAACCAAGTATCCTCCCACAGTTGGGCCAATTGCTGGTGCGAATACGAATATCATACCAAACAATCCCATTGCTTTTCCAATCTTTTCTCTCGGTGTGATTCGATAAATCATCGCCATTGTTACTGGCATTATCATTCCACCACCAACCGCTTGAATTGCTCTTGCCAATGTCAATGAAGGAACGTTCCAGGCAAAAGCGCAAAACGCAGATCCAACCGTAAAAACAATTAGTGAAATCAGATACAATTTCTTGAATCCAAGGAAATCTCCAAGCCATCCCGACATTGGTACTACTACCCCAAGCACAAGCATATATATGGTTAAAACCCATTCAATGCTGCTGGAGCTTACTCCAAACGCGTTCATCATTGATGGAATCGCAACATTGACTATACTGGAATCCAGCATGGCCATAAATCCCCCAATTAAAAGCACCGGCAAGGTTAGCCATAATGATATCTTTAACTTGAACCCCGGATCTTCCGTTGTCATATCATCAGATTTAATAGTTTCCATATTAGTATTTTCCATGTTCAATTATTCTCCGTTTATAACTATTTCTGTATTTCTATTTTTCGCTTTTGTTTATCAGCGCTTCTTCGAATTTTTTTATGGCATCAAACAACTGTTTCTTATCTTCATCCGCAAGACATGATAAAACTTCCTTCATATGATTTGCAGTAGCATTGTCTTCTTTTTCATTGGGTTGCATTTCTTCATTAATCCTAAGTGTCACACTTCTGCGGTCTTTTTCACTTCTTTCCCGAACTACATACCCTTTCTCTACTAGTCTATCTATCATACCGGTGAATGTACTGGCTGGTATTCCCATTTCCTTGGACATATCTATAGTTCTTTGATTATCTGAACCATGCTTGATTTTGTATAGAAGCATTACTTCTGTTGGATTCAATCCGTCTTCCATAAAGAACTTCGCCACTTCCTTATGGAGCATCTTGTTGATGTGAAATAATGATTTCATAAGTTCGATTTCTTTTGACATTATAATCCTCCTTTTTTATTTCGGTATTGAATATTTCGGTTACGAAGTATCTATACTCCTATAATACTATATTTTATAAGCATGTCAATAATTATTTTCAAATAAAAAAAGAACTGGCAGCATTTTATTGTGCTGCCAAATCTTCTCAATTTATTAAAATCATTTTTAGATTTAAGTATTTGAATTATCTTTTGATTTCCAATGCTCCAGTTTTTATCTACTAGATGATTCACTGTTTGGGATATATTTGCTCTCTTCTGGTGGTACATTCCCATTGATATTTTCCTGCATAATGCTTACCGAGGCACTTGCTCCGATTCTGTCTGCGCCTGCTTGAATCATTTCCAGGGTTGCCTTGAGGTCTCTTATGCCGCCGGAAGCTTTTACTTGAACCGTGCTTCCAACTGTTCTTTTCATCAGGCTTACATTGTGGGCTGTGGCTCCTGATGTGGAAAACCCAGTTGATGTCTTTACAAAAGCCGCTCCGGCATTTTTAGCCAGAAGGCAGGCTTCTACTATTTCTTCTTCTGTAAGCAGGCAAGTTTCAAGAATTACCTTAACTAACGCCTTGCCTTCGCATTCAGAAACTACAGCCAGAATATCTGTAAGAACATGATTGTATCGTCCATCCTTGAGAGCTCCGATATTGATTACCATGTCTATTTCATCGGCTCCATTTCCCATAGCGCTTTTAGCTTCGAATACTTTTGTCGCTGTATCACATGCACCAAGTGGGAACCCCACAACCGATGCTATTTTCACATTGCTGCCGGCTAATTCTTCCTTTGCCAATTGCACATAAGATGAATTTATACAAACGGCATAGAACTCATATTCAACAGCTTCCTTGCAAAGCTTTTTAATATCTTCTTCTCCAGCTTCAGGTTTTAAAATTGTATGGTCAAAATACTCATTTAAATTTTTCATATTCGTCCCCCTACTTTTTTATTATCTCACCCATATCTCCAGTTGAGACACATCCTGCATTTCCTTCGTCTGTGTCAAGATGGATTTCTCCACTGAAATTCACATTTACTCTTATCAAAACATTGTCGAAAGTTACCGCTCTAGGTCCTTCAAATCTTAGACTTACAAATTCCTTGTCTTTAACGTTTGCGGCTTTTGCTTCTTCTTCTGTCAAATGAATGTGCCTCAATGCTATGATTACGCCTTCTTTGATTTCCACTTCGCCCAATGGACCGATTAGTTTTGCTCCAGGACTGCCTGCAACATCTCCTGATTCTCTGATGGGAGCATTTATTCCAATAGCCCTTGCATCTGACAATGCTAGTTCAATCTGGGTTTTCGGCCTAATTGGTCCTAATATTCTAATACCTTTAATTGTTCCTTTTGGTCCAACTATGTCCAGTTTTTCCTCAGCTGCATATTGGCCAGGCTGTCCAAGCTCTTTGAAAACTTTCAACTCGTAACCCTTTCCAAATAGTGTGTCTAAATCTTCCCTGGAAATGTGCATGTGCTTGTTTGAAATACCAACTACAATTTTATTACTCATTTCAATCCTCCAAAATTAATTTTCTATTAGACATGTTATATATGGTAGATTTCTATATTTTTCTTGATAATCAAGACCATATCCTACTATAAATTTATTTTCAATGACAAATCCCACATAATCCGGGGATATGTCGGCTTCCCTTCTTTCAGGCTTGTCAAGCAAAGTGCATATCTTAAGGGATTTTGGTTTTCTACCAAGCAGATAATCCCTTAAATAATGAAGAGTCAATCCAGAATCAACAATATCCTCTACAATAATAACATGTTTTCCTTCAATGCTGGAATCAAGATCCTTGAGTATTCTCACAACTCCCGATGTTGAAGTGTCTGCCCCATAGCTGGAAACAGCCATGAAATCAATATTTGTATCCGTTGTAATATTTTTGAGAAGATCGCTTAGGAAAATACAAGCTCCCTTCAATACGCAGATTGCGAAAATCGTTTCACCTTCGTAATCTATTGAAATTTCTTTTCCCATTTCTGAAACTCTTTTTTGAATTTCATCTTCTGAGATCATTATATCCCCAAATACCAATTCTTTCTCCATTAGCTATCTCCTTCAACTTTATCATTTTTTTCTTTGTCTTTTTCTTCGGGTTTTGGCTCATCGTTGTTTTTTGGAATGTCTTTGTCCGAATTTGCATCGTCAACCTCGACTTCAAAATCCACATCTTCTATGATATCCTTGCCCTTCAATTCATTGTCTTTCAGGGACTGGCCTTCTCCTTCGCCGACCCAGTATTTATCTAGTTCATCTCTTAGATAATAAATTATAAAACTCCATAGTATTATATCATCCACAAGCCCGAGACCAAATACAGGAATAGTTATCAAGTTGATTGGGCTTATAAGAAACAGAATACCCAAAATTATAATAAGCTTCTTCCTTTTTGGCACTTCTTTATCTTTCATAAAGAATCTTATCGCCTTTATTCTCTTTAACAAAACACTAAGAAAAATCCATTGCATATTTTAAATCTCCAAAGGTTTGCCAACAACTTCATCAATTGCAGCCATTAGTTCTTCAAAACCAGTTTTCTTCAGCGTGGAGATAGGTAAAACCCTGTCATCCAAGCCAAGCTTTAATGTTTTACGAATCAACGCAATACTTTTTGCAGCTTCGTTTTTGGATATCTTATCTGCTTTTGTGGCTATTATGAAGCCATCCATTCCATAATGCCTTAGCCATTGATACATGATGACATCTTTTTCTGTTGGCTCATGCCTGATATCTACCAAAAGGAAGGCTTTTCGAAGCCCCTGCCTGTCTTTCAAATAGTTTTCTATCATATCACCCCAATTTTCCGAAAGGGACTTTGATACTTTTGCATAACCGTAACCAGGCAAATCCACAATTCGAAATTCATCATTGATTTGGTAGAAATTCACTGTCCTGGTTTTGCCAGGGGTGGAGCTGGTTCTTGCCAACTTTTTTCTATTAAGCAAGAAGTTGATCAGAGACGACTTTCCAACATTCGACCTGCCGCAGAAAGCGACTTCGGCCATGTTATCTTCCGGATATTGGGCTTTTTTTACTCCAACGGCAACCAGTTCCGCGGTTTTTATTATCATTGTTTCTCCTCGCTTTTTACAAGGGCATTTTCCAAGACTTCAGCTACTGTGGAAACCGTAATGAATTTAAGTTTTCTTTTAACATTGTGGGGAATCTCATCAATATCCCTCAAATTTTCCTTTGGAAGGATTATTGTCTTTATACCGGCCCTATTTGCTGCGAGAACCTTTTCCTTGATGCCGCCAACTGGAAGCACTTTTCCTCGTAGGGTTATTTCCCCAGTCATGGCCACATCTTTTCTCACTGGCGTCTTCGTCAGTGCTGAAATAACAGATGTTATCATTGAAACTCCTGCCGAAGGTCCATCTTTTGGTGTTGCCCCTTCGGGTATGTGGATATGCAAGTCAAAGTCTTTATAGAAGGTTTCGGAAATACCTAATTCCGCTGTGCTGGAACGAATATAACTTATACCAGCTTTTGCGGATTCCTGCATTACTTCTCCAAGTTGTCCTGTCAAAACAAGTTTTCCGCTTCCCGGCATAACTTTTGTTTCTATAAACAATGTATCCCCGCCAACAACAGTCCATGCTAGACCTGTAGTTACTCCAATTTCGTTTTCTCCACCAATAATATCATAAGAATATCTCTTCTTGCCAAGATATGTTTCGATATTGTTTCCTGTTACTTTTATTTCCTTTGCTTCACCGCTGACTATGAATCTCGCTGACTTCCTAAGAAGGTTAGCAATCTCCCTTTCCAGGTTTCTGACTCCCGATTCTCTTGTATAGTAGTTTATTATATCTCTTAGGGCATTCTCTGAAATTGAAACCTTATGGTTATCCAATCCATGTTCCTTGATTTTCTTTGGTATAAGATACTTTTGCGTTATTTTAACTTTTTCTTCCTCTGTATACCCAGAGACATAAATAACCTCCATTCTATCAAGGAGTGGCCTTGGAATGGTGTCCGTAGTGTTTGCAGTTGTTATGAACATTACCTTTGATAGGTCAAACGGCACTTCAAGATAATGGTCGGTAAATTCTTTGTTTTGTTCAGGATCAAGCACTTCCAAAAGCGCTGAAGCTGGATCTCCTCTGAAGTCGTTTCCAATCTTGTCCACTTCATCAAATAGAAATATTGGGTTGTTTGTTTCAGCATCTCTCATTGCGGAAATTATCCTGCCTGGGATAGCTCCAATATATGTTCTCCTATGCCCTCTTATCTCAGCTTCGTCTCTTACCCCGCCAAGGGACATCCTTACAAAATGCCTGTTTAAAGCTCTGGCAACTGATTTGGCAATAGAAGTCTTTCCAACTCCAGGAGGCCCCACGAGGCAAAGAATTGGGGCTTTCAAGTTGCTTGAAAGCTTCATGACCGCTAAATATTCAATTACTCTTTCTTTGACCTTTTCAAGACCATAATGATCTTCATCAAGTATTCTCTGGGCTGTCTTCAAATTGATTCTGTCTTTTGAAGTCTTATTCCATGGCAATGCCAGAATCCACTCAACATATGTTCTTATAACTCCACCTTCAGGTGATGATGATTGAATTTTTGTAAGCCTATTGATTTCTTTTTCAATCTTCAGGTAAAGTTTTTCAGGCAATTTCAACTTTTTCAGCTGCTGGATCCAATCTTCTATTTCATCTTCTATTCCAGCATCCTGGCCTAGCTCTTGCTGTATCGCTCTCATTTGTTCTCTCAGATAATACTCACGCTGTCCCTTGTTGATCTGCGTTTTAACCTTGATATTTATGTCATTTTCTATATTGAGAATTTCAACTTCCTTAAGCAATATCTCGTTAAGAAGTTCCAGTCTTTTTTCAACTTCAAAAGCTTCCAAAATGGCTTGCTTTTCTTCAAGTTTGATATCAAGATGTGATGTTATCAAGTCAGCTAGCCTAGATGCGGACTCAACTGACGCAACCGATAGGAAAACCTCTTGTGATGCTTTTGGATTTAATCTTAGATAATCTTCGAAGTTTGCCAGTGCTGTCCTCATCAATGCTTGAACTTTCAATGGAATATCTTCGTTTTCATCTTCTATCACTTCAGTAATCTTGCATCGGAAATAAGGAATATCAAATAATATCTCGTCGATGATACCCCGGCTCACGCCTTCTACCAGTACTCTGATTGCATCTCCAGGGAGTTTGAGCATTTGCTTTATTCTTGCAACTGTTCCAACTTTAAAGAAGTCTTCAAATGTTGGGAGTTCTGTATCAGGATCCTTTTGTGCGGACAACAAAATTAGCTGGTCTGTAATCATTGCTTCTTCCAGCGCATTGATTGATTTGTCCCTGCCTATATCAAAATGCAATACCATGTTTGGGAACACTGTAAGCCCCCGAAGCGGTATCATCGGAATTTCTCTTTTCAAACTTTTTTCAAGCTTTATCTCTTCCTTGGTTTTTCTTACCATTACGTTTCCTCCTTTGAAGAAAACAAGCGGCATAAGCCGCCTGTTTTATGATGCAGATTCCTCATCCTTGGCATCACCATCATTATCCGACAGTACCAGCTTTGGCCCTGTATTATTTACAATAGTATCTTCTGTTATGACACATTTCAATATGTCCTTCCTTGATGGAATTTCATACATTATATCAGTCATTATATGTTCGAATATGCTTCTGAGTCCTCTTGCACCTGTCTTTCGTTCGATAGCTTTCTCAGCAACTTTTATAATGGCGGAATCTTCTATTTCAAGTTCGACTCCATCAATTGCAAAAAGTTTCTTGTACTGCTTGAGCAGGGCATTCTTTGGCTCCTTTATGATTCTAACCAAGGCTTCCTTGCTTAGCTCCTCAAGTGTGACCATAACCGGCAATCTTCCAATAAACTCTGGGATTAAGCCGTATCTGAGCAAATCTTGTGCTTGGACCTGTTTTAAAAGCACTGAGCTTTCAGCTTTTGAATGTTTTATTTCAGAATTGAAACCAATGGTTTTTTCTCCAATTCTTCTTTGAACTATTTTATCAAGTCCGTCAAATGCTCCACCGCAAATAAAAAGTATGTTGGTGGTGTCTATCTGGAGGAACTCCTGATGTGGATGCTTTCTTCCACCTTGTGGTGGTACGCTGGCGATTGTGCCTTCCAAAATCTTCAAAAGAGCCTGTTGAACTCCTTCGCCGCTTACATCTCTGGTTATTGATGGGTTTTCACTGCGTCTGGAAATCTTGTCGATTTCATCAACGTAGATTATTCCCTTTTGAGCTTTTTCGATATCATAATCTGCAGCCTGTATCAGCTTAAGAAGAATATTTTCCACATCTTCTCCAACATATCCCGCTTCAGTCAAAGCTGTTGCATCTGCTATTGCAAATGGAACATTCAATGTCTTTGCAAGAGTCTGGGCCAAAAGCGTCTTTCCCGAGCCAGTTGGTCCAATCATGATTATATTGCTCTTTTGTATTTCTACTTCATCATCTTTATCTTTTGTGCTTGCATGGTTGATTCTCTTGTAATGATTATAGACTGCAACAGCCAATGCTTTCTTTGCGTCATCTTGATCAATTACATAGTCGGACAAGAAGCTTGCTATCTCCATGGGTGTGGGTAGCTTTGCTGTTTCTTCTCCTTCTCCTTCTTCCTTTATATCAGAAAATTCTTCTTTAATTATTTCCTGACAAAGCTCTATACATTCATCACAAATATATACACCAGCTCCTGCTACAAGTCTTCGTACTTCATTTTGCGGTTTCCCACAAAACGAGCATTTGAGCTGTTTTGAATCATCGAATTTTGTCATAACTTACCTCCAAAGCAATCCTGAAATTGCTATCGTTTTACAATAATTTTATCAATAATCCCATAATCCAAGGCTTCTTTGGCATTCATAAAATTATCTCTATCAGTATCTTTGGCTACTTTTTCTATAAGTTGCCCTGTATTTTCGCTTAGTATCCTATTGAGATTTTCTCTCATTTTCATTATTCTTTGCGTATGTATCCTCATATCCTCCGCCTGGCCGCTCATTCCCCCAAGTGGCTGATGAATCATAATATCGGCGTTTGGCAGGGCAAATCTCTTGCCCTTGGCTCCAGAAGACAATAGAAATGCTCCCATGCTGGCAGCCATGCCTATGCAAATAGTTGAAACATCCGGCTTGATATAGTTCATTGTGTCATATATGGCCATACCAGATGTTATCGATCCCCCTGGACTGTTTATATACATTGAAATATCCTTGTCAGGATCTTCAGATTCTAGAAATAGCAACTGGGCAACAATAAGGCTAGCGGTATAATCATTAACCTCTTCTCCCAAAAAAATTATTCTATCCTTGAGAAGCCTGGAATATATATCATAGGATCTCTCCCCGCGATTTGTCTGTTCGACTACGATTGGAACTAAAGTCATTTTCATACCCCCTTTACTAAAGTTTTCTACCCATTATTTTTAGCTGGCAAACTATTTTATAACAGCATTATTAGTAATAAATTCAATGGCCTTTCTCATTTTGATATCTTTTACAAGATATCCATAGTTTTCAGCCTGCATTGCTTTTTTAAGTTGTTCAATCTCCATTTTGTACTGCTTTGCCATTTCTTCAATTTCTTTTTCTATTTCTTCGTCAGAAACATCAAATTTTTCGGCATCGGCTATTGCGGAAACAAGTAACCTTGTCTTGATTTTTTTGAAAGCTTCTGGCTGGATTTCAGTTCTAAAGTCTTTTTCTTCCTTGCCAAGATACTCAAAATACTTTTTCAAATCCAATCCTTGATATTTAAGTTGTTGGTCAAATTCTTCCATCATTTCATCAATTTGCTCATCAATCATAATTTCTGGAATATCTATTTCGTTGGCATTATATATTTTTTCCAAAATCGCATTCTTTGTTTCTAGTTCTGCCTTGCTTGCAGCTGCCGCTGTCAATTTTGACAAGGTGTCATTCTTCAATTCTTCCAAAGTTTCAAATTCGCTGACATCCTTGGCAAACTCATCGTTTATATCTGGAACTTGTGCTTCCTTGATTTCATGAACTTTCACTTTAAAAACAGCTTCCTTGCCAGCAAGATCTTCACTATGGTATTCTTCTGGGAAAGTTACTTTGACATCAATCTCATCACCAACTGAAGCTCCAACTATTTGTTCTTCAAAACCTGGAATGAAAGTGTTTGATCCGAGTGTCAAAGGTTGTCTTTCGGCAGCACCTCCATCAAACAAAACTCCATCAACAGATCCGCTATAGTCTATCAATACTGTATCCTTGTCCTGCGCTGGTCTTTCAACCAAGACAAGTCTTGAATTCCTTTTCTGAAGAGATTCCAATTCCAATTGAACTGCCAAATCTGAAATATCGTGGGATATCTTATCTACTTCTACTCCCTTGTAATCCTTTACTTCAAACTCAGGAGTTACTGTTACAGTTACTCCAATCACTAGATCTTTTTCCTTTTCAAAATTCTCCAAATTAACTGAAGGTCTGTCCACTGGCTTGATACCTAATTCTTTAACTGCCACTGGATATGAATGGGAGAACAGTACATCTATTCCTTCTTCCAAGAAAACGCCTTCGCCATATTTTGTTTCTATTAATTTTCTTGGTGCTTTTCCTTTTCTAAAACCATCTATTGGAAATTTAACTCTTTCCTTTAAATATGCTTCGCCAATTGCTTTTTCCAATTCTTCCTTTGTAAATTCCATTGTAAACTTGACTTCATTTTTTTCCCTGCTAGTAAAAGTTGACTTCATTTATTCATCCTCCAAAATTTTATCTATTAATTAATTCCTCTATTTGAGTATTCTTAATCCTCTTGCATACTTGCTTCTATTTTCTGGAACCAGCTGATATTTTTCAGCTATCAGTGCTCCAATTTCCTTCAGTGATTCCTCGCTGCCGGAAAAAAGTTCGATTTCCAATTCGCAAATTGGCTCACTTCCACTGTCAGTTACTATTTCCCCAATATCTATGGCTACTTCGCAAATACACTCTCCTGTATCAATCCTGACTTTTCTTCTAAAAAATCTGGTTTCGAGTACATTTACAAGTTCCTTGCCGCCTAATATCTTAAGCATCCACCTTCCATCTTCGCTTTCTTTGAAGATAGATGGGTCAGGTGTGATAAAGCATGCTTCGTCATTAACCGGTACATTTATTTCTTCCCTTTTATGACGCCCATCGCTGCTTTCACCATTCCATTTCAATGAAGCGACAACCCTGTTTCCTTCCTTGCGCACGCGGAATGCAATGTCCTTTGCTGAAAGGACTTTGTCTTCCGTGTCGAAATAGGCCGCCTTCATATAAATGTTTTCCCTAGAATTCTCGTCGGCTAAAGAATTTATGTAGTCGTCTTCCCATATTAGGTCACTGGTTTCCTTGTCTTTAATTGAATATTTCATTTCTATTTCCATATTGTCTTATCCTTTTTAATATATTACTAAAATTCATGACCTTGTTTATATTACCATTATTTGCACCTTCTATCAACCATTGTTTTAGACGTACTTGCCTGATTTCAAACTACATCCATATTTATGTTTAAAAGAAATATATTTAGGTATAAAATGAGAGTTGATCAAGGTTGCATAAGTACTCTTTTTTACTTGTTTAATTTTGAGACATATTTAATTGATATTTTGTTTTATTTAAAATGGAGGTAATATTATGAAATTGGAAGGATCAAAAACAGAAGCAAACTTACAATCTGCCTTTGCTGGCGAATCTCAGGCAAGAAATAAATACACATACTTTGCTTCAGCAGCAAAAAAAGAAGGCTTTGAAAGCATTTCAGCAATCTTCGAGGAAACTGCCGGTAATGAAATGGAACATGCAAAACTTTGGTTCAAATATTTGCAGGGAATTGGAACCACCGAAGAAAATCTTAAGGCAGCCGCAGCAGGGGAACATTATGAATGGACCGACATGTACGCTGGCTTTGCTAAAGAAGCAAGAGAAGAAGGTTTTATCGAAATTGCCGAAGCATTTGAAAATATCTTGAAAGTTGAAAGAGTCCATGAAGGCAGGTATTTAGACCTTCTTAAAAATATTCAAGAATCGAAAGTTTTTGCAAGACCCGAAATCACTGTTTGGAAATGCAGAAACTGTGGAAGATTGGTTGAAGCCAACGAGGCTCCAGATATATGCCCCGCATGTCAACATCCAAAAGCATACTTTGAGATCAGGGCAACTAATTGGTAAAATAAAATCTCCAATATTATTTCAGGGCAGCATAGAAATATGCTGTCTTTTCATGTTACAATCACATCTTGGAATAAATATTTTTTTTCAATTACATCATTGCTAAATAACATGGAGGCAGAATGAATGAATGAAATAAAGTTTGGCAAATATAAAATCCAAAAGGATTTTCTAATATTCTTAATAATTAGTGTTCTTCTTGGCATTGTTGCGGCTGTTGACAGCACAACCTTGGCTAATAGGCTTTTCGAGGATTTAAACTTCACAATCATGCAAAGATCCCTTTTGGAAACTCCTCGAGAACTTCCCGGGCTTCTGACCGTTGTAATAATCGGAATGCTCAATGGCTTGTCAGATATACGAATTGCTGCATTTGCAAATATTTTGGGCGGCATCGGATTGTTATTCTTCGGTTTTGTCCCTTCTCTTTTTTCATTTGTTCTAATAACACTGGTAATCTACAGTACTGGGCAGCATTTATATATGCCCCTTGCCAGTAGCATAAGCATGAATTTTGCCAAAGATGGAAATTTTGGGAAACGGATTGGTGAAATTCAAGGGCTTTCAAACTTGGCTATTATTGTTGCCAGCGCCTTGTTATATATGGTTTATAGATTCTTACACGTTCCCTATTCTGCAGTCTTTGTCATAGCTTCGTTTTGCATGATATCAGCTGGGGTACTATTTCTTTTCATGCACCAGGGCCATGCGATTAAAAGCAAACAAAGATTTGTCTTCAAGAAAGAATTCAAGTTGTATTATGGTCTCTCTTTGGTGAATGGTGCCAGAAAGCAGATTACTTTGACTTTCCTTCCTTGGCTCATAATCGTAACTTTTGGGCAACCTGTTACAACCATCACGCTTCTGTTCTTCATAGTTTGCGTTATCAATGTATTTTTCAAGCCTTGGCTTGGAGGCTTTATTGATAAATTCGGCGAGAGGCTTACTTTAAGACTTGAAGCTGTATTTATGGGTTTGGTTTGCATTGGCCTTGCTTTTGCAAAATCACTGTTCTCCTTCCAAGTTGCCCTGATAATTGTCTCTTTCTGCTACATCCTTGATAACATGCTAATCTCCGCCGGAATGGCTAGAGCAACATATATTAAAAAACTTTCTAAGGAGAATTCTGAAATTACTAGAACGCTATCCATGGGTCAGAGCATCGACCATGTAATTTCAATGTTTATTCCACTTCTCGCTGGTTATATTTGGTATATAAATGGAGCCACGGGTTATATGTATGTTTTCCTTGGTGGAATAATACTTTCAATTTCCAATTACATACTCGCTTCCAAAATCAGAATACCAACTGATGAAAATGAGAAATATTAATACACTTAAATCAAGGTTTAATAACTTTAGAAATTAAAAGGAATGCAGATTGCATTCCTTTTTCAATTGTTTGGTCCAATTTTTAGTTGTAATAAATTAGCTAGGATTGGAATAGCAGTATTTCTACTACCAATCTACTGTTTTTCGAATTGGTCCTTGCTGGCTCCACAAAGAGGACATTCCCATCCACTTGGAAGATTTTCAAAAGATGTTCCTGGAGCAGCTCCATTATCTGGATCTCCATCTACAGGATCATAAACATAACCACATACTGTACAAACATACTTATCCATTTTTGTCTCCTATCCTTCAAAATAAATATTTCATCTAAATTAAAGCTTATTTTTAACTCAGCCACCAGAAATTTTGGGATAGGCTTTCAGCTCATCTCCGTCTTTCAATACTGAGTCAATTAATACTTTATGGCTGTTGATTGCTACAAACCCAAAACCTTTGGTTTGTTTCCAATCAATTCCAACTGCCATGAGAGCATCATTACATGTTGCTCCTTCAGCAAGTTCGACTTCCTTGGTTTTTTCACCATTAAAGTATTTAATTAGATGCCCTCGTGGGGAAATAGTTACTTTCATTTACATCACCTTCCTTATCTTACAATAAAAAAGGAGGCCAGGCAATACCTGGCCTCCGGGCTTTAATAAATTAACGGAAAATTATTTTCATTTATTTCATTAATTTTGTTATTGCTGCTTCGATAATGTCCAATCCAGCTTCAAGCTGTTCGTTGGTAGTCACAAGAGGCATTAAGAAACGTAAGTTATTTCCTCTTAGGCCTGTTGACATGGTGATTAAGCCTTTTGAAGCACATTCTGTTACAACTGCGGCAAGTTCGTCTTTAGCTGGAGCCTTTGATGCTTTGTCTTTTACGAATTCTATTGCCATCATTCCGCCTAGAGCTCTAACGTCTCCAACCATTTCAAACTTCTTAAGCCATTTGTTGAATCTTGCAACACAGATTTCTCCGATTTCTCTTGATCTGCCAGCAAGATTGTCTCTTTCCATGATTTCAATAACCTTTAAAGCTGCGGCACATGCAACAGGGTTACCTGCATATGTTCCACCTACTTCACCAACACTTGCAGAATCCATTATTTCAGCTCTAGCAGTTACTGCGCTAAGTGGAATACCGCCAGCTATTGATTTTGCGCTTGTCATGATATCTGGAGCAGCTCCAGCTTCAGCCCAATATTCTGATGCAAACATTCTTCCAGTTCTGCAGAAACCTGACTGTACTTCATCGGCAATAAGCAAGATGCCATACTTGTCACAGATCTTTCTAACGCCTTGGATATATTCGATTGGTGCAATTATAAATCCGCCTTCGCCTTGTACAGGTTCAATGATTATAGCTGCAACTTCTTCTGCTGGGGTAGCTTCCTGAAACATCATTTCAAGCTTTTCAAGGTAATATGCAACTGCATCGGCATCAGCAATTCCTTCTGGTTTTCTATACATATATGGGAATTCACATCTGTAGATTCCTGGTGCAAATGGTCCCATACCGAACTTATATGGTTTAATTTTAGCTGTCATTGCCATTGTCAAATTTGTTCTACCATGGAATGCTCCTGAAAACACAATTATATCGGTCTTCTTTGTGAATTTTCTAGCAAATTTGACTGCATTTTCTACAGCTTCAGCACCACTGTTGAGAAATATAGTTTTCTTTTCTTCGCCTTTTACTGGAACAATGCTGTTCATTTTTTCTGCAAGAGTTATATATTCAGGATAATGCACAACATTGATGCTTGTGTGGAAATATCTTTCACTCTGAGCTTTAACAGCTTCAACAACTTCAGGTTGTGAATATCCAATATTAAGTACACCAATTCCTCCAACCCAATCCATGAAAATATTGCCATCAAGATCTTCAAACATTGCGCCTTCACCCCTTGAAATAACACAAGGTGCGGAACATCCTACTCCGTTTGGAATAGCTTTTTTTCTTCTCTCAATTACTTCTTTTGACTTTGGTCCTGGAAGTGCAGTAACGATTTTTGGTAATGCGTTTTTTAACATTTTTTATATCCTCCTAAAATAAATAAAACATAATATATTTATATATAAAATATATACAAGATTCGTGCCTAAATTGTCTTCATCCCTTATGGATTGAAAATAAAAATTCATTCTTTGAAATCCATTGCTTTGGGCATTCCCGAGATTTTCCCAAAAACGAAATCTGTTTGACAAATAGGCTTTAGTATTATCCAACAGGGTTTCTTCTCACAATTGAGATATCACCCTTGGAATTTCATGGATTTGCTTCTAATTTAAATCAAGCTCAGAAAGTTTTCTATATAAAGTCGCCCTGCTTAAGCCAAGCTCTTTTGCTACCATTTCCTTTGAATTGCTTGTATTTCCATACTTTTTAAGCATCCTCGTAACAATTTCCCTTTCATAAACTTTTATTTGATCTCCGAGAGGTAAATTGCTATCCTTTATTTCAACATCATATTGTTCTTTTCTTAGAAGTCTTGCCGGTATTGCATCAACTCCTATTTTATTGCCATAGGCCATGTTCACTCCATACTCAATGGCATTCTCCAGTTCTCTAACATTTCCAGGCCAATCATAGTTCAGATAAATGTCCAGAGCTTCATCGGTGAACCCATCCATCTTCTTATTCATGAAAGTGTTGTACTTATTCAAGAAATAATGCATTAATTGTTTAATATCCTCTCTTCTCTCCCTTAGTGGCGGGATTGAGAGGGGGATTACACTTAATCTATAATAAAGGTCTTCTCTAAATGTTCCCTGCCTAATCATTTCTTCAAGATTTCTATTAGTCGCCGCAATAACCCTCACATCTACAATTATCGTCTTGTTGCCTCCGATTCTCTCAAATCTCATGTTTTGGACAACATGAAGAATCTTAACCTGCAAGTGAAGTGGCATGTCCCCGATTTCATCCAGAAATATGGTTCCACCGTTTGCAAGTTCAAATTTCCCTATCTTTCCCTTGTCACTTGCTCCTGTAAACGCTCCTTTTTCATAGCCAAAAAGTTCGCTTTCTAAAAGGTTTTCCGGTATAGCTCCACAGTTCACAGTTACAAACATTCCCTTTGCACGTGAGCTCGCATAGTGTATTGCTTTCGCAAACATCTCTTTGCCAGTTCCACTTTCTCCAGTGATTAAAACTGTCGAGTTGCCTCTTGAGGTCAGCAAGGCATGGTTCATAGCCTTCTTAATTGCTTCGCTTTCACCCATTATATCGTCGAATGTGTACTTTAAAGCTCTGTTGTTTATATTGTAAACAAGCCGCTTTGCTTCTTCAATATCTCTAAATGAAATTACTGCTCCAGCAATCCTTTCATCGGTAGAAAATGGTTTTACAGTTACTATGAAATGGAAATTACCTCTATCATTGTTGTAGACTTCTTCATTCTCAGTATATCCAACTCCGCTTCTTAGCACATCGATTGCCGGGGTTCCCATCATGAATTTGCTGATGTGGCTGTTGACAATGTCATCTTTTGTCGTTTTGAGCAAAAATACCGCCGCCATGTTGCAATGCTTTATATAGCCCCTATTGTCAATGGCAAAAATAGCTTCATGGGTTGTCTCAAGGATTGTGGACATCTCACTCATTCCGAGTTCGAAATTGATTATTGTTTCTTTCTGAATCGCTTTTGCGGATAGAAGATCTGCCATCTTTTCCACAAAGCTAATCATGCTGGATTTTTTATTCAGTAGAATTTCCTTTTGCTCTTCATTCATGGCAATTAGGCCAATTATTCCCATTATTTGTGAATTATATTTGATTGGTGTGCATACCTCTGCAAGTTCCATGGATCCATCATCCTTTTGCGATGTCCCATAGAATTGGTAGCTTGGGGCGTCCTCAACAAATTCTGTATTGCCGCTTCTTAAAACCCTTGCATATAGGTAGTTGCCATTTATTTCCCCTGACTCTTCTAAAGAGCCAATTTTATTTGAATAAGCGCCTGTGCCCCCGATTATAGTCAATTCGTGGTCGACAATTTCAACCTCTACGCCAACGGCAAGAGAGATAGCCTCGGCTACTTGTTGAACGCTTTCCGCAATTTGCTTGAGTAATGTCATTTTCTCCTCCATATTGTCTAATTAATCACACAGACATCTGATATTATAACAGATAATTTTGCAGAAATACAGTTTTGATACAAAAATTCTCATTTTTGTGAAAAATAATGGCGAGAACAAATTTGCCCTCGCAATTATTGATTTATCAACTTGTTATTCATTTTCATTGTATTAATTAATGTACTTTTACCAATTATCTAGAGAATGCCTAATGAGTTCAAGAACACCAATATAACTAACAGTGGCGTTACATATCTCAATAAGAAAAATAAAGCGCGAATCAAACCAGCATTTTTGATAGCTCCATCGTTGGAAAGTTCTTTGATGAAATCTTCCTTTTTTACCACATATCCAATAAATATGGCTATAAACAAGCCTCCGAGCGGTAAAAGAATATTGGATGAAGCAAAATCGAATAAGTCGAAAAATGTTTTTCCAAACAATTTGAAGTTTCCAAGCAATCCGGAACTGGATGCAGAGAGACTTGCAAGTGTTCCAATCAATGCCATGGCTGAAACATTGATTGCCACGGCGATTTTCCTCGGTACATGCATTTGTTCAGAAAAGAACAAAACCGTGGTTTCTATTATTGAAATACTAGCGGTTGTCGCTGCAATTGCAGTAAGAGTGAAAAATGCAATTAATAGCAGATTCCCAAATGGCATCTGAGAAAAAACAAGAGGTATTGCCATGAATAACAATCCAGGTCCCGCCGTTGGCTGCATTCCGAAACTGAATAAAGCTGGGAATATTGCAACACCTGCCAGAATAGAAACTATAATATCCGATACGGCTACTCTGGCCGCAGTATTTATCATATTGTTGTTCTGTGTAAAATAACTGGAATATGTGATCATGGTTCCCATCCCAATAGAAAGTTTGAAAAATGCCAAACCTAATGCGGTCAGTATGGTAATAGGTCCAATTACTGAAAAGTCAGGCGCAAACAAGAATGTCAATCCTTCTTTTGCCCCTGGCAATGTCAATGCCCTTATATCACAAATAATTATTAAGATAAACAATAGTGGCATCAATGTTTTTGTAACTCTTTCAATACCTTTTCGGACTCCAAGTAAAATTACAATTCCTACAATTCCAAGGAATAGAATCTGCCATAAAATAGGAGCAAAAGGTGAAGCAAGAGTTTCCGTAAACTTAGCCTCAGCCATATCTGGAGTTATGCCTATGAAGTCTCCTCGAATGGCTTTGAATATATATGAATATACCCAGCCTGCCACCGAGCTATAAAAGAACATTATTAAGTATGCCGCCAAAACTCCCATATAACCAATAAATTTCCATGGTTTGCCCGGTGCCAGTTTTTCAAAAGATCCAACTGCATTCAATCTGGTTTTTCTGCCTATGTAGAATTCACTTATCATTAGTGGAATTCCAACAAAAGCTACACAAAGAAGATAAATAATTAAAAAGGCCGCCCCACCGTTTTCTCCAGTAAGATATGGGAACTTCCATATATTCCCCAATCCTACCGCTGATCCCAAGGTCGCAAAAAATACTGCGAACCCCGATGAGAAGCCTTCTCTTACAGGTTTATGCTTTTCCAATTTAGTCCTCCTAACAACTACAATAACAACGCTTTTATTCTCTCGTTCAACATTTGGATGGCAACATTGTTATAGCCGCCTTCAGGTATGATAATATCCGCATATTTTTTGCTTGGTTCCACGAATTGCTCATGCATGAGTTTTACAGTTGTAAGATATTGGCTTATAACTGATTCCAAGCTTCTGCCTCTTTCTTTCACGTCTCTCAAAATTCTTCTGATAATTCTAACATCGGCATCTGTATCAACAAAAACTTTTATATCAAACAGATCAAGAAGCTGCCTGTTTTCAAATATTAGAATCCCTTCCACAATAATTACTTTTGATGGCTTGACCAATACAGTTTCATCGGTTCGATCATGTATTACAAAATCATAAACCGGCCTATATATTGCCTCTCCATTTCTAAGTTTTTCAATATGTGAGATCATCAAATCTGTTTCGAATGAATTAGGGTGGTCGTAATTCTGCTTCGCCCTTTCTTCAAAAGGCATATGTGTATTCTTCCTATAATAAAAATCATGACTGATTATAGTCACTTGATCTTTGAACTCATCTTGGATCCGGCTGATTAAAGTCGTCTTCCCAGAGCCAGTCCCCCCTGCTATTCCAATTATTATTCCATTGTTCATTTTCGTACCTCAAACCTTGTTTAAACAAATATAATGTTTACTTTTATTACTTTATTTTAATATAAGAGGTAGTAACCTACCCCTTATATTTATTCGTTATTAATTTACAGTAATTGTATATGTCCTGACACTTCCATCCTGTGCAGTAACTTGAAGTGTATCACCTGTCATTACCGAAGCGGGGTTCCCTGAAACAACCCAACTCTGGTTACTTTGTCCTTTGTGCAAATTACTGATAAAATCCGCGCTATTTGTGTTTGCTGGAACATTTGTTATCGTTCCTGCTAACGGATCTGAATTAGTAACCGTATAAACACTTGAAGTTACAGTTGAATCGGTGCTGGCTGGAATTACAGATACAGTTACAATGTAAGCTTTCGTACTACTATCTAATGCGGTTACAGTGTATGTAACAGGCGATGTGAAATTATTTGAAGCACCTGTCAATGGTGATATGGTGGTACCCGTTTGTACAATAGTAGGCGTAAGATTTGTGATGTCAGTTCCATAAGGTACCATTAGCGCTATCGTGCCTGCACTTTCGTTAATTGAACCAATTGAATATGGTGTAGCAAAACTAAATGATGTTATTGCTTTTGGCGCGGCCGCTATTGTTACTGTGACCACATAAGTTGCAGTAGTAGCATCTTGAGCTGTTACCAAATAGCTCACCGAAGACGTAAAGTCATTTGCTGTAACTCCACTTGTTTGAGTCACGGCACCAACTTTGACATTTGATAAAGGAGAATTTGCAAAATTCGCTACTAAAGCAGTAATATTAGTTCCATATGGGACTGTCACCGCAATAGAGTGAGCACTTTCATTTACTACGGCGGCGACTGATGGAGAATTAAATCCAAAAGACGTTATTGCTTTCGCACTACTGATTGGAGTAACTGTAACAGTAATAACATATGCCTGTGTAGTTGCGTCTGTAGCTGTAACTATATAAGTTACTGGGCTTGTAAAGTTTTGAGCCACCCCGCTACTTGGAGAAATACTTCCTCCATTATGTGCTATCGTTGGTGTGAGTGATGAAAGTGAGGTCCCAAAAGGAACTGTAATCGCTATCGTATGGGTGGTTTCATTTACTACACCCGCAACTGATGGAGACACAAATGAGAATGAAGAAATTGTTTTATTGGAATTAATTGCCACCGTTGAAAAATTCGAGTTGGTTAACGGAACAACATTCCCAGTACTATCCTTCAGTTTGTTTGTATTTACTGCCAAATAGTATGTTGCATTGCTTGCAAGTGAGCTATGTGGAGTAATTGTGATTACTTTCGACGAGCTGGTGACAGAAGCAGAATATGATACATCCGCTCCACTTGAGTTGGTTGTCCTCAATAATATTATATCCTTAGTATCGGAAAGGTCAAAATCGCTGGAAGCTAATGCGGCTCCACCGTTATATTTGTAAACTGACTCGTTAAAAGTTAATACTATTGTACTATTTATACTAACGTTGCTAGCTCCACTGACTGGGCTGAATGTTACTGTCGGTGCAGCAACATCCTGCGTCCCTGTTTTGAACTGGGAAGTAATTTTACTGTTTGTGTTTCCCAATGAATCTTCAATTGTCCCCGACAAAATTATTATGTAATAATCTTTACTATTGAGCAATACATCAGTTGGAGTAATCGTTATTGTCTTTTTATCTGAACTTATTATTGCTGTGTAAGCTCTTTCTGTTCCAGTTGAAGTATTTTCCCTAATTTGAACAATATTTTGGATATCAGCTGTTGCAACTGCATTTCCATTGCTCTTATAGATTGCTTCATCAAAAACAATTTTTATCGTCGTATTTGGAATAATGTTTGTTGCTCCATCAGCTGGAGTGAAAGTAGGTTGTGGAGCAGTTACATCTGCAGATAGTACTGGAGGTCTTGTTACTCCAGACCCTTTTGTTATAGTTGTTGGTTTAGTTTCATAGGTTATATCGTTCACATTTGCCTTCATTGTGGAGATTTTACCAGTCCCTGTAAATGCAGTTGATCCGTCAACAATTGCAGTTGTTATTGTTGTCCCACTACTCATTTTGACAGTGGAATTGTCAGATGATGTCCCCATATTAAGAGTGGATATTTTACCTGAAAGAAGATCCAAGTTTATTTTTGGAGCTACATTGACAGTGGTATAAGTACCACTAAGTTGTACTGTGTCGCCTGATGAACTTCTGGTAATATCCAAGTTGGATATGGTTCCGCTTGTTGATTTGATTATAGAACCAGTATTGACATTTACCTGATCGAAACTACCTACTAGTCCCACTTCCTGAGTACTTAAGGAGCTTCCGTCTAAATTGACTACTTTATAGCCATCTCCTTGAAGGCTTTTTTGTTCAAGTATTGCTCCATATGTTAAGCTTGCTTTTTCTACTGTTGAGTATCCTGTAAGTAACACTCTTACATCTCCTGTTGTCTTGGCAACAATCATATTTCTTGCCAATGTATCAGTCAATGTAACAGTATTCTGTCCTCCTCCCTCGACATAAAGGGTTCCAAGAATAAGACAACTGTCTATATTCAAGTCATTGCTTGCAAGTGCCTTATTTATTGTTAGGTCGTTAACATATATCTTGTTTGACAATGTTGTGGAAGAGGAAACATTAGTATCTGCAGTGACTATATTTTCTCCCTCAACCAATCTTGTAAGAATAGTTGCCGCTTCCGCTCTTGATAGTGATGCAGTTGGTCTGTATAGATTATTATTGTCGCCTTTTATGT
>JBAWWY010000010.1:0-49670 GCA_037144355.1 Eubacteriales bacterium | reverse complement strand
AATGCTCGCCAACCCTGACGGTGGACCTTCCAGCAATTTGCTTCGTAAATTGGGATAGGTCTCACTCCCACTCGATGGTCGAAGGTGGTTTGCTGGTGATGTCATAAACGATACGATTGACACCTTTGACCTCGTTTACGATTCTGCTGGAAATTCGCTCCAACACGTCATATGGGATTCTTGCCCAGTCGGAAGTCATTCCATCTACTGACGTTACGGCTCTTATTCCAACTGTGTGGACGTAGGTTCGCTCATCCCCCATGACTCCAACACTCATGATGTTAGGAAGCACTGTGAAGTACTGCCAGATTTCGCTTTCTAGTCCATTTAGCCTTATTTCTTCTCTAAGAATCCAGTCGGACTCTCTAATTATATCAAGTTTTTCCTCAGTTATGGCCCCAAGGCACCTTATGGCAAGGCCGGGTCCCGGGAAAGGCTGCCTGTTGACAAGCTCTGGAGCAAGTCCGATTTCCCTACCCACATTTCTAACTTCATCCTTAAATAGGAGTCTCAAAGGCTCGATGAGTTTCAACTTCATATTCTCTGGAAGTCCTCCCACATTGTGGTGGCTCTTTATGGTTGCAGAGTCGTCAGTTCCGCTTTCAACAACATCTGGATAAATAGTACCTTGGAGCAGATAGTCAATATCTCCAAGTTCTTCTTCCAGCTTGATGGCTTCTTCTTCAAATACCCTAATAAATTCTTCCCCAATTATTTTTCTTTTTCGTTCCGGATCGGAAACTCCTGCCAGCTTATCCATGAAACGTTTTTTAGCATCGACTCTGATAACCCGCATTTTAAATTGCTCACCATATACTCTTATGACTTGGTCACCCTCGTTCTTTCGAAGCAAGCCATGATCAACAAATATGCAGGTCAGGTTGTTACCTATTGCTTTATGTACAAGCACTGCGGCTACCGATGAGTCAACTCCTCCGGATAATGCGCATATTACTTTTTTGTCACCTATTTTTTCTTTGAGTTCGGCAATTTTATCTTTTGAAAAATTGGCCATTGTCCATTTCTTATCCAATCCACAGATTAAATAAAGGAAATTTTCAATAAGCTTTTGACCAAATGGAGTATGGTGGACTTCAGGATGAAACTGCACTGCATAAAGTTTCTTTGCATCGTTTTCCATGGATGCTGTTGGGCAGTTGTCCGTCAAGGCAACTTTTTTAAAACCTTCAGGCACTTCCGCTATATAGTCGGTATGGCTCATCCAGCATTCAGTATTTTCAAAAATACCATCAAATAGAAGACTTTTTGAATCACTGAATTTGACTTTGACTCTTCCGTATTCCCTGTTGTCTGGGCTTACAACCTTGCCTCCAAGGACATGGGCCATCAACTGCGCTCCATAACAAATGCCAAGGATTGGTATGCCCATTTCAAACAATTCCTTGGGAAGAAGTGGCGCACCTTCTGCGAAGACGCTGTTTGGTCCCCCGGTAAATATTATTCCTCTTGGTTTTTCCTTTTTAATTCTTTCCATGCAATTCCTGTAGGAAATAATTTCACAATATATTTTTGCTTCCCTTACTCTTCTTGCAATCAATTGATTGTATTGGCCGCCGAAGTCGACCACTAAGATTCCTTCGTATTCCATTCTATCTCCTACTCATTACCTCTAACTGAATAATTTGGTTCCTCATTGGTAATGCTTATATCATGAGGATGACTTTCTATAAGGCCGGCATTTGTAATTTTTACAAATCTGCCGTTTTCTTGAAGCTCTCTAATGTTCGCAGTTCCGCAATATCCCATTCCTGATTTCAAACCGCCAATTAATTGGTAAACTATTTCTTTTAGCTCTCCTCTATAAGGAACCCTGCCCTCAACTCCTTCAGGAACATATTTCTGCGCTTCCGCTTGAAAATATCTGTCCGAACTTCCTTTTTTCATCGCAGCGGTGGAACCCATGCCCCTATATACTTTGAAGTTTCTTCCCTTATAAATGACACTTTCTCCTGGGCTTTCTTCAGTCCCAGCAAATAGTGATCCAATCATGCATACATCAGCTCCAGCCGAAATTGCCTTTGTAATGTCACCTGAATATTTGATTCCTCCATCTGCAATAACTGGAATCCCATATTCTTTTGCAACTTCATAACAATCCATTATTGCAGTAATCTGAGGTACGCCTATTCCAGCCACAACCCTGGTCGTGCATATGGATCCTGGGCCAATACCCACCTTGATCGCATCAGCTCCAGCCTTGATCAAATCCAAAGCGGCGTCGCCTGTGGCAATATTCCCAGCTATAACCTGGCAATCCGGGAAAGCCTGTTTGATCATCTTTATTGCGTTTATTACTCCGTCGGAGTGGCCATGAGCTGTATCAAGGGTTATTATATCCACCCTCGCATTAATCAATGCTTCAACTCTTTCCATCATGTTTGGAGTTACACCAACTGCAGCACCTACCATTAGCCTGCCTTTGGAATCCTTGCTTGAATGTGGGAATTGAATTCTTTTTTCAATATCCTTGATCGTTATCAAACCCTTCAATATCCCGTTGTCATCGGTCAAAGGAAGTTTTTCAATTTTATACTTTTTAAGTATTTCAAGAGCGCCTTCCATTGTAATGCCTTCTCTTGCTGTTACCAGATTTTCTTTTGTCATGACATCGTCGATTTTTTGTGTCATGTCGGTTTCAAATTTTACATCCCTGTTGGTAATAATCCCTAAAAGTTTTTTATTCTTGTCAACTATTGGCACTCCCGATATTTTAAACTTGGACATAAGTTCATTAGCGTCGGAAATTATATGGTTGGGAGACAAGTAGAAAGGATCTACAATGACTCCGTGCTCGCATCTTTTTACCTTGTCAACTTCGTCAGCCTGTTCTTCAATAGTCATATTCTTATGGATAATTCCTATTCCACCTTCCCTTGCGATGGCAATGGCGAGCTTTGATTCAGTTACAGTGTCCATGCCCGCGCTCATTAGTGGAATGTTTAGTTTAATCTGTTTTGTTAGAAATGTGCTTGTATCAGCATCATTTGGGAGCACATCGGATTTTCTTGGAACTAGCAAAACATCATCGAAGGTCAATGCCTCATTCATAATCTTATTATTCACTTTTACTTCCTTTCCCTACATCACGGAGTTTTAATTGATTTGTTGCCGTTGAAGGATGAATTCCTCCAAAGTCAAATTGTTGTCTTTGATAAATTTTGCAAATTCTTTCCCTACATATCTTACATGCCAGGGCTCATAACTATATCCGGTTATTTCTGTCTTATCTTTCGGATATCTCAATATAAAGCCATATTTCCAGGAGTTTTCTGAAATCCATTTGCCTTCATCCAGCTCTCCAAATTTGGTATCTAATTCAAAATCAAGTTTTGATGATGACAAGTCTGCCGCCAGCCCCGTTTGGTGTTCGCTTTGACCTGGCTTTGCGCTCGTCTTGTTTGCTTCTTCAATGGACCCGCTTTTTTTAACATTATTTTCAAATATGATCTTTTGCAAATTATAGCTTCTATATGCAGTAGTGATTACAATGTCCATTCCTGAAGCCTTTACGTCTTCAAGCATTTTGTTCATGCTGTCACTAGCTTCTTTTCTCATGTAACGGGTTGAGTCATCCCTGCCTGAGGCATATGCATTTACTCTGGATAAATCGGAGGGTTTGTAATTTTGAGCAAGCTCATTTGTTTTATTTGCAAGAATGAGCATATCCTCATTCCCTGCTATTTCAGATGCCTTTTCTCCCTGGGTTTGTGTATTTGATTCATTGTCGTTATCAGTTCCGTTGTTTACGACATTTTTGTGTGTAAGCGTCAGGTAAATCGCAATTATGATCAACATAATCAATAAACCATAAAAGATGTACTTTAATATTTTTATTATCATTGTTTCAACTATACTCCAAAGAATAGGAATGCAGCCCCTAGAACTATATATGCAACTATAAGCTGAAATCCCTCAAGCCAATTTGTCTTTTGATCCAACAATACAAAACCAGCCATTACTATTCCAATTACTATACCAAATATTTCCCCCGGAGTATAGATATATTCCATGGTATTTCCAAGAAATGCACTGAATATGACCATAAGCGGTGTTACAAACAACGCGATCTGCATGCTGGACCCCGCTGCAATTTCAATGGATATATCCAATTTCCCCCTATATGACATAATTACCGCGGAGGTATGCTCTGCAACATTTCCAAGGATTGGTATCAAAATAATACCGATGAAAGCCTGACTCAAAGAAAACTGCTGCGCTGCCTTCTCAACTGTTGCAACCAATGTCTCACTCATGAATGCAATGAAAACCGTGGTTAGCAGCAGCATTCCAATAGCAAATTTGAAACTCCATTTTGGTTTTGCAATTCCATTGATATCTTCTCTTGCATCGTGGAAAATATCCTTGTGTGTATGAAGCGAGAATATAAGTCCAACTATATAAACTCCCAACAATACGATTGCAAGTCCAACACTGAATGTGGACATCGCAGCCTTGTCCAAAGTATTCTTGCTGAAACTATTGAAAGCAAAAGGAACAATTATGCCAAAAGATGCAAAACTCAGCAAGGCAAAATTGCTCCTCATTATGTTTTTATTGAATTCCTGGAATTTATATCTCAAACCTCCAACAAATATGCTGAAGCCCATTACCATTAAAATGTTACCAATTATGGAGCCGGCAAGTGATGCAAGGACAAAGGCATATAATCCAGCCTTTATTGCAAATCCACTTATCAGCAGCTCCGGAATATTTCCCATTGTTGCGTTGAGAAACCCACCGATTTTGGCTCCAGTATAGAGTGCCAGCTGCTCCGTGGCATTGCTTATTAAAACCGCCAGCGGAACAATCGCTAAAGCGCTTGAGATGAATATTATTCCGTCATTTGTATGAAGTATATACCTTTCAATAAATGCAACCGGTATAAAAATTAGTAAAATGTAAACATACTTCATATGTATATTACCTATTCAACTTTCTTTTTCTGCATCTTGATGCTTACCTTCAGCATTATCTTGGTCGCAAAATAGAATAATATCAAAACTGTAAATACTCCTCCGAGACCGTATGCCATTACCATGTAACCAGCTTGCAATGTAATTGGATCAGGATTAAACATATTCATATCCTCCTTATTTTAATATCAGCAATATTGCGGGGACAAGTGCAAGGACCAAACCGCCTGCTACTACTGACCCCAGCTGTCCAGCTACATTGGCGCTTATGGACTGCATCAAAATGAAATTATGTGGATCTTCCTTTTGTGCCATTCTTTGAATTACCCTGGCAGACATTGGGAAGGCAGATATTCCTGCAGCTCCAACCATTGGATTTATTTTATGTCTTATGAAAAGATTGAGGAATTTTGCAAATAAAACTCCGCCTGCTGTGTCGAATATGAAGGCAACTAGTCCCATTCCCATTATCATCAAAGTATCCAGGTTCAAAAATCTCTCAGCTGTCATTGTGGATCCGATTGTTATGCCAAGAACCAAAGTTACAAGATTGGCAAGTTCGTTTTGAGCTGCCAATGATAATCTATTTAAAACTCCACAGGCTCTTACTAGATTTCCAAACATAAGCGATCCAATCAATGCAACGCTTATTGGCGCCAATATCCCTGCTATCAATGTAATAATTATTGGGAAAAGTATTTCTGCAACTTTTGGAACTTCATTAGCCCTGAATTCCATTTTCATAAGTCTTTCTTTTTTAGTTGTTAAAAGTCTGATAACCGGTGGTTGAATGATTGGTACAAGTGACATATAAGAATATGCCGCAACAGAAATTGGTCCCAAATACTGAGGAGCAAAAATACCCGCTACGAATATTGAGGTTGGTCCATCTGCTGCTCCTATGATCCCAATCGATGCAGCTTCTTTTAGGTCAAAACCCAAATAAATTGCGAATATCATTGTAGCAAATATTCCGAACTGGGCAGCCGCTCCGAAAAACAGCATGAATGGATTTTGCAGCAAGGGCTTGAAGTCGATCATCGCTCCCACTGCTATGAAAATTAGGATTGGAAATAATTCGTTTGCAATACCCATGTTATATAACGTAGTAAGAAAGCCCTGTTCACCTATTGCAGATGATAAAGGAATGTTGGCCAGCAACGCTCCAAAACCAATTGGCAAAAGCAACATTGGTTCATAGTCCTTGGCAATTGCAAGATAAATCAGGATTCCAGCTATTGCAAACATTACTAAATTCAAGTAGCTGAATTCAAGAACTCCTACAAATAAGTTGTTAATAAGATTTTGCATTTTTCCCCTCCATAAAATATATTTATTTGTATTAGATTCTATATTAGTTGAGGACATTAAACAACTAAATAATAATCCGTAGGCTATGCTTTCCCTTGATTATTTTGCAAATTGTGATAGAATCGAGAAGCCATGCTTTTATTCTATCTTGATTATGAATTGGGGGCCAATTAAGTGAATTTTGTCAGCCGTAGAAAGTTCTTATTCTTTTCAATTATCATGTTGATTTTAATTTTTCTACTCAGTCTTTCTGCATATGCAATATATACCAATACCAAGGTCCTAATTGAGAAGGAAATCGGCAAGTCAACTATGGCTATTTCAATTTCCGTTGCAGAAATTATCGAGCAGGATATTGAATCATATAAAAAATTGAGCAGCCTTCCAAGTTATTACAATAACAACTATGATGTTTCCTATTATAATAAGATGGAGAAAATATTCCAAGGGTTGAAAGAAAACACGAATGTCAGATATATATATACCGAAAAGAAAATATCCGATGATATAACAATGTACATATTTGACGGTGAACCCTCGGAAAGTGCTTATTTTTCCCCAATAGGTTCAACTGACGTTATGGATCCGTACAAACTGTTGGCATACGCTACCAAGCGACCAAGCTACGCCCCAATTGAGCATTTTCCTATTTGGGGAGATTTGATTTCCGGATATGCTCCAATCTTGGATCCTACCAACGGAGACGTCTTAGGCCTGGTTGGAACGGATATTTCCGGCAACCAGATTAATTATATAATTTCTTATTTGAGAACTATTATTATATTGAGTTTCTTTGCAATATTGATTATCCTTGCTTATGCCTTATACAAGATTATATCCATGGCCACCACAGGTATTGAAACGGATTACCTGACCGGACTTTTTAGTAAAAGTTATTTTGAACATTCATTGAAAATTCAAATTAAGAAATCCAAAGATCCTGAGCATGTTTTTTCAATAATGATGCTGGATGTGGATAATTTCAAGAAAATAAACGATGTCTTTGGCCACCATTATGGTGATATGGTATTGAAAAATGTCTCGCAGATGTTGAAAGACCAAACCCGAAGTTTTGATATTTGCTCAAGGTACGGGGGTGATGAGTTCATATGCCTGCTTGTCGGGGCAAAAAGAGAAAGCTCGGAAATGATAGCAGAACGTGTTAGGCGAGGGGTTTCGGAAATGAATCTGCTAACTGATGACAATAGAAAAATAGATATTACCGTCAGCATCGGCATATTTGAATATGATAACTCTTCAATCTTTGAAAATATAATAAAAAATGCTGATGAAGCAATGTATAAATCGAAAAATTCTGGTAAAAACATGGTTTCGATTTTCTAAGCAATAGATTGATTTAAATAAAAAAGGTTCTATGAATTCTAAGTAATTCGTAGAACCTTTTTAAATTGTGTTTTCTAATTAGGAGTTGCTACCAATAAAGTTATGCTGTAATCAAACCCAGCATCTGTTCCCGTTGTCAATGTGCCATTTATATTCTGGAAAACAACTCTCATCTTGTAGCCATTTTTTTCAGAATCGAAGGTCATTAACTCTGGGGCAATCATATTTTTCGAAGCTGTATTCGAGTCAAGCAAAGTCTTTACCTTTTCATATAAATTCATTGAAATCAGGGTTGTTCCTTTGGCGTCTTTCAAATTGATCAGGCTTTCATTGCTGTTTATTCTTGAAAAACCAAGACTATAATCTATCCCTCTTATATTAAACACCACATCCGGAGTAGTCTTGTCGAACCTTCCCGAATACATGGTTGAAATCCTGTCAAACCCAGTGATGTCCATAGGCTTTTGATTGTCTACTGTAAGGTATATATATTGCGTTCCATCAGGATTCACATTGTTGTATTCCGGTGGGAATCCTATTGTCTTTTCCATATTTTCATAGAGTTTAAAGTCTTTTGGCAGCCATGTTATGTACTTTAACGAGCTTCTATTATCCAAATATGAAAGAATACTTGTAACTTCAGCCTTGGTTTGTTTTGGAACATCTGCTTTTGGATAAAGCTTCTGGTCTTTCAGTATTCCCTGGTCTTGCAGCATTATTTCCACTCTGGAAATTTGACTGTTCCTCGATATTGTAAATGCGTCAATTGGAGGTATTATGGAAATCAATGCCAATATGGCTGCTATTATTGCAATGAATTTGTTTCTTTTAATAGGCCAGATGCTTAAAATTACTGCAATGATTATCGAGAATATACCGAAAAGCACCACATAATATCTGGATTCAGTAATTCCGTATTCATTTATTCTTATAAATACCGAGACCAGTTGCATTACAACAATAGGTATGAGGATCTTGGGGAATGTCATCCTATAGAAAATATTGAACTTATTTTCTATTGAGCTAGAAAGAACAAATACTACAAGTCCTATTGCAGAATAAAATAACACCATAATTGCTACTTGGCCATTTGGCCAATTAAACGTAACAAGTATTTTTATGAAATAGGCAACCAGCACAAGTGTATAGGCGCTAATCAAAGGTATGGCAATGTATGAAATCAATATTTCCAAGAATTTTGGATATGAGATGGCCTTTTCCAACTTCACATTGCCCTCTTCTCCAAATTTATTGAAGTTTGGAAGCAATGAGAGGTAATATATTGTAGCGAATAATACCCATACGATTGTAAACATATACGCATACGCATTCGTATTTACTTTGAAAAGCAGAATATCAACCGCAGCTATTATTGCTGCAAGCCCTCCAGAAAGAACTCCAGAAAAAAGCACTGACGTAAATGCAGATTTGAAATGTACCAAGGCTACCTGGTTGAAATCAGCTGACAAGTCGCTTTTTTTAG
Source organism: Eubacteriales bacterium (assembly GCA_037144355.1). Classification (GTDB taxonomy): domain Bacteria; phylum Bacillota; class Clostridia; order Peptostreptococcales; family Anaerovoracaceae; genus JBAWWY01. The sequence goes on along the minus strand of JBAWWY010000010.1, from coordinate 40,598 downwards.
CTATAGTTGGAATGAACAAGACAGCACATATCAAGGCAAATACAGCAATTGCCGTTCTTATGCCTATTTCGGCTGTTAGTTCAGGCGCTGGCCAAACTATAAGGAAGTAACCAATTGCAAGAAGCAAAGATCCCCCATGGATGGCTAATCTATATTTGCTTAGTTTTTCAAACCTTTCCCAGGAAAACTGCGCGCACATCCCAAGGACGGATGACACAATAAGTGTTACAATAATCTTTTGTGTTAATAGACCTGGAGCGCCCCCCTTGTAAATTTCCATACATATCAACGAGGCTGCGGCCAGAAGGCTGAGCACCGTAAGAGGGAATCTAAGGGCTGCAACTGACATCCCTTTAATCATCACCTTGAATATTTCTTTTATTCGCTTCATATTAATCCTCCAAAATTATATATCACAGTAAAATCATAACTAAATTTTTATTTTCATATGGATTATTTAGTCTTACCTTATGATTATAACACAAACTCCCTATCCCAAACTTTAAATGGTGTTCCAATATTGTTACTTTTACATTTCAAAAGAAAAAAACGGCCAATAAAAAATTGGCCGTTTAGAATTTTGATTCGATGGTTTAATTTGAGGCTTGGGTTACATCATTCCCATTCCGCCGCCCATGCCTCCTGGCATTCCACCAGCTGGTTCGTCTTTTTTGATTTCAACAACACCGGCTTCTGTAGTTAGAAGCATTGCAGATGCTGAAGCTGCATTTTGAAGTGCTGATCTTGTAACCTTGGTTGGGTCTACGATTCCGGCAACCAACATATCAACATATGTTTCATTTGCCGCATTGAATCCAAAACCAGGTTTGCTGTTTTTGACTTTTGCTACAACAACCGCACCTTCGTGGCCTGCATTGATTGCAATCTGTCTAAGCGGTTCTTCCAATGCTCTCATTATTATGGCAGCGCCAGTTTTCAAATCTCCGCTCAAAGTTTTTACATATTTGCTTACAGCTGGAATAACATTTACAAATGCAACTCCGCCTCCTGGGACTATTCCTTCTTCAACAGCAGCTCTTGTTGCATTTAGAGCGTCTTCAATTCTTAGTTTTCTTTCCTTAAGTTCGGTTTCAGTTGCAGCTCCTACTTGAATAACTGCAACTCCACCAGAAAGCTTTGCAAGTCTTTCTTGAAGTTTTTCCCTATCGAAATCAGATGTAGTTTCTTCTATCTGAGTCTTGATTTGGTGGATTCTTGATTCTATGTTTTTTATATCTCCTGCGCCATTTACAATCACAGTGTTTTCCTTGTTGACTTTAACTGTGCTTGCAGTACCAAGCATATCAACTGTAGCCTCTTTCAAGTCTAGTCCAAGTTCTTCTGAAATCACTTGTCCACCTGTTAGTATTGCTATATCTTGAAGCATGGCTTTTCTTCTGTCTCCAAAACCTGGCGCTTTTACAGCAACGCAATCAAAAGTACCTCTAAGCTTGTTCACAACAATTGTTGCTAAAGCTTCGCCTTCAACATCTTCAGCGATGATTATAAGCTTTCTTCCCTGTTGAACTATCTGTTCAAGCACTGGGAGAATTTCCTGTATGTTTGAGATTTTTTTGTCAGTAATAAGGATATATGGGTTTTGTACAACTGCTTCCATTTTTTCTGCATCAGTTACCATATATGCTGACAGGTATCCTCTGTCAAACTGCATTCCTTCTACAACCTCCAGCGTTGTCCCCATTGATTTGGATTCTTCAACAGTTATAACTCCGTCCTTGCCGACTTTTTCCATTGCTTCGGCAATAAGGTTTCCTATTTCATCGTCGCTGGCAGAAATTGATGCAACCTGCGCAATGTTTTCTTTTCCTTCAACTGATTTGGAAATGCTTTTTATCTCTGCCACGGCAATTTCCACTGCACCCTGGATACCTTTTTTCAATATCATTGGATTGGCGCCTGCGGCAACATTTCTATGTCCTTCTTTAATTATTATCTGTGCCAGCAATGTGGCGGTCGTTGTTCCATCTCCAGCAACATCATTTGTTTTTGTTGCCACTTCTTTAACAAGTTGTGCTCCCATGTTTTCAAATGGATCGTCCAACTCGATTTCCCTAGCTATTGTAACTCCATCATTAGTAATAAGTGGAGAACCGAATTTCTTTTCCAGTAATACGTTTCTGCCCTTTGGTCCCAATGTTATCTTAACGGTATCAGCAAGTTTGTTGACACCTGCTTCCAGTCTTCTTCTGGCCTCTTCGCCAAATATGATTTCTTTTGCCATTTTATTACCTCCTTAATTCTTCTTATTTAACTACTGCCAAAATATCTTTTTGCGATACAATTGTATATTCTTCACCGTCATATTTTATGTCTGTTCCAGAATATTTTGAGAAAATCACTGTATCTCCTACTTTGACTTCCATCTTGATTTCTTTACCGTCTACAAGTCCCCCTGGTCCAACTGCCATGATCTTTGCAAGTTGTGGCTGTTCCTTTGCCTGGTTTGGAAGAACTATTCCACTTTTTGTTTTTTCCTCTGCTTCAAGTCTCTTGATAACTACTTTGTCACCCAATGGTTTGATATTCATTTTCAATCTCCTTTCTCTCTCTTATGTAAATTAATTGTTAACCTTTTGTTAGCACTCATCTTAACAGAGTGCTAAATATAATCTAATATAAACCGGCCTTCTTGTCAATATATTTTTCACTGCCATTTACAATAATTTACTAAATTGTACCGACTCTCGGACTATTTTAACATTATTTTGACTAAATTCAATAGCAAACAGACTATTTCCAGTATTTTATCGACTAAAAAAGCAAAAATTCCACAAAACACAAAATTCTGGGACTTTTGCCAATTCAATAAAAACTTAGTTGTGATTATCTCTAAAACATGGATGTAATTCCAATATATATCCATGGAATAAAAATCGCTGGAATCATATTCGCAACTTTTATTTGTCTTATCTCAAGAAAATTCAGTCCAAGGGCGCATATAAGCAGGCTTCCCACCGCGGACATCTCTCTTATTATTTCAGGGGTCAACCAGTCTTTTACGAAGGAAGCTCCAAGTGTCATTATTCCTTCATAAAGAAAAACTGGAACTGCTGAAAAAGCCACTCCTATGCCTAAAGTTGAACCAAACACAATGGAAATCACTCCATCCAGAATGGATTTTGCAAACAGCATCTCATAATTGCCGGAAAGTCCGCTGTTCAAAGAACCGACTATTGCCATGGAACCCGTACAAAAAAGCAGACTTGCCATTACGAAACCCTTGGAAAACTTCCCTTGGGATAGGCCAATTTTGCTTTCCGCCCATTCTCCTATTTTGTTCATTCCTTTGTCAAAGTCTATCATCTCCCCGATGATGCTGCCAATTACAATACTTAAAATCAGGAGCATTACTCTTTGATTTTCCATAGCTCCCTTGATTCCCATATACAGAAGGCATATCCCTATTCCTTTTCGAATGATCTCATCAAACCTCTCAGGAATGTTCTTGATCAGAAAAGTTCCCACAAGTGCGCATATTATTATTGTTATTGCATTTACAATCGGTCCTAGCATTTAATCCTCTTCCCTTTACATGCCCATCGGCATGCTATTTATTTTAATTTCAAAATTAGATGAGCTTGTTCTCACGGATATAATAGAATAGGTATTGCTGGGCGAAACCACCATACTTGCCGAATTTTTCAGCCGCAAATTGTTCGATCCCCTTGAGGTCCTTTTCATCCAGGCCATAGAGTCTCCCCATGACTCTTTTTACCCATACATCTATGGGGAAGCTTTCATATTTTTCCATGGAGAAAAGCATGGTGCAATTAGCCACCTTTGGCCCTACCCCAGGAAGCTCAAGAAGATATTTCAATGCTGCTTCATAGTTTCCATTTTTCAAGTTGTAAAGTCTTTTCCCATGGTCATTGGCTATTGCTTTTGCAGTTTCAGAAATATAGCTTTTCCTATACCCCAGCTTGCAAACATCCATTTGTGAATCATCACAGGACGCTATCTCCAATGGAGTTGGAAATGTAAAAAACATTTGATTTCCAAGTGCGGTAAAAGAATAACCAAAATTTTCACATAATGATTTAATTGTGCCTTTTATTCTGGGTATGTTGGAATTTTGTGATATTAGAAATGAAACCAGGGTTTCCCATTCATCCTGGTTTAGGAGTCTTATTCCCTCACCGAAAGATATGGCTTTTCCCATTATGGGATCATTTTCAGCAAGTATTTTTTTAATTTCGCCGTAATCCCTTTGAATGTCAAAATATTTTATCCAAATTTCTTCGAATTCACTCAAGCTGGAATTTGTAATAACAATTTCATTGTTTTCCTGTGATACATTGATAGCTTTTGTAAAAGCTTGAATCGTGTAAGATCCATTAACCTCTCTGTTCCACCTGAAACACTGCCCGCATTCTATTGTTTGCAGCAGATTGAAATCTTCCATTTCCCTTAACCTGATTTTATTATCCTTGATTGAGCATTCTAGCTGGTAAGTCATAAATTACTTAAGCCCCTTTACCTCGATGTTTACGGAAATAATATTGAAAGCAGTCATGTTTTCCACCATTGTGTAAATATTTTTTTGGAATTCCTTTGCTAAATTGATAATCGATATGCCAAATTCGAACGTTGTTTGAACAATTACGATAATACCTGTCTCTTCTTTTCTCACTATGGTCTTTGCCGATGAAATCCCATCAGAATCATCAACTATGCAATTAACTATATCTCCAATTACATTGTCAAAAATAATATATTTCCCAAGATAGCTGTAGCTAGGCCTTACGATAGATTTTTCCGTAAAAGTAAGCATGCCGCCCCATCCCCGAAATATATTCAAAGGGTCAAGAAAATATCCAGAAAAATGCTTTTTCAATTGTACTGTTGGAACCGGAATTACATGTTTGCCAAAATCGTTCCTTTGCTTAATTGCTGTCTCTATCTCTTTTTCCGTGGTAATTTCCTCAATCTTTATTATTTCGCTGAAATCCGGAAGCTGGAGTCTATGAGCTATTCTTCTTATCATTCCCACCGAAGTCCCAAGAATTAGAATCGATTCAGGTTTGACTTCCTCTAATTTCTTTAGTATAAGATCCTTTTGCTCTTCATCAGTAAACAAGGCTACTTTTATGGCTCCAACTTTTGTATCCTGCCTTTTCGCTGAAAGCCCTTCCAACATTATCCCTTTGGATATTAAAAGCCCGTCATCTATAATGTAGTCAATGTCCTTTTCCTTGCATACATTCATTGCCTGATAGCTTTTCCCTGTTCCACTTTTTCCAACCAGACCAAAAGTTTTCATATAGACCTCTTTTTCCTATAATAAAGCTTACCTTCTATGCTTGCAGCCACAAGATTAATTATTAATACCATTGTAACATAAAACCTGTTTTTCTTTGTGCAATTTAACTTTTTCCACTATTATAATTAAAAATTTATTGTTATCTTTTTTTTCATCTGTTATAATGAGCATACGATTTTTATCAAATTAAACAAAGGAGGTAAAATTAATGGCTTATATAATTAAAGATACTTGTATCAGCTGCGGAGCTTGCGAACCAGAATGCCCTACTGAAGCAATCTCAGAAGGCGATGGAATATATGTGATTGATGCTGATAAATGCATCGACTGTGGAGCTTGCGCCAATGTATGCCCAGTTGATTCTCCGGTAGAAGTTTAAACTGGATAATAGACCATTTATGGATAATTAAATGATAACCGTTTCTTTCGAAACGGTTATTTTATTTATGTAATTGATTTCAATACCAGGCTTGTTATTTGATTCCACAAATTTCAAAATTACTTAAATGTGCTTAATATGATATGTCAAGGCATGCAAACTGTCGCTCAAATGAACATTCTCCAGAGCCACATCTTCCTTAACGACCAGGTCCATGGGGGCAAAATTCCAGATTCCGCTGACGCCGCCTTCTGTTATCTTGTCTGCTACATCCTGTGCGCTTTCCTTATTTGTACATATAATGCCCAATTCCACTTTGTTGTTCTTCATGAATTCTTGAATATTCTGGTAGTCCATAACTTCAATGTCATTGATGACAAGGCCAATCAATCTTGGATTAATATCAAACATTGCGCAAACCTTGAAACCCTCCTTGTAATAATGGGTGTAATTTGCGATAGCCTGTCCAAGATTCCCGGATCCTACTATAATGACTTTATACTCCCTGTCCAATCCAAGAATGATACCCATTTGATTATATAGTTCTTTGATATTGTAACCGTACCCTTGTTGCCCAAACCCACCAAAATTATTCAAATCCTGTCTTATTTGTGAAGCAGTATAGCCCATAAGCTCACTTAGACCATTTGAAGAAATCCTGTCTACATTCTTTTTGAGTAAGTCCTCTAAATACCTACGATATCTTGGCAATCTTCTAATTACCGCACTTGATATTTTTTCATTCTCTTTCATACGCCATCCCTTTTCTCAAAAATAAATCACAGTAACTTTTCTGCAAAATAAAGCTGCTTGCTCTTTTCATAATATTATCATTATTTATGTAGAAGTACAATCAAATTAATGTTAAAATTATGTCAATGAATTTTTTGAAGATTCATTGACAAATATGGAAGCAAAAGGAACATATATGATTATTGTATCTGCGAATAAACTTGAAAAAAATTATGGGGTAATGAATATATTTACTAATATCTCCTTCAATATCAATAAAGGAGATCGGGTCGGCTTGATTGGAGTAAATGGAGCCGGCAAAACAACCTTGCTCAATATCCTTTCTGGGGAATTGACATATGACGGTGGGGATTTTTATATTTCTGAAACGACCAATGTTGGCTACTTAAAGCAGGCTGAAGGATTGAACTCTGAAAACACGGTCTATGAGGAAGTTCTTGAGATATTTCAGGACTTGCTGAAAATGGAGAACGATCTCAAACTGATTTCCCAGGAGATTTCAAATTCCCATGAGAATGAAAGCAAGCTTCAAACCCTATTGGACCGCTACGACCAAATGCTCCTTACCTTCTCTCATAAGAACGGGTACGGCTTTCGCAGCGAGATAAACGGAATATTGAACAGCCTTGCATTTGCAAAGGATGACATCGATAAGAAAATATCCACATTAAGTGGTGGGGAGAAGACCAGGCTGGCTTTGGCGAAACTTTTGCTCCAAAAGCCCGAATTGCTCCTTTTAGACGAACCTACCAACCATTTAGATGTAGATACTCTTAAATGGCTTGAACAGTACTTAAAAACCTATTCTGGGACCCTTGTGGTCATCTCCCATGATAGATACTTTCTGGACCAGGTTGTAAACAGGGTCTTTGAGATTGAAAACCATAAGTTAAATATTTACGAGGGTAATTATAAAAGTTACGCCGAGCAGAAAAAACAACGGCTTGAAGTAGAACTAAGGGCTTATGAAAAACAAAGGAAGGAAATCTCCAGGCAAGAGGAGATAATCAGAAGATTTAAACAGCACAAGACAGAGAAACTGGCAAAAAGGGCGGCCTCGAGAGAAAAACAATTGGACAGTATTGACCCTTTGGAAAAACCAACCCATACTTCCAACAAAATCAAGGTCCATTTCAAGGAAGGACCAGCCGGCGGCAGGGATGCCTTGTCATTGGTTGGAGTCTCAAAGGAATTTGGCTTTGGGGAAAGCAAGAAGGAGCTATTTTCCAATGTGAATTGCGATATTAAAAAGGGCGAGCGAGTTTGCATCGTGGGTCCAAATGGAATTGGCAAGACAACATTGTTGAAGATAATATTATCCGATATAAAACCAACCTCTGGGCATATCAAAGTCGGACATAATATCAACTTTGGATATTATGACCAGGAACAGGAACTCCTCAATGGCGACAATACCGTTTTAAATGAACTCCATTCAGATTATAGATTGTATAGCGAAACAGAAATCCGTGGACTGCTGGGAAGATTCCTGTTCACCAATGAAGATGTATATAAACAGGTTTCGGCTCTAAGCGGTGGAGAAAAGGCACGTCTTGCAATCTTAAAGCTGATGATTTCAGGATCCAATTTTCTAATTATGGATGAGCCTACCAACCATTTGGATATTGCTTCAAAAGAAGCCTTCGAAGACTCCCTGATGACTTTTCCTGGGACTCTTCTACTAGTATCCCATGACAGATATTTTTTACATAAGGTTCCTACGAGGATAATTGAACTTTCCAGCGATGGGATTAGAAACTATCCTGGTGGGTATGAATACTATTTAGAGAAGAAACTTGACGATATAAAGCCAGTTGGATACCTTGGTGAGCTTGCAAAGAATATGAAATCAAAGTCAACTCAGAATGAAAAAGGTTTAACTGAACATGTACCTCCAACACTTAAAGAGCAGCGTGCTTTGGAACGTCAACAAGACAAAGAGGAAAGAACCCGGCTCCAAAAGAAAGAAAAGGAAATGAAAAAGCTGGAAGAGGGTATTCATGTCATAGAACAACGAATCCTGGAAATTAATGAATTGATTGGCTCTGAAGATATATTTAGCGACCATGAAAAGTTATACTCCCTGACTACCGAGCTTGCTGAAAAAAAGTCGGAGTTGGAGGCTATATACGATTTATGGTTTAAATATCATAATTAGGGAAAATTACACTTGCAAGATTGAAAAGTCTAAATTATAATATGCTTTGATGTACAAACATATTAATTCAATTGGTAATAATAATGTACACTTAACACATGGAGGTAAGAAATGGTATTTGATAAAGTTAGAGAAATTATTGTGGAACAGCTTGGAGTTGAAGAAGCCGCAGTAACACCTGAAACATCTTTAATGAAGGATCTCGAAGCAGACTCCTTAGATGCAGTTGAAATAATCATGGCAATTGAAGATGAGTTTGAAATAGAAATTCCAGACGAAGATGCTGAAAAATTTCACACAATCGGAGACATAGTAAAATATGTTGAAGAAAAAACAAACTAGTCGTTGGGAAATAAGGAAACATAAAATTTAACAATAAATTTTAGGCTGGTTCAATTTTTGAACCAGCCATTTCTTTTTTTGCAGCTTATATGCACTTACAAACAGGTAGGTTGCTTAATATTATCAACTCTCCTTATTAATATGGATTATTTATTAGGCCCACCTAGAAGGCCTAGCGCTCTGGAGAAAAGCTAGGTCTACTCAAGTTTCAAATTAGGATACGCATCCAGATACATGTCATCTATGTGACCCGCTTGGTATTCATAATAGGCGGCACATCCTATCATTGCGGCATTGTCGGTACAAAGTATGCTAGATGGGCAATAGAGTCTAAGACCCTCCTTGTCACATTCATTCTGCATCAGGGACCTTAGCTTGCTATTTGCGGCAACTCCCCCTGCTAGAACGATATTCTTCCGATTCATCTTCTTAGCCGCCCTGATGGCCTTGTTTACTATGACTTCCACTACTGCCAGTTGGAAGCTGGCCGCAACATCTGCCTTGTTCACTTCTTCGTTTTTCTGTTCTTTCCCGTGCATGTAATTTATTACTCCGGTTTTAATTCCACTGAAACTAAAATCGAAACTGTCCTTATCCAAATAGACGCGTTTAAATTCAACCGCAGAGCCATCTCCATACTTGGCCAGCTCATCAACCAATGGACCGCCCGGGTATCCAAGGCCTAAAACCCTGGCAACTTTGTCAAAGGCTTCTCCTGCCGCATCATCCCTGGTATTTCCAAGAACTTCATAACTATGGTAATTCGCAACGTCTACCAAGCTGGTATGACCTCCAGACACGACGCAAGCCATGAAAGGCGGCTTTAAATCTTTATTTTCTATATAGTTTGCACATATATGCCCTTTGATATGATGAACCCCTACCAACGGAACTTTCAACCCATAAGACAAAGCTTTTGCAGTAGCCAATCCGATTAGAAGTGCCCCAACCAGACCAGGTCCTTTTGTAACTCCTATCAAGTCAATTTCGTTGAAATCAATTCCTGCCTCTGCAATGGCTTCAGAAAGGACTATGTTAATGTTCTCCAAATGATGCCTTGAGGCAATCTCTGGAACAACACCTCCATAGGCTTTATGTATCTCTATCTGGGATGAAATTATGTTTGAAAGAACTTCCCTTCCGTCTGCAACAACGGAGATTGAAGTTTCATCGCAACTTGTCTCTATTCCCAATGTAATATGCTTATTATTCTTCATAATCCCCTATCAATCGTTATGTCGCCACATTATGATCGCATCCTCATTTTTATCCTGATAATACCCTTTTCTAATTCCCGCTTCAACAAATCCGAAATTTTTATAAAGATGAATCGCAGGTTCATTTGATTTTCTCACTTCCAAAGTAAATGTTTTTATGCCGTCCTTTATAGACTCTTCTATTAATTTGGAAACCAATTCCTTGCCGATTCCACGCTGGCGAAAAGATGGGTGGACTGCTACATTAGTTATATGTCCTTCGTCCACTATATGCCATAATCCTGAATATCCAATAATAGTGCCGTTTTTATCCTCCGCAACATAATACCTTGCGAATATGTTTTCAGTAAGTTCGTACTGAAAAGATTCCAAAGACCAAGCCTCGCTGAAACAAATAACGTCCAGCTTGAAAACTTGATTTGCATCATTTAAAACCATCTCTCTAATATTTATATCGCTATTATCCATTTTCATGATTACCCATTTTCATATTGCATCTTGTTGTGATTCTTTATGAGGCTTTTTTGCTTTACTTAATCCCTTTATCTTGCAACTTTTGCTCGGCTTCCGCAAGACGCATGTAATCGGGATGGATTTCATAAAGATTTTTACCACCGTCATCCTTGAATATCTTTAGCGCCAACTCTCCAATCAACTTTGCAGATTGGATTTCCTCATTCAATAGCAAAACATCCGCCTCCAACACAGTGGCGAAATCCTGCACAATTGTCATGAGGTCATCTTTTAGATAGCATTTGCAAGGGATGATTTCCTCCAGGTCGTCGTCTTTCCACTTAAATGCGCCGCCATATACCTGACCTCTCCTTGCATCAATCATGGGGCAAATAATCAGGTTTGGATTTTTGTCTTTGATAGAATATGCCATGGACAAAAGTGATGGTACTGGAATAATCTTTAATTTATCCAATTGCGCCAATGCTTTTACCGTGGAAATACCAATGCGTATTCCAGTAAATGATCCCGGTCCGATGGAAACGGCAATTGCAGACAATTCAGGTAGTTTGGTGCCTGTCTTTCTTAAAACCTCATCAATCATAGGAATAAGATTCTGAAGATGATTGAGCTCCTCCGCGGAAGAAATCATTACAATCTCACCATTTCCGTCAATTATACCAACTGATGGTTTTGCAGCTGCTGTCTCAATAGCCAGAATATTCATAAACCCTCGATCCTTCCTCTTTACCGTAATAAATATGTATTACGATACTGTCTTCAGGAATTATATCCATTATGTTGTTTGCCCATTCAATGATGCATACACCATCTCCGTCCAAATAGTCAAATGCTCCTATTTCAAACATTTCTGAAGAATCTTTTATCCTATAGGCATCAAAATGGTATAGCGGAAGCCGCCCACCGCCATATTCCTGTATTATGGTAAATGTAGGACTGGTGATTTGCTGCGGAATGCCAAGTCCTTGGGCGATGGCTTTCGCCAGTGTTGTCTTTCCCGTTCCCAGTTCACCAATGAGACATATTATATCGCCTTTGGCCAGGGTTTTGGAAAGTTCAATCCCAAATTCATATGTTTCCGCTTCGTTTTGTATATTTTTTCTTTTCATCTTCAACCTTATTTAAACATTACTATCTGTGTAGTATGGGTGAAATTCTCTTGTAAATTAAGATGGTTACTAGACTGACTATTAGTCCTTTTACAATATTGAAAGGCACTATGGCATAAATGATCAGGGTCTTCATGTCTATTACCCAAGGGTTTACCTTGGCAGCGAGAGCTAGTATTTGTTCCAGAGGGAATCCTGCTTTGATATAAAATGGCATGATAACATAATAATTCATCAAAGCACCAGCTATAACCATGAATATTATACCAACTCCAAGTCCTATTATCGCATATTTTTTCGACTTATTCCTTTTATATATAAGCCCCGCTGGAAGTATCAATGATATCCCAATAATAAAATTCGCAAGCTCGCCTACACCGGCTGACTGACTTAGTCCAAATACAAATCTTAATACATTCTTGAGTAATTCAATTGCAACTCCAGCAAATGGGCCAAGAGCGAATGTCCCCAATATGGCCGGGATATCGCTTAGGTCTATTTTTAGAAAATCCGGAAATAGTGGAATGGGAAATTCAATAGTCTGCAGCACCACTGCGATAATAAGAAGCATTGCTGTTTTTGTAAGCATCTTGGTTTTTTTTGAGATATTGTCTCTTTGTAGTTTTATTACCGGTTCTTTCTTTTGATCATCCATTTCTTTTACCTCCAAAGTTATTATCTTCGGATAAACCTGTTCATAAAAAAATGCTCCCAAGGGTATCGGGAGCATTAAAAGCATATAAACTATGAGTTTACCTTCTCTCATCCAGACTATAACTGTCGGTTTCTGAATTTCACAGAATCAACACCGAGGTGCTCGCGGACTATGACCGCCGGTAGGGATTCACACCCTGCCCCGAAGACTTCATATTAAAATAATTTATACCTAATATTATCATACGGAATGGCCTTTTGCAAGGGTGTATATCGCTTCGGCAAATATTTTCGCCGACTTCATCAATGAATCGATGCGGATATATTCATTCTTCTGGTGGGCAACTTCCTCTTCTCCAGGAAAACAAGCACCAAATGCAACTGCATTGTCCATAGACCTGGCATATGTTCCTCCCCCAATAACCATTGGTTGACTCTCAATATCCCCTGAATGTTTTCTATATATATCCATCAATGATGTTACAATCTCGCAGTCTTTTTCCATATATATTGGCTTAGTGTTGCTGATTTTCATGATCCCCAAATCATATTGCTCGATTTCCTTAGCTAAAATGTTGTAAACATCATCATCTGTGCATGAAATTGGATATCTGATGTTGACAATTATTCTTGCTGTTTCCTTGTCAATTGCGGCTTGACCTACATTGAAAATAAGCATTCCTGATTCTTGATCTTCAAGTGAAAGGGATATTTTCTCCCCATGAAGATTGAAGCCAATCTTCTCATTGTAGAATTCCACAAACTCGGATATATCTTCATTGTTGATTTGCAGCTCTCCCAGTAATTCCATCATCATGGATATAGCATTTCTTCCGTTCTCCGGATGAGCCCCATGGGCTGAGATTCCTTGAGCTATCAATTTTACATTTTTTTCGTAGACTTTTATGCCAATATTGTTCCCTGTTCTATCTCTATATTCTGCAAGCTTGTTTTTCAAGCTAAGAACATCACTTGTAAACAATGTGGCGTGGCAGTTGTCGGCAACCATATTGGGTGCATTTCCACCTCTAAGGCTTATTAATTTGATACCCGGTTTCAAAGACTTGTTTATTTTTTTTACTATTTCAAACTTGAGTATACCCATTTCCCCATGAATTACAGGAAAGTCCGCATCTGGAGTAAATCCAAAGTCTGGTTTTTCAGATCTTTCCATATAATATTTCATTCCGTCCCAGTTTGTTTCCTCATCCAAGCCGATTATGATTCTAACCCTTTTTTCAGTTTCAATATTTGAATCCTTCAGCGCTTTCAAAGCGTAAAACGCAGCAATCATTGGCCCTTTATTGTCTATTGCTCCTCTTCCATAAAGTTTTCCATCTTTTATCTCCCCGCCATATGGAGGAAAATCCCAGTCGTTTCCTTCGGGTACAACATCTAAGTGCCCTAGAATAGCCATGATTTCCGAACCTTCCTCTCCTGAAAACTCCAGATGCCCGCCATAATTATCCACATTAGTGGTTTTGAATCCAGCATCCTCTCCGATTTTCAAAAAATACTTGAAGGCTTTGTCCACGCCCTCGCCGAATGGCAAGTCCCCTACAGGCGGTTCCACAACACTCTTTATGGAAATCAACTCTTTTAGAGTCGCCAGCATTTCTTCTTTGTATTCATCAATCCTATCTAAATAATTCATTCTACTACCTCCACTTTCACTTCCACAAATGCACTCCCAACAATATTGATAATATCTGAAAGGGCAGTTTCTGCTCTTTTAAGATGCTCCGATTCAATGATTGAAGAATTCGCAGCAATTCCTTTATCTAAAGGTATGACTGCATATTCCGTAGTTCCTGATTTATATTTGTTTACCCATAAAGGTATGGCGCTTGCCTTGTAATTGGTTATTTCCCCGGTGCTCTTCATAAAATCCATTTGCACATTGGCGATTATTCCTTCTTCAGTATATCTGTTATCCAAGGTTTCCATTCTTTGATTTGAAATGAAGTTGCCCATTGAATAAAATACGGCGGTCTTTTTCCCAGTTTCCTCGTTGATAATTATATCTGCAGGCTGGAGCACGTGTGGATGAGATGCGAAAATTATATCCGCCCCCATCTTTGCCACGCTATCCGCGATTTTTACCTGGAATTCGTTTGGAGACATCTGGTATTCCTGGCCCCAATGGAAGTAGCAGATTATCAATTCAGCCCCATCCTGCCTTGCTGAATCAATATTGGCATTGATTTTCGCCAGATCTAAATCCAAACTATCATAGTTGAAAGTGTTAAGCAATGGAAGAGCTTTTTCGCTTATTACATTGCTGTTTAAAGTCTTTTTTCCATTGATGCTGGGTGTTTCATATGTGTAAGAGATAATACCTATGTTTATCCCTTTGATATTCATTATCAGATAAGGCTTTTCGCCTTCCTTGTGTGCCCCTGTGCTTTTAATACCGCTTGATTGAAGGACGTCAATCGTTCTAAGCATTCCTGCCGTTCCCCTATCGAGAATATGGTTGTTTGAAATAAAGGCTCCATCGAAGCCAGCACTCTTGAGCGAATCCGCCAAACTATCTGGAGAATTGAACGCGGGGTATCCCTTTGGTACGCCACCTGCGAAAACAGTCTCGAGATTGCACAATGCCAAGTCAGCAGCTTCAATATATGGCTTAACATATATAAAGTTCTCATCAAATGCATAAGTATCGGTGGCTTGATTGTACGCCGCCTTGTACTGGGGAGTATGAACCATGACATCTCCAACAGCTGATATGCTTAAAGATACAGGTTTCTCGGTTTCAATAGCCGGAGGAGTAATTTCCTGTTGTCCTGAGGGCATAATAGATAAAGGCGGGAAAAATAAAATCCCCGCCGCCAAAGCTAAAGCAATAATAAATAAAACAATAAATGATTTTTTCAATTTATAGCTCCACTTGTTCCATAAGCCAGATAAAATACAATTAAACTGCTTCAACACCCTTGATATCTGGATATTGTTCTTTTAACAGTTTTTCTATAACCATCTTCAATGTCATTTGTGCTCCTGGGCATCCCTTGCAGGCTCCAACTAGCTTCACTTTAACAATGTTTTCATCAGTATACTGTACGAATTCCACGTCACCGCCATCTCTTTGCAAGAATGGTCTAATTTTTTCCAATGCAGCAATTATCTTTTCTTCCATCTTCTTACCTCCATTATCCCCAATTGGGGACTATTGTGTTCTTATAAATAAATTCACCATTTTGAATGGTTTTCATTACTACGGGCTTTACCGCATCCTTGTTTGGGTCAAAAGTAATATCTCCATTTGCTCCAGGCAATTGTTGCGTTAAAATTAAAGCCTCTTTGACCTTGTCTCCGTTAATTGCAGTACCCGCCCTATTAATGGCGTCCAGTGCTACAAGATATGCGTCAAAACCAAGTACTTCCTCCCTGGTAGGGATTGCTTCCGGTCCATATTTTTTGTGGAAAGCATTTAGGAATTCAGTGGTCTTTTCGTTTAAAATCACACTCGGATCAAACAACGTAGAAAATACCGTACCTTCACTTGCCTCGCCTGCAATTCTTACAAAGCTTTGGTCCTCGAGTGAGTTTATACCCAGAAATTGTGATTTTATTCCGGCAGCCCTTGCCTGCTTTATGAAAAACGCCACTTCTTTTGGATTGCCTGGCATGAAAACAACATCGGGATTTGAAGTTTTAATTGCATTTATCTGGCTGCTGAAGTCATCTTCATCCTTAGCGTACTTTGTGCTGCTTACTATGGAATTTTTCTCTCCAGTCATTGAAATAAATTTTTCAGCAAACACATTCCCCAAAGTAAGTGAAAAATCGTTTCCATCCTCAGTCAAGATTGCGGCTTTTCCAGCTTTGGCATCGGTAACTGCATATTTAGCCATGGCAAGACCTTGGAATGTATCTATGAAACATACTCTGAAGTAATATTTGTTAATACTAGTGACCAAAGGATTTGTGCATGTGATTGCAATTGCCGGCACTTTCGCTTTTTCAAATTCAACTCCGCCGATCATGGAATTGGAGCTTCCATAGCTTCCAAGAACCACCGATGCTCTTTTTGTGATTAGATTTTTCGCAGCAATCTGCGCATAATCCGGATTTGAATTGTTATCCTCAACTATTAGCTCAACTGGTTTTTCCAATATTTTGGGATACAACCCATAAGCGAGCTCGATACCTCTTTTTTCCAATTCCCCATATTTAGCATCCGCTCCCGATAAAGGCTCAAATATGCCAATCCTAACAGTTTTTTCCTCTGTGCCCTGGGGTTGGAATCCAGCTATGAAATTATTGTAACTCGTGCATCCGGATAACAGAAGGGATGCAACTAATGCAAAAACTGTCAGTATTTTAATCATTTTCAAGTTCCTATCCTCTTTTTCAACTACTCGCCCAAATATGCCTTTCTCACTTGATCATTATTAAGAAGATCTTTTCCTGGCCCACTTAAAACGATTGTTCCCGTTTCCATGACATAACCATAATGTGAAATCTCCAGTGCCGCTTTTGCATTTTGTTCGATCAGCAGGATGTTCACTCCCGATTTATTGATTTCTTTGATGATTTCAAATATGCTTTTTATAATAATTGGGGCCAATCCCAATGATGGTTCATCCATCATTAAAAGTTTGGGTTTGCTCATCAATGCTCTTCCAACTGCAAGCATCTGCTGTTCTCCCCCTGACAGGGTCCCTGCCAGTTGCCACTTGCGTTCAAACAGTCTTGGAAATAAGTCGTAAACCCACTCGGTATCCTTGGCAATGCCCTCTTTATCCTTTCGGAGATAGGCTCCCATGGTCAAATTCTCCGCGATGGTCAAATCTGGAAAAACGCGACGGCCTTCAGGACAAAGCACCACGCCCTCACGGACGATGTCCCTTGTCTGCATCCTAGTGATATCAGTTCCATCGAAATCCACCAGTCCATTTGACTTTGGGATGAGGCTCATGATTGCCTTCAGTGTGGTACTCTTGCCGGCGCCGTTGGCGCCAATTAGTGAAATTATTTGTCCATCAGGCACATCGAGGCTTACTCCCCTGAGTGCATGGATGCCGCCATAATGTATATGCAAATTTTCAATTTTAAGCATTATTCATCCACCCCCAAGTACGCTTTGATGACCTTTGGATTTTTTTGTATTTCAGATGGTGTGCCATCTGCTATAAGCAAACCGTAGTCCAAAACATAAATACGGTCGCAGATACCCATGATTACCTGCATATGATGCTCGATCATTAATATTGACAAGTCGAAATCATTTCTGATTCGCCCGACAAAATGCATCAGTTCATCAGATTCCTGTGGATTCATACCGGCGGCTGGTTCATCCAGCAACAGCAATTGAGGGTTTGTTGCCAGCGCCCTGGCAATTTCGAGATGTCTCTGCTTTCCATAAGGTAGTGATGTAGATACTGCGTCCTTGACATCGATCAACCCCAGGATTTCAAGCAGCCTTAAAGTCTCATGATGCATTGCACGCTCTTCTTTGTAGTTCAACTTCAGCGTTGCTTCCAATACATTCGCCTTCAGATTGACATGCTGGGCAATCAGTACATTTTCATAAACCGTCAGTTCCTTGAAAAGCCTTATATTCTGAAATGTCCGAGCTACGCCCTGCTTCGTAATCCGATCTGGCGTAAGCACCTTCACATCATTGTGTTTTCCATTATTCTCACCTGCATACAGCGTCTTCATCTTCCCCTGGGGATGATTGCTTATTATCATTTTATCATTCAGGTATATAGCCCCGTTTGTCGGCGGGTAAACACCGGTGATTACATTGAATGCCGTCGTTTTACCTGCTCCATTTGGGCCAATCAAACCTATGATTTCTCCCTTGTTGACTTCCAGGTTTAAGTTGTTCAAAGCTACTACGCCGCCGAACTGCATGGTGGCATCAGTGACACGAAGGACGTTTGCTTTTGCTTCCGCATTATTCTGCATCGGCTTTCACCTCCTTCTTTTTCTCTCTGTCGGCTGTCTTGCCAGCTTTTATTCCAGCTCTTTTGGACTTTGTTGCAGCGCTGTCTATTGCCTTGCCGGCTGCTATTGTTTTTCTTTTTATTTTTCCTTCTGCTTTATAATCTCCCCGCAAGAACTTTTTCAAACGCCATGGCCATTTCCTGAGGAAATTGTATATGCCATCCCATGAAAACTCTTTTCGCCCCATGAGGCCTCTTCTCCAGAAAAGCACTACTGCCATTAGTATAAGGCTGAATATGACCATTCGAAGGCCGGGTCTAAAAATAGGAATCTGCCATCCGCCTATAGAATGAGTTGCGTCGAAAAATCTAAGGTATTCTTTTCCAAATGAAATCATAAATGCGGCTATAACAGTACCCGTAACACTACCCAGACCTCCAAGAACGATAATAAGCAAAAGCTCATAAGTAACGGCTATCTTGAATTGGTTTGAGTCTATAGCGGTAAGGTGGCATGCCAGAAGTCCGCCGCCGATTCCAGCAAAAAATGCGGAAACGACAAAAGACAATTCCTTGTGTTTGAAAAGATTGATCCCCATGGATTCCGCTGCAGTTTCATCTTCCCGTATAGCTTTGAAGGCTCGTCCGTAAGATGATTTTATTAGCAGCACCATCAGGGTGATACCCGCCGCTGAAATCAGCACAGGTGCAAACAGAGTATTGAATCCCGGGATACTCTTAAGTCCCAGGGATCCGTTGGTAATCGGCCACAATTGTGTATTCGCAATCACAGCTCTGACAATTTCAGAAAAACCCAAAGTGGCAATGGCCAAATAATCACTTTTCAGCTTCAATACCGGGGCTCCTATCAGCGCCGCAAAAAGCGCTGCCAGAATTCCGCCCATGAGTAAAGCCACACCAAATGGTAGAACTACATTGGCTATTTTGTCGCTGATTGGTACAAGATAGTAAACATTTGCCCTAGCGGACAAAGGAATTGTAAATATACCAACGCTATAAGCCCCAATGGCCATGAAACCCGCTTGTCCCAATGAAAATACACCGGTAAACCCGTTGACTAGATTCATTGATACACCGATAAGGGAGTAAATCACCGCGATTCTAACGATTCGAATTGTATAAGACGTTCCGATGATTCCTTTGTCCAGCATGTAAGTCAGAATCAGACACGCAATCACCAGCAATATGGTAAGAATCAGCTTTGTTGATTTTTTAAGCTTAATATTTGTAAATTCCATCGGCATCACACTTTCTCTGCAATCTTCTCACCGAGGAGTCCCGTCGGTCTGAAGAGCAGCATGATTATTAATAATACAAAAGTGAATGCATCGCTATATCCTGACATTGATGGAAATGAAGCGACCAAGAATGTCTCTGCAATACCTATGATGAAGCCACCTACTACGGCCCCCGGGATATTTCCTATGCCGCCGATTACAGCTGCCACAAAACATTTCAGGCCTGGCATCAAGCCACTGAATGGATATACCATCGGGCGAGGCGAGAAATATAGAATTGCACTTATAGCAGCCAGCGAACAACCGATCACAAAAGTGATCGTGATGATATGGTTGATTTCGATGCCCATGAGTTTTGCCGCCTCAAAATCTTTTGAAGCCGCTCTCATTGCCATCCCAGTTTTAGTATGATTGACTAGATATATCAGCGCTATCAGGATCACTACTGTCACCACAGGCGTGATAAAAGTAACGATCGGTGCTGAAATACCACCGATATGGAAAACCTTCTGAAGAAATCCCAGCTGCGGGTATGCCCGAGGTAGACCTGTAAAAAGGTAAGTGGCTGAGTTTTCAAGTAAAAAAGACACACCGATAGCTGATATCATTATTGACATACGCGGTGCTTCTCGAAGTGGCTTATAAGCCGCCCTTTCTATAGCAATGCCCAGTAAAACTGTGGCAACGATGACGAAGATGATTGCAATATACCACGGCATATGAAAGTCCGCGATTGCAAATACTGTAAAATACCCAGCCATCATAAAGATGTCCCCATGGGCAAAATTGATCAATCTAAGTATGCCGTAAACCATGGTGTACCCAATGGCGATTAGCGCATAAGCCGAGCCCAGCGAAATGCCTGTTACACAATTTTGAAAAAATGTTGAAGCGTCCATAATTCTCCCCAATGTTACATATTTGAGCCAACCCGAGATGTCATTTCTCAATAAGCAAGGCGGGAGAAGGATCCCCCTCCCGCCTTATAATTAATATATTATGTTTAAAAAACTACTACTGAATAGTTACCGCTTTAACAAACACAAATTTGCCGTCTTTAACAGTCTTTATTACAGCCATGTTCTTCTGTGCGTCTCCGAATTTGTCAAATGTGATGGAACCTGTAACGCCTTCAAATCCTTTAGTTGCATTAAGCGCTGCCTGAATAGATGGTCCATCGGTTGCTCCGGCTCTTTCAATAGCATCGATCATGACCATGTAAGCGTCATAACCAAGAGCAGATACTGCTGGAACAGGTGTGTAATATGCTTTTGAGAAACCATCTACAAAATCTTTTGCAACCTTGCTGCTGTCAGCAAGACCGGCATCAAAGAATGTAGAAAGAATGATACCTTCAGCATCTGCGCCTGCATTTTCAATTATGCTGACATTTTCCCAAGTATCTCCACCCATGATTGGGCAGGTGATTCCTAGTGCTCTTGCCTGTTTGATGATCAGTGGAGCAGTTGTAATCGAGGATGGTGCAAAAAGCACATCTGGATTAGCTTTTTTAACATTCTGAAGAATGGCATTGAAATCTGCCTGATTCTGCTGGAAAGTCTGAACTGCTACGATTGAATCTTCATTCTTTGTAAGTTTTTTGAATGCATCCATGAAGAAATTGCCAAGACCTGTTGAATAGTCATCGCCAAGCTGGGTAATAACGGCAGCAGTTTTAGCTCCGTTCTGTACAGCATAGTTGGCAACTACTGTGCCCTGGAAAGGATCTAGGAAACAAACTCTATAATACCAGTCATTTGTATTTGTTACTTGTGGATTTGTACATGAAGCACCCATAGCAGGTATCTTTGCTCCTGCGAATACTTCTCCTGCTGCGATTGAAACGCCTGAACCATATGATCCAAGTACTGCAACAACGCCCTGGTCAATCAGGTAATTTGCTGCTGTTACAGCCATTGTCTTATCGGACTGGTTGTCTGAAACAACTAATTCGATTTTGTACACTTCGCCATTGATGGTAGCTGTTGGCTTTACAGTATTGGCATAGGTCATGCCGTCAACTTCCTGCTTTCCGCCTCCGCCGTTTTCGCCAGTTAGAGGTTCGAATACACCAATTTTAATGACTTTTTCGGTTGCTGTGTCTTTGCTTCCACCGCATCCTGTGGCAAGAACAGAAACTAACATTACAATTACCAGAAATAGTGATATTTTTTTCATTCCTTCTCCTCCTTCATTTCCCTTGTTAAAAATTTATTTATTAACTAAAACAACCCTTTCATTATACCAATATCCATTGAAATGTAAATACCACAGTACTAGATTTTAGCCGTATCCTTGTGTTTTAAGCTTTTTTATTTGCTTGGGAGAATCTTTTGATTTTTTTACCTGTAGTTTTCTCGAATTCTTCTTTTCTTATATCGATTTTCTTTATTCTTTTGTAAAATGGAAGGTCTCCATTTATCTTGTCTACTTCTGACCAGAATAATTTATAAATCTCCTCATCGGAGATGCCATCAGGATAAGCAGTGTTCAATTCTTCATATTTCGGCTTTATGCTCAAATTTATTATTACATCTTCCCCATCATGTCCTTCTTTTGCCCAGGCCATGCATTCTTCAACGAAAGCTATTTTCCCTGCATAGAGTTCCAGTTCTTCTGGGAATACATTTTTGCCATTTTTAGTGATTATTACATTTTTCTTTCTCCCAGTAATATGGACATAACCTTCCCCATCCAGATAGCCAAGATCTCCCGTGTAAAACCAACCGTCCCTTATTACCTCGTCTGTGGACTTTTGATTCTTGTAATAACCAAGCATGATGTTGTTCCCCTTGGCTATTATCTCTCCGATTCCATCCTCATTAGGATTGCTAATCTTGATTTCCACCAATGGAGGAGGATATCCCGCCGAATCATCTCTTGGATCGAAGTCTGGGTTTACTGCCACAATGGGCGAGCACTCTGTAAGTCCATATCCTTGCATTGCACTAATGCCAAATGCTCTCAACCCTTTTAAAACTTCTGGATCTATTGCAGCGCCTCCTGCTATCATCAGCCTCATCCTGCCTCCGAAAACCGAAGTAACTTTCTTTAATAGCAAAGGTGCCAAATCTAATCCAAATTTCTTTGTTTTTTCGTTCAATTTAAGCACATTTCGGAGCTTTTTTTCGGATCCTGATTTTTTAGCCTGCGCCCATATCTTTTTATAGATGCTTTCAAATATTAATGGAACTCCTAAGAAGACCGTAGGCTTTACCTCTTCCAAGTTTTTAACTATATATTTCAGGCCTTCACAATAAGCTATCGCAGCTCCCCGGTATATTGGGAGCAGAAAACCGCATGTGCATTCGTATGTATGGTGTATGGGTAGGACGGAAAAGAAAACGTCTTCCGGTAAAATGTGAATCAATGTACCCATTACCATAAGATTCTCTGAAATATTGTTGTGTGAAAGCATTACTCCTTTCGCAAGTCCGGTTGTCCCGGAGGTGAAAAGCAATACTTTCATAATGTCCCTATGAATTTCCACACTGTAAAATGTCTTGTTTCCACTTTTTAAAAGTTCATATCCATAATCAAGAGTTTTCTTGAATGACATCACTTTTTCGTCATGCTCTTCTTTATCAAAATTGACCAGCATTGATAGTTGATTGTCAGCAAATTCCATAGCTTCCAAAAATGTTTTTTCATATTTGTTGGAACAGAAAACGCAATCAACCTCAGCCTCTTTTATTAAATATTTTATTTCATCATATGGAAGTTCCTTGTCCAGAGGAACAACAATAATATCTGCACAGACTGCTGCTAGATATGTAATTGCCCACTCATATCGATTCTCTCCGATTATTGCAATTCTCTTGTCCTTCAACCCCAATTCCAGCAATGCGGTGCCAAGGGCATCAACATCTTTTTTCGCCTTGCCGTATGTAATTCCTCTATATTTCGCAAGATTGCTGTCCTTGACATAAAAAGCTATATTGTCTGTATAAATTTCGGCGCTGGAAAAAAACATGTCTCTCAAATCCATTATCGGTCTAACATCTCGATATCTGATTTTCTTGTCTTCCCAATTCTTGATCAATTCGACCTTTTCTTCTGCTTCCTTGCGGGGGTTTTGTATCGAGTTTTCCATATGCAATCCTCCTTATCTGAAATCAGTTATGCTTCCCAGTATTGTTCCTCTTGATTTTTTTAGTTGTGGTCTTTTCAAATTCATCTTTTCTAATTTCGAATCTCTTGACTCTTTTATATGCAGACATCTTGTCATTTGCCAAATCTATTTCACCTTTTATCAAATTTCTGATTGCCTCTTCGCTGATGTTTCCCATGCTTTCTGAAATTTGCTGGAAATCAGGCAAGACCTCGGCGCATACCAAGGTGTCCCCCTCGCTTTCATTGGTTCCATAGACAATTACTTCTTGAATAAACTGGCTTTTATTTAAATAAAGTTCGACCTCTTCTGGAAAAATATTCTTTCCATTTTTAGTTACAATTACATTCTTTTTACGACCTGAAATATATAAAAATCCGTCCTTGTCAAAGAATCCATAATCTCCAGTGTATAGCCATCCATCCTTTAATACCTTGGCAGTTTCTTCTGGGTTTTCGTAATAGCCTAGCATGACGGAATCACTCTTGCAGATTATTTCGCCAACATTGTTTTCATCCAGGTCAATGATTTTTACTTCGGTTCCTGGAATTGGGAAGCCAACCGCTGCAGCTTTATAGCAGGTATCCTTGTTCACTGCTACTAAGGGCGAGCATTCTGTTAGGCCATATCCCTGGAACATCTTGATTCCCATGGCATTGAAATCTTCCACAACATTTGGGTCAATGGCTGCTGCTCCAACAATGAACATCCTGACATTGCCGCCTAGGGCCGAGTGGATTGATTTGAACATCCTCCTTGCAGCTTTGATATTCAATTTATTCAAAGCCTTGGATATTGCTACCGCATTCCTAAGCTTGTTTGCATTACCAGCGCTTTCAGCTTTCTTCCATACTTTTTTATGCATGGATTCAAAAATAAGTGGGACCCCGACCAGCACCGTTGTTCTTGATTCTGCCATATTTTTAACTATATGTTTTAGGCCTTCACAGAATGCCACGCAGGCTCCCTGGTAAATCGATGTCAATATGTCTCCTGTGAACTCATATGTGTGGTGTATTGGGAGAATGGACAACGTGGTATCATTTTCTCCAAGATTTATATATCTGGATACGCCAATAACATTTGAGCAGATATTTTTTTGGGTAAGCATGACCCCTTTTGCCAGACCTGTTGTCCCCGAAGTGTACAAAATGATACTTAGAATATCTGGATTTGATTGGAATTCGTTATATTCCTTATACTCCTTTTTTCCTTCAGATACGAAACTTCTTCCCTTGGCAAGCAAGTCCTTCATAGACAATTTGTTTCCACTGTTTCTTTCCGAATCCATGCTTATTGCATATTTAATAGTTTCAATTCCCGAAGCAGCCTCTTCAACAAATATTTCAACTTTCCCTGAATAAATAATTGCAAATATATCGGTTTGCACAAGCAAATTTTTGATTTCAGCCACTGGAAGTTCCTTGTCTAGGGGAACAATTATACCCCCGGCGCTTACCACCGCCAAGTATCCAATCACCCATTCGTATC
Organism: Eubacteriales bacterium; assembly: GCA_037144355.1. Taxonomy (GTDB): domain Bacteria; phylum Bacillota; class Clostridia; order Peptostreptococcales; family Anaerovoracaceae; genus JBAWWY01. The sequence goes on along the minus strand of JBAWWY010000010.1, from coordinate 15,470 downwards.
TATTTTCCCCGATGATTGCAATCTTCTTTCCGGTAACTCCCAAATTCATCAAGGATGTGCCTAAAGCTTGGACATCCTCAGTAAACCTTTGATACTTGATTGCTCTGTACTTTCCCCCTGGTGTATCTTTTACCAGAAAAGCATCCCTGTCCTTGTACAATCTACCGCTCTGGGAAATCAAATCTCTAAAATCCGAAATATCTCTTATATTGTAAAGGATATCCTTATTCCTACCAATATTGAAACCATAGTCCATATCTTTACTCCAATCCTTAAACGAGAAAATATATTGCAGTCTTGTGAATTTAATCATTTTTATAAAATAGATATGGTTATTTTATCATCTTGACAATCTTTGGGCAATCATATTTAATATACGCTAAGCCAAATGAAAAGCGCTATCAGGTAAAATCTTAATCATTCAAGGTAGGAACCATTATGAGAAAAAAACAAATTGAAGCCAACTTCATACTTTTACTCGCAGCTGCAATCTGGGGTTTTGCCTTTGTTGCTCAAAGACTTGGATCAGAATTAATGGGGCCATTTGCTTTCAATGGTATAAGGTTTGGGCTTGGCGCACTTGCACTTTTACCCGTTATTTATTTCATGGAGAAAAATGACAAGAATATGCAGGAAACAAATATTGTGAAAAAATTTGGTGACAGAAATATGGTTATTGCGGGGATTTCTTGTGGCGCCGTTTTATTTTGCGGCTCCTCGCTTCAGCAGTTCGGTATGACCTTTACAACTGCAGGCAAGGCTGGTTTCATAACTGCCCTTTATATACTTCTGGTTCCACTTTTTGGTATATTTCTAAAGCATCGGGTTGGAGCCAACACCTGGATAGGAGTGGTCCTTGCAACCGTCGGTCTTTATCTTCTCTGCGTGACGGAGAGTTTTACTATTGGATTTGGAGATCTTGTTATACTAATCGGTGCCGCTTTCTGGGCTTCCCATATATTGATAATACACCATTTTAGCATTCGTGTTTCAACATTGAGGCTTGCCTTTTTCCAATTTGCATTTGTTTCAATTATCAGCTTGCTTGTTTCCTTCTTTGTAGAAACTACAACTCTGGCTTCAGTCGAAGCCTTGGCAATACCACTTCTTTATAGCGGCCTGCTTTCGGTGGCAACAGCCTTTACACTTCAGATAATAGGACAAAAAAATGCCCCCCCTACACTTGCCTCGATAATATTCAGTACTGAGGCTGTTTTTGGAGCGGTTGGCGGCTGGCTTATTTTGGGAGAGCAATTGAATAACAGAGAACTTACAGGCTGTATTATAATGTTGATTGCGATTATTATTTCCCAACTTCCAAATAAGATTAAATATCTCGGAAGATCATTATCCTGAGCTATTATGTTGGCAAGATTATTATTCCAATATTTAATTATCAACATAAAAGTAGACATTAATAATGTCTACTTTTATCTTACAACTTATTATTTTTTAAGCAGTTTCTCCTCCATCGATAGGAATAAACTGGCCGGTTATATATGCTGCGTCGGATGAAGCTAAGAAAGCAAACAGGGCTGCTACTTCCTCAGGTTCAGCATGTCTCTTGATTGGTATTCCTTCATTAACTACAGCAAACATTTCTTCAGTGTACTCAGCTTTTTGCATAGGTGTCATTACATACCCGGGACATATGGCGTTAACCCTGAGCCATGGCGCATATTCCAATGCAATTGTTTTTGCGAGCAATATTACCCCTGCTTTAGATGAGTTATAATCAGCATAGAAGGGGTGTCCGTTCATACCGTTTGTCGAGGCTGTAAATAATATTACTCCCGATTTTTGTTTTTCCATTCTCTTTATTGCTTCTTTGGAGCAAAGAAACATACCTCCCAGGTTAGTGTCCATTACCTTTCTCCACTGGTCATATCCTATTTCTATAAAAGGTTTTCTTATACTGATTCCCGCATTGGAAACCAGAATATCAATCCCGCCTATAAGTTTATCAACCTTTTCAAATCCTTTTATCACATCATCTTCGCAGCCTACATCAACCTTGACTGCTCCTGCAAAACCGGGATTGTTAATCAATACCTCATTAATCGCATTGTCATTAATATCAAAAATGACTACTCTTGCTCCCTCTAATGTGAATCTTTGTGCGGTTGCAAGGCCTATTCCGCTGGCTCCTCCCGTCACAACTACTCTCTTTCCGTTCAAATCATCAAATCTTGCCATTTGTTTCTCCTTATATAATTATTTTATAGGATATATTATTTGTTCTTTGTAACCTACTATCACTCTCACATAACCTTTTAAATCCGCATTCAACCGGTCGTCTCCCGTATCCACATAAAAGGGTTTACCCTGAAGTTCACCAATCTTTTGTTTTGTGGCAATTACAATGATATTTTTTTTACCAATCTTCTTAATAACATCAGGGCTGATCTGTTGGTTCCCTCTGCCGAAAAGATATCCCTGCCCTCCAATTGGAGTAATGATAAGTTTGCATTCTTGGGCTGCAGTAATCTCTAAAAGCTGTTTTTCAGCAACATCTAATGCAATAAGCTGTTTGTTGCATATTACATCTACTCCCAATAACGTATTTTGAAGGTTCAAGTTCTGCATAATAGGTCGGGTTGTTGTCCCAGGCCCCACAATATATGTTATATCCTTTCCCATGTTATCGATTACGTCAAAGGAAATAGCATTTTGCGAAGCATTCTCGCTAAATGGCGTCCCAGACTTACGGTTTTGGGTATATCCCCTTCCATAGGGTATTTTTAAATATCCGTGAAGTTTGGTATTAACACTTCCAAGTCTGTAGGCTTCTTCATCGATATCCAGCACTTCCGCTTCTTGCAACTTGTTGATTTTACCCATCAGATATAGTTTAGCCAATTCCCCTGCTTTCGAAGGATTTTGGGCATACACTGGAGAATGAATTTTAACCCCTGCGGGAATTCCTACCACTGCAACTTCTTCTCCTACTGCATTGAATATATCCCTTGCTGTCCCATCTCCCCCAGCAAATAGAATTAAATCCATTCCTAAATCCAGCATTTTCTTTGCAGCCTCTATTGTATCTCTGCAATGGGTTTTATCAGCGCAATCCCATATTACTTTTGTAATAAATCCATATTCTTTAGCTTCTTTCTCACCCATTTCTCCAGAACAAGTAAATACTTCAACTTCATCTTTTATATCCTTAAGAATATTCAATGCTTGTTTTGCCCGGTCGGGAGCCTGGGGAACAGCGCCAAGTAGTATAGCTTTATCGAAAACCCCATCAGTCCCTTTTAATCCAACTTTTCCACCCATTCCGGCAACTGGATTAATAATCAATCCTATACGTTTCAAAGCATATCTTCCTTTACTCTTCTTAAACTTCAGTTTTTTTCAAATAGCATCTCCAGGAAATTGCCCATTGTTTTGGGTCATCTAAACTGGATTCGTCAATTCTATGGCATACGCTTTGATTGGGAGCTGTTCTAATAATTTCAGGATTTTCATATGCTTCCTTAAATACATGTTTTAGCGTATCGATATATTCGTCCAAATCTTCTTTGGAAGGCGATTCTGTAGGCTCCAGTGTCATAGGCTCGTTGATATAATATGGATGGTGGCTAGTCCAATAATGCATTCCGAAGTCCATCATTCTTCTTTGTATATCTTCCGAGGTTATTCCCGTATCTTTTGCTAATTTTTCTATTGTATATCTGACCTGCTCAATACGCTGTTTCCCCCTAATATATGGTGCGTCTACAAAATCCAGCTCCATAAGCTTCTTAAACATATAGTTATTGTTCAAAACTGCAACTTTTGCAACCTCGTAAAGACCTTCCGCCCCCAGCGACATAATCCACGCATAAGCTTTCAGAATTACAGGGGCTACTCCATTGTAAGCCCTTACTTTCCCAATGCTATATGGATTGTTGCTTATTTCATAATTTTGGAAATATTTCTTTCCATCATAATCAATTAATGGAGCCGGCATAAATTTTTCCAACTCACTTGTTACACCCAGCGCTCCCGTCGCAGGCCCACCGCAGCCATGAGGTGTTGAGAAGGTTTTATGCAGATTGAAAAAGCACATGTCAAATCCCGCTTCCTTTGCCCTGGTAACACCCAGAAGCCCATTTGCATTAGCCTGGTCATATCCGCAAAGGCCTCCAGCCTTATGAACCAGAGATGTAAACTCTCTTACCCTTGGATTATAAACGCCAGTATCTTCAGGATTCGCAACAAAGAAAGCTGCGGTTCTTTCACTAACCGCTTCTTTAAAAGCTTCAAAATCAGGATATCCGTTTTCATCTGGTAGGATATAGATTATTTTATATCCTTGTACTGCAGGAGCTGCCGCATCAGATGGATGAGAATATATCGTTGTTATAACTTCGTCTCTTTGGTCCGCTTCTCCCATATGATTATGGTAAGCTCTAGCAATAGAAGCCATTGCAAGGATTGCCTGGCTACCTCCGCTAGGCTGGAAGGTAAATCTATCCATCCCAGAGATTTCTCTCATAAATATATCCGTTTTGTAAATTATTTCCAGCATGCCCTGAACTGTGCTTTCATCCTGTAGTGGATGTAGCTCAGTAATTTCAGGTAATCTTGCAAGTTGATCGTTTATTTTAGGACTATACTTTACAGTACATGTTCCCTGCCCTATTTCGATATTTACATCAGCTCCCAGTGTTTCCTGGGATATCCTTGTATAATGCCTTAAAACTCTTGCTTGTGACATTTCCGGCAGATTTGGAGATTTCTTTCTTTTTAATGCATCCGGTAATAATGATATTCCATCTCCGACCGCTTTTACTATTTCTTCCTCCGCTTTTGGAACAAGTATTCCTCTTTCACCTTTTTTACTTAATTCAAAAATAATCGGCTCATCCCACTTTGCCTGATGAAAGTTTCTTACTCTATAATTTCTATTGATACGTTTCATATCAATCCTTCCTTTCCAGTCTAAAGTTTTTACTTATTGATAGACTATTTCTTCAATGGAAATAACCAATTTGTCTATATCGGTTATAGTGTGGATTTCGGTTACACAATAAAGAGCGCTCTGCCCCAGTTCTGGAAAATCAATTGATAAATCCTTGCCGCCGAATATGCCTTTTTCTAAAAGCTGCTTATTTATTTCTTTTACTGTTTTTCCTGTTTGATTGAAATCAACAACAAATTCCTTAAAATTAACGCCTTGAAACAAAGATCCTTTAATTCCTTTGATGTCGTTTAATTTTTTTATCGCATATTGCGCTTTCTGCATTATAGTTTGTCCCAGCTCTTCCATGCCTTTGGGTCCCATAGTTGCCAGATAGACTCCAGCTGTTATCCCCCAGAGTGCCGATTGAGTTCCTACATATTCTTTCCCATGTTCCCTGTGATGGCCAAAGGATGTTCTGTCATATGCAACATCTCCAAAGCCATACTCTCCTTCAACATTTGTTGGAACTATGCCAAAGAGACGTGAAGGAAACTCCATAACATATTTTTCTTCATCACGGGTAGCAATAAAACCTGCCTGCCCGCCGCCATAGTTCATGTGTATTCCTAAAGGTTGTAAATCTCCACAAATTATATCTGCGCCATAACTGCTAGGTGGGGCTAATACTCCAAGAGAAATGGGATCTACTCCTACTATGCTTATTGCACCATTTCCATGGGTAACATCAGAGATTTTCTGCCCATTTTGCTCTACAAATCCTAAATAAGAAGGATTTTCAAAATATACCGCTGCAGTTTTTGGAGAAATCTTGCTTTTTAAGTCGTCTAAATCCATTTGCCCAGTTTTTTTATCATAATCAACTTGTATTAATGTAATATCCGGGCCACAATAGTTCTTCATTATCAAGAATTTTTCTCTATCCATTGATTTTATTAAAAGCACTTCTTTTCTTCCTGTTATTCTGGATGCCATTCTTAAGGAAGTAGCAGCAGCTTGGCCCCAGTCCATTGTAGGCACATTGACTACATCCATGTCTACAAGTTCGCCAACCATGCTTTGATACTCAAATAATGACTGGAATCTGCCATGGTCATTGTAAGGTTCTCCACCATAGGCAGTTAAAAATTCACCCCGGGAATTGATTTCATCGCAAATTGCCGGCACATAATGCTGCCAGCAGCCTGCCCCCAAGAAATTTAGGTAGTCTTTACAAGATTTATTCTTTTTGAGAATGTCTTCAACATGCCTTTTTAGCTCATATTCTGATTTGCAAGGTGTTGGTAGATTCATATTCTCTTTTAGCTTCAACTCTTCTGGTATCTCTTGATGCAATTCTTCCAAGCTACTCAATCCTAGTTCCTTTAACATTTCATCTTGCACTTCCGGAACTGAATTGGGTATATATGGATGATTCTTATATCCTTTTATAGTCATATTTTTACCTCCTAATATAGTTAATATTTTCCTTAAAAATTAAGCAATGCCGCCGCCATCAACGACTAAAGCTGCTCCCGTTACCCAGGTTGATAGGTCGCTGCATAGAAAAAGTACTGCCTTTGCAATATCAGTGGGTGTTCCCAATCTTTCTAATGGCCTGCCTTTCGCAGAGTCTTTCAGGAAGGCATCAATTTTTTCTCCTAGTTGTCTACCTTCTTCTCTCAGCAAAGCAGTATCTGTATCTCCCGGATTTACGGAATTAACCCTAATATTTTGCGGTCCATGGTCAATTGCCATTGCCCGGGTTAGATTTACAATCCCGCCTTTCACAGCGCAATAAACTGCTGCTTTATCCCCACCTTTTAAGCCCCAGCCAGAACCGGTATTGACAATACTGCCGCCACCGCCTTTTGCCATGATTGGAATAGTATATTTGGAAAGCAGAAAGGTCCCTTTTAAGCCTACGTCCATTACAAAGTCCCATTCCTCCTCCGACAAATCGACTACGGTCTTTCTGACTGTAACTCCTGCATTATTAAACAGAATATCAATTCTTCCAAATTCCTTTTCGATAGATTCAATTGTATTCTTACATTCTTCATTTTGTGTCACGTCACATTTCTTAAATATGGCGAAGTTTCCTTGATTGATAATTTCCTTAGCCGCAGCATCTCCATTATCCTGATTAACATCAAGCAATACAACCTTCGCTCCGAATTCAGCTAATAGCTTTCCGGTTCCCAGTCCAATTCCAGACGCTCCACCGGATATTACTGCTACCTTTCCATCTAAAGACAATACATCTCTCCCTATTATCATAATTCCCCCTCCTAAATATTATCAGTTGTTTTAACTTTACGGTATTCCTCAATATTTGTATTTATTACTGGTTCCCTTTGAAGCATTGGTCAAAATTGCATATGGATTTATAAGGGCAAAAGCTGCAGGCGGTGATTTTGTCCTTTATTTTTTTGGGTGATATTCCAATTTCACCCGATACCAGCGCACTGCATATATTCTCAACTTTTAAATCGACAGCCAGTTGGAGATCTCTGAATTCTTCCTGGGTTAAAATGCTCTTTGAACTTGCTCCAAATTCTCCGTCATTTTTTTTATAAACTGGTATGATTTTCGATTGCTTAACGAAGTCTCTATCAATGGCATCAATTATTTCCTTTTCTCCCAGAATAATTCCATCCATCTTGTACCCGCTTTTAAATTTATCCGAGTTTTCAATATTCCTGCCATCTAACCCACTATCTTCCTCTTCGTTTGCAAGCTTTGAAACATCTATCATGGGTTTGTCCAATTTGAAATAAAAAGCAGCGCAGGGCTGAAGATCCAAGCCCTCTGAGGCAGCCTTCAAATATAATAGCAACTGAACCCTTGTTCCACCAACAGCTTCGTCCATGCTAAACTTGTCATTCCCCGACTTATAGTCGATAATCTTTACATAGCTTTCTCCAGCTGCTTCTACAATGTCAACTCTGTCTATCTTCCCCTCAATGAAAACTTTTTCCAAACCAATATCTATTTGAAGCTCCTTGAACTGCTTTTGCGGGTCTCTGCCAAACTCTGCCTCAAAATATGAATTCCCAATTTTCCCCGCTCTTGCCTGCTCAATCATTGCCCAAGCCGAATTACAGCAGACATCTTGAATTCTATGGAACCTGTATTTGATATTTTCAAAAGAATCAAGTTCCTGACTCATATAATTTCTTTCCATGCTGGAAATTATTTCTTCGACTTTGGTAAAGCACTCGTCCTTTGAAACCTTGTTCCATAACGAGTCTTTAGATGTAATTTCAATGTTCTCCTGAGTGAGGTCCCTAGCCAGCCTCATCATGCATTCATGGTAAATGTCCCCTATTTCTCTCCCTGCTACTTCGTCCTGCTTTCTTTCTCCGGCAGCCAGACCATATCTTATAAGGTAGGCGAAGGGGCACTTTGCAAAACTCTCGATTCTTGAAGAGCTTAAGACAATATCCAGTTTTTCTCCCTTCCCATATAGCAAGTGGACCATCTCATTGCCGATTTTTTCCTCCCTGTTTTGAAAAACAAGTCCTCTTTGTATCGCATTTATTTTTATTGACATTGGATGGGATGCATCCGTTGAGTTTGCCTTGAACCAATTGAATGTCTGCTTCCAAAGGCTGCTCATGTTTCCGGCTGAATATTCTTTTTTCATCTCGTATGTCAAATGTCTTAAAGTGCTCCTTTTACTGTTTATCTTGTTTATTTCAAAATCGCTGTTGAATATATCTTTGCCAATGGATATCTGGGGAAATATTTTTTTTATTTTGTCAAAAATAATTGACTGCCTTAATTCTTTTCCGTCCCGGTCCGAAGCGCTGTAAGAAATATAAAGATATTCCATTGGCTTTGAAAACATGGAATATATTGCAAGGCTCTCTTCCATCTTCCTGAAATTTTCATTCTTGCATAACTCATACTTCTTATCATATAAAAACTGCTTTTCATCCTCATTGAGCAACTCGTTTCCAGAGTCTTCCATTGGAATCAAGCCATCATTTGCCCCCAATACTATTAGTGCCTTTATATCTTTTGTCCTGGTTCTTTGGATTGTCCCAACAATAACCTGTTCCATTGCTTGTGGAATTATTCCAACTTCAACGGAATTGAAGCCTGCCGTCATTATTTCTTTGAATGTGGTATTGTCAGTTATTTCTTCTCCAATAAGCTCCGCCATCTGATCCATGATGTGTATAATCACATCCCAAATCTGCATGAATTCCTCACCATATTCCTCTTGACCATTTTTTTTAAACTTATCCGCCATTTCAATTGCCTTGACTGGAAATCCAACAATGTTAACTAGGAATTCATAAAGCGCCAGAATCTTTTCCTTTGTTGTGCTTGCATCATTCAAAGGTTTTTCCAACTTCACGAGAAAGCTGATGAATTTTTCCCTCTCATTGTTTATTATTGAAAGGGTTTCATGGTCCGTATTTTTCTTGAAATTCCTGAATCCGTTAAACCAGTTCTTCTTCGAGAGTTTGTATTCATACGCGTAATTTTCTAACAATTCGCCCATTTCCGGTTCAATTGGAGTCAGTCCCGTCTTTATGCAGGTAAATATATCCTCGAATCTATATCCATTTTCAATAATTGACATGATCGAAGTTATGAATTTGATAAATGGATTTTGAAGCACCGACTTTTTAGAATCAATAAAAAACGGTATTTCATATTCGGAAAAAATTCGTTTAATAATCGATTCCCTGTTTTCAACGTCGTTGCAAATTACTACAATATCATCATAGGAATATGCCGCCTCTCTTGTCAGCTCAAGAATCTTCGCAGCTGCGCTTTCCACCTCGGTGTAGTAGTTGCTGCAGGAATAAAGTTGTATTCCAGTAATTTCATCCATAGCTTCATATTTAGTGTGTGGAACGGCGTAGAGTTGTTTTTCCAAATAATCTATTTCCCGCTTCCTTTGACCATTACTATTTCCAACTTTGTATTCGAATTGAGATGGAATAATAAATTCTTCGGTTTCAATATAGCTTTGCCTGGCAAAATCTTTTATTTTTTCAATCATTATATTTGCCAATTGAAAAAGCTGGTCCTTCTGATCATTTTGAAGAACAATATTCACTTCCTTGGCATGCAAACTCAACTGTTGAATAATTTGGAGGGCTTTCGGGGAAAAATAATCGAAGCCCTGAAAATAAATCGCAGAATTATTTATAAGTTGCGAATTCCGCACATTTTCAGAGACCAGATTGATAAAATCCTCTGTATCAAGATATTTGCCATCTATGGCCTTTTCATATTCTGAAAAAATCTTATGTATGTCCCTAATCTTTCGGGTCAATATCTCTTTTTCGGAAGACTCTTTAATTATTTCGATTAAATCTTCCGGCCTGGTGTTGAATTGTTTCATCTCGGATATGAAATTATTGACTATTTCAATGAAAGAAGTCTTTGATGGAATACCTTTGAATGCTTCAAAGTTTTCCCTGTTTTCGGTTATAATTTTCTCAAGGAGCATATGCCTTCCATATTTGTCAATGTGGACTTTCTGGCTTCTTGTCGTCTCTTCTATGATCCTTGCCATCAATCTGGAAAATCCGAGAATCTCCAGGTCCATGAATCCATCGGACCCTATATACTCAAAAGCCACCCGCTCTGCCGTTATCGTATATTGGTCTGGAACAATATATAAAATCCGTGAGAAATCTCCACCCGGCAAGGTGGCGATTTCATCGCGGATTTTTTCAAATATGTATTTTTCCCTATTGATATTGGCTCTGCCGTAATAAAGCTTGATCATTAGTTCTCCGTAATATATTAAAATACAGGGTAGATTCTACCCTGTATCAATTTTATATCAGCCTTTGATATCAATCAAGCAGCTATGATGCTTTTTAGAAGATTTAAATGCTTTTATTTGAATACGTTGAAAGGTTTTCCCAATGGAAGAATTACTTTTCCATACTGTTCGTTGAGTAAGACAGCTCCCGAACCATAAAAACCAACAAGGGCAATTAAGAATTCAGATACTGCGGCAAACATATGCATTGGTTCCTTGGCGATTCCCAGCACACTGAGGGATAGGCCAATAAATAGGAAATCGATAAGTACGAATATTATAAACAGCATTTTATTTGTAGACATTGATCCAACGGTCATATAAAGACTGAATATCAAATATCCTATGAATGCAACCGCAAGTTGTTTTGTGTCTGCGTTTGCCGCCATTTCAGGTCCGAATACGCCATTTTGTGTCATCCATGAAAAAGCCATGGCCAGCCAGAAAAATCCATACCCTCCGAAAGCTGTTGCGCCGAAAGTATTTCCTAATTTGCTGTCATTGATTGCTGCGAAAATTTGGGCGCAGGCTCCAAGAAATATTGCCCATGGAATGACAAGCGCAGTTCCTTCTGTAAATCCCAACTTCTGGGATGATGCTACAAATGTAACCATAGCTAGGCCAAAAAGACCTATAGCGGATGGATTGCTTACTATTTGTTTAACTTTTGTTATGTTGGATTGGTTTCCTAAATCAGACATTAATATGCTCCTTTCAAAATAAAAGAGTATCCTTTAAGAATACCCTTTGACAATATACATTATTTTAAATTTAATATCAACTATTATGGAAAATTCAGAAAACTCAATCTAATAGATCAAGTACGTCCTCTGCATTTTCAACGATGTAAGTTGGTTTATAAATACCTTCTTTTTCCTCATCTGTCAAAGATATTGCCCAGCCAACCAAGATGGATTTTACTCCAGCATTGTTCGCACACATGATATCAAACTTGCTGTCTCCAATCATAATCGCCTCGTCTGGCTTGGAATTCAACTTTTCCAATACAAGATTAATAGCAGCAGGATCTGGTTTATGTTTGTCCGTATCATCTGCCGTAAGAACATAACTAAAATATTTTTCCAGGTCGAATTTTCTAAGCCCCAGCAAAGTGGTATTTCTAAGTCTGGATGTTACAATTGCAAGCTTGTATCCCCTGTTGAAAAGTTCTATGACAAGTTCCAGCATCCCAGGAAATATTCTGATAAGATCCTCAAACTTTTGGTTGTGGTAGGCCCTGTAAATTTTTACCGCCTCCACTGGATCAATATCAAGCATTTTTTCCATTGTAAGGCTTAATGGCTCGCCAAAAGTCCTTATTATGTCATCAACAGGTTTTTCCTCCCCTAGAACCGTCCTAAATGTATGTTGGAAGGACTGTATGATTATTTCGTTGGTGTCGATTAGGGTTCCATCAAAATCGAAGAGTATAGTGGTTATTTTTTTATCTTTCATCTTAAACCTGCCTTGTTTTTAGATTTTCATTGTTAGCGAGACTTTTTTCTTATTGTGGTCTATTTCAAGTATTTTAACCTTTACCGTATCTCCAATTGACAATACTTCCATTGGATGTTTTATAAATCTATTGCAAATCTGTGAAATGTGCACAAGGCCGTCTGTTTTAACTCCTATATCTACAAAAGCTCCAAAATCAACCACATTTCTAACGGTTCCGGTCAGTTCCATATCGACCTTCAGTTGTTCAAAACTTACAACATCTCTTCTGAATACCACTGGCGGCATGCTTCCCCTTGGATCTCTGCCAGGCTTTTTTATTTCTCCAACTATGTCGGAAAGTGTTATTGGCCCGATTTTAAATTCTTCAGCTAGTTTGTCGATGCTGGTTTTGTATTTGACTGTTTCCTGGCCTGAAATATTATCAGAAGATGAAAATAATCCAGTGATTCTTTCTTCTATGTCGCTTATGCCGCCCTTTTGGATTTCCTCTTTGTTGAGGCCTAGCTTTTTAATCATCTTTTCGGCGGCGGCATATGATTCTGGATGGACCGAAGTGGCATCCAGTGGATTAACGCCATCACTTATTCTAAGAAAGCCAGCACTTTGGTTGAATGTCTTTTCCCCTAGCTTTGCAACTTTCTTGAGTTCGTTTCTTGATTTGAATTTTCCATTCAACTCCCTATAATCCACAATATTTTTTGCGATAGCCGCATTAATGCCTGAGATATATTGGAGGAGGGATAATGATGCAGTATTTAGGTCAACTCCAACTCTATTCACGCAATCTTCAACAACATTGGTCAATGCTCCGTCTAGGAGAATCTGATTGATGTCGTGCTGGTATTGGCCAACTCCAATGTGCTTAGGGGATATTTTGACCAATTCCGCCAAGGGATCCTGCAATCTCTTCCCTATGGACATGGCCCCTCTGGTTGTTACGTCCAAATCAGGATACTCCAAAGTCGCAATCTTGGATGCGGAATATATTGATGCTCCAGCTTCGTTTACAATGGTATATTGAACTTCCTTATCAATTTCCGATATCAAATCCGATACAAATGTCTCCGTCTCCCTGGAAGCGGTTCCATTTCCAATGGCAATAACATTCGCATCATACTTTTCTATATATTCTTTAATGGTTTTCTTTGAACCTGCTGTATCGCATCTTGGTTCAGTTGGATAAATTGTAGTATATGCTAAAAGTTTTCCGGTTTCATCAAGCATGGTAACTTTACACCCAGTTCTAAAACCGGGGTCGATGCTTATGACTCTGGCATCCTTCACTGGAGGAATCATTAAAAGTTTCTCTGTATTTTTGGCGAAAACTTTAACTGCTTCTTTTTCAGCTCTCTCAGTTAAGGAGTTTCGGATTTCTCTTTCTATAGATGGCGCCATCAAGCGCTTGTAGGCATCATTGATTGTATCCTCAATAATGCTGACAAATATGGATTCTTCATTTATCACAACAGAGTTTCGTAGCATTCTGATTATGTCTTCGCTCTCGATTTTAATTTTTACTTTTAATTTCTTTTCCTTTTCGCCCCTATTTATTGCTAGTATCCTATGGTCTGGAATTTTGAAAACAGCTTCTTTATAATCTTTATACATTTCGTAGGTGGAAGCTTCTTTCTTGTCCACAGCCTCCGAAACTATCTGTCCCTTCTTGAATGTTATCTCTCTAACAAGGGCATTATATTCTGCATCGTTGCCAATCATCTCTGCAATTATATCCAAGGCGCCGGCAATGGCATCTTTTTCATTTTCTACTCCCTTTTCAATATCTATAAATGGAAAAGCGATATCAGAGATGGAACCACTTTCGATTTCCATTGCCCAAATGATATTGGCCAATGGCTCAAGGCCCTTTTCCCTTGCTTTTCCAGCTCTTGTGTTCTTCTTTTTCTGATAAGGCTTATATAAATCCTCAACTCTTTGCAAAACTTGGGCTTGAAGTATTTGCTCCCGCAATTCCTCTGTCATGAGTTCCTGCTCTTCAATGAGCCTGATAACTTCAAGTTTACGTTCTTCCAGGTTTCTCAAATATGTAAGCTTCTCAAATAGGTCACGAAGTTCCACATCTGTGAGACCTCCCGTAGCTTCTTTTCTATATCTGGAAATGAAGGGAATTGTATTTCCTTCATCGATTAGCTTCACTGCGCTTTCCACTTGGGAAAGCTTTATTTTCAAATCTTTGGAAATTTTTTCTATTATCATTATTGTCTCCTTGCTATCGCTGCTTTAATTTTTCATTAATAAAGTAATCAATATCTCCGTCCATGACAGCATTAACATTCCCAACCTCAGCGTTTGTCCGATGATCTTTTACCAGGGAATATGGATGGAAAACATATGACCTTATTTGACTGCCCCAGGTAATCTGGCTGTAGTCCCCCTTAAGCTCATCTATTCTCTCCTTGTTTTCCTGGATTTTCAATTCCACGAGTTTCGCTTTCAAAACCATCATGGCAAAATCCTTGTTTTGATGCTGGGATCTTTCATTTTGACATGTAACTACGATATTCGTTGGAAGATGGGTGATTCTTATTGCAGAATCAGTCTTGTTGACGTGTTGTCCGCCGGCTCCGCTTGATCTGAACGTATCAATACGTAAATCATCTGGGTCGATTTCCACTGTTACATCTTCATCCAGTTCTGGCATTACATCGATGGATGCAAAAGACGTGTGTCGTCTCCCGGAAGAGTCAAATGGGGATATCCTTACAATTCTGTGGACTCCCTTTTCACTTCTCAGATATCCGTATGCATTCTCACCTTCAATAAGCAAAGTTGCGCTTTTAATGCCACCTTCATTTGCCGAGTTAATATCCAAAGTTCTAACTTTGTATTTCTTTCGCTCGGCCCATCTGGTATACATGCGCAACAACATTTCAGCCCAGTCCTGGGCGTCCAAACCCCCTGATCCGGCGTGAATGGAAACAATTGCATTGTTTCCGTCATATTCACCGTCAAGAAGCACTTTAATCTTCATTGATTCGGATTCCTTGATTAAATTGGCGTATCCCTCTTCAATTTCGTGAACCAGGGATTCATCATTCTCTTCTTCGGCAAGTTGAATCAAAACATATATGTCCTGAAGTTCTCCATATATCTTTTTGTACTCGTTTATTTTATTCTCAACTTGTTTCTTTTCTTTTAATACCCTTTGTGCTTTTTCCTGGTCGTCCCAGAAATTATCTATATGCGACTGCCCTTCCAATACTTTGAACTTTTCTTCCAGCGAAGCCAAGTCAAAGTGAATCACCTAGCTCCCGTATATTTTCCGACAGTCCATCCATCTCATATTTTATCTGATCGATTTCAATCATT
>JBAWWY010000009.1:0-60822 GCA_037144355.1 Eubacteriales bacterium | reverse complement strand
GGCAGCAATGCTGTAAACCGTATGATAGATGGAGGCCTCAAGGGAATTGATTTTATCGCTGTAAATACTGATAAACAAGCGCTTGATGGTTCAAAGGCTGAAATAAAAATACAAATAGGTGAAAAACTGACCAGAGGTCTTGGAGCTGGAGCAAATCCTGAAATCGGACAAAAGGCAGCTGAAGAAAATATAGAAGCCATAATCAAACAAATGACCGGTTCGGACATGGTATTTATTACCGTGGGCATGGGCGGAGGAACGGGCACAGGAGCCGCTCCAATCATTGCAAAAGCAGCAAAGGACTTAGGAATACTTACTGTTGGAGTAGTAACGAGGCCATTTACATTTGAGGGTAAAAAAAGAAGAGAGCATGCGGATCTTGGAATCAAATTCCTCAAAAAATATGTAGATTCATTGGTAATTGTTCCAAATGACAAATTGCTTCAAATATCTGAAAAAAACACATCCATGCTTGATGCTTTTACCATGGCTGATGACGTTTTAAAGCAAGGGGTACAGGGCATTTCAGATTTGATAGCGGAAGCTGGTCTTATAAACCTGGACTTTGCAGATGTAAAAACAATCATGAACGAAAGAGGAATAGCCCACATGGGAGTGGGACGAGGAAGCGGTGAAGACAGAGTAAGCAAGGCTGTCAAGGAAGCAATAGAAAGTCCACTTCTAGAAACTTCGATCAATGGAGCAAAGGCCATATTGCTTAATATAACTGGCGGATATGATCTCGGAATGCTTGAAGTTAATGAAGCAGCGGATTTGATAGAAAAAGCTGCAGATAGGGATGCAATTGTAATATTCGGAACATCGATCAAAGAGGATATGGAAAACGAGATCAAGATTACGGTTATTGCAACTGGTTTTGAAGATCGAAGTTTTGAGACGATTATAAAAATCGATATTAAGGATAATCCGGCAGATGATGAAATTAAAGAACTTATTTTCGACGGTGATGGCTTAAGACCGCAAAATACACCAAAATATAGCGGCTTAGGTGAAAATTCAAATTTTGACATACCGAGCTTTTTAAAAGAAAATAAAGGTAATTTTTAAATAAAAAATCAAGCCGGTATAAATAACCGGCTTTTTAATAATAAGGAAAAGAAATGGCTGATATAAAATCCAAGGACAATAAATTCATCAAGCTGGTTAGACAGCTTGAAACAAAGAAGATCAGAGATGAGCTTTCTTTGTTTGTCGTTGAAGGGCCAAATTTGATAGTGGAAGCTATAAAAGAACATGCGGAAATAAATGTCGTGCTGGTCAGGGAAAATTGCGATGGCGTTGAAAGCAAAAACCTAGTCAAACACATTAAAGATAACAATATAGAATACTTTACCGTGGATAATGAATTGTTCAATAGCATCGCCGACACAAAAGCCTCGCAGGGGTTTCTGGGAGTAGTAGGCAAGAAAAAATATTCAATAGACTCTGCAAAAGAAAACAACTCATTCATGATTGTAATAGACAAGCTTCAAGATCCGGGGAATTTGGGCACAATTATCAGAACCTGCGATGCCGCGGGTGTTTCATGCATTGGCATAATAAAAGGTTCAGGGGATATCTATTCAAGCAAAGTAGTGAGAGCTACTGCCGGAGCCATTTTCAGAGTGCCTTTCGTGTTTTTTGAAAATGAGGACCAGGCGTTGCAAATTATTAGGAGCAGCGGAAGAAGAATATTATGTACCACGGTTTCCGGGGGCAAAAGCTATTTCGATGAGGATCTAAAGGGCAGAATTGCACTGGTCATTGGAAACGAAGGAAGCGGTGCAAGCAAGGAATTAATTGACAATGCCGACCAGCTTGTAACAATTCCAATGAAAAGTGATACAGAGTCATTGAATGCGGCAGTTGCGGCATCCATAATAATCTATGAAAGTGTTAGACAAAACATGTGAGGCATGAACAAAATTAATAGAAGTAATTGAATCATATACAAATAGAAGATTGGATTTGGAGGGAAATTATGCAGAATCAACTTAAGGATATTTTGCAGGATGCAAAAGAGCAACTGAAAAGTATTGCATCTCTAAGCGATGCAGAAGAAATAAGAGTCAAGCTTCTTGGTAAGAAAGGCAAGCTTACAGAGATTCTTAGATCAATGGGATCATTGGGGGATGAAGAGAGAAAATCTTTTGGCAAGGCAGCAAATGAAGTTAGGTCGGAAATTGAATCCATGCTGGAAAAAGCTTTCGATAACATGAAGGATGCTCAGAAAAGGGAAAGATTCAAGTCTGAAAAGATAGATGTTACTGAACCCGGAATC
The DNA here is from genome assembly GCA_037144355.1 of Eubacteriales bacterium. Lineage (GTDB taxonomy): Bacteria > Bacillota > Clostridia > Peptostreptococcales > Anaerovoracaceae > JBAWWY01. Next base: position 58,541 of record JBAWWY010000009.1, on the reverse strand, counting down.
ATTTTGGATCTTGGGGTCAAACATCCGATTACCAAGACTATCGAGGATATATCCAGGGTCTTTAAAAGCATGGGTTATCAAATAGCCGAAGGTCCAGAGATTGAAACTGTTTTTCACAATTTCGACGCTCTAAATGCAAAGGAAAATCATCCCGCCAGGGATTTGACTGATACTTTCTACATTACAAATGACATTTTACTTAGAACTCAAACATCTCCAGTACAAATCAGAACACTGCTGAAAGAAAAGCCTCCAATCAAGGTTATTTCTCCAGGCAGATGTTTCAGATGCGATACTCCTGATGCTACTCATACGCCAATGTTCCATCAAGTTGAGGGATTGGCAGTTGACGAGGGGATATCCATGGCGGACCTGAAGGGTACTTTGGATGCCTTCGCAAAAGAACTATTTGGAACAAAAGTAAGGACGAAATTTAGACCACATCACTTTCCATTTACCGAACCAAGTGCCGAGGTCGATGTGTCATGCTTCAAATGTGGAGGCATAGGCTGCAGGGTCTGCAAGGGAAGCGGATGGATTGAAATCCTAGGCTGCGGCATGGTACATCCAAATGTGCTTGCCGTGGGAAACGTGGATACAGAGAAGTTTACAGGATTCGCTTTTGGCATGGGTGTTGAGAGAATTGCCATGCTCAGATGTGAAATAGATGATATAAGATTGTTTTATGAAAATGACATGCGTTTCATAAAGCAGTTCAAATAGGAGGCAGAATTATGTTGGTACCAATTAGCTGGTTAAAAAGTTACATAGAATTTGATATGGAGATCGATGAATTTTGCGAACGCATGATAATGTCAGGTTCAAATGTTGAAACAGTATTTGAATTTGGGAATGAATTCAGCAATGTCGTTGTGGGGAAAATTGTTTCCATAGAAAAACACCCAAATGCCGACAAATTATCCATAACCCAAGTTGACATAGGATCACAGGCCATTCAGATTGTTACTGGAGCCACCAATGTATTCGTAGGAGCTTATGTTCCCGTGGCACTGGACGGGGCAGTTATTTCAGGTGGAGTGACAATAAAAAATGGAACACTTCGCGACGTTCCTTCTAACGGAATGCTTTGCTCATGCAAGGAGCTTGGATTTGAGGACAAACTGATACCCATTCATCAGAAGGATGGGATATTTATATTAGACAAGGAATACACACTGGGGCAAGATGTGAAGAAAGCCTTGGAGATGGAAGAAAAAATAGTGGAATTTGAAATCACTCCTAATAGGCCTGATTGTCTGAGCATGCTGGGGATAGCAAGGGAACTGGCTTGCATAACCGGGGTTAAGCTGGAATATCCCAAGACCGCTTCGGAACATGAAATAGACTCAGTTAGAAATTATGCAAAGGTGGAGATTAAATCACCTGAGTTATGCAACAGATATTGCGCAAAAGTAGTCAAAGATATCAAGATTGTGGCATCCCCATGGTGGCTTCAAAAAAGGCTTATAAACGCCGGTATGAGGCCAATAAACAACATAGTAGATATAACAAACTATGTGATGCTGGAGTACGGACAGCCCCTTCATGCTTTCGACCTTTCTTTTGTAAGCAATGGACATATAATTGTTGAAAAAGCAAAAGAAGGAGAAACATTCACCACGCTTGATGGATCCATAAGAATCCTATCCGAGAATATGCTGCTGATAAAGGATGAATCGAGAAGCCTTGCAATTGCTGGTGTCATGGGTGGAATAGATTCTGAAATAACAGGTAATACAAATACCATATTGATTGAATCTGCAAATTTCAGTGGAGATTCCATCAGAAGCACTTCAAAGAAACTTGGACTTAGAACGGAGGCTTCGAGCAGATTTGAAAAGGGAATAGATGCAAATATCGCAAACGTAGCATGTGAGAGAGCCTGCAAGCTAATTGAAGAGTTGGGATTCGGAACCGTTGTAAAGGAAATTGTGGATATCTATCCAGTGGTTCACAAAAAGATTTCGACAAAAGTACGTACCAGCAGAGTCAATAAGATTCTTGGTTTGAATTTATCTACAGAAGATATGAAAAAAATATTCATAGGCTTGGAAATGGATGTCGAAGTGCATGGGGATATTATGATAGTAACACCCCCAACTGTTAGACAGGATTTGATGACAGAAATCGACTTTACCGAGGAAGTAGCCAGAATATATGGATATGATAAAATGCCCACAACTCTTCCAAAGGGAAACATGGTGTCCAAAATATCCAGGGAACAGAATTTAAGGGAAATAGTCAAAGATAATCTTATTGCAATGGGATTGAATGAAATACAAACTTTTTCGTTTACAAACCCCAAAGTGTTGGACAAGATAAATGCTCCAGAGAATAGTGAACTTAGGGATTATGTAACATTGATTAATCCATTGGGAGAAGACACCAGCATAATGAGGACAACCTTGATTTCCAACATGCTGGAAGTACTAGCAAGAAACAACTCCCGAAATATTCCCAGTGTAAGGGCTTTTGAGATAGGAAATGTATTTCATAATTCCGTAAAAGATATTGACGGGCTCCCAACCCAGATAGAATATTTAAGCATGGCCAGTTATGGTGATGGAGAAAGCTTCTTTACTATAAAGGGATTCGTGGAAGAATTATTTAAACCCTTGGGAATTAAAAATGCCAAGTTCAGAGTAAAAGAAGATATGCCTATTTTCCATTTTGGAAGATGCGCGGAAATTGTCATTGAAGATATAATCGTAGGTATTATAGGAGAAATCCATCCAGATGTTTTAGAGAGATATGGATTCGCACAAAGGGTAAACCTTGCCGAAGTCGATCTTGATAGAGTATACAAGGCAGCTGACATAGAAAGGCTATACTCACCACTTCCAAAATACCCAGGCATATCAAGGGATATAGCACTTCTTGTATCAGAAGAAGTAAGTGTGGATTCCATAAATGAAATTGTTTTAAGCAATGGCGGGCAATTACTTGAAAGTGTTGAACTTTTTGATGTATATCGAGGCAAGCAGGTAAAAGAGGGACACAAGAGTCTCGCTTTTAAACTTTACTATAGGGATCCAAACAAGACACTGACTGATGAAGAAGTGGCAAAAGTACATAATGTAATTCTAGCAGAACTAGCTAAAAGATTAAACGCTGTGCTCAGGGAAGTGTAGGAGGAGAATCAAAATGGAAGATCGTATTCGTGTAAATGTAAAAATATTTGGCGTGGATTATATTTTATCAGGTGATTCGAAAAAGGAAGAAATTTTGAATATCGCCAGCTATGTTGATGGAAAGATGCAGGAAATAGCGGAAAAAGCCATAGGTGCTTCATTATCTCAAATTTCAGTCTTGGCATCAGTAAACACAGCTGAGGAATTATTCAAACTTAAAGAAGCATACAGCCAGTTGGAGCAGGAAAACCTTAGATTGTCAAAGGACACAATGCATTATGTTAAACTTTGGGATGAAGCCAAGAATAGCTTTTTGCAATATAAGGAAGATGCACACTCAAGCGTGGAACAGGCAATAGATCTTAGAAACAAGCTTGAAGAGAAAAATATTGAAATTCAAAGTTTTGCAAAAAAGCAGGAAGAATTGGAAAAACGGTATGATGAATTAAAGAACAAATATGAGGATGCCGCAAACCAGTCAAGACTTACAAAGGATTCAAATGAATCAGCAAATCAGGAAATCATTGACCTTGCGGAAAAATGCAAGGAAATGGAAAATAGTTTCTTCGATTTACAGATGGAAAATATTCAACTCAAAGGAGAACTGGATCGATATAAAAAAATAGTCGATTAAGAATGATAAATGAATGAGAAGACATTCCGGGTACTGGAATACAACAAGATAGTTGATATTCTCCATACTCTGGCTACAACGAATATGGCCAAGGAAATAGTTTCGAATCTTTCGCCTTCTATAATTCCTTATGAAATAAGCGAATGGCAAAGAGAAACCACCGAAGCGGCATCAATAATCCTGGAAAAAGGTTCTATTTCGCTAGGTTCTTTTTTTGACACTAAAAATAGTCTAATAAAGGCTCAAAAGGGCGGATGCCTTAATATGAAAGAGCTTTTGGAGATTTTATACAATATGAAAATCGCCCGGAACACGAAGAGTTTCCTAAATGTAGACTTTAAGAATGTAACAATAATAACGGGTCTAGCAGAACTGCTTTTCCACAATAAAAAGCTTGAGGATGATATTGACAGATGTATTCTTTCCGAAGATGAAATGGCAGACAATGCAAGCTCGGAACTTCGTGACCTTAGGAGAAAAAAGCTCAAAATAAACGAAGCTATCAAAACAAAGATGGCTTCCATTGTGGCATCACAAACCAACAGAACCATGCTTCAGGACTCACTTTACACAATCAGAGATGGCAGGTATGTTATTCCAGTCAAACAGGAATACAAGAAGAATTTCCCAGGGATTGTACATGACCAGTCATCAAAGGGAGCAACGCTCTTTATAGAACCACAGGTAATCGTCCAATTGAACAACGACTTGAGGGAAGTTGAACTGAAGGAGATTTTGGAAATAGAACGAATCCTAGCGGAACTTTCTGCAAGAGTGGCCGAATATGAAATTGAGCTATTGAACAATCAAGATATAATAACGAAGCTGGACTTTATTTTTGCCAAAGGAAAACTTTCGGCAAGATACAAATCCACAGAACCTGAAATGGTAAAAGATAAATTTATGAAGATAATTGGGGGAAGGCACCCGCTTATAGATAAGAATCAGGTGGTTCCCATTAATATAACTTTGACAAACGATGAAAACACCATGGTGGTAACAGGACCTAACACAGGTGGTAAAACAGTAACTTTGAAAACAGTTGGACTATTTCAACTGATGGCACAAAGCGGACTTCACGTACCGGCGTTGGAAGGGACCAAGTTACCTATTTACAACAAGATATTTGCCGATATTGGAGACGAACAGAGCATAGAACAGAGTTTGAGTACATTTTCCTCCCATATGAACAATATTGTGGATATAGTAGGAAAAGCTGATGACAGAAGCCTAGTATTGCTTGATGAGCTGGGAGCCGGCACCGACCCTACGGAAGGTGCTGCCTTGGCAATTTCAATTTTAGAATATCTGCTGCAAACCAGATCAAAGACCATGGCAACAACACATTACACGGAACTGAAGAAATTCGCGCTTTCTAAAAAAGGCGTTGTAAACGCCTCAATGCAGTTTGATTTGGAGACATTGAGTCCCACATACAAGCTGCTGCTTGGAACTCCAGGCAAATCAAACGCGTTTGAAATTGCTAAGAAACTCGGCTTGGCTGAGGGTATTATTGACAGGGCGAGAAACTTTGTAAGCAAAGATGAATTGCAGTTTGAAGATGTGTTGCTTAAGATAGAAGAGGACAGGAAACTAGCTGAAGTGCAAAGAGACGAGGCTATACTTTTCAATTTGGAAGCAAAAAAAATAAGGGAAGAGATTGCTAAACAAAGAGCCAGCTTAGATAGTCAAAAGGAAAAATTGATAAGCAAGGCAAAAGAAGAAGCCAGAGACATAATCAACGAGACAAAAGTTTTTGCCGACGAGGTTCAGAAAGAACTCAAGAACTTAGAAAAGCAAATGGATATATCCGAAAGAAACAAGGCAAATGAAGGGCTTAGGAAAAGAATTAAAAGCGAGAGCGATAAACATCGGGAAAAACTTGCAAGAGTTTACAATGAAAACCCAGTTGATGCCAACCAGCTGAAGATTGGGGAAAAGGTAAAAGTGCTGAGCCTTGACCAAATAGGGGAAATAATTTCCCTGCCTGACGACAAGAATGAAATAATAGTTCAGATTGGACTTCTTAGAGTAAGTGCAAAGCTGGAAAATATTTCAAAGACTAATTCCGAGATGAGAAAAGCAGATGCCAAGGGCAGATTTGGAGATTTGTACAAATCCAAGGCCTTTACTGTCTCAACAAGCATCAGCGTAAGAGGAATGAATCTGGACGAAGCTGAACTGGAAGTTGACAAATATCTGGATGATGCATTCATCGCTGGATTAAAGGAAGTTACAATAATTCATGGCAGAGGCGAGGGCATCCTTAGGGAAGGTTTGAAGTCAATGTTTAAAAGAAACAAGAATGTGGATAGTTTTAGAAAAGGGAATTACAACGAAGGTGGCGATGGAGTCACTGTAGTTTATCTTAAATAATTCAGGAGAAGAGGGCAATAATGGAAAATCAATTAATTAAAGTGGACATTTACAACAAGCAAATTGGAACCTGCACTAAACAAGAAGCTCACGAAAAAGCAATCCTGCATAGGGCATTTTCAGTTTTCATATATTCCGGAAACATGATGCTTATACAAAAGAGAGCTTTTGACAAATACCATTCTGGAGGACTTTGGGCAAACACATGCTGCTCCCACCCTAGGGATGGAGAAGTTACCATGACAGCCGCAAAAAAAAGACTCAAGGAAGAAGTCGGGCTTGAAGCCCACTTGAAAGAGGATTTTACTTTCACATACTTTTATAAGTTTGACAGCAACCTTTTCGAATATGAGCATGACCATGTATTCATAGGGGAATATCCAGGCAGTCTAGAAGAAGGAGAAAAAATCGATGTAAGCCTTTTAAATCCAAATCCTACTGAAGTGGATGAACTAAAGTGGATTGATTTTGAAGAACTCGAACAGGAATTGATTAACAACCCGGAGGTATTCGCCCCATGGTTTTTAATATCCGCACCTAAAGTATTAAAGACTATAAGGGATTTTTAATAGTTTGCTCTCAATTATAAGGAGATTGAAATGTACGTGGTAAGTGCCTGCCTGATAGGCAAGAATTGCAGATATAATGGTGGAAACAGCAGAGATGATAGAGTTCTTGAGCTTTTGAAAGACAAGGAATATATCGATGTATGCCCGGAAGAGCTTGGAGGATTGACAACGCCAAGGCAGCCAAATGAGATAGTGGATGGCAGGGTTGTGGACAAGTCGGGAAATGATGTAACAGAGTTCTTTCTGAAGGGAGCTTTGGAAACATATGAAGCAGCAATCAGGAAATCAATGGAAGTCAATCAGCCAATCGAGATGGCTATTCTCAAGGCGAGAAGCCCATCATGCGGAAGTGGAAAAATATATGACGGTACATTTACCGGCAAACAGATAGATGGAAACGGAATAACCAGCGAGCTTTTAATTAAAAATGGAATAAAAGTAATCACCGAGGAGGATTTATAGATGATAGATTTTAAGAAAGAAGTTGCTCAGCTAATCAGCAACCAGGTTTCTGAACTGACTATTGAAGAAATAAACGATATGTTGGAGAGACCTGTTGACAGCAAAATGGGAGATTATGCCTTTCCATGTTTCAAACTGGCTAAAAGCTTGAGAAAAGCTCCAAATATTATTGCAATGGAACTTGGGGAAAAACTAAAAGGATGCGAATTGTTTTCAGAGGTTGAAAGTGTAAACGCATATGTGAACTTTTTCATAGAAAAAAAGGCATTCATTAAGGCATCTTTAAGCGAAGTCGTTAGAATGGATGGAAAATTCGGAAGCAGCACAATCGGGGAAAACAGGAAAGTGATCGTTGAATTTTCCTCGCCAAATATTGCCAAGCCTTTTCATATTGGTCATATCAGGAGCACTGTCATTGGGAATTCCATATACAAGTTATTTGATTTCCTGGGTTATGATACGGTTAGAATCAACCACCTAGGGGATTATGGAACCCAATTTGGAAAGATGATTGTAGCATATAGAAAATGGGGCAACAAGGAAGACGTGGAAAAGGCACCGATTAAAACCTTGCTTGAATACTATGTCAAATTCCACGAGGAAGTAGAAGCTCATCCAGAACTGGAAGACATGGCCAGAGATGTATTCACCTTGCTGGAAAACGGCAGCGAGGAAGAAATGGAACTATGGAAGTGGTTCAAGGACGTGAGCTTGAAGGAATTCAAGAGGGTTTATGATATTTTGGGAATAGAGTTTGACTCCTATGCTGGAGAAAGCTTCTATTCGGATAAAATGGGAAAAGTAATCGACATCATCAAGGACAGGAATTTGCTTGTTGAGTCAGAAGGGGCAATGATAGTAGACTTGGAAGCTTTCAATCTCCCACCTGCGCTTATCATGAAGAAGGATGGATCGACTTTGTATTTAACTAGAGATATTGCGGCAGCCGTATATAGAAAAGAAACATATGATTTCTATAAGAACATCTATGTAGTTGCTTCCCAGCAAAACCTTCATTTTCAACAGCTTATGAAGGTTATCGACCTAATGGGTTTTGACTGGTCAAATCAATGCGTGCATATTCCATTTGGTCTTGTCAGCTTGGAAGATGGGACCATGTCCACAAGAAGCGGCAGGGTGGTTTATCTTGAAGATGTTTTGAACAGGGCGATTGCCCAAACCAAGGAAATCATCATCGAGAAGGATGTAAATACTGAAAATATCGAGATTACCGCCAAGCAAGTTGGAATCGGTGCTGTAATTTTCCAAGAACTTTCCAATGGAAGAATCAAGGATTACGTGTTCTCCTGGGACAAAGTTCTCAATTTTGAGGGCGAAACCGGCCCATACGTGCAATACACTTATGCCAGGGCGGCAAGTGTCCTCAGGAACTCCAAGGAAGATTTGGACAAACTCGTTGTTAAGCTGAACGATATAGAAAATATAGATTTTAATTTTATTGAATCGGATGCTGCCTATAGCTTGGTTAAACTGATTTATCGCTTCCCAGAGGTGATTATCGAAGCCGCAAACAGATACGAGCCTTCCATTTTGACCAGACATCTGGTGGATATTGCCCAGGCATTCAACCGATTTTACCATGATGAGCATATTCTCGTGGCAAATGAGGAAGAGAAAAAGGCAAAACTTTTATTAGTATATGCAGCCAAGATTTCCCTGCACAATGGATTGATGCTTCTTGGAATAGCAGCTCCGGAAAGAATGTAGGCATGAAATGAGATATGAAGGAAATATATATAGACCGCCCAGCGAAGCTTACAGCTTGATACTGCAAGTCACAATTGGATGTGCACATAATGAATGCACATTTTGCAGTATGTTCAAGGACAAGGAATTCAGGATAAGACCTATTGAAGAAGTATTGGAAGATCTTAAAGTTGCCAGGGTACAGCATAAATTTGTTGAGAAGATATTTCTTGCAGATGGAGATGCGTTGGTTCTGAAAAACGATTATTTAATCAGGCTTCTGAACTATATAGAATCTAATTTTCCAGAATGCAAAAGCATTGGGATTTATGCATCGCCCCAGGATGTGCTAAGAAAAACTCCAGAAGAGCTGAAAGACTTAAAGAATGCAGGCCTGAAGATAGCATATATGGGAGTTGAATCCGGTAGCGATTTTATTCTGAAAGAAATTAAAAAGGGAGTCACAAGTGCTGAAATGGTCATGGCAGGGAAAAAGCTTGAGGATTCGGGAATCAAGGCTTCAGTAACATTTATCTCTGGAATTGGCGGCAGGGAACATTGGAAGGAACATGCAATGGAATCAGGAAGAGTAATCAGCGAAATGAAGCCCTCATATGTGGGGTTGCTCACTTTGATGGTGGAAAGAGGCACTCCCCTTTATGATGATATAAAATCAGGAACGTTCAAACTTCTTTCAGCTGAAGAATTGCTTAAAGAGACATTTGAACTTGTTTCAAATATCAACCTGGACAAGAAGTGTGTATTCAGAAGCAATCATGCTTCAAACTACCTTTCCCTTGCGGGAGATCTTCCAGATGACAAGAACAACCTTCTGGACAAGATAAAAATGGCTATGGAGAATACAGGAATGCTTAAAGACGAAAGATTCAGGGCTTTATAATAAGATTGCCGATGGAATGTGATAATATATGAAAATACTTCTGACAACATTGAACTCCAAATATATACACTCAAATCTAGCGATAAAGTATCTTTATTCAGCTGCATTTGAGAGTAGGAGTTTTGTCGACATAAAAGAGTTTTCAATAAACCAGACAGACGACAGCATATATACTGAAATCATGAGAGGCAGATATGAGGTTGTCTGTTTTTCGTGTTACATTTGGAATATTGACAGGATACTATATCTTGCGCAGAACATAAAAAAATCAAACTGGAGAATTAAAATAGTCCTTGGTGGCCCGGAAGTCAGCTATGAAAATGCGGATTTTCTTTTTCACCATGACTATATTGATATTATCATTTCCGGTGAAGGGGAAAGACCTTTTAAAAGGCTGGTTGAAACATTGGGAAATGAGCAATTGGAACTTGAGAAAATCATGGGGCTCAGCTATAGGGAAGGTGGGGTCATTTATGTGAATCCTCTGGATAGGCTGCTGACTCCGGACGAGATTCCTTTTCCATACGAACATCTACAGGTGGAGGAGGACAAGGTTGTATACTATGAAAGTTCCAGGGGTTGTCCTTTCAAATGTTCATTCTGCTTGTCATCCGTAGAAAAAAGCATACGGGAGCTACCAATAGAAAGAGTTAAAACAGAATTGGATTACTTCCTTTACAAGAGGTGCACACAGGTAAAATTTATTGACAGGACCTTCAATTTCAATAAAAACAGGGCCATGGAAATAATAAGATATATTGTGAAAAACGACAATAAAATAACCAATTTCCACTTTGAAATGTCACCTGACTTATTGGATGAGGACATTATTGCTGTACTTAGAGAAGGACGGGCAGGACTTTTCCAGTTGGAAATTGGAATTCAATCAACAAATAAAACTTCTTTGGAAGCATGCAACAGAAAGGCCGATTTCAATTCATATAAAAGTCGGATTCAGGATATTATCAAAATAGGGAAAGTCAATGTGCATCTTGATTTGATTGCCGGCTTGCCTTTCGAAGACCTACTAAGTTTTAAAGAATCATTCAACAATGCGTATTCTCTAAGCGCGAATCAGCTTCAATTAGGATTCCTAAAACTGCTCAAAGGCACGAAAATAAGAGCGGAAGCAGAGGAATACAGGTATATCTACAGAGAGAAACCACCATATGAGGTAATATCGAATATCTTTATTTCCCCAATGGAGATAATAAAATTAAAGATGATTGAAAATGTATTGGATCTTTACTATAATAAGGGAGGATTTTCAGACAGTATTGAATATTGTGCAAATTCACTTTTCCGTAATCCATTTGAATTTTATGAGGAATTCTCAAATTTTTTCTATTTGAAAGGATTTCAGAATAGATCCCACAGCAAGGAAAACCTATATAGGATATTTTGGAAATACGCATCTTGGAAGGACAGAATTTTGCCTGGTTCAGGAGAAAAAATAGAAAAACTTATCAAATGGGATATGGAAGCAACATTGAATCCCGAAGCTGTAAAGAATTTTGAAAGAAAGGGTTGGGAGATTTAATTTTCTCAACGAGGGAAGAGCAAATGCAAGACAAGGTTTTTAAATACTTCAAGCAAGTATTGGAGGATTATGCATTCATTGAATTTACCAGTGAATATATTAAAAAATCAGGCAAGATAAATTTTATGCAGGGGATTCCAGTGCCGGTTAAAAAAGAGGATTTAGCCAAATTCGCAGACGAGGGAGAATTCAAGTTTGACGTTTTCGCTGAAGCCATGGTTCACATCATGGGCAGTGACATCAACTTTAAATACAATGATAAATATATACAATACATGAAAGTATTCAATCCAAAGATATTGAATTTCATTATCAAGGAAGGCCTTGACAGCGCCGAGGAAGATCTAATCATGAGGGCTGCCATTCATCTTCGAGCAGCATTGGTAATGGATCCAGATTCATTGGACGCAGTATATAATTATGCCAGAGCTTGCAGACACCTTTATGAAAAAAGCGAAGACCCAGAATATGTTGCCGATTTTAAAGCCGAAGCCACCTTGTATTTCGAATATACTGTTGAGAGGCATCCTGGCTTTGCCCAGGCGTATTATTTCCTTGGTTATGCATATATCAACGCAAACCTATACGTTAAGGCTCAAATGACTTGGGATAAATTTATGCGGTTAAGCAGAAACAGAAAAGACAAGGCTGAAATCAAGCAGAGACTTTTGCAGATAAAGAGATTGGTTAATTTTGAAAGAGGCTATACTGCAGTGCTGGCTGGAAAATGGAAAGATGGATTATTTTACCTTGAACCTTTAGCAGATTATGATCCTAACTGGTGGAACTTGTTCTTTTTCCTAGGAGTCGCATATAGCAGAACAGGAAATACTAGGGAAGCCTTGGAACTATTCAAACGAGTAATCGAAATAAAACCTTCACAAGCCCAGGCAATGGCAGAAATGGCAGTTTGCTACGAAGATCTTGGAGAGAAGGAAATGGCTTTAAAATATAGAAAGAAGGCAGAATTGGTTGCCAAGCAACAGGAAGAATAAAATAGATGCAAGAGGTATTTATGAAAGAACTTATGACTGGAAATGAAGCAATCGCAAGGGGAGCGTATGAGGCTGGAGCAAGATTCGCATCAGCATATCCAGGGACTCCCAGCACTGAAATTCTAGAGAACCTGGTAATGTATAAAAAAGACGTATACTGCGAATGGGCCCCAAATGAAAAGGTGGCTCTGGAAGCATCAATTGGAGCGGCAATAGCAGGAGCAAGATCACTTTCAGCGATGAAGCATGTTGGCGTGAATGTGGCTGCTGATGCGCTATTTACATTTGCATATACTGGAACAAATGGTGGCCTTGTATTGGTTTCTGCAGACGATCCAGGAATGCACAGTTCACAAAATGAACAGGATAACAGAAATTATGCATCTTTTGCCCGAGTGCTTATGTTGGAACCTTCCGACAGCCAGGAAGCCAAAGAGCTTACAAAACTTGGATTTGAACTAAGCGAGAAGTTCGATACCCCCGTGATGCTCCGAGTTACCACAAGGATTTGCCATAGCAAGAGCTTGGTAACTTTTGAAGAACGAAAAGAAAAAGAAATGGTCAAGTACGTGAAGAATATTTCAAAATATGTGGCAACCCCTAGCAACGGAACAATCATGAGAAGGAATCTGGTAGACAGGCTGAAACTTATGGGGGAGTACTCCAACAACACTCAAATAAACTACGCGGAATATTTCAACAAGGATTTGGGAGTTATCAGCTCGGGAGTAGCTTTCCAATATGCGAAAGAGGTTTTTGGAGAAACTGCATCATATTTGAAACTTGGAATGACATTCCCATTGCCAATGGAAATGATCAAGGAGTTTGCTAAAAATGTCAAAAGGATAATTGTGGTTGAAGAACTTGATCCATATATCGAAAACCAGCTGAAAATCGCCGGAATTGAATGTGTTGGAAAAGAATTGATTCCTGAATACGGAGAACTAAATCCTGATATTATAAGAAATTCCGTACTTGGAATTTCAAACGAGACACTGGCTACTGATCTTAAAGCGGTATCAAGACCTCCCACAATGTGTGCGGGATGTCCCCACAGAGGCTTCTTTCATGTCCTAAGCAAGAGGAAGAATGTTATGATCAGCGGAGATATTGGATGCTATACCCTTGGATCAGCCCCACCACTTTCCGCAATGGATACCTGCATCTGCATGGGTGCCAGCGTGAGCGCCGGCCATGGAGCAGCAGTTGCTTTTAAAAGAGCTGGAGAAGATACCAGAGTCGTTTCTGTAATTGGAGACTCAACATTCTTTCATTCAGGGATAACAGGCTTAGTCAATGTCGTTTACAATAAAAGCAATGAAGTAACTGTAATCTTGGACAATCGAATCACAGGTATGACAGGTCATCAGGAAAATCCTGGTACCGGATATACACTTATGGGAGAACAAGCGCATCAGACAGATCTTGAGCTTTTATGTCTTGCCATAGGAATTAAGAAGAATAACCTTTACATTGTCAATCCACTTAACTTGAAGGAAAGTGAAGCAGCCCTAAGCGATGCTTTGTCTAAAGACGAGCCTTCAGTAATCATAACAAAATGGCCATGTATTCTGAAAAAATTCAGTGAGGAAGATAAAAGAGACTTTGACCTTAGCACAAAGAAGTGCCAGATAAATCAGGAAAAATGTAAAAAGTGTAAAACCTGCGTCAAGACTGGATGCCCAGCTATCCATTCCGGAGACGAAATCAAAATAGACGAAGTAATGTGTACTGGCTGCAGTGTTTGTTTCCAAGTTTGCCCGTTTGAAGCAATAGACAAATATTAAAATTTTCGACTAGGAGTAAATTATGTTGAATAATAAATCGGAAGACAGCAATGAAGTTAAGAATATTCTCCTCGTAGGCGTTGGTGGACAGGGGACAATACTAGCCAGCAAAATCCTGTCAAAAGGACTGGTAGAGGCTGGATATGATGTGAAGATGTCCGAAGTTCACGGGATGTCCCAAAGAGGCGGAAATGTAAGCACCCAGATCAGATACGGGAAGAAGGTCTATTCTCCAATCATCGGAAAGGGTCAAGCGGATTTAATCGTAGCATTTGAAAAAATGGAAGCGTTGAGATGGATAGATTATCTAAAAACCAATGGTAAAATGGTAATCAACGACTATGAAATCCCATCTGTGCCAATTCTCATGGGTAAAGAGAAATATCCAGAGGAAATAGTTGAAAATATAGGAAAACTGGCAAAAATAACAGTTGTCAAAGCGGCGGATATCGCAAAGGAACTGGGAAACAGCAAGATGATGAACGTCGTATTGCTTGGCGCTCTAATCAAAGCGTTGGAAATAAACGATGTGGACTGGGAGCAAACAATAAGGGATTCTGTAAAGGAAAGCTTCCGCGAAATCAACATAAAAGCATTTCAAAAGGGATATTCACAGCTATAAAAAACAAGATAAAATAACAGATTTTCTATTGACATATCCACGCCACCCGTATTATAATAATCCTTGCCGTGCAGAGCATGGTGCTGGTATTCCAAGGTAGCTCAATGGTGGAGCACTCGGCTGTTAACCGATAGGTTGTGGGTTCGAGCCCCACCCTTGGAGCCAAAAAATGCCGGGGTGGCGGAACTGGCAGACGCACAGGACTTAAAATCCTGCGGGATTAACTTCCCGTACCGGTTCGATTCCGGTCCTCGGCACCATACAATTCCAACCAGTCACATCAATATCGCGGAGTGGAGCAGCTGGTAGCTCGTCGGGCTCATAACCCGAAGGTCGTAGGTTCAAATCCTGCCTCCGCAACCAAAACGCTTAAAAACAGCCGCTTACGAGGCATTGTAAGAGGTTGTTTTTTATTGATTTATAATCTGTACCACATCTGTCCCACGTCAGGGACGAAAGCAGGGAAAAAAAGGCATTTGCCTGCACTATAAGGATTTTTTTCTTCATTGTTGAAGCAATAGACTTTCATGAACTCTATTTATAAATTGAACACTTAACTGCCATAATGGGACAGATAGAGAGCAGTCCTATCGGTATGGCAACACTTTTTTGGTTGGTTCGATTCTATTAAATTGGCTGTTGATTCGATTAAAACAATTAATCATAATGAAGGTGCAGATAAAGAAGATTGAAATAACGAACCCGGGATTCGTTGTTTCAAAAAATTAACTGTGTGGAGCTACAAAAGGGGATGCCAATTAGTCGATTCATTTCAAAAAATTATGACTTAATTAAATCATATGATGTGATTTGCTATAAAGTTTAATGAACAGAACATGATAAGATTAATAGGTGGCTTTATAAAATTTCAAATTATAATACAATTAGGAGGAATTATCTAATGTTAACAATGTTAGACAATGGAGTGGTACTATTTATCACACTAATCATTCTTGCAATTGCATGGCATTTTTCGAAATCAGTGACAGATATGGAAAGCTATTATCTTGGGAATAGAAGCCTACCATGGTCCTTGACAGTAGGAGCGCTCGTAGCTACTTGGTATGGCGGGGTCGGAACATTGGGATCTGTAGAATATTTCGCAATGTACGGTGCGTCGATGTGGCTTATTTGGTGCGTTACCGCCCATACTGGAAGAATGCCGCTGGCATTATGGATTGGGCCTAAAATGCAGTTAAGAACTGATATCACAGTGCCTGACTTATTACAGGCGGTTTATGGCAGAGGCGTTGCACTATTGGGCGCAGTTTTTATGCTGGTGTATTGTCTGCAGTTTGCAAATATTACAACCATCGGTTTTGTTGGAAAAGTAGCATGGGGACTTCCGTATATGGTTACTGCTAGCATCGCGGTTGCAATTGTAATATTTATTGCTGTTTCGGCCGGATTAATGGGCGTTGCCGTCACAGACATGCTTCTCTTCTGGTGTCTAGGTTTTTCAGTCGCCATCGTTGTTCCTCTACAATGGGGAAAAGTTGGTGGTTGGGATGGAATCTATACAGCCCTTAATGCTACTCCGGAACTGCTTGATCCGGTTGGGGGCATGAATGCCATGACGGCACTTATGCTAATTGTTTTGGCTTTCGGAGTATATGCTGACCCGACTTTCTATCAGAGGTTCTCTGCATCCAATTCTCAGGCATCTGGTAGAAGGGCTTTGCTCACATGCTTTATTATCTGGGTTATGTTCGATGTTGTATTGGTAATAACAGGTTTGCTGGTAGATGTATTATATCCTGGCATGCCGCCTGGTGAAGGTTATGTGAATCTTGTCCTAGCAACCTTGCCACCCGGGGTTAGAGCCCTCTTTGTTGTTGCACTTATTGGTTCTGCGATTTCAGCTCTGGACGGATACTTCTTATCAGGGGCAGCGACTTTCGCAAATGACATTTATGGAAAGATCAAGAAAAATCCAACCCAAAAGGAGATCGTATTACTGACGAGAATAACAGTCGTTGTACTGGGACTTGCTGGGTTATTCTTTGCCTTTAAATTTACAACTGCAATGGATGGATTCATTTTCATCGGGAGTATGTGGATGTCGGCTGGATTTGCTCCGATTGTAGGCGCACTGCTATTCAAGGGGAAGAAGACACCAATGGGAGGTTATCTGAGCATTATAATTGGTGCCGGAACATTCTTCCTGATGAAAGCATTTCCTCCGGAAGTATATATTGAGCCATTAGTGGTTGCAGTACCAGTCTCATTTGTTGCATGGTTTATTGGAAACAGAATTGGAAAAAGTGTTGAAATATCTGAGTTAAGAGAAGAAAGAGTATAGGGGGTGTAGTTATGACAAAAAAAGATAAAATCGAATGGTTAGGCATTGATGGATTATTAATTGGAGGTTTCTTCGTAATCTGCTCAGTGATTTTCGCATCACTCGTTTACAAAATCGATATAATTAGTGGATATATTATACCTTTTACAATTCTCGCTATCGTAACGGCAATCTTTATTAGATATTTGTTCACCGTATATCAATTTATTAAAACGTCTGGGAATACAAAAAAAGAGTAATCGGATCAGATAGGAGAATTGGTTATGAAAATATATTCTTTTCCGGCAACAATAAGTGAAGAAGAGGCTTATCAGATCGCTCAGAAAAAGGGTGGTTTCATTTGGAGGATGGTCTTTTCGAAGATGCCATTGACGAAGCTTCAGTTACATTATTTTGAATACAAATTGCTTAGACTTGAAACGACATTCGACAAACCGTTATTGTTTCGTCTGTTACCTTCAAGGAAAAAACTGCTTTCAAAGAAAATGGAAGTTATGATTTTGGGTAACGGCACAACCGGTAGTGTTGCTTTGGTAGAAAGTCATCCGGATCTCGTTGCGGTAGATTTGGAGGATGACAGCTGTATTCAATACGCGTATTGTCCGGAGGAGAATATGATTGCAAACGCAAAGAAATTGGCGTTAAGGGTTCTTCATCGTATGCGCGGCGGCATGCCCTCAGTCGAGGAAATTGAGACAACAAGCGTCTTTAGGCCGTTTTGGGTGGCATACTACGGAGAAGTAGTTCCAGGAAATAAAGTAAGGTATAAAACCATTGCCGCCGATGGGTGCAGCTCTCAACGCAGTTTCTAAAGTTAATACAAAATATTAAATAATAAAATGGCAAAAAATTAAAAGAAAACAGCTGACTAAACATAATGAATTAATTTGGTCAGCTGTTTTCTTATGACAATTTAAAGTTCGTTAGTACCCCTTAATAAGTCTTTTGATTATACGCTGGAATTGTTTCCATTTGTGATTTTTAGGAACACTATCGATTGAAGGCCAAGATAAAGAATCTTGAGCCTCCTTCTCGTTAAGCTGCTCATCTATATACTCATCACGAAATATCACTATACCATCTTTGCTGTAAACAAATTTTTTTCTTATTGTCATAAGCCTCTAAACCTCCCGATAAAGTGGAATTGTGACCACACATCTTGAAAGCGATATCATTATTTTTTATATACCATTATTATTTTAAATCATTGATTTTGCCACATCCAAATCTACACTTTCGAGGCAACCAAATGCTTTGTTATAATCTTCAGCTTGGATTTCAAGCTTTGATTTGTGATCCTATATGCCATCATCTTGGTTGGGCAAAAAAAACCGAATTGGATGTCGAATAAATTGAATAGACGACGCATAATAAATCATAAGGTTCTTGTCGAGTCGATATTTATATTGAGATTAATAATGAGAGGTGTTAGAGATGGAAAAATTCAAATTTGAGATTGATTATGTCAGAGAGCAGTTTCCCTGTCTTTCAAAGACGGTAAATGGATTCCCTGCGGCTTTCCTAGATGGCCCCGGCGGAACGCAGGTTCCCAGACGTGTAGTTGAAAAAATTAACGAGTATTTGTATTATCACAATGCCAATTCCCATGGAAGCTATGTGACATCCCAGGAAAGCGACAAGCTTTACTGGAAGTCAAGGGAGGCAATAGCGGATCTTCTGAATTGTGCACCGGAGGAAGTTGCTTTTGGAGCAAACTCCACATCCAACAACTTTAAGCTTTCATACAGCCTGCTGAGAAGTGGAATAATCAAAGCCGGGGATGAAGTGCTGATAACAGATATCGATCACGAGGGAAACAGATCTCCCTGGAGAACACTGCAGGATTTTGGCGTGATCGTGAAAAGCGTTGCTGTGGATCCAAAGACATGCACGTTAATCATGGACGACTTTAAGAACAAATTGTCGAGCAAAACAAAGCTGCTTGCAATCAACTGGGCTGCCAATGCCTGCGGAACGATCACAGATGTCAAAGAATATGTACGACTGGCCCATG
This sequence comes from Eubacteriales bacterium, assembly GCA_037144355.1. GTDB lineage: Bacteria > Bacillota > Clostridia > Peptostreptococcales > Anaerovoracaceae > JBAWWY01. The sequence goes on along the minus strand of JBAWWY010000009.1, from coordinate 39,501 downwards.
CGGTCGGAGCGCTTACTGTTGTCGATGGCGTGCATTATGTTCCGCACAAACCGGTTGATGTTAAGGATATTGACACAGATTTCCTGATTTGTTCGGTATACAAATTCTGTGGGCCACATCTTGGAGTACTATACGTTAAAAAAGAAGTCGGTGAAAAAATTAAAACAATTAGAGTTCTGGCAGATGATAATACGGAAATGCCTTGGAAGTTTGAAACTGGTACTCCGGCTATGGAACTTGCCTGCGGGGCAACTGAGACGATCGAATTCTTAGCGGATATTGGAAGAAAACACGAAGCGTATTTTGGCGAGCAATTGAGAGGGCTTGAAGGAAGACGCAGGGCCCTTGTTGCAGGCATGCTAGCTATAGATGAATATGAGGACAGCCTCGCAAATGCTTTAAGAAATGAACTCCAAAAAATCCCGGGGCTGAAAATATATGGACCGGGGAATGAACACCCAAGGACACCAACAGTATCATTTACTATTGATGGATCGAACGCAGCTGATATTGCGGAATATTTGGGGAGTAAAGGACTCTTTGTATGGGATGGAGATTTCTATGCCATTCAGATCATCAATCATGTTTTGCAATTAACAGAGCAGGGTGGCTTGGTTCGAGTCGGATTTGCGCCATATAACACTATTAATGAAGTTGAAAGAACGATTCAGGCAGTAAACGATTTTATTTCAACAAAAAAATAGAGCCATCTTAAAATTGATAAGAGAATCGAGGTAAGGAGTAAAAAATGAGCAGGTCTTACAAAGATATAACATTATTCAAAGATGTCACTGAGGAGCAATGGAATGATTGGAGATGGCAGGTTGCAAATCGATTAAATTCTGTCGAACAAATAGGCCAGGTAATTGAGTTGAGCGCATCGGAGCGGGAGGACATAAAGAACGTAATGAATGGCTTTAGGGTTGGAATCACGCCATACTACGCTTCAATCATGGATCCGAAGGATCCCAGATGTCCTGTGAGAATGCAGGCAGTGCCAATTTTGGCAGAAACAAAACGCGGTGCGGCGGATATGGAGGATCCATTACATGAGGATGAAGATTCACCAGCTCCGGGGTTGACGCACCGATACCCGGACAGGGTGCTATTTCTGATAACAGATCAATGTGCAATGTATTGCAGGCATTGCACCAGGAGACGATTGGCAGGCGAGACGGATGGCGCAAGAAGCAAGGCAGATATAGACAAATGCATTGAATATATTCAAAATACACCTCAAGTAAGGGATGTTGTAATATCTGGCGGGGATTGCCTGTTGGTCAATGATGACGTACTTGAATACGTTATAAGTGAACTTCGGAAAATAGAACATGTGGAGATTATTCGCCTAGGAACCAGAACACCGGTTGTCATGCCGCAAAGAATTACGGATGAACTTGTCAATATGCTTAAGAAATACCATCCGATTTGGGTGAATGTTCATTTCAATCATCCAAAGGAAATGACACCTGAGGCAATTGCTGCCTGTAACAAACTCTCAAATGCCGGTATTCCAATAGGCAATCAATCTGTCCTGCTTCGGGGTATTAACGATTGCCCGCATGTTATGCGAGAGCTTGTGCATCTGCTCGTTAAAAACAGGATTCGGCCCTATTATATTTACCAATGTGATTTATCATTGGGGATTGAGCATTTCAGAACCCCAGTATCAGCGGGCATTGCTCTTATTGAAAGCTTGAGGGGCCATACAACAGGATTCGCGGTTCCGACATTTGTGGTGGATGCTCCCGGAGGTGGCGGTAAAGTTCCTGTCATGCCACAATACTTGATTTCGCAAGGCCCGGATAAGGTCATACTCAGAAACTACGAAGGAGTGATTTCAAGTTATACGGAGCCATCGAACCTGCCTAGCCTTGAATGCAGTTGCAAAGTCTGCTCTGAGGGAAGGGAATACAATTATGAAGGTGTCGCCGGCATTCTACGTGGGGAACGGATGTCGATGGAGCCAGCCGATCTTTCGAGACATAAACGCAATAAACAATAGGAAAGTGGTATGGAAATGAAGGATTTTAAAGCGGAAGTATTTTTTGAAGAATTCGAGTTCTCCTCGGAATACCTTCTGACTTCATCTGATGCAGAGTCGATGAGTATCAGGGAATTGCTTAGCTTTGAGCCAATGGCCAGCGAGGAATTTCTCGATGTCTGGATGGGATATACGGAGGTCCCCGGGAATCCCGAACTTAGAAAAGAAATCGCGAAACTTTATGAAACAATGGATGAGTCAGATGTTATAGTGCATGCGGGCGCAGAGGAAGCGATATTTAATTTTATGCGGACCTTTGTTGGTAGCGGGGATCATGCGATAGTCATGTTCCCTGCTTACCAGTCTCTTTATGAAGTTGCAGAGGCAAACGGCTGTGAAGTGAGCAAGTGGCAACTTAAAGAAGATGGTTTGCACTGGAAAGCCGATTTGCAGGAGTTGGAAGCTCTGATCAAGTCTAACACAAAAGTGATATGTATCAATTCGCCCCACAATCCGACTGGATTTTTATTTTCTCAGGAAGAATTGAATAAAATTGTTGAGATTGCGCAAAAGAATAATCTCTTGATCTTTTCGGACGAAGTGTACAAAGGGATCGAATTTGATAAAAGGATAAGAAACAGTATCTGCGATATGTATGAAAAATCACTTTCTCTTGGCGTCATGTCAAAGTCATTTGGCTTTGCAGGCCTTAGAATAGGATGGATCGCAACGAAGAATATGGCAATAAAAAATGGCATGAAAAAGGCGAAGCATTACACGACCGTATGCAGTAGCGCCCCAGCCGAATACTTATCATTGCTTGCACTTCGCCATAAGAAAGAAATCATCGAGAGGAACCGAGCGATACTGGACAGAAACTTAAAAATCGCCCAACGATTCTTTTCGAAACACGAGGACATTTTTGAATATCGGCCACCCATGGGGGGGACTGTAGCGTATGTGAAAATGAATATAGAGCAAAATATTCACGACTTTTGCATAGATCTAGTTAAAAAGAAGGGCGTGCTTCTGCTTTCGTCAGATATTTTCGACATGAATGGACAGTATTTCAGAATGGGATTTGGCAGGAAGAATTTTGAAGCATGTCTCAATAAATTTGAGGAGTATCTGATTGAAAAGAAAATTACATCAGATAAGGAATAGGATTGTAAAAATTACAGGAGGAACTGATGGAGACCAAACTGAAAGAAAATTTCAAGCCAGATGCATACATATTCCCTGTGCCTGTGGTGCTCGTAAGTTGTGGCATACAAGGCGAAAAAGAAAACATAATAACTATAGCTTGGACCGGTGTAGCGAATTCTGAGCCACCAATGACATATTTGTCTATTAGAAAAAATCGCTACTCACACCAACTAATAAAAGATACAGGGGAATTCGTAATTAATCTTGTCGATAAGAATATGCTCGATAAGGTTGACCATTGCGGGATTGTTTCCGGTAGAGATGAAAACAAGTTTGAATTTTGTGGATTTACATCAGTAAAAGCTCTCATGGTCAATAGCCCGGCGATACAGGAATGTCCAGTTCAGATTGCATGTAAAGTAGTAAAAATAATGGAACTCGGAAGCCATGACATGTTTCTGGCAGAGATCATATCCGTATCAGGCGACTGGTCCTTGAAAGGAAGGGATAATGAATTGGATATTGACAGAATAAATCTTATGGCATACTCCAACGGTGGTTATTATGAATTAGGGGAAAAGCTTGGTGAATATGGATTCAGCAAAGAATAGCATTGATAGAGGAATTAAATAAGAACAATTTAAAGTTCACTCATTCTGCATTCATCAGGAGGGAAAAATGATAGCGGGGAAGCAACTTATAAGCCATTTTCTGGCGGTAGGCCCATTCTTGAAAGAAGTCTTTGGGAAAGATTTAACTGTATGGATTTCGGACACGGAAAAGATAGTTGGCGACTTTCCAGGAGAAAGCATTGTTATAAAAATGACTGATGTAAATTTGGGGAAAGACGATCCCATGCTATTTGCAATGAACAAAAGAAAATCAGTTCATACTAATGTGCCAAAGGAATTCCTCGGCATACCCTTTAAAGAAGTTGACAGCCCAATTTATGATGAGCATTATAACGTAATTGGGTGTATTTCCATCGGTGTTAGCCTTGATCAGGAACTAAAAGTCGCTAGTGTTTCAGATAGCATTAATAATACTGTTGAGCTTATAGCTGATTCCATGAAGGAAATTGCGTTTTCAGCAGAAGAGATTAGAAAGAGTGAGCAAGAGTTAAGCAATAAAATATATGAAATCAGTCAATTGACAAAAAAATTACCAAGATCTTATCATTTACCAAGGAGATTACTGCTCAGACCAATTTGCTTGGTATGAATGCTGCTATACAAGCCGCCCAAGCAGGGCAATATGGTGCCGGATTTATGGTTGTTGCGGATGAGATTCATAAACTGTCGCTCGAATCATTGAAAACAGCCGTCAATATAGAGACCTTGATTGCGGAGGTTGAGATTGCAAACAAAACAACTCTTGAAAGCTCTAAAATGGCTTACAAAAGAACAGAAGACCAAGCCGAGGCAACTCGCTTAGTCGAAAAAAAGATCGATGATCTTAAAACAATTTCTGAAGAGTTGATGAAAATCGCAAAGGAACTTTAATCATTAAAAAGCAGGGCGGATTGCGAAAATCCGCCCTGCTTTTATTTGATCAACTTTGATTGCTTTCGGATAATAGTTGCAAGCCGAGTTAGTGCGGATTTCATTTCGGCTGGTGAGCAATAAGCATAGGAAAGACGAATACATTGATTGTCATAATTTGAATAAATTCCTCCAGGATTAATAAGAATTTTTTGTTTCAAAGCTAAATCGAAAATTTTTGATGCGGGAATATTGCTTTTCATCTTCAACCAAATATAAAAGCCCCCCCGTGGATGATTCCATGAGGCGATATCACTAAAGTTCTTTTCAAGAAGTGCCAGCATATAGTCCCGCTGGCGACCCAGGCGTTGCCGCAGGTCAACCAAATGAGCGTCATACTCGCCCGAAGCAAGAATATTTGTGAAAGCCCATTGAGCAATAGTATTGGCGCCGTAATCCAGCTGCATCTTGATGTCGCCAAGGTGTGAGACAACGGGTTCAGGGGCGACAATCCAACCCAGACGAAATCCTGGCGAAAAAGATTTGGAGACAGTTCCTAAATGAAGCACCATGCCGTTTTCATCAAAAGATTTAAGGGGTGGGGGCGGAGGGGAATCGATCCAGAGTTCGCAATACGCATTATCTTCAATAATGGGCAACTGATTTAATTTGCACCAGTCAATCAGCTCATGTCTTCTTTTTTCAGGCATGGTGATTCCTGTCGGGTTATGAAATGTCGGGATTGTATATAAAAGAGAAGGTTTCCCAGAACTGATCTTACTATCAATCATAGTAGGTATAATGCCGTCTGCATCCATAAAAACTTCCTGAACATGAATTTTAGCAGACTGAAAAATCTGTAGGGAACGAACATAAGACAAATTTTCAACAAATACTGTAGAGTTTGATGCCAGAATACCAATCGATATCAAATGAAGGGCCTGAAGAGATCCGGACACAATCAGAATATTTGCAGGAGTGACGTTCATTCCCATTTCGCGGAATCGTACCGCCAGCGCTTCTCGTAATTCAAATAAGCCGAGCGGTTCGAGATAACTCATTCGTGGATGAGCCTGAATAACATTCTCGAGCGATTTTTCGATCAAAACTGAGGGTAATAGACCAGGACCCAACTCGCCGGTACTGATTTTCAGAATTCCAGGAATATATTCATACTTATTGATTTCCTGAATAGTTGGGAGGTTTGAACCATGAGATCCTGAACTGATATATCGACCCCAGTTTGGAGGAGCGGAAGAGACAAGAAGCGACCATGTATTGTTGGCAATACGAGTGCCGTTGCCATAGTGAGCTTCGATAACCTCTAAAGATGTCAGTTCAGACAAAGCTTCTACCACTGTGCTGCGATTAACATTAAAAAGCACAGAAAGCTGACGCTGGGAAGGCAATTTATCTCCAATTAACCATTCGCCGGCAGATACTTTCTTTACCACAAATTCAATTATTTGTCTATGAAGCGGCTGTTTGAGATTCTTATCCGGCTTCCAGTCAATAGCCACATAAGCAGATTTAGTCTTCGGCATGGTCTCTCTCCTCTCAATAAAATTCAAAATAAAGAAGGTTTTCTAATTATTTGCCTCATTATAAACTTTGGTTGGTCAAAAAGTCAAGGTTTGGATGTAGCGAAAACTTGTAAGATGATTGATAATGATGACATAAACAAATGTAACATAATAGGTTCGGTTATAGTTGAAGGGAGGCCCTTGAAAAATGAAAATCAATGACTTTAAGTCTGAAGTGTTTTTTGATCAATATGAATTCAATGCCAAATACTTACTCTCGCTATCGGATGCAGAGTCCATGTCTGTTGAAGAGCTGCTTAGTTATGAACCAGGAGCCACTGAGGAATTTTTAAAAATTCGGCTTGGCTATACCGAGGTCCCAGGAAGCCCTGAACTTAGGAGAGAAATAGCAAAGCTTTACCATACTGTCAACATTGATCAGATAAGTGTTCATTGCGGCGCAGAAGAACCAATATTTAATTTCATGTGGTCAATGCTTGAACCGGGTGATCATGTAGTATGCATGTTCCCGGCATATCAATCTCTTTATGATGTTGCAGCAGGAGCTGGAGCTGAAGTGTCTCGATGGCATATCAGGCCATCGTCGACGATCGGGGAATGGATGATCGACCTTGAAGAATTGAAAAGTCTCATCAGACCGAACACCAAGTTGATTTGCATCAATTCTCCTAATAACCCTACCGGATTTGTTTTTACTGACGAGCAAATTAATGAAATTGTTGAAATTGCTAAAGCCAATGATTTGTATCTCTATTCAGATGAAGTTTATCATGGCTTGGAGTTGGATGGCCAAAAGCGACAATTGCTAGTAGACCTCTATGATAAAGCAATTTCGATGAACGTTATGTCAAAAGCATACGGGATGGCGGGACTGCGTATTGGATGGATCGCAACAAAAGACAAGTACGCTTATGAGAGAATAACTAAAGCAAAGCATTACACAACAGTTTGTAACGCGGCTCCGTCTGAGTTTCTCGCGACGTTAGCCCTAAAACACGGTGAAAAAATTATTGATAGAAACATGAAGATTCTCAGAGATAATCTTGATATAGCCGATAGATTCTTTGCAAAGTACCCTGATTTATTCGACTATGCAAGGCCAAAGGCGGCAACGGTAGCTTTTTTCAAAATGAATATCAAACAGCAAATTGACGAATTTTGCATTGATATGGTGCGGAATGGAAGCATAATAGTGCTCTCCGCCGATATTTATGACATGGAAGGCCAGTACATTAGGATTGGTTTTGGACGCAAAAATTTTGCGGAATGTCTTGGGAAATTTGAAGACTATCTCCGGGAGATCGGGATAGTAAAATAAGGAGGAGAAAAATGAAAACACTGATACTGACTCAAGCAGATGTAAAAAAGCTGTTGAATATGCCGGATGCAATCAAGGATGTTGAAATAGCGTATAAGAGCTACAACTCAGGTGAAGTGGTGCAACCACCAATTCAGTCCATTATTATGCCTGAGCTGAATGCGGAAACTGACGTAAAATCCAGTTTTTCCAAAGCAACAAATATGACGTGTGTAAAAGCCGCACCGGGTTACTGGGATAATCTTAAAAAATATAACATGCCAACACTTTTTGCCACAATCAATCTATTTCATGGGGATCACGGCTTTCCGGTCTGCATGATGGAAGCTACACTTATTACCGGCGTAAGAACTGGAGCTGCTGGCGGTGTGGCCGCAAGGGCGCTCGCCCGACCAGATTCAAAAGTGGTGGGAATTATTGGAGCAGGGAATCAGGCGAGAATGCAACTGAGAGCGATCAAAGAAGTGATGCCGGGAATTACTGAAGTTAAGGTATGGTCACCGGTGCCGGGAGAAGCCGATCTTTATAAAAGAGACATGCAAAATGAACTGAGTTTGAATATTCAACCTTGTGAATTTGCGAAAGATGTATGTATTGGCTCAGATATTATCGTGACAGTTACTCCTGGTGGAAAGCCAATCGTTATGGATGAATGGGTAGGCCCCGGCACTCATATCACGGCAATAGGTGCTGATGTTGAGGGCAAGCAGGAATTGGATGTTAATATTTTCAAGAGAGCAAAAGTAATCGTCGATAGTATTGAGCAATGCACCGGTGGCGGAGAGACCCGCAATTCAATTATTGCAGGAGTGTTCAGCGCTGAGAGAATACACGCTGAAATTGGAGAAGTACTGCTTGGCAAAAAAACTGGACGGACAAGCGCTGAAGAAATAACGGTATTTGATTCAACAGGCATGTCAATTCAGGACAATGCGACGGCAGCCGGCATATATAAACGCGCACTGGAGCAGGGCATCGGAATGAATATAGACTTTATTTAACGAAAATAAAATTCAGGAGGAATATAGTATGAAATTTCAAAGGCATGTAATCGAAATCGAAGGAGCCGAAGTTGTTGGCTATGATCGCATCAAATCTAATCTTGGCGAAAGTTCAGTGGGAGAAAGACCGCTCAGCGCAATTGGAATGACTATTGGAGATATCGATTTCCCTTATTATCAGGACCATTTCGGATTAACAGAATTGAGAAAGAAAATTGCTGAAATCGCAGGAGGCTCATCCACTTATGAACAGATAATTGTAACGGATGGGGCAACCATGTCGCTGTTTATGGCATCATTGGTTTTATTGAACAAAGGCGACCACTGCGTTATTCAAAGGCCAAACTATTCCGTCAATGGAATGATGCCGGAATTTATTGAAGCCAAAGTAGATTTTCTGCAATGCGATTTTGAAGAAAATTATAGATTTGATATCGATAAACTGGATAAAATGGTAACGCCCGCTACAAAATTTGTAAGTATCACTTACCCAATCAACCCTGCAGGTACTATGATCACTGAAGATGAATTGAAAAAAATCATTGCAATTTGTGAAAAGAATGAATGCTATTTGATTTCTGATGAAACATATCGTGAATTGGCTTATGGAAAACCATTGCCGATCGCCGCTACGCTGAGCAAAAAAGCAATAAGCATCTCCAGCGCATCAAAAGTCTATGGTTTTCCTGGCATACGAATTGGTTGGCTGCAAAGTCAGGATCTGAATCTGATGGAAGACTTGCTGGCTTGCAAGGAACAGATCAATGTTCATGGGAGCTTCCTAAACGAGCAGATCGCTTTAAAAGTACTGGAAAATAGAGACCAGTGGCTGATCAGCATGAAAGAAAAAGTAATGAGAAGGTTTGGCATTTGCAAGAAATGGGTTGAGGCTCAGGACTATTTAATATGGAACGAACCGCAGGGAGGTTGTACCTGTTTTGTAAAAGTTGACGAGAAATTGGGTATTGATTTTGACAAATTCTACGATTATCTCCTCGATACGTACGGAGCGTACCCTGGCGCCGGCAACTGGTTTGAATATCCAAGGAACTATATGAGAATTGGATTTGTTTGGCCCAAGACAGATGATGAGCTGAAGGCTGGGCTTGAAGGGATTACAAAAGCAATAAATGATCTTAGGAAAGACAAATAAGTGTCATGCAAGGAAAATAAAAAATACCATACAATTGCGACATGTATGAAGGGAGGAAAATTGATGAAATTTTATATTGTTGATGCTTTTGCAGATCAACTTTTCGGGGGCAATACTGCTGGGGTAGTAATTCTTAAAAATAAAGAGGACTTTCCATGTGAAGAAGTAATGATCAAAACAGCCGCTGAGTTAAAGTATTCAGAGACTGCATTTGTTAAAAGGATAGGCAAAAAACAATTTAATATCCGATATTTCACGCCTGCTGCGGAAGTTGACTTATGCGGACATGCAACCATTGGTGCCTTCGGAGCACTGCTTGATAAGGGATTCATAAAAAACAATGATGTTTGTATGGTTTCAACCTTGGCAGGAAATATCGAGGTATTGGTCCAGGATGGTTTTGTTTTCATGGATATGAGCACCCCAATTGAGATCGCGGCTATCAGTGAACATAAAAATATTGAAGAATTGGCTGGAATAATGGGTATAGCTGCAGAAAAAATTATAATGGAGCCAAAACTTGTTTCCACCGGATTACCGGATATTATGCTGGCTGTTGACTCGAAAGAAACATTGATGGAAATAAATCCCGATTTCAAGGCACTGGCAGAGTTGTCAAAAAAATATGAGGTAGTTGGAGTACATGCGTTTGCCTTGGCAGCGGAGGAGGATATCACCGCATATTGCAGGAATTTTGCACCCTTATATGATATTGATGAAGAAGCAGCGACTGGCACATCAAATGGGGCGCTAACATATTATCTTTATAAGAGCGGCCTTATTAAGGAGAATGAGAAGAATGTGTTTCTACAGGGTGAAAGCATGAATCGACCATCCAAGATTATGAGCATGTTAACTAAGACTGAAAATTCAATCAATATTAAAGTAGGTGGAGTATATAAAATTCTTGCGAAGGGAAGCATACTCCTTGAAGACAGCTGCAGTAGCGGCTTGAATTGTGAATGAACGAGGTGAATAAATGGTAGTTAATCAACCAGAAAAGGGAACCTTTCAGTTCCAGATGTGGGATAAGGCCCAATTACAGTTGCTGCATGAAGCATCACTAAGTATATTGAGTAAAACTGGAATGAGTGTGCATTCTGAAGAAGCAATTGAATTATTAAGAAATGCCGGAGCACAAGTCGACGGAAAAATTGTTAAAATCCCGGCTAACCTTGTCGAGAATGCTTTGAAAACAGCGCCTTCTGTATTTACGCTTTATAGCACCGACGGAAGCTTTTCATTAGAGCTTGAAAAGAACTCGGTTTACTATGGAACAGGTACTGACATGCCGGAATTTTTGGATCAATACACACATACCGTCAGACCTGCGGTCCTTAAGGACTGTGAGAATTCAACCAAGGTTGCCCATTCATGTGCGAATATCGATTGGATCGCCCCAATGGCGCTTGCCAATGATGTCCATCCACATATAGCTGATTTGCATCATTTTAAAGCGATGCGCCAATTTTCGAACAAACCGAATCTGACTTTGGCAACGGATGCATTCAGCCTAAAAGGGATGATCGACATGGCGGCGCTGCAGGCTGGCGGCTATAAGCCGTTAATGGAGAAACCGACCCTGCTGCATTATGCAGAACCGATATCGCCACTTGTAAACCCTGAAGAATCCCTGGAAAAATTGTTGATGTGTGCTGAATATGGAATACCAGTGACATATTGCTCAGGAATCATGGCTGGAGCCACAGGACCGGTAACGTTGGCTGGTGCGATTGCTGTAGGAAATGCCGAATGTTTAGCTGGATTAGTAATCCATCAACTCAAGGCAAAGGGTGCACCATTTATGTATGGAATTGCAATATCAATTATGGACATGAAAACGACAATCAGCCCATATGGCGGACCGGAGCAAGCTCTTATGCATACTATCATTGGCGAACTGGGAAGATTTTATGGGTTGCCGAGTTTTGGGATTTCGGGCTGTACGGATTCTAACGACTTCGACTTGCAAATGGGTGCTGAGTATATGTATTCAAGCATGTGCGCAGCACTTGGCGGCACCAATTTTGTGCATGACAACGGATATATGGGGGCCGGCCAAATGGGAAGCCTTCAGTCCATATTAGCAGCTGATGAGATCATCGGTCTTATTAAACGCTTTGCAAGAGGCGTTGACTTAACCCCAGAATCCCTGGCCCTTGAATTAATAGATGAAGTTGGACCCGGGGGACAATATCTACAATCTATGCATACCCTGAAAAATTTCAGGAAAGAACATTGGATCCCAGAATTTTTTAATCGAAAACGATACACGGCATGGAGTCAGGATGGTGCACTATCAATACCAGACAAGCTCAAGTCAAAAGCACTTTCCATAACCGAACAGGAAACGGCTGAATTTCTAACCGCTGAGCAACTGGAAGGTTTCAATAAGATCATTGGAACGCATACTAGCAAACTTGGCTTGTAATAAGGAGGTAAGAGATGAAATATGAACCACAAAACGCATCAGCAGCTCCAAGATTCACAGGCATAAGAACATTTATGAGATTGCCCTTTATTAAAACTACAGAGGATGTGGATTTTGCGATCGTAGGAATTCCATTTGACACCGGTGGGTCCTATAGGAGTGGACAAAGATTTGGCCCAGCTAGAATCAGAGAGAATTCCACCATGCTTAGACCTCGAAGCTTCAATTTGGGAGTGAACATTTTTGATTATTTGTCTGGCATAGACTATGGCGACGTTCCATGTGTCCCGGGAAATATCGCGGATACCTATCGCCTGATTGAGGAAACACTGAAACCCCTTGTAGAAAATGATATCTTCCCGCTTTGTTTTGGTGGCGATCATTCAATTACTCTAGGAGAACTTAGGGCGATTGCCAAACAACATGGCCCGGTTTGCCTAATTCACTTTGACTCGCATCAGGATATGGATGACGCTTATTGGACGGACATAGTCGATGGCGGAGTGAAGTATAATCATGGAACACCATTTCGTAGAGCCATTGACGAAGGGTTGATCGATCCAGAACATTCTATTCAAATTGGTATTCGCGGAACGGATTATGATGATTCTGATATTAGGATGTCCACAGATCAGGGGATTCGTGTGATTACAGCCAATGAGTTGCATGAAATTGGAACAAAAGAGGCATGCGAAATAATTAAGCAAACCGTTGGCGATCGTAAAGCCTTTTTAACTTTCGATGTAGATTTTCTTGACCCAGCATTTGCACCTGGTACAGGAACCATCGAAATTGGAGGATTCAGCACATATGAAGCGGTACAGTTGATTATGGGCATGAAAGAAATTCGTTTTGTTGGATGCGATATAGTTGAAGTGCTCCCAGACCTGGATCATTCCAATATTACCTGCTGGGCAGCAGCCAGTATCGCGCACGAAGTTATATCAGTAATCGCCCTGCAAAAAAAACAGGGATTGCGTTAGGAGGAAAGAATCAATGCTCGTAAACAAAAAGGACACGCCTGGTGGTAATTTTGAATACTTAAGCCAGGACCAGCTACATCAAATCTATATGGCAGCACTTGAAATTCTGGAGAGAACAGGTTGTGAAGTGCACAACGAGGAAGCTCGTAAACTGCTCAAAGATGCAGGAGCCATCATAGATGGGACAAGAGTCAGATACCCAGCTTCTCTGGTGGAGTGGGCTATAAAATCCGCGCCTTCCAAAATTACATTCTGCGGGAGTGATGGAAGCAGAAAATTGCATCTATATCGCAACAATGTGTATTATGGGCTGGGAACGGATCTACCGTACCATTTGGATCCATACAGCGGGGAAATTCGGGCTACTGTGCTTAAAGACATTGAAAACATTGGAAAAGTATGTGAATATGCACAGAATATGGATTTCGCAGCATCACTGGGGCTTGCATCGGATGTTCCCAAAGAGCTATTTGATGTTGAGCATTATATAGCTGTAAGAAAATACTGTAAAAAACCTTATTGGACTACTGCAACAGATTATGGGAATATGATGGCTATTATTGATATGGCGGCAGCAGAAGCTGGCGGTTACGATCAGTTGAGAAATAATCCTTCTATCGGACTTTATGCGGAGCCTGTATCACCTCTGATCAATGAGGATGAGGCTCTTGAAAGGCTGATGCTATGTGCAGAATATGGTATTCCTGTTACATGGGCTTCAGGACTCATAGCTGGAGCGACTGGACCTGTAACGGTTGCTGGAACAATTGCGCTGGGGACTGCGGAGGGGCTTAGTGGGCTAGTAATTCATCAGCTTAAAAAACCAGGAGCACCATTTATCTTTGGTATAGCAGGATCAATCATGGACATGAAGACTTCTGTAAGCTGCTATGGAGGACCTGAATTTTCAATGATTCATGCAGTTGTAGGACAATTAGGAAGATTCTTCGATATTCCATCATATGGAACAGCCGGATGTACTGATTCAAACTGCTTGGACGTCCAAACAGGCATGGAGGCAATGTACTCAAATATGATGGCTGCTTTGAACGGAACTAATCTTACCCATGATAATGGATACTTGGGTGCCGGCTTGATCGGCAGTCTGGAAATGATTCTAATCGACAGTGAGACGGCAGGCTTTATAAAGAAAATGCAGTCAGGCATCGAAGTAAACGAAGACACACTTGCAGTTGATCTAATTAATAAAGTGGGAGTTGGCGGCGAATATGTATCCAATCCTCATACATTTAAAAACTTTAAAAAAGAGGGTTGGTATCCTGATTATCTTTGCAGAACGATGCATGTTGGCTGGAAAGCGGCCGGAGGTAAGAGCATGCAGCAGGTTGTAAATGAAAAGGTTAAACAAATTATTGAAGCGGATACCAAGCCGGTACAATCGGAAACAATTATTAAAGTGTATGAAGAAATTCTTGAAAGAAGAAAAAAAGAAGTGGCTGAAGGCAAATTCAACAGAAGAGATTTTAAATAAACATAAGTATTTAGGAGGAAATCAAAATGCTAAAAAAAATTGCGGACGCGGTGGAAAATTATGAGTTCGATTGTATTCAAGACCTGGTCAAGCAGGCTGTGAATCAGGGAATAAAAGCAAAAGAAATTCTGGACAATGGACTTTTGAAGGGAATGGACGCATTAGGCAAGAAGTTTGCTGAAGGAGAGGTTTTCGTGCCCGAGGTTCTGATGGCTGCAAATACCATGCAGGCAGGACTTGATATAATCAGGGAGGATCTAAAGCAGGGAGGCGACAATTCCTCAAGAGGAACTTTAATAATTGGGACTGTCAAAGGAGATCTGCATGATATTGGGAAAAAGTTGGTTGGCATGATGATAGAAGGCGCTGGCTACAAAGTTTATGATTTAGGCGTTGATGTTAGCGTGGACGATTTTGTAAAAGCAGCCAAGGAATACAAAGCTGATTTCGTTGGAATGTCTGCTATGTTAACAACAACAATGACGGAAATGAAGGCTGTTATCGAAGCGTTGCAGGCTGAAGGAATCAAGGCGATTCCAATGATTGGTGGCGCACCGGTATCGGAAGACTATGCGAAATCAATCGGCGCGAAATATTCTCACGACGCTGCCAGCGCGGTCGATTTAATCAAGAGCTTATCCTAACGACGTAAAATTAGGCAAGTGCAGGGAACAGAAAACTGTACCTGTTCCCTGCACTTGCTCTTTTTTTACCCAAAAATGAGTGAATTTCAGTGAAATGCTGAATAAATTGAAGAAATAATTGCTTTTACAACACCGAAATAAAGCAACAGATATTAGGGAGTTGTTGTATGAAAACCATATATAAAACATTTATTCCCGAGCTTGTGAATCTTGAGGCTGAAAGACGATTTTTTGAAATATGCGGTTTTGGACGTGACAGAAATAAATTTCAAAGAATGATCGACGAGGCTTTGGCGATAAAAGAATCAATCCAGGATATAGTAAGGATTAGAGTTGCATATTCAAAGGTTGAACTATTTAATTTGGATGAAAGCAAACTGACAATGGGCGGTGTATCTTTTCAAAGCAATGCGTTTCAATATCTTGATGGAAAAGAGGTCTCGGCGATCTATCCTTTTGTAATGACAAGCGGAGAATATGATCTTGAGAATCGATCGATCATGGAGATGTTCTACATGGACACTTGGGGGACGGCTTATGTTGAAAGTGGAAGAAAAGCTATGAAAGACGAGATTCAAAAAAACAACCCGGGGAAATATGTTCTGGATTCATTTGGACCGGGCTTTCTGGGAATGCCTCTTGAAGATGTTGGTCAGTTTTTCAAGATGCTGGATTGCAGATGGGCAGGGATAGATTGGCATGAAAACGGCATCATGACTCCGCTAAAATCCCTTGCAGGGTTCTTTGTGGTCATGAATACTGAGCCGAAACTGGACTTCAGCGACTGCCGGTCATGCATCGGGAACACTGCAGGATGCAAGTTCTGCAAGGCAGGGCTAAAGAAAAGTGATATGGCATAACTGTGGAATACCGTCTGATAAAAGGACGGATGTTGTCCGAATTGTGAGATTAACTATACTAAATCATTATATCTATTGATTAAAGATAAAAAAGGAGAAAACGATGGGAAAAGAATTGATTTTTAAAGCACTAAGACATGAAACTGTGTCTGAGATGCCCTGGGTCCCTTTCGCTGGAGTGCATGCAGGAAAGCTAAAAGGATATAGCGCTGAGGATATGCTGAAGAATGCGGATTACATAGTTGAATCACTCTGCGAAGTGGTCAAAATGTATTCACCAGATGGAATGCCGATAATATTTGATTTGCAGGTTGAAGCTGAAATTCTGGGGTGCGAGCTTCTTTGGGCCAAGAATAACCCGCCGTCGGTCAAGTCGCATCCTCTCTCAGGCGAAAAGAAAATTCCGGAGCAGGATCAGATCCCAAGCGAAAGATCCGGTCGATTGCCAGCAATTCTAGATGCTATGAAGAGAACAAAAGCTGCAGTTGGCGATGATGTTGCACTTTATGGCCTGATTTGCGGTCCGTTTACCCTGGCTTCTCATTTGAGGGGCAGTGAAATCTTTATGGATATGATTAAGGACCCAAATTATGTCAGAGAATTAATCGAGTTTTGCTCCAAAGTTGCTGTTAAAATGTCCAAAATGTATATTGAAGCTGGCATGGATGTCATCGCGGTGGTAGATCCTCTGGTAAGTCAAGTATCGCCAAAACATATTCGAAGTATGATGTCCGAAAGTTTTAAAACGGTCTTTGATTTCATAAGAAGTGAAGGCGCATATTCAAGCTTCTTTGTTTGCGGGAATGCAACCAATCAAATCGAGGCAATGTGCGAAATGGGACCCGATGGAATTGCTGTGGATGAAAATGTCAATCTGGCTCAAGCCAAGGTAATAACTGATAAATACAATATTTGTATCGGTGGGAATATTCCACTCACTACTACTATGCTTCTTGGCACACAGCAGGATAACATGAAGAGCGTTATCGATCTTGTGGAAAGCATCGATTCAAGCAAAAATTTTATCTTAAGCCCCGGCTGCGATATGCCATATGATACGCCGATTGAAAATACCGTGGCATGTGCGCAGGCTGCTAAAAAACCTGAAAGCGCAAAGAGAATGCTGGAAAACTACACAGCTAAGGTAGATGACATCGAAGTAATAATACCGGATTACAAGAGCGAAAGTAAAGTCGTAATTGAGCTGTTTTTATTGGATCCGGAGCAATGCGCGGCGTGTACTTATATGCTGAACAGTGTTGTGGATGCATTCCAAGAGATTAAAGACATTGCGGAATATCGAGTATATAAATACTACATCAGGGAAGACATCGCCAGAACTGCAAAGATGGGGATCAAGAATTTGCCAACCATGTGCGTCGATGGAGATATCAAATGGGTGTCAATCATTCCGAGCAGAGAAGAATTCGTGAGTACAATAAAAGAATACGCAGCCAAGAAAAACTAATCCATATTTGACCTAAGGCAGTAATGCATAAAGCAATCCGGAACAAATGCTGACTTGACTAGACTTTACTCAAGGTTGAGAGTAAAGACCGGGTATTGGTTTAATTGATTGCCAATACCCGGATAATTTCTCCGAAATTTGGAAACGACATTGGATATGCAACAGACAAGAATAAATCAATAGAAAAGTTGAAGGATCAAAATGAACATCATATTGTTAATTGGACTAATGTTACTATCATCAATACTCGCTTCAAAAATCCTAGGGGCTTTAGGCTTCCCGGCTGTCACCGGTTATCTGGTTGCAGGTATGATAATCGGGCCGTCTATGCTGGGTATCGTGGGGCAGAAAGAACTTAGTGGGCTTGGCTGCATTAGTGAAATAGCGCTTGGACTAATTGCGTTTCATATAGGGAAAAGTTTTGAGATAAGCAAAATGAAAATGCTTGGGAAAAGCATCGTAATTACGGCCGTTTCTCAGGCACTGTTATCCGTTGTCCTAGTACTTGCCTTTCTGACGATTTACTCAGGTGATTTACAATTCAACATCATCATTGCATCAATTGCGGCAGCTACGGCTCCGGCAGCGACGCTGATGGTCGTTAAGGAATGCAAAGCGAAAGGAATTCTTACAGACTCACTGCTCACAGTCGTAGCCGTATCTGACATGATTTGCATCATTTTATTTAGTGTTTGTGCATCGATTGCAACATGGGTACCTCATCCGGATGCGCCGATTTGGTCTGCTCTGATGAGTCCGCTGATTGAAATAGTGGGGGCACTCAGCTTAGGTGCTTTTGTTGGGGCACTTACTTCAAAGTGTATTGGGAGTAAAAATGCGAATGATTTAATAAGTATCGCAATACCAGGAATTGTTATTGCAGTTGTAGGTCTATCAATGGAAATCGGGTTTTCTCCGCTGCTATCCTGCCTTGCGCTTGGTGGCGCAGTTGTTAATTTATCGAAGTTGCCGGAGAAGGTATTCTCTATTGCTGATTTTCTATCTACTCCGATATTGGTGCTATTCTTTGCAATTTCCGGTATGCATTTGGATTTTAAGGTACTGATGCTTGTCGGAGTGTCAGGGATATTGTATATAGCTGCCAGAACAATTGGAAAGATTGGAGGATCGTTTTTCGGAGCAACAATAAGCGGGGCAGACACTATTGTTACAAGGAATCTTGGCTTCTGTCTGTTGCCACAGGCGGGTGTTGCGATAGGCCTGGCGACCGTCGCAGCGGACTTGTTCCCCGAAATGGCTTCGCAAATATTGAATTTAATCCTTGGAGCTGTCTTCGTATTTGAATTCATCGGTCCGGCAATAACAAAAAAAATATTGATGAAATGTGGGGAATGTGGAGCGCTTGACACGGATCAGCATAAAAGCAACAACATCGAGTCTATTGAATTGCAAATAGATTAATTGGATTATTAAAGTAATAGGAGGTAAAAAAATGATTATTGGAGTGCCAAAAGAAATTAAAAACAACGAAAACAGAGTCGCGCTTACTCCCGGAGGGGTAAAAACGCTGGTCATGAGAGGCCATCGCTTGATTATAGAAGAAAATGCAGGTGTTGGAAGCGGATTTGAGGATATCGAATATATTAACAGCGGAGCTATTATGTATTCAGATAAGAAGAAGCTTTTCCAAGAGGCGAACATGATTATGAAAGTTAAGGAACCTCTTTCTGAGGAATATGACCTATTTGAACGGGATCAATGCTTGTTTACATATTTGCATCTTGCACCAAATAAGCCTTTGACCGAAGCATTGATGAATCACCGAGTAAAAGCCATTGCCTATGAGACGATAGAACTCCCTAATAAAATATTACCGCTTCTCGCACCCATGAGTGAAGTGGCTGGCAGAATGTCGGTACAAATTGGAGCAACCCTATTGCAGAAGTATAACGGCGGTGCTGGGATTCTGCTCGGTGGAGTTACAGGCGTTGCACCAGCTGAAGTTGTGATCATAGGCGGGGGTGTCGTAGGAACAAACGCTGCAAAAATGGCGGTGGGCTTAGGCGCACGAGTCACAGTCATGGATCTTAATGCAGCAAGGCTTTCCTATCTGGACGATATATTTGGAGGCAGGGTGACAACTCTTGCTTTTAACGAATACAACTGTGCCGCTATGGTTAAAAAAGCGGATCTGCTTATTGGCGCTGTACTTATTCCAGGACAGAGCGCTCCTAAAATCGTATCGGAAGAGATGGTCAAAACAATGAGAAAGGGATCTGTGATCGTTGATGTCGCAATCGACCAAGGTGGTTCCATCGAGACGATTGACAGAATTACAACTCATGATAATCCATGTTATGAGAAGCACGGAGTAATACACTATTCAGTTGCCAACATGCCTGGAGCCGTTCCCAGAACATCGACTTTTGCATTGGAGGCTGCAACGTTGCCGTATGCTGTTTTGATCGCTGATAATGGCGTGGAAGGTGCACTCCTTTCAAATGAGTCATTGATGAAAGGATTAAACACCTACAAAGGGATTGTAACTTGTAAAGCCGTTGCAGATAGTTTGGGCTTCAACTACTCAGAACCGGAAATACTTATGGAGTCAGGAATTTAAGAAACGACCAGGGAGGCACTATGGAAGTAACGTTTTTGCCAATGGGAATTAAAATTGAAGTAAAGAAAGGTGAAAGCCTACTTGAAGTCGCCGGAAAGGCAAGCGTTCTGATTGACGGAACTTGTGCGGGGAAAGGCCGATGCGGCAAATGCCGAGTCAGAGTCATGTCGGGTGACTCCACGACTTTAACTGATGCTGAATACAAAGTGCTATCAAACAAAGAAATCAATCTGGGCTATCGATTGGCATGCCATGTCAAGATAGAAGACGATATGATCATAAACGTGCCTTCCTTTGGTCATGCCAAATCAACGAAAAAGAAACTTGTTAAAATGCCTGAAGGTTTCAAACCGGTCAGGACTGTTAGAAAACATTGCATTTTGTTAGACGAAGCTGAAATCATCGATCAAAAGTGCGATGTTGAAAGAATATTGAGAGCTTTCGGGGCTGATGCACTTGGAATAAATACGGCTGTACTGCCTGATATTCCAGTTGCATTAAGCCAAGGAACGTCTAAGGTCACAATTACTGAGGACGGTAGGGACATTCTGCGGATTGAGGCTGGCGACACTGAAGAAATTTGCTATGGCATAGCCTTCGACATTGGAACTACAACGGTTGTCGGAATGCTTTGGGATATTGAATCGTCGGAATTAGTTGATGTGGTTGCAATGACAAATCCGCAAAGTAATTTTGGGGCTGACGTGATATCGAGAATAAATTTTTGCCATAAGGATCCCCAAAATTTGAGGATTTTACATGAGGCTCTGAAAAGTTGTCTGAATGAATTGATCCTTCAATTGACCATGCAATGTCATATTAAGGGAACAGACATATATGAAGCAACGATTGTGGGTAATACAACCATGAGCCATTTGATGCTCGGCGTGGATCCATTCCAATTGGCAAAAGCACCTTTCGTTCCTGTGTTTTGCAAACCTGTCGCAATTTCAGCTGCGAGTCTTGGTATAGGCATCAATCCACATGGAACTGTGAATCTGCTGCCCAATATTGCCGGGCACGTTGGATCCGACATCGTTGGGGTGCTGCTTGCATCGCGCATTTCAGAAAAAAAAGGTGTCCACATTGCTGTTGATATAGGTACAAATGGAGAAATCATCTTAGTACAGGATGGAAGAATTCTTGTTTGCTCGACTGCAGCGGGGCCAGCATTTGAGGGAGCTGCCATTTACTCGGGGATGCGAGCTGCACCGGGTGCAATCGACAGCGTTGTCATAGGAAACGGTAAGGTTACGATTTCAACGATCGAAGGATTGCCTCCTGCAGGTATATGCGGTTCAGGTCTGATTGATGCTGTCGCGCAGATGCTCGAAGCCGGCCTGATTGATAAAACTGGCAAGCTTCTCGATTGCGATCACGCTGAGTTGAAAAGCAATATCGATCCAAGGTTGGAGTTCAGACTGCGTAAAGGAAGTCAAGGGAATGAATTTGTTCTCCATCACGGGGAGCAGAATCATCATGGAATTGTAGTGACACAGAGAGACATTCGTGAGATGCAGCTCGGGAAAGGTGCTATTCGAGCTGGCATCATGACGCTTTTAAAACTTGTGGGAGCTGACGCGAGCCAAATAGAAAGCATAATGATCGCGGGCGCTTTCGGTAATTATATACGCCATGAAAGCGCATTGAGAATAGGTCTGATTCCCGATATTGCACTCGACCGTATTATTGCCATAGGCAATGCAGCGGGAGCGGGCGCGAGCATGGCCTTATTATCACGCAAAGAGAGAGTAAAAGCACAGAAAATGGCAGAAGCAGCGGAGCATATTGAGTTATCATGCAATGCTGCGTTTCAAGATGAATTTATCAAGAGCATGCATTTTTAATATGGAAAGATATATCCCGCGTGACGAAGCATATGGAATCCTACATTTGATGGGATCAACATATTCACAAACTTTCCGCATTTCCATCGTTCTAGATCGATTGTTTTCAAAGTGAAATTTGAATGGATAAAAATATTGATTCTTATTCATTTGATATATTATTTATTGAAGAAATGCTTTCATAATTTTGTAAATGTTTTGTTATAGAACACAAATTTGTACGTTTAGAGAGTTGAGGCTGATTGAAATTTTGGGGGAATCGAAAACGCTCGGTGAACTTGATAGTAGTTATTTTAATTATTTGTGGAGGAAGACCTTATGATAAATGATACATTACAAGGCGCTGTCTACTTGTCGGTCATCGACATGGTCCTGCTGCTGGGATTCCTGTTTATAATGGGACAGCTATTCAAATTATTCCCTTTAGTGAACAAAATCAGTTTTGTATTCAGAAAGAAGGGAAAATAGAATGATATTTTTAAAAGCTTTACGATCTATGTTTGATGCAACCGGCTTAGTTGAACTTTCTGCGGGCAACATATTTTTGATTGCAGTCGGTCTGATATTGGTTTATCTTGCGATTCATAAGCGCTATGAACCATTTCTGCTGCTGCCGATCGGATTTGCCTGTATTGTTGCGAATCTTCCTGGCACGGATCTGCTGATGCCAAGCGGCCTATTCGGTTTTTTTTATCTGGGTGTCCAGAAAATGATTTATCCTCCATTAATATTTTTAGGAGTCGGGGCGATGACTGATTTCGGTCCAATGATTGCGAACCCAAGTTTATTGATTTTGGGCGCCTTTGCGCATATTGGCATTTTTATTGCTTTAATTGGCGCAAAGTTGTTAGGGTTTTCAATATTTGAAGCTGGCGCAATAGGAATTATCGGCGGTGCCGACGGACCTATGGCAATCTATGTCACGCAGCAGCTTGCACCGCATTTGATGGCACAAGTTTCTGTTGCGGCTTATTCCTACATGGCCCTTATGCCACTGATCCAGCCCCCTATTATGAAGGCACTGACCACGAAACAAGAGAGAAATATTATGATGAAACAGCTTCGATTTGTATCTAGAAGAGAAAAAATCGTGTTTTCTTTAATAATTACTATTATCATCGATTTGCTATTACCTCCGATTGCGCCTCTTATTACAATGCTAATGCTGGGTAACCTTATGAAAGAATCAGGCGTTGTTGATCGTCTGGCTAAAACAGCGAGTGGTGAATTTATGAATGTTATAACGATTTTGCTAGGTCTTTCCATTGGATCGACCATGAATGCCGATACTTTCCTTCAATTTAAAACCCTTGAAATTGTAATCCTTGGCTTGATTGCTTTTATTACAGGAACAGCTGGGGGGATTCTTGGAGCAAAATTATTGAACAAACTTTCGGGCGGCAAGATAAATCCATTGATCGGTTCAGCAGGTATAGCATCCGTGCCGATTGCCGCTAGAGTTTCCCACAAGGTCGCGCTGGAGGGTAATCAATACATTTTTCTTATTATGCATGCCATGGGACCCAACCTGGCCGGGGTATTCGGCACAGCCATAGCCGGAGGCATCATGCTGACGCTTCTTGGCATGTATTGACTAGTATATCGATCAATTAGATAAGAATGTTGATATAAAAAAACAACCGCTATTATTTGGCTAATATGAATTTGTGAATGCCATCCAAAACTTTAATAGGAGGAAATTGAATATGATCAATCATAGAATTACGGTGGGGCTCTCGACGATATATAAAAAAGAAGGAAGTTCTTCAGATGCCTTGCCCGCAACTGGTATAACAGGAATACTTGATTATCTGATTTCTACCCCTGCGATCCTTACTATGATTATTGAAGCATCAAGTGCTTTGTTGGATCCTCTTCTTCCAGAAGGGTATATTACAGTTGGGAAAAATATTGAGTTGTCTCATGAAAACCCGACGATGGTTGACGGAACGATTTCAATAGTCCTTACAGTTACAGGCGTGGGCGGTAATAGAATTCACCTCAACTTTTCAGGGCATGATGCAATTGGAGAGGTCTGTAAAGGAAGATATGAAAGAGTTATCGTCAAACAAAACGACTTATTAGATGTTGTTTATAAAAGAACCCAAAGCATGCCTTGATTCTGCCAAATGCCAAATTGTTGATAGCATATTGCAAATCTGTTTCAACAACCCTTTCAGCCAGAGTTGCCAATAAGAATGATTGGCGATTCATGCAAGTATGAAACTTTTATCCATAATAAAATATGTGGATTTTTTACAGGAGGAAATATTAATGCGGGACATTATTGAAAATAACTTTATTTCAGGGCTAAAAAGCAAGGAAGTTGAAGAAAAAACCAAAGAAATTCTAAAAGCCCTGCCGGGAGGAGATTGCGGAGGACATGGAGGATGTAAATGCTTCAGCTGCCGGGCATGCAGCGAGGCAATAGCGGAAGGCGCGTCGATTGCTTTATGCCCAGCCTGTTCAGCGGAATGCATAAATACTATTGCGAGCATTATGGGCGTTCAGCCTGTTATGGCTAAGGATGAAGTTGCGTTTGTCCGTTGCGCAGGGGAAGCCGCAGGTAAAAGTAGATTTGTGGGGCTATCAAGCTGTGATGATATAGTCAAGGAAGGATTTTTGACCGATGAGTGCAGGCATGGTTGTGTGGGAATTGGTTCCTGCGTTGAGCGCTGCAAATTTGGCGCAATGACTCTGGAAGAAGGAACTGTCATCATTGATAAAGATAAATGTAATGGATGTCGTGCGTGCATAGGAATGTGCCCTCAGGCACTAATTGTCATGGTTCCAAGAGAAGCTTCAAACTTTATACCTTGTGCATCCAAGGATGCGGAGGAGTTAACCAGGAAAATATGCGGAAGAGGCTGCATAGGCTGCGGTGATTGTGAAGAAGTATGTCCGGAACTAGCGGTTACTATAGTTGATAATTGTGCAGTTATTAATTATGAAAAGTGCGTTGGATGTGTGGCGTGCACCATTAAATGCCGAAAAAAGATCATTGTTGACGAAATACATGACTTAACAAAAGTAAAAGAGATGGTCGCATTCGTACGCTGCAGGGGCGGTAAAAGGGCAAATGATAATTTTGCTTTTTTAGAGGTTAAAAATTGTACCGACGCTTGCAAAATTAGAGAGGAGTCCATGGATTTCTGCCAGATCGGTTGTGTCGGTTTGGAAGATTGCATAAAGGTGTGCCGCTACGATGCTATCGATATAATTGACGGGACGGCCCATATTAATCCGGAAAAGTGTGTTGGATGCTTGGATTGTATTGGAGCCTGTCCTAATGGGTTAATAGTTGAAGTCCCTTATGTGGGCAGCAAGCTGGTAGCGTGTGCATCACCATATGATTCTGATGCAAAATTGGGAGGTTGCAGCAAAGGCTGTATCGCATGCGGTGATTGTATCTCGAATTGTCCAAATGGAGCAATTGCCATCAAGAATTTACATGCCAATGTTGATAGCAATCTATGTGAAAATTGTTCGATATGCTCATACATGTGCTCTCGAAATGCTTTTGTTGAAATGGTTGTTCCAGAATCTAATTATTTGCAGCGAAAAGCACTGGGCATATGATGAAAGGAGTTAAACTAATGAGGAAATTAAAAACAATGGATGGCAATACAGCGGCTGCGCACGTGGCGTACGCATTTTCAGAAGTAGCAGCTATCTATCCGATAACACCATCTTCTGATATGGCTGAAAACATTGATGCCTGGGCAACGGAAGGCAGAAAGAATATTTTTGGAGAACAGGTGGAAGTCCTTGAAATGCAATCAGAAGGTGGAGCGGCTGGTGCAATTCATGGCTCTCTTGCAACGGGAGCCTACAGCAGTACCTTTACGGCTTCGCAGGGGTTGCTGTTAATGATTCCTAATATGTATAAACTGGCAGGCGAAGAAACACCAGCGGTTTTGCATGTCGCTGCAAGAGCTTTAGCTTCCCATGCTTTATCAATATTTGGGGACCATTCCGATGTAATGAGCTGCCGGTCAACCGGTTTTGCCATGCTTGCTTCGAACAATCCGCAGGAAGTCATGGATTTGGCATCGGTGGCACATCTTTCGGCTATTGCAGGTAAAGTTCCTATGTTGCATTTTTTTGACGGCTTCCGAACAAGCCATGAACAGCAAAAAATAGAGATCTGGGATTATGATGATTTAAAAGGAATGGTTGACTGGAAGGCAGTTTCCGAGTTTCGCCGCAAAGCAAATCATCCGATGCATCCCCATAGCCAAGGATCGGCAGAGCAACCGGAGACTTTTTTCCAACATAGAGAAGCCAGCAATAATAACTACAAAGAAATCGTAGAAATAGTTGTTGAATATATGGACAAAGTTAATGAAAAGCTTGGTACAGCTTATAAGCCATTTAATTATTATGGGGCTGATGATGCAACTGAAATTATTGTATCAATGGGATCGGTTTGTGATGCCGCAGAAGAAGTGGTGGACTATCTGAACGAACAAGGGAAAAAAGTCGGACTTGTAAAAGTTCATCTGTTTCGTCCATTCTCCGCGGCATATCTTATAAATGTTATACCTGAAACAGTTAAAAGCATCGCGGTTTTAGATAGAACTAAAGAACCCGGTTCAATCGGGGAGCCTTTATATCTGGATATTCTGGCAGCGTTAAGGGACACCGTCTTTGAAAAAGCCACCATAACCCGTGGGCGCTATGGATTGGGGTCAAAGGACGTGCAACCTGGAGATCTGATCGCTGTATACGAGAATCTATGGGCGAAAGAACCAAAAAAGCAGTTTACAATTTCTATCGATGACGATATCACTTATATGTCACTGCCAGTTTCAACTTATCAGGATACAACAGCGGATGATACTGTTTCGTGCAAGTTCTGGGGGCTTGGTGCGGATGGTACAGTTGGTGCCAATAAAAACAGTATTAAGATTATCGGCGACCATACAGATAAAAAGGTACAGGCATATTTCCAATATGACTCTAAAAAGTCAGGAGGTATTACAATAAGCCACCTTCGTTTTGGGAACAAGCCAATAAAATCAACCTATTTGGTGAAGCGGGCAGATTTTGTGGCATGCCACAATTCCGCGTATATGAAAAAATATGATATCGTTCAGGATGTAAAACCTGGAGGGTTCTTCCTGCTTAACTGTGCCTGGGATTCGCGAGAATTGAATGAACATATCCCAGCGGCAGCAAAACAGTATATTGCACGAAATAATGTTCAATTCTATACATGCGATGCGGTAATCGTTGCCACGAAGATCGGCTTGGGTGCAACAAGAATCAATACTGTACTTCAGGCAGCATTCTTCAAGCTGGCAAACATTATTCCTATCGACGAAGCAGTGGAGTTTATGAAAGATGCCATAAAAAAATCCTATGGGAGCAAAGGAGAAAAAATTGTCAGTATGAATCTCGAAGCAGTTGATGCTGGCGTAAAACATATTCATAAGGTTGAAATTCCTGATGATTGGGCTGATGCTACAGATGCGTCTTTCAAGGAAATTATTGAAGGGCGTGACACGGCGCACACCAACTACATACAAGAGATACTTATACCAAGTAATGCAATGCGGGGAGATGCTATTCCGGTCTCGAAATTCATGGATTGTGTGTCCGGTTTTATACCTGCTGGGACTGCAGCTTTTGAAAAACGTGGAATTACTGTGGATATTCCAAGATGGCTGCCTGAAAATTGCATGCAGTGCAACTGGTGCTCTTTCTCTTGTCCACATAGTGTAATTCGGCCGTTTGCAATGACCGATCTTGAGGCAAAAGCTTCTGGCGCTAAAGTCATAAGATTGAAGGGAAGCAACGACTATCTATATACGATGGCAATTTCAGCACTTGACTGTACGGGTTGCGGGTCTTGTGCAAGTGTTTGCCCGGCCAGAAAAAAGGCTTTGGAAATGGTGCCTGCGGAATCTGCAACAACGGAGGCTCAGAAAATCTTTGATTATGCAAGCAAGCAGGTTGCTTGTAAAGAGATCCCGTTCAAAGAGGACAGTGTAAAGGGGTCCCAGTTTAAGAAACCATTGCTTGAGTTCTCCGGGGCATGCCCAGGTTGCGGAGAATCTCCGTACGCAAAATTGATCACTCAATTATATGGAGATAGAATGTTTATCGCAAATGCAACTGGATGTTCATCGATATGGGGGTGCAGCGCACCAAGTACTCCGTATACAGTTAATGATCAAGGAAGAGGCCCTGCATGGGCGAACTCCTTGTTTGAAGATAATGCTGAATTTGGACTTGGTATGGCAATTTCAATGAAAGTACGTCGGAATGAAATGAAATCTGCCGCTGCAAGGCTTGCGAAAGATTCTACTTTTATGGAGCCGGCAACGGCCTGGATAAAAGGTATGGATGAGGTTGATCACGCTGAGGAGTTCGGTAGAATCCTTCTTGAACTTTGCAAAATTAATTTGGACAATGAAGATGCAAGGTATGTTGTGGACAATTCGGATATGCTTCCAAAGCCATCCGTGTGGATATTTGGTGGGGATGGATGGGCGTATGACATTGGTTATGGGGGCCTTGATCATGTTATTGCGTCAGGAGAAAACGTGAATATACTGGTGTTCGATACGGAAGTATATTCCAATACAGGCGGTCAGGCTTCAAAAGCAACTCCAGCTGGAGCCGTAGCGCAGTTTGCCACTAATGGTAAAACTGTCCGAAAAAAGAATCTTGCTCAAATAGCAATGTCTTATGACTATGTATATGTAGCTCAAATTGCAATGGGCGCAAACCCGGAACAAACATTGAAGGCTATAAGAGAAGCGGAAGGCTATAATGGGCCTTCTATAATCATCGCATATGCTCCCTGCATTAATCATAGTGTTAAATCAGGTATGAATAATTCCATGCTCGAAATGAAAAAAGCGGTTCGCGCAGGATATTGGGATTTATTGCGGTATAACCCGAAATCGAAATTAGAGGGCAAAAATCCACTTTCCATCGATAGCCCATTTCCTACGGAAAGTTTCAATGACTTTATAATGGGAGAAGGTCGTTACACCTCACTCGCTTTAAAATTCCCTGAAAGAGCAGAGAAGTTATTTTCGGATGCAGAGAATTTGGCTAAAGACCGGTATATGGATCTTGTTAAGCAGAGGAAAAGCTTTGAGCCATCAGAACGAGAGGAGCAGAAATATGTATAAAATAATTGGGAAGCGCCGTTTGAACTCAACAATTACTTGGCTTGAGATAGAAGCCCCATTAGTTGCCAGAAATGCAAAACCAGGACAATTTATTATACTTCGTACAGATGAGTATGGTGAAAGGATTCCGCTGACTATGGCTGGTCATAATTCTGAAAAAGGAACGATAGAGATCATTTATCAAGCACTCGGTAAAACAACGTTACTGCTGGATCAGCTTGAAGTTGGCGATGCATTGGCTGATGTCGTTGGGCCGCTTGGGAGACCGACTGAAATGGAAGGCAAAACAAGAGTTGCCGTAGTGGGTGGAGGCACAGGCAATGCACTGGCATATCCTATAGCAAAGGGAATGCATGATGCTGGCATTAATGTTGACATGATTGCAGGATTCCAAACAAAAGATGTAATAATTTTGGAGGATGAATTTCGCGCAGGTACTACTAATCTTTATATTACAACTGATGATGGATCATATGGGGAGAAAGGCTTTACGACAGATAAATTAAAGGAGCTTATTGAGTTTGGAAATATGTATGATGAAGTTGTTGCTGTCGGACCACCAATGATGATGAAATTTATTTGCCAGCTTACTAAAAAATATGGGATTAAGACAGTTGTTTCACTCACAGCATATATGGTGGACGGAACTGGCATGTGCGGTGGATGCCGCGTGTTTATTGGAGGAGAAAGCAAATTCGTTTGTGTTGATGGTCCTGAGTTTGATGGACAACTTGTAAACTGGGATGAGCTTATTCTGCGGAATTCTTGCTACAAAGGGCAGGAAAAGGCTGACATGGCACATATATGCCGTTTGACAGGAGGAGTTCGTTACTATGATTAATTTTGCCAAAACAAAAAAACCGATGCCTGAGCAGGATCCTATGATTCGAAATAAAAATTTCAAAGAAGTTTCGACAGGATATACTCCACTTATGGCAATCAATGAAGCAATGAGATGCTTAAAGTGCAGAAAGAAACCTTGCACATCAGGCTGTCCTGTAAAGGTCAATATACCTGAATTTATTGCAAAGGTTGCAGAGGGTCAATTTGAAGAAGCGTATCAAATTATTGGCACTACAAATTCATTGCCTGCTATTTGTGGCCGCGTATGCCCGCAGGAAAACCAGTGTGAGGGAGTATGCGTGCATGGAGTGAAAGGTGAGCCTGTAGCAATTGGGCGGCTCGAGCGTTTTGTAGCTGATTGGCATAGAAAACATTTCAACGATGAAGTAATTGAAAAAGTTGAAGGCAATGGACATCATGTTGCTGTAGTCGGTTCAGGCCCTGCTAGTCTTGCTTGCGCAGGTGATTTAATCACAAAAGGATATAATGTTACAGTATTTGAAAGTCTTCACAAAGAAGGTGGCGTTTTGGCCTATGGCATTCCAGAATTTCGATTGCCGAAAGCCATTGTGGCAGATGAGGTTCAAAAGCTTGAAGCAAAGGGTGTTAAGTTTATCAATAATGTTGTTGTGGGGATGTCTATGACCGTAGATGAATTAATTGATGATAGATTTGAAGCTGTATTTATTGGAACCGGCGCTGGTCTCCCGCAATTCATGAAGATCCCTGGGGAAAATCTGCTGGGTGTTTATTCAGCCAATGAATACTTAACTCGTATCAATCTGATGAAAGCCTATAAGCCTGAATATGATACCCCTATCCAAAGTTCAAAGCGCGTGGCAGTGATTGGAGGCGGCAATGTGGCTATGGACGCAGCGCGATGTGCAAAACGTATGGGTGCTGAAGAAGTATACATTATCTACCGTCGATCAATGGATGAAATCCCTGCTCGCAAGGAGGAAATTCATCATGCCATAGAAGAAGGGATTAAATTTCAAATCCTTACGAATCCGGTTGCAATTAAAGGGACTGAAAATGCTTTGGTTTTAGGGCTGGAGTGTGTTCAGATGGAACTGGGAGCTCCGGATGCGTCCGGACGTCGTCGCCCAATTGAAAAGAAAGACTCCAATTTCGTGCTGGACGTTGATACTGTTATTATAGCAATTGGTACAAAGCTAAACAAACTGATACTAGAGACAACAAAAAATTTGGAACCTAATGTAAAAGGTGGTATTGGTGCGGACGAAGAGACTGGGGCAACAAGCCATAAAAGAGTATTTGCTGGTGGAGATGCTGTAACTGGAGCAGCGACTGTTATTCTTGCAATGGGTGCAGGAAAGAATGCCGCTGATAGTATTGATAGATATTTGAAAGTGAATGCAAAAAAAATCAGTTAGAGCAGCAAGACAGATTCCAGTAAAATATGATTTCGGAGTCTGGCATTGAAACAGGGAGGGACATGATGAAATTTGTGATTGAGGAAAGCTTTTTTAATCTTTTCCCAAATTCTAAAATCGGAATCGTAACAGCCACAGGCATCAATAATGTATATAAGCCAGGCCAAATTGAAACGTATGAGAAACTACTTAGAGAAAGTGAGACAATGGCGCTTAAATACATAAAGAATGAAGATTTTCCTTCAAATTATATAATTTCAGCTTGGCGTGATGCGTACAAATTATTCCCGATAAAAAAGGGTGCACGGTGCTCTGTTGAAGCCATGATAAAACGTATTAAAAATGGAGGGCAAATTAGCTTGATCAATCCGTTGGTGGATATTTACAATTCCATTTCATTGCGGTATGGAATCCCATGCGGAGGAGAGGATATTGACTGTTTTTCCGGTTTGTTAAGGTTGACGAGGGCAGAGGGAGATGAAGAGTTTGTCTCGCTTGATGGAGGTAATAATGATTCTGCAATGAAAGGCGAAGTAGTTTATAAAGATGATGTTGGTGTTGTATGTCGGTGCTGGAATTGGAGAGAAGCCAAGCGCACGATTCTTAGAGAAGAAACAAAAAGGGCTTTCCTTTGCCTTGAATGGATGGATGATACGAGGACTACAGATATTTTGAGTGCCATGCAGGAACTGGCAAGTATTGTTGAAAACTGGATTGGCGGAGAGGTAAACTTTAAACTATTGGATCGCAGTGAACCCTCATATTACCTGAAAGATTGATTAGAATTGCTGAAAGTTGAGATTTTGTTGATCAAATGACTTTATTTGGCAAGATAATACAAAAGCGATCAAAATATTTCTATATTTAAAGCTGGTTAAAAAGTAATATCAGTGCATAAGCAATTCGCTGCCGGATCTAAGGCATTTATGGCCTGAAAAGTCAGCAAATTTGTTTGATGATTGTAGAAATAGTTAATGGAGGTAGAAAAATGGGAAAAGAACTAATATTTAAAGCATTGGCGCATGAGGACATGGATACGATACCCTGGGTCCCCTTTGCCGGAGTACATGCAGGAAAGCTAAAAGGATATACTGCTGAAGAAATCCTGAAAGATGCAGATAAGCTTTTTGAATCACTTATGGAAGTGAAAAAAATGTATGAGCCGGATGGGATGCCTGTCATTTTCGATCTTCAGGTCGAAGCAGAAATCTTAGGCTGTGATTTGCTTTGGGCTGAATACAATCCGCCATCGGTCAAATCCCATCCATTGGCAGGAAACAAAACCATCCCATGCAGTTGCATGATTCCAACTGCGAATTCGGGTAGGATACCGATGATCGTTGATGTAATGAAGCGCATGAAAGCTTCAGTTGGAGACGATGTAGCTCTTTACGGTTTGATTTGTGGCCCGTTTACCCTTGCATCACATCTACGCGGTAGCGAAATATTCATGGATATGATCATGGATCCGAAATATGTCATGGATCTGGTGGAATTTTGCACTGAGATTTGCATCAAGATGACAGACTATTATATTGATGCTGGTATGGATGTCATTGCAGTTGTTGATCCTCTCGTCAGCCAGATATCGCCAAAGCATTTTGAACAAATCGTTTCCGACTCATTTAAGGCACTATTCAGTTACATAAGAAACAAGAATGTTTTCTCAGCATTCTTTGTATGCGGAAATGCGACAAATCAGATAAAGGTCATGTGTGATACAATGCCCGACTGCATTGCGGTGGATGAGAACGTTAATATGATGAAAGCCAAAGAAATAACGGATCATTATAATATAACGCTAAGCGGGAACATACCACTTACTACCACGATGTTGCATGGCAATCAAAAGGACAATATGAAATATGTCATTGATTTAATGGACACCCTTAACCATAAAAATCTTATCATCAGTCCTGGATGTGATATGCCATATGATGTTCCAATCGAAAATACTATTGCCGCCGTTCAGGCTGCAAAGAGACCGGAATCTGCAAGAGCTATGATCCAGAACTATGAGGGAACCGGGTTTTCTGATATCGAAGTTGAAATCCCCGATTATGCAAAACGTGAAAAAGTGCTTGTCGAAATATTCACCCTTGACCCCGATCAATGTGCTGCATGCACTTATATGGTCAATTTGGTATCAGATGCGTTTAAAGAAATCGAGCATATTGCGGAGTTTAAAGTTTATAAATATACAATAAAAGAAGATATAGCTAGAACAGCAAAAATGGGATTGACAAATCTTCCAACAATGTGTGTGGATGGAGACATCAAATGGATATCGATCATTCCGGATAAAAAGGAATTCGTTGATACAATAAAAGAGTATGCTGAAAAAAAGAAACAAAACTAACAGCACATAATTGCAATTGAAATGGCATAAACCTTCTGAAGCAGGCGCAAGGTTTATGTCGTCTAAAAGGGGGTATTTTTTAAAATGATAAAGCTTATACTGTTAACCGGGTTTCTTGGTGCTGGGAAAACCACACTGCTAAAATCCATTCTTGATAATTATGGGAACAGCAAAGTCGGAGTTATCGTAAATGAATTTGGGAAAGTCGGAATTGATGGCGTATTACTGAAGAGAAATGGCATAAACATGACTGAACTGACGAATGGTTCAATATTTTGCGCCTGCATTAAAGAAAATTTTGTGAATAGTTTGGTTGAAATGTCAAGCATGGATATTGAATACTTGTTCGTGGAGGCATCTGGATTGGCGGATCCCTCAAACATGATCCAAATTTTAAACGGGATCGAAAAGAAAACAAAGTCGAAATTGGATTACAGGGGAGCGATATGCATTTTAGATGCAAAAAATTTCAAAGATTTGTATGAACTGCTTCCGGCAATTCATCATCAAATTGAATTCAGCAGCATTGTGATTATAAATAAAGCCGACCTTGTATCCAACGAAATTATAAGTGACCTGTCAGAAATAATAAGAAAAATCAATGCAAAAGCTGCTATTCTAATTACAACTTATTGCAGAGTTGGTATAGCCGGTATTGTGGAAAATATGTCACTTGGGGACTTGCACTCAAAAGAGACGACAAATACGGTTGATGCAAAGCCTAAAACCTTCGTCTTAAAAGCTTCGGCGGGAATTGGACTAGCTGAACTGCAAAAGGTTATTTTTGAAATTTCAGGATATGCCTATCGGATCAAGGGGTTTGCGAATACTATGGAGGGCCCCTTTGAAATCAGCGCTGTTGCTGATGATGTTCGGTTTTTGATATGGCATGAGGTTATTGTAGAATCTGAGATCGTTGTTATTTCATCGATCGGCATCAGACTAGTTAGTGTTATAACAGATGCTATAGAACGGCATGCCAAGGGCAAGATTTATCTATAGGCAAAAGGCAAATAGTGAAAAGATTGGGATGATTATAAAATGA
Organism: Eubacteriales bacterium; assembly: GCA_037144355.1. Lineage (GTDB taxonomy): Bacteria > Bacillota > Clostridia > Peptostreptococcales > Anaerovoracaceae > JBAWWY01. The sequence continues at coordinate 4,776 of JBAWWY010000009.1, read as the reverse complement.
ATTCGTCAAGTAATGTGTTAAACATAAATTTTGACATTGAAAGAGCTGAAACAGCCGCCAGGCACTATTCGAAATCGACAGATTCGAATTGCCAGATTATAGATAACGTTGGGAACATTATCTTTGATACGGAATGCACAACTGCCTGCAGCCAAACTTGCAGACGTATTCAGCAGCAGCTTGGTGAAAATTCGTTTTGCAAGCAGTCTCGCATTTATGGCGCATTTGAATCCAAGCGTTTTGGGGGGAAATATATCTACTTATGCCCGATGGGACTTGTGAACTGGGCATCACCAATAACAACAAACGGAAATATGATAGGGGCATTAATCGCTGGCACTTTTAAAATGATGAAAAGTGAAAGCAAACTTATTGTTGAGATTTTAAAGAAATATGGAATTGTGCAAGCAGAACAAGATGCTATTTTGGAGGAACTTGATGCTGGCAGGCGGATTGAACCCAGCAAAGTTACAAGTCTTTCCGAGATGTTGCTGATGCTAACTTGTACAATGTCAGATTTAAAGCACTGTGAATACCTGCAATATCAATCATATCAGAAGAACATCTACTCGATTTCAGAATATATTCAGCTTTTAAAAAAAATGGATGAGAAGCATGAGTTGAATGATATATATCCATTTTTAAAAGAAAAAGATATGGTGTTGGCACTCGAATGCGGGAATATGATGCAAGCACAAAGAATGTTGAATGAAATACTGGGATTTGTTATTTTCCGGACAGGAACTGATTTGAAATTCATGAAGGCACGAATAATGGAACTGATGGTATTATTATCCAGAACCATTTTAGACAATTGTCTTGAGCCAGATTTGATTCTGCAGTTAAATAGCCAGTTTATATGGGAAATTCAAGGAATACAGACCATTGAAGAGTTGTCCGCATATTCAAACAAGATGTTTTCGAACTTATTAAGAGACACCTATGCGTATAAAGCAGTCCAGCATTCCGATGCGATCTATAAATCCATCAATTATATGAAAACAAATTATATGCGGAAGATTACGTTGGAAGATGTGTCATCCCATGTTCATTTCAGCACAGCATACTACTCCAGAATATTCAAGGAGGAAATGAAAACAAATTTCACGGATTATCTTAACGACATACGAATTGAGCACAGCAAGAGCCTCCTTCTAAGCAAGGATGTCGAGATGTCTGCCATTGCAAGCCTTGTGGGATTTGCTGATCAGAGTTATTATTCTAAAGTTTTCAAAAGGCTTGTTGGTGTGACGCCTGGTTATTATAGAAAATATAGTGGACGAATCAGGATGGAGTCAGAAGTCTGAATTTGCTGCGATGATTTTACTTTTGTATTGCAATAAAAGGAGTGTAGATAGATGTATAAAAGAGAATTTCTGGGAGAATTTCTGGGAACGTTCTTAATGGTCACATTTGGATGTGGATCTGTTGCAGTGGCCATTCTGTTTGATGCACACCAAGGACTATTTCAAATTGCGGCTATTTGGGGTATCGGTGTCAGCCTGGCCATCTATGCGACCAGACATCTTTCCCGTGCCCATTTGAATCCGGCTGTTACTCTTGCGATGGTGGTAAGCAAGCGGATGATCTCAAGGAAAATGCCGGTGTACTTAGCCGCTCAATTTATGGGTGCTTTTACATCAGGCGTGGTGCTCTACCTGCTGTTCGGATCCTCAATAACCTCCTTTGAAAATGCAAGCGGCATTGTACGGGGAACGGCCGAATCAATCCAAACAGCAAGAATATTTGGCGAATTCTATATTAACAATGGCGATCCCGGCTCCTCCTTCATGCTGGCAGCAAGTGCAGAAGCGTTTGGCACATTTTTGCTTGTTCTGATGATATTTTCGCTGACGGAAGGATGCAATCTCGGGCGCCCGGACGATAATCTGGCGCCCATATTTATAGGTCTTACGGTAACTTCTGTAATCTGCCTGTTAGCTCCGCTGACCCAAGCAGGCCTTAATCCAGCCCGGGATTTCGGACCAAGGATGGTCGCGTGGATATTTGGATGGGGGCAAGCAGCATTTCCTGATCATTCTGGCGGTTTTTTCTTCGTGTATATGCTTGCTCCGGTTATCGGTGGCCAGATTGCGGGACTGCTGTTCACGCGTGTTTTAGAACCACTGATGAAAACTCGGAATGTAGATCTGTGCTGTTGCGGCAACGAAAAATCTCTCAAAGTCATGGAGGTTGAAAAGCAATGAAAACAAGAGTTATTATGGTCGGTGGATTCCTCGGTGCAGGCAAAACTACACTGCTTTATGAAACAGCAAAAAAATATGCCCTGCAAGGCAAGAAAGTTGGCCTTATTTCAAATGATCAAGCAGCCGGCCTGGTTGATACAGCCTATCTTGAACGCACTGGTAGCGTGGTCTCGGAAGTCAACGGAAGCTGCTTCTGCTGCAACTTCAGTGGATTGACAGATGCAATAGAGCATATAAAATCTCATGAACAGATAGATATGATTATCGCCGAGCCGGTGGGGAGCTGCACAGATTTATCTGCAACTTTGATCCAACCGCTCAAAGACCATTTCCATGAAAACATCATAGTCGCGCCCCTATCGGTACTGATAGATCCAAAAAGACTAAAAAGTATACTGAACGGTGGGACTTCAGGTCTGCATCCTAGTGCCGCCTACATTATCCGCAAGCAGCTTGAGGAAGCGGATATTATTGCAATAAATAAAGCCGATCTGCTGGACGATAGTGAAGCTGACAGGTTGAAAATGAAGGCGGAGCTTGAATGGCCGGATGCAACTGTCTTTTTGCTAAGCGCAAAAAACGGCTCGGGTTTGGATGACTGGCTTCACCGAGTGATAGAAGATGATCGTGCCGGCGCACGTATATTGAAGATCAATTATGATGTATACGCAGAAGGAGAAGCGGTATTAGGTTGGCTGAACAGGACTTCGATGCTGGAAAGCGGAAATGCAGACTGGAATGATTTCGCGGATGATCTCATGCACAGTCTCGCGCTCCGGTTCGATACTGAAAAAGCTGCTGTCGGGCATGTGAAACTGTTCATTGAAAAGGAAAATGATTTCCTGATCGGAAATATGACAGGCGGAGAAGAGACTATAAGCCGACGAGGTTCAGTAAAGAATGGTGGAACGGTCAAACTGACATTGAATGCGCGGGTGCAGATGACTCCGGATAAGCTGGATCATATTGTAAATGAAGAAATCTGCAGAATTTGCGGTGATGAGATCCACGAATTGCTACAAGAGACAAAGTGCCTTAGTCCAGGACGTCCGGATCCGACACACCGCTATGATCATGTCGTCGATCCGATCTGGAAGTGATATGATTTAGTGGACACGAAGTTAAGAGGATTCTGTTGTTTGGAGGTGTGCCAACGTCAAGAAGATTTGACAAAGATGCACCACGCGCCGAAATGTGGTGCATTGTATCAAGTAACGGCAGGTATGCCACAAATGCAAAAGAAGCCTTCTCATTAGAGAAGGCTTCTTTTATGTTTATTATGCTGAAATAGAATTGACCTACTACCAAGTGGGTATCGGGGCAACGGGAGAAGTCTTGTTATTTACAAATTTGAAAATTAAGATTATAATCTTAATGAAAAATGAATAATTGTTGTTACTAATAGGAAATGATTTTACAATAAAACTCAAGAGGTTACTTTTTATTATTTTCGACCTACAATGGTCGTTTTTGTTTATATGGAATTAGATTTGGAGAAGGTTAAAAGCAATGGAAAATACAATTAAGGAAATCATAATTAGCTACAATAAGAAAAAGGGTTTCACTCTTATAGAACTCATAGTTGTAATTGTAATTATCGGGATTCTTGCGGCTATTATTCTCCCAAAATTGACTGGCCTAATCGTCTCATCTAAGGCAAGTATTTGCCAAGACAATAGGGCGATCCTAGTGCGGCATTACAATTATTGCATTGCAAATGGCAATGATCCAATAACTTCAGGAGAAACTATTGTGGAATATTTGACCAAATTCCCCAACAATATAATCAAAGCGGATTATTCACCATGCCCAAGCGGTGGAGTGGTAACATGGGAAATAGCAAATGGAGATTTAAGTCTAACTTGCTCAATCCCAAGCCATAACGCAGTTCAACCCTCAATGAGCAATATTTTAACATTTGATCAGGTTATAATGGGGACTGGTGGATGGAAAACTTATATTACAGGATATACAGGTACGCTTAAGGATATACTTATACCAAAGGTCTTAAATGGTATTACAATAACCAATATCTACCAAGATGCTTTTGCCGGCAAAGGGTTGACAAATTTAGCATTTGATCAAAATACTGGGATAAAAAGAATCAATGCAAGAGCATTCCAAAATAATTCCCTCACCGAGGTTGTGCTGCCAAATACTTTGGTAAATCTCGATGTTAGAGCATTTTATGGAAACAATATTACTAAAATTACAATTGGTTCTGGAGTTATAATGGAATCAAGTGTTTTTGGAAACGACGATAAATTTAAAACCACTTATAATAATCCTGGCGGCGGCGCGGGAACCTATATTTATAATACAACAACAAAAACCTGGGTTAAGCAATAATAATTCAAATATAAAAATATTTGAGAATTGGTATATTCAAATTACAAAGAAATTGAAAATGTAGATGACTCATACAGTTTTTTTTAATTTTCTTTGGAGAATTTTAGCAGCCATTATGATACAATGTTTGATAGAACTAAACAAGCTGATGTAGCTCAATTGGTAGAGCAGCTCATTCGTAATGAGCAGGTAAGGAGTTCGACTCTCCTCATCAGCTCCA
>JBAWWY010000008.1:0-65478 GCA_037144355.1 Eubacteriales bacterium | reverse complement strand
TTTTTATTTCTAGTACTTTGATACTGCTTCTTGCTTTAAGTTCGCAGTTTGCTTTTGCCACAGAATCGGCAACCCCAGCTTTGACCCTCAATGCGAGTCCATTGGCCATAGCAGCCAATGTCTCCGATGGCTATCTTTATCTGCCTGTTAGAGCAGTGTGTGAGGCACTTGGCTATGATGTCAATTGGTCTCAAAAGGATCAGACTGTTTCACTTATTTCCAATGGCAATTTAATATTGTTGAATCTGAAAGAGGGAAAAGTCTATGTTAATAAACACGACTACTACATGGCAGGCGGTCCCTCAACTATTACGAATAGATTATACATGCCAAGTGATTTCTTTTCTGAAAATCTAGGTTTGAAAGTAACCTGGGATAAGGTAAAAGGAAAAGTCTATCTGGACAGCGTAAAATTAAATTCCATAAATATCAATACTGTCAAGGAAGCGACAAAGGCCAACGGCTTGACACTGACCTCCCAGTATCCACAAATATCCGGGATGTCCAACATCGAAACCCAAGGCAAAATAAACGCAATATTTAAAAATCTGGCGGTAAATGCTGGAAATGAAGGCAGGAAAAATGCCGCAGAATTAGCCAAGGAAGCAAATATAAACGATGGGCGCCCCAATATGTGTGAAACTTACTTCAACTACCATGTGGCATATAATCGGAACGGCGTATTCAGCGTAGTATTTCTTGATTATCAATATGCCGGGGGAGCTCACGGTATAACTATCCAAAGCTCTTACACCATAGATTTGGCAACTGGTAATCAGTTGGCGCTTGCCGACTTGTTCAAATCTGGTTCTGATTATGCAGCACCTTTAAGCAGCAGTGTAAAAGCCCAACTTGCGGAAAGAGGTCTTACCGATGCCTTGTTTGCGCCTTTTGACCAGATAAGCGCCAATCAAAATTTTTATCTCTCCAATAATGGAGTCGTAGTTTACTTTGAACAATACGAAATTCTACCTTATGCGGCAGGCATTCAGGAATTTGCTACGGATTTTACCAGCCTGAACGGTATTCTTTTAAATCCTGCAATGTTTTCCAATGAGGGATTGCTCTATCAAAATGAAAGACTCGGGTTCAGCCTTCAGTTCCCAATAGATTGGAATTGGCATTACGAAATCCTTCCAGTAACTGGTGGAATTGTGGTGAATTATGTCCCTTCAACCAACTCTCTTGACAAGGCAATGCTTTTCTCAATTATAAAGTATGGCACAGAGAAACAATGGGCCGCTGATTGGCATTCCTTGGAACAAAAGGCTGGTGTTATAAACGGAGATGTTTATTCCTATATCGGAAGAGCGGATTTCCCATATGATCTAACAAATCCAAGTCAGAAGCTAGACTCTGATAGTTTTTCAGCGATGTACGAAAAAGCCGATTCCATTGTAAAGAGTTTTAAAGAAATACCAAATGAACAAAAAAGCGCAACCATGCTTCTTGATTATATGAAGGATCTTGGGAAGATGGGCAAGATAATCAATTCCACCTATCCGGTTGAAAATACAGTTATAGAAGATGTGATTTCAGTTTTGGACCAACCAGACAAGACTGCATATGTTGCCGCAGCCAAGGGGACTTATTCTGATTTTGTAAAACAGAATGTGACTTTTGGATTCAACAAAGGGTCCCAGATCTTTGAAGCACGAAGCTTTGACCCCAGTCTTGGCAAAATCACCCTATCCAAGGCAATGGAAGTCCTCGGCAAGCCAGATTATATTAAGGATATAAGCGGTGAAAAAGTTATCGGCTTTATCACAACAAAAGATTATAGATTGTTACTGGTTTTCAAAACCAACACGAATCCAAATTCCGACTTGGTATTGGACCACTATTCAGTTCTTTTCCCACGTGGAACTGTCAACTTGATGTCCGGTGACCCAGGCAGGCAGTGGTAGATAAAAGCTTGCTAAAAATACAATTTTTATTTTATATAGAAACACCATAGGCAACTATGGTGTTTCTCAATTATTAAGCACTTTATAGAATATATTTATAATTAATATTCCTTATCTGCCCCATTGGCCTCTCTATACATGTCTTTTAAGAGTTTCAGTTCTTTTTTTAGTTCAATTTCATCGGTTCCAGGCTTCTGCTCCAAGACTTCTAGAATTTCCACAGAAAAGTTATCCAACCCGTTCTCTGAGATATCGCTTCTCATTTTATGTGGCAATGGATTAACTGACCCTATTTTCTTCGCAAATTCCAATTTATTGAAAACACCTTGGATATCGCTGCTAGTTCCCAAATAGTAGCTCCCTGTTAGGTTGTTGATTATCCTGTAAACTCCAGCAATATGTTTCAATTCCTTGTATTTGGCGATTAATTCTTTTCTTGTTTGTGTGGATTCCAATTTTCATCACCTCTATTTCTTCGGGCTTATATGGTAGCCTTTTTCTCCGAATGGCTGGAGTTTTTCAATCCAGTACTTCTCCAGTCTTTTAGTTTCCTTGGCCGAAGCTCTTGCGTCTTCTTTTTCTAAGAACGATTCCAGAATTGAAAATTCGAAATTGCTTTCCCCAAATTCCGTCCAGTCTTTCTGCAACTCCTTGTTGCCATGGCTCCCATGATTCAGGTTAAACCTTGGCCCGTTTAATAACCCAAGATTTCTGCAGCTGGCTATGAAGATTTTCTGGTTGGACAAGTTCTTGATCTGGTAAGCGCCACTAATAATATTTTCTGGCAGTGCGGTTTCTGAGGTCTTGTCTACATCTTTAAGCCAGTATGCCTTACCGCCTTGATCTCTGTCCATGAATCCATAATCCACCAAATATCTTCTAATAGCCACATAGTCCTCTTCATATATTTCTCTTAGTATATCATTTAATTCCTTCTCGCTATATTTTCGGCCTTTCTGGAAATTACCTGCAATATTTTCAAGAACAACTATTCTGCTCTTTTCTTTCATAGAGAATGTTTTAAGCTTTCCGTTTATACCGTTTGGAAAATATTTGGCAAGTATCTTGTCCTGCTCCTCTTTAGCAATTTGATTGTGGTGTCTAATTTTGGTGTTGGCCCTGGATCTGCTGGACATTGCCACCAGTTTAATTGCTGTTTCAGTCTGCCTGCTTCCTTGCGTGAAGTTTTTATTATTTTCCCTCAAGAGTTCCATAACAACTAGAAAAGCTTTTGCTTGCTTCTCTTTTTCCTTCAGCGCGAAACGATGGTTGCGAATTGTGGAAGCGCTGCCAATATTCATTTCCTTTTGAATTTCCGCATCCGACTTTCCATTATAAAACAAGCTTGCCAGTTTAATCTGGTGTTCGGACAGCCCAGTGAGTTTTTTATCTGGATCTGCCAAGAATTCAAATACTGAACCGTGTTCCTTTAGTATGTGGTTCTCCATATATTTCCATGCATCCATGAATCTGCCATCGCAAGGATAAACTATTCCTTTTTCAATTTTCTCACCACATATAAGGCATTGATAATAGCCATTCTCTTGACAATAACCCCTTTTCATATCGGTCAGAGTTGAATTAAAAAATGTTTCTGCGTTAAACAATGTTAGACCTCCTTGCATAATATCTACTAATTACTAGATAATAGTACATTATGTTTATGCATTTGTCAATTATGCGGCTATTTAATCATTTTTACTTTTCTTAAATTGAATTCGTTCATTGCGGCTTCAATATTTTCTCTCAGCCAGTCTTCGTTGAAATCAGATTTGTAAACAAATCTGGTTTCGCTGGCCTTCGACCAATCCTGTTCCGTATTAATACCAATCACCCTGTCAAAAAGTCCCGAGCCCGGAAGAGGCAATGGAATATTGAAGAATATTTCATCCAGGGGCAATGACAAGGCAAGGTCAAATGTCTTTTTAATTGTCTCCTCCGTTTCACCTGGGTATCCTACTATAAAGAAGCCCCCAGTCCCTATACCTATTGATTCAAACAATCGTACTGCCGCGATTCCGTCTTCGACTGTTGTATGCTTGTTCATAAGGGCAAGGACTTCGTTGCTTCCGGTTTCCAATCCAAAATATGCCTTCACGCAACCCGCCTTTTTCATCAATGATACTATTACCTCATCGAGGCCGTTGGTCCTTGACAGGCATGTCCAAGATATCTTCAAATTTCTTCTTATTTTTTCCGTGCAGAAGGAAGCGAGAAATTCCGGATCCAATGTGAATGAGTCATCGGCTATCCAAAGTTGATCATAACCAAGGGCAATAATTTCCTCAATTTCCTGGAATATCTTATCTAAGGAAGGTTTTCTGAAGATGTTGCCCCAGACAGGTTTAGAACAAAAGTCGCAATTGAACGGGCATCCTCTGGTTATCATAATCATGGCTGGTTTAACATTCTGGGTTCTTCCCCAAAATTCCTGATAAAGCTCGTTATGCCTTCCTTCCCTATAGGGAATCGGCAACCCCTGCAATATTTCTTCATCGTGGTGGATTATCTCACTTGAATATATCTTTCCATTCCTTTTCATAAATATGCCTGGGTAATCTTCAGGATTGATATCGTTTATAAATTCATTAGTCGGCTTTTGTTCAAAGGAATCCGCCTTTTGATTGCCGTCATTCATCCTTTGTTCCGTAGGCTTCGTCTTTTGGTCTGTAGACTTGGTCTTTTGATCCGCGGAATCTTCGAGGCTTTGCATATAATTTTTGCAGAAGGCAGGGAAGATAATATCTCCTTCTCCTCGAAATACAACATCAAAGTCTTTTGAAAAATGTTCTGGATATAAAGTGGGGAGTGGCCCTCCGCATACAAATAAAGCTTCAGGCAATTTGCGTCGAAGCACTTCTACAAGTTGGAAAGCCGACCTGCTGAATGAAATCATAATAGAGATGCCTATTATTGCCGGGTTCATGGAAACTATGGTTTCTACAGCTTCATCAAAGGTGCTGAATGTACAGTCGACTATGTCGGTTTTCACATCCAGAACTTTAAGCTGGCTTGCAAGATATGCAATTCCTAGAGGCTGGAACAGTTTTTCAACCGGATCCATCTCATAAAAGTAGGGGTATATCAAAACAACTCGCTTTTCCATAATTAGCCCCTTTCAATAACCACATTGTAGATGCACTGGATCTCATCAGGGAAATTCTTAACACCCGAAGGATTTATTTCTATTGTAAACCCAGTCCAACATAACTCGCTGTTCTTTTCCCTGCCCCAGAATAGTTTAAATGGAAGATTGCCGGAAACAAATATATCTTTCAAAGTAAAACCAAGATTATGTGTAGGATCGATAAGTGAATTTGATTCGACGGGATCAATCTGATCCCAACCGGCTGGTAGAGAGACGGGGCTTCCATTTTTCCGAGCCTGGGAAAACCAGTCTGCTCCCATTTCGTTCATAATACATATTTTATCACAGGTAAAATCACCCATTTTAATTGTTGTTCGAACCTTTACTCCAGTATCAACTATATCGTAGCAGAATTTCGCTTCTGCTCTTGGCTCAATTTTAACAAAAGCTCTTTCTATTTGGAAGAGCTTGTCAAAGTATCGTCCTGAAGCAAGTTGAAAGATTTGGAATTTACGGTGAGACTTGTAATACTCGGTCATATTGTCCCAAGTACGTGTTAGATTTAAGAATTGGATTCTTTTCATGCCTATTTTCAATACCGCATCAAGAAAATATATGCGGCATTTGCTCTGCCCAGCAATATGGTAATTGGCAATCTCAGGGTCGGTAATCTCTAAATCACGGTATTCTTTGGAAAAGACAGTAGTTACCTTATCTTTGAGCGCTATGGTACCAATGCCCATACCCTCCTGGGTAAGGTTTTCTCCATCAACTCGAATCTGGAGGCCTCGGGCGAGGCCTTCGGAGTGCCCAAATCCTTTATAATCATCATCTAGAAATATTTCAAATCCAAGCATGTTAAACCTCGCATAAGATTCACAAGATGTACCTGTCTTGAATTTATTATATAACTTTATCTGGAATTTGCACAATAGTCTTGCAGGCTGCTATTTTGAATCTTCAATTCCCAGCACAATATTGTCAATCAGCCTTGTTTCACCAAACTTCACAGCTACTGCCAGCAGGGCTTTTTCTACAATTGTATCCACTTCCAAAAATGTGCCCAAATCCACAATGGAAACATATGCGATATTTGCCAAAACTTTCTTATTTATCATGCCGATTACAGTCTCCTTGATTTGAGCGGAATCTTTTTCGCCTTGTTCAAACATCGCTTTTGCCTTTTTTAGCGATTCCCATATGACTGCTGCTTGGAAACGTTCTTCAGTGGATAAAAAGACGTTTCTGGAGCTCATCGCCAGGCCATCTTTTTCACGTACAATGGGGCATTCCATAATTTCAAGATCGCAGTTCAAATCTGTGACCATTTTCTTAATCACGGCAACCTGCTGTGCGTCCTTCTGCCCAAAATATGCCCTATCTGGAAGGATTATGTTAAACAGCTTTAAAACTATTGTAGCAACGCCTCTGAAGTGCCCTGGGCGTGATGCTCCGCATAGTGTCTTGGTCATTTCCTCCACATGGATATAGGTTCCGAAGTTCTCGGGGTACATGTTCGCCGCATCAGGGCAAAAGAGGATTTGGGCTCCCGCCTCTTCCGCCATCTTGCTATCCTTCTCAATATTGGTAGGGTAACCTTTGAAATCATTCTTTTGATCAAACTGTATCGGATTGACGAAAATGCTGACAACGGTTATATCGTTTTCTTTCGCCGACCTCTTTATCAATGAAACATGGCCTTCGTGCAGGGATCCCATAGTTGGAACAAAGCCAACAGTAAGACCTTTACTTTTCTCCTCCTTTATCAATGCCCTTGTTTCATCAATGCTGGTTAATAGTCTCATTTTATCCTCCAATTGCAAAAACCCTCCCAACAAAGTTGGGAGGGCCTATAATCAGCTGTTTTGCAGCTCTGCTATTTTGTTAGCAATATGGTATTAGGCATCCGTCTCTGTCTTTTTGGATCAAAGCAGACATTTAAAATATATGATTTTTAGCGTATGGCTCCATTTCGGATGCCATCTAATGATTAGCTCTATCATAAATTGTGAGGGTAAAACTGTCAAGCGAGTTGACAAGCTTTTTTTAAAGGTTAAAATATACTGACAAGGTAAAATTTTCATAAGTTTTGAAAGCGAGAGGTACTACTTGATGTACAAATTGTATTGTAGAATTTATCAGGAAATTATAAAGTTCTTTTCCCCAGTCCTACCCTGGCGACAACCCATATTGGTGGACGGAGACGGTTGCATCAAGGAGCTTGCCGACTTTATAAAGACGCAGAATATGGATAAATTATTGATAGTTGCAGATGGGGAAGTGTCTTCCCTTGGTATTATGGGGACTCTTTTAAAAGGCTTGCAAAAGTTGAATATTGAATTTTTCATCTATGATGATACGGTTTCAAACCCAACCATTGAGAACGTGGAAGAAGCCTTGGAGATTTATAAGAATAACAGCTGCCAGGGAGTCATTGCATTTGGGGGCGGATCTATAATAGACTGCGCAAAAGGAGTTTGTGCAAGAGTTGCAAACCCATCTAAAAGCATATCCGATATGAAAGGATATTTGAAGGTCAGAAAAAGAATTCCTATGTTGATCGCGGTTCCCACCACTTCCGGAAGTGGAAGCGAGGCAACTGCTGCAACAGTAATCAGAGACGACAAAGCCAGGGTAAAATATATTCTTGGGGATATGGCCCTGATTCCAAACGTAACCATGCTTGATCCAAGGCTCACAGTCAACCTTCCCCCCAGCATTACTGCGTCTTCTGGAATGGGAGCTTTGACGCAGGCTGTTGAAGCCTATATAGGAAGAAGCAACACCACCGACACATGGAAATTCAGCAGAAGCGCCATAAAACTCATTTTTGAGAACCTTCAGGATGCCTATGTGAAAGGTACAAACATAGATGCCCGAGAAAAGATACAGCGGGCGGCATTCCAGTCAGGAATGGCCATAAACAAGGCCTACGTTGGATATGCAAATGCAATCAGCCATGCACTTGGAGGTTTTTATTCAGTTTCCCACAGCCAGACAAGCGCTATAATTCTTCCTTATGTTCTGGAATGGTATGGCGTTGATGCAGAAAAATCATTGTCAGAACTTGCTGATTTAACTGGCGTTTGCAACTCAGATGATATCCAGGAAGAAAAAGCGGCCAAGTTCATCAATGAAATCAGGGTTATGAACAAGGCATTGAGCATTCCGGATAAAATAAAGGAATTGTCGGAAACCGACATCCCCGTGCTTGCCAAGAATGCAATGCTGGAAGGAAATCCAATGTATCCAGTGCCAAAGATCATGCTGCTTGAAGATTTCATTTCAATTTTCGAGAAGATCAAATTATAGCTTGAACTTTCTCTATTCAAGAAAAGATAAATGATAAAATCAATCAAAATGCCAGACTTTTAATTAAAATAGGATTGGAGTATATTTATGAAATATGTCCCGAATGCATTGACAATACTAAGATTATTCATGGTTCCAGCTTTTGCTATACTATTTTTCTCCTCAATAGCGGATAACCATCTTTACGCTTTGCTTATTTTTCTACTTGCCGGCTTTACAGATTGGCTTGATGGTTTTCTCGCAAGAAAATACGATGTCGTTACTGTAGTTGGCATTGTGCTTGACCCTTTGGCTGACAAGCTTATGCTGCTCACCGCCCTATTCTGTCTGACAATATATGGCTCAATGCCCATCTGGGTTCTTGCAATAATCCTTGTAAATGAAAGCATTCTAATTGTTGTTGGTATTGCCATGTATTTCAGGAAGAAGAAGTCAGTCATACCAGCCAATAAGTTCGGGAAAATAGCAACAGTGCTTTTTACCTTGGCTGTTTTTCTAATGATTGTCCTACCAGGGCATTCCTTCACAATGACAATAATGATAATCGCCCTTATTTCAAAACTGATTTCATTTGTCTCCTACGGGATACGCTATTTTAAGAAACACAGAAAATAGACCGGCTACGAACTTGATTTAATTCCCTGCCCAATATGTCAATATAGAAATAAAAGAAAGAGAGCAAATGCTCTCTTTCTTTTTAATTCTTAACTTTTTGAGTTTTATGGGATTGCAACTATTGCCACATTGGACCAAGCTGAAACTCCTGCGGAGTTCACTGACTGAATCCTAAAGTAATATGTTGTTGCCCTGGATAACCCTGTCTGTTGAGTTGAAACCGCATTTGTATTCAAGTTGCTGGTGCTTTGATTGTTGGTAAAGCTTGAATTATTTGCTCGTTGCAATGTGAATCCAGTTTCGTTGTTTGCATTGTCCGTCCATGTTAAGTTCACATTATATCTATTTCCATTTCCTGCGGCATATGTGCCTGCCAAGGCTGAAGGAGCTGCAGGCAATGTTGGTGTAGTTATAGTGTTTGAGGTTGCATACGCGGAAGTAAAGTTAAATGTGCTATTGACTGCGGCGACTCTATAAGTATAGGTGCTTCCCTGAGCGATAGCGCTATCCGAGTATGTTACTGATCCTGTATTGTTGTTGGCGGGCAGTGAAGTCAATGTTGCAAATGCTCCTCCGTTTACTGATCTTTCAAGTGTGAATCCAGTTTCGTTTGTAGCATTATCCTGAAATATTAGATTGATCCTAGGACCTGATTGCAACGTTGCTGCCAATCCAGTAGGTGCTACTGGCGGAGCCGGTGGAGCTACAACTGTAACTGGTATCGATGATGAATTTCCAGCTGCGTTGAAAGCCGTGACTCTGTAGCTATAATCATTTAGGGTTCCAGCGGTCAAATCTTGATAGTTTGTTTGATTGGCAAGCGCTGCTCCTATTGTGGAGTATGTTCCAATTTTCTTGTTTTTATCAATTGCTGCTCTCTCAATGTTAAATCCAATTTCACTTGCTGGATTTCCCATGCTGGTCAAGGCATTTGCTGGAGTGGCATCTGTCCATGCTAGGTTCACAGTTCCTGCATTCCTTGTTGCTGTAAGAACAGGTGCTGTTGCCAGTTTACGCGCTACATTGAGAATCATTGGACGCATCATGTCATTTTCCTCATGTCCAAGTAAATGACAATGCCATACATATTCCCAACCGAAATTAGTTATTACATTTGTTACAACCTTTGTATTCCCTGTAAGTGGATCAATTTGAGTAAACTGCATGCTTGTTCCAAGCGGTGATGTTGGATCCAGAGGACGTATGCTGTCTGGAATACCAAAATTCATCTTCGGCGCAACTGGTCTGAAAGCAACAATGCAATCTTCCAAAGGATTCATTCTTATAGTGTCTTTCCACCCTTGTTCATTGGCATCAGGTGGTCTTACTGCTCCATCCCATCCAACTCTATTGATTAATTGAACGTCGAATAGATGGAAATGGATGGCATGGGTATCAACACCATTGTGGGTAATCTTCCATATCTGTGTCCCATCTCCGGCTACTGGTGACATTGGAGTTACAGAATCTTGAAGGACCTCTGTAGCTGGGTCAAGATATCCAAGAGGAATAGTTGTCTGATTGGTAAAGTTTGTCAATGGAAGTTCAACTCCAAAAGTTGAATTCATTCTTCCATAATCCGTAGTGAATAATTCTTGTATAGCCTTTGGTGCTAATGGCAATGTCAATTGAGTCGTTGTTCCCGGAGGCGTAAATTTAATTGAAGTATCTTGAATCCTTACATAAGTCCCATCTGGAACAATAAGAGGATTCTGCGATTTAGCGAAAGCTGCAGGTATGGAGTTGTTAAGTAGCGTCAATGTATCTCCCTGGATCGCATTCGCTGTTGCTCCTGTGCCTGTCGCATCAGTAATTGTTACAACTGGAATGTTCATATAACCTGAACCTCCATTTGTAAGATTAATAGCAATTAATCTCAAATTAGCATTTGCCGTAGCCTGAGTAGTAGGGTTCCCCCCGGCGAATGCCACAGTTGGCGCAGATGTATATCCAGCTCCGGCGTTGACAAGTTTGATGCCGTCAACTAAGCCTGTTACTGAAGCAGTTGCCATATTGGCTAGGGTTGTTGGCCCGCCCCCTGTAATTGTTACAACAGGCGCTGTATATCCGGCTCCAGGTGTCATTAGTGAAATTCCCGTAACTTTTCCTGTTACAGTGTTGACTACTGCCTGTGCCGTGGCCCCTGTGCCTGTGCCACCGAGAGAATCTTTAATAGTAACTATAGGTGTGGATTTATATCCAACACCAGCTTTTATAAGGTTGATTCCAGTCACGCTCATGGTTGCGTTTGCTGTTGCAATTGTAGTTGGTGATCCGCCCACAAATGCTACGGCTGGTGCTACCGTGAATCCTGCTCCTGGATTAGTCAAAGTTAACTGGTCTATACTGCTAGAAGCTTTTGCTGTAGCGGTTGTTCCGCTAGTGTTTGGAGCTCCCGCTTGAGTTAGCGGAGGAGAGATAGCCACTGTTGGAGCAGTATATCCGCTTCCACCACTAGTCAAATTTATTTGAGCAATCTTAGTCCCTGTTGGGGCTGTTGCTGCTGCAACTTTGATTTGCATTACTGTACGTGTATTTGGCCCGTAACCTGGAAGAGTTGTTGGAGCTCCACCAGACGAAGTTTGATCTGGATCTCCAGTGTAGTAATCGTTACGTGGATCAAATGCTGGTACTGGTGCAGGTGCGTCATTATAGAGTATTAATGTCTGTCCGGCATATTTGGAAAAATCTACAACGACGTCAGCTCTTTCTGCTGGCCCTAGGAATAATGTTTTGTCAGCTACGTTCAATACAACTATGTCTCTTCTATTATATACATATCCTATTGGTTGATTTGGCAGTTCAGCTGGTGCTGGAAGTATTCCAGCTTCAGTTCCAATTTGAATCATGCTTGGTCCTACTGTAGCAGGATCTGGAACTCCGCCTTCTCTACCGTCAGTTGGCCATGTTGATGGATACCCAGCCTTTTTAACTGCGTCAACCATAGAAACTTCTCCAGCATCGCCGCTAAGCAATGTAGTTCCGCTCCACATTTGAGTGTTTGCCTTGGCTGTATAAAGCTGCAAATTGAAAAAACGATCATTTGCTGCATTGAGAATTCTTAATCTATATGCCTTTGGCTGCACTTCCAGATATGGATATGCAACTCCATTTACCACTGGTGTATCCATAAATGCTTCTGGTACTTGAGACACATTTGGAACACCTGGGTTCATTGGTGGTTCTCCGTTTATTCCAGCCAATGGATTAGCGACTGGTCCGTGTTCCAGGCCTGTGTAAGGTGGCCAGAACCATGGTCCATAATCCCAACGACCCATGGTATTAGCTCCCGAGTTGTCATATGGATTTTGATTTGTCATATACACATGTGGGAACCATAAACTTCCGTATCCACCCCATTTTGTCAAATCCCAGGTTGGATCCTCTTGGGCTAATTGAGGAGTCTTAGGTACAAATGTTTTATCTTGTATAATCAAAGGTATTTCATCAGTTGGTATATCACCAGATGCTATCAAAGCTTTTTCAGTGTCATCTCTGAGAAGATATGGTGCTGCTTCTCCAACGTATACGTTAAGTCTTGTTAAGCCATAAGCATGATCGTGGTACCACATAAGCCTAGCGCTCTGTTGATTTGTATAGAAGAATGTCATAGATCCAGGTCCTGGATCCGGCATATCAGGCACATTATGAACACTTACTCCCTCAGGATAAGGTGTTTTTTCATTTGCGGGTGTAATCCATTGGTGGGCATTACCATCACTGATCCAAGGAGTTAGTCCCCCGTGAAGATGAAGTGTAGCCCTGTTTTCTGTATAACTATCTACTCCGTTTGGTCCAATTCCAGCTCCCATCATTGTTGTATCAACAGGGATGAAGAGGTCTCCTCCTGCTCCAATTGGAAGCTTGTTTGTGAATTTGACTCTAACCGGCCTATCTTTCTGCGCAATTATCATTGGTCCAAGATAGCTTGGTTTGCTTATTGCCGGGTCTGTAGTATTTACCTGTACATATCCCCTTAGTTTAGTGGCCGGCAAATCCGTGTTGAATTGCTGTGAATATTCCACTAGATTGATTTCATAGTAATCCGACCCTGGATATGTAGTAGTGTCTGGGATTGCTACTGGTATAAAGTTTCCCAGATTGTTTGCATTTGCCTTTCCTAATCCTGGCAGAGAATCCACAAATTTTCTAATTCCTGTGCCTGGAATAATGTTGCCACTAGCGTCAAGCTCTGGCAGTGGGCTATTGGCGTAATTGGGCACTGTGCCGAAATAATCAGGTACGCCCCCTGGGTTCATTCCCGTAGCAATAGCTGATGAAGGTATGATAAATGCTCCCCCCACTCCCAAGATCATAGAAAGTGAGATAACACCAACTAAAACTCGGTTAAGCAGCTTTTGATTTAAGTAATTTTTAAAAATCGTCAACTTCATATAAATTCCTCCTGACTTGTCGTTCAATAAAATATTTATTATATTGTACCCCTCTGCAAAGAGGATTAACATCATTTTTGATAAATTTTCTGAATTTTCTTACAATTTTATTTTCATTAATAAATGCTGCTATTTTCTATTGCCAATCAATTTTGGTTTGAATCTTTTTATGCTCAATGAATTGAAAACAACCGAAATTGAGCTCATTGACATAGCAGCTGCGGCTATTATTGGGTTCAGGTGTCCCAGCGCAGCAAACGGTATGCCCACAACATTGTAGATGAAGGCCCAGAACAGGTTCTGTTTAATCTTGCTCATAGTCCTTTTGGATAGCTGGATTGCTTCCGGAATAGTGTTTAAGTCATCCCTCAATAGAATTATGTCAGCTGTTTCGATTGCCACATCTGTTCCTGTTCCAATGGCGAAACCGCAGTTTGAAGCTGCAAGGGCCGGCGCGTCGTTGATTCCGTCACCAACCATGCCTACGATCCTGCCTTCAGTTTTGAGCTTTTCAACTTCCTTAGCCTTGTTCTCCGGCAGAACCTGTGCGATGACCCTCTCGATTCCGACCTGACCCGCCACGGCCCTAGCCGTAATTTCATTATCTCCAGTTATCATACAAACTTCGATACCCATGTTTGCCAGATTTGAAATTGCCCTTGCAGCGCTCTCCCTAACCTGATCCCTGAGTCCGAATAAAGCTTTCAGTTCCTTATCAACAGCCATAAAAATAACCGTCTTGCCGTTTTCCTGAAGGGGTATTTGCCTGCCTTGCAAAAGTACAAGGTCTACCTGATGGGATGCGAGGAAATCTTCCGTTCCAATTAAAACAGATTTTCCGTCGACTATGGCAGAAATTCCGTATCCCGGCATCGCTTCAAACTGCTCAGGATCTTCAAGCTCGATTTTGCTCAAGCTTTCCACTCCAAAACTTTCCGCTTCAATTACACTTTCGTTTAAGGCGCTTTGACTCAAGGTACTTTTGCCTTTTTCATATATCGCCACACCCAAAGGGTGTTCTGATTTTTTTTCCGCCCTGGCAGCAAGGAGAAGAAATTTGCTCTTTTCGCGATTCAGTTCTTGGCTCTCTTTTAGAGATATCTCCGCTTGGAATCTGCTTTCCGTTTCAAAGTTCGCATGGAGAGTTGCCTCCGCTTCTAAGTTGGCATCATTTATGCGAACATTTCCAACCGTCTCCTTAGGTTTTTCCATTAGAATTATGTCGCTGACTTCTATCTTTCCTGTTGTTATGGTTCCAGTCTTGTCAAAGACGATGGTGTTTATTTTGCAAGCCTCTTCAAGCTTCTCACCATTTTTTATGAGAATCCCACGCTTTGCTCCCATTCCCATACCCACCATTATTGCCGTTGGCGTGGCTAGTCCCAAAGCGCATGGGCAGGAGACAACCAGAACTGATACAGCAAACAGGATAGGCTTGACCAGATAATTCACGTTATGTCCGAGTATGAAAAAGAACCAGACATCAAAAGTTATGACAGCGGCAAGCAATACAAACGTTATGAAGTAGCCGCTGGCAGTATCTGCGATCTTTTGGATAGGCGCCTTGCTGTTTTGCGCATCCTCTACCATCTTTATAATGTTGGCGAGGACGGTTTCCTCCCCAATTTTTGTCGCTACAAATTTGAAAGTGCCGTTTTTGTTGATTGAAGCCCCAATTACCTTGTCTTTGACCTTTTTATCAACTGGGATGCTTTCTCCAGTGATCATTGATTCATCTACGGAGGAATAACCATCTACTATGGTTCCATCCACGGGGATTTTTTCTCCGGGCCTTACGATGATTAAATCTCCAACCAAAACTTGCTCAATAGGTATGTCTATTTCAACGTCTTCCCTGATTACCCTGGCTGTCTTCGGTTTTAAAGACATAAGCGCCTGCATTGCTGAAGATGTTCTGCTCTTTGCCAGCATTTCAATATATTTGCCTAACAGTACCAACGTAATGATCACTGTTGAAACTTCAAAATAAGTGTTGTTCATGACTGGATATTCGCCAAATATACTTTTCATTGGAAGATAATTTAGCGGCCTTCCCAGTGTTGCCCGATATAAACTTAAAAAATATGCGGCGGTGGTCCCAATCGCTACCAAAAGGTCCATATTGGTCTTGCCGGCTCTGAGTGCGTAATATGAGTTTCTATAAAAACGAAATCCAATGACAAACTGGACGATTGTTGCAACGAATAATTGAAACTGCCAATTGTTAATAAACGTTGCGTGCTGTCTCAAGTAGACAACAAAAGGCATCAGTTGGTAAACTCGATTTGGAGCAATGGCTTCTACCAAGTAATCCCAAGAATCAAGCAACATTATATATAGCAATGGAAGACAGAGAACCGCGGAGATTATTACCAGGTTTCTAAGTCTGATTCTAGCTTCCTCGCTCTTGCTTCTTCCGATTCGGTTTGCCGCTTCAGAGCTTTCTTCAACAGAAAATCCGGAATTCTCAATGGCTTGGATAATCTTCGGCATCTCTATAATCGATGGATCATATTCAATCTTTGCCTTTTCCGATGCATAGCTGACTGTAGCCTGGGTAACGCCATCCATTTTCTTAAGCTTTTCCTCGATAGTCACCGTGCACAAAGCGCACGTCATCCCATATACATTTAGAGAAGTCTTTTCTGTCACTTTTTCATCTTGGGAAGTCTTTTCTGTCATTTGCTCACCTCTTCCAAGTCATTGACCACGGTGATCTTGCTTTTAATCATCCCCATCCAACAGGAATAGGGAATCTCCCCTGCATCCACAGGAATAAACTCCACAATATTTTTGCCTACTACAAATGATTTTTCAATTCCATATTTCTGAATTATCATTGCATTATTACAGGTATTTAGATTTGCCGCATCAACGTTGATGGTCCATGTCACTGGAATACCCTTTTGCACCACTATTGGAGGGAAGAAGTCAGTCCCAATGGATGTTTCTACAAATTGCGTAGTCCCATTTATTTTAGCAATACCAGTTTCTTGAGAAACCACAACCGATGGCTGTGTACCGGTCCCTATCTGAATTCCAGACAAGGCAACACCTCTGCCTATCATCATGAGTCCGAGGATTATTACCAGGATAGCACTTGCTTTTAATATATTTTTCGTATGCTTTTTGTTTAATATAGTATTGAGGCCGCCCAAGCCAAACATCAATGGTACGGTTCCAAGAGAAAACACCAGCATGGACAAAGCTCCGTTTAGAGCGCTTCCAGTTCCCAGCGCGTAAAGTTGAACTATTTGGAGAGGGCCGCAAGGCATAAGCCCTGTCAACAACCCAATATAGAATGGTGTATGATTTTTGCCCCCGTGTATTTTTTTAGCAGCGAAATAAGGCATGCGGATATTGAACTTGCGTAGAAATGGAAAAGCACCCAGTAGATTGATCCCCATGATTACCATGAACAATCCTCCGATAAAAGGTACCAAACCCTTCCAAGCACCGGTAAAGCTGAAGATTTGTCCCAGACCGCCTACAATCCCCCCCACAAATGTGTATGCTAATACTCTTCCGATATTGTATTTGGCTGAAGGTATAAACCAATTATGCTTTTTTATTCCAGCGCCAGTTTCCAAAGCGCCTTCATCTCCGATGGTTTGCGAGAGAACAATTCCTCCGCACATGCCAAGGCAATGAAAGGAAGTCAGCAGACCGATTACAAAAAGTAATCCGTAGCTTGCATTCGCTCCCAGATCGGGAAGATATTTCAGCATAAACAAGTCCTGTAAAAATTTTAAAAAGTCCATCCAAGTTCTCCCGTCGATTTCTTTGCTTATGTTTCTATATTATATACTTCGCGAAAAGTTCATACCATATAATACACAAAATAACCAGTCTCAAACATTAAAATAAATCAGTTTTATATATTATTTTTGTTACTTAGCTTATTGTTTCTTCATCTCTATAATTAAGAAGTGCGATTGCTCTTTTGCCTTGATTATTATATTCTCTTCCACAATCTCAATTGCATCTCTCATTCTAAGTTCAGTTCCGTTGATGCTTGCTGTTCCTTCTATCTGCACCAGGTAAGCCTGCCTGCCTGTCCCCACTGGGAAACCAATCTCTTTTCCCATGTCCAGAGCCAGCACATGAATATTTGCATCCTGGTTTATCTTGATGTCGGCGTTTCCATCCATCGGCGAGACTATATGCAACCACTTGTTTTCCCGATCTTCCCATTTGAATCTGAAATCCCCATAATTTGGAGTATGTCCTTTCCTGTCTGGCAATATCCATATCTGTAGCAGTCTCGCTGTTACATCCCCAAGATTATGTTCGCTATGATAAACTCCCGTTCCCGCGCTCATGTATTGAACCTGTCCCCTGGTAATGGTCTTCTTGTTGCCCATGCTGTCCCCATGGGTCAATTCCCCATCAATGGCATATGAGACAATCTCCATATCTTTGTGGGGATGCATGTCAAAGCCATTATTGGGGGCAATCAAATCGTCGTTTATTACCCGTAACACTCCGAATCCCATATTGTCCGGATTGAAATATTCCGCGAAGGAGAAGTGAAACAAACTCTTAAGCCATCCCAAATTGCTGCGTCCCATTTTCTCATGATCTATTTTTCTCAACATATTGTTACCTCCTGGTATCCTCTCTACTTGCTTGATTTACTTGTATCCTCACTCTTAAGTATGCTAGTACCCAGACCTCTTTGTTTCTAACACAACGTCAATGACTGCTGGCCTATTTCCTAGATTTTTCTTGAACATTTTCACAAATTGGCGGGATTGACTTTACCCATTGAAAGCTATAAAATTATAAGTACAAATCATTACCATTAAATATGTATAAATCATTACTATTAAAAGGAGGTCTAATTATGAGTACAATTGAAAAATCCATGGCCAATCTAGGCAAATGTGTATGTCATCTTTGCCCTACTTACACTTTCACTTGCAAAATCAAAGCTGTTCCAGGAATCGTTAAGGGTGCAATCACTGACATATCTAAAGCTGAACATGTAGACAGCATGTTTTGCGCATTCGGAAACAGCAGATGTATCGAAGAAGAAAAAGCATGTATCTGCAATGATTGCGAATTATACAAGAGCCATAATCTTGAAGGCGGATTCTTCTGCACAAGGTAACCTCCTCGTATATAACGTGAACTTCTCTATAAAACTCAAAAACTCAAAAACTGCTCAAATTTTATTTGAGCAGCTTTTTTTATTTATGTTCAATCCTCATAATGGCCTTTGCAGCCCATAATGTAAATCGATCCTTCATTAATCTTATATATAAGTCGATCCTTGTCCGAAATCTTTCGGCTCCAGTATCCCGAAAGTTGGTGCTTCAGCGCTTCTGGTTTTCCAATTCCATCGTTTCCATTTCTATCAATATCTCTAATTATTTCGTTGATTTTTTTTAGAATTCGTTTGTCCTCTTCGTACCAGCCCAAATAATCCTTCCAGGCTTTTTCGGAGAAAAATTTATCCATTAGCCAAATCCTCGAGTTCTGTCCATTCCTTTTTAACAACTTTCCCTGTATCAATCTCAGCTTTGGATTCTAAAAGATAATTATAGTACTTGGAATTGCTCATGATAAAGAGATTTTCCATGATATTGTTATATTCCTCAAGGGAAATCATGACTACATTCTTTTCGTCTTTTCTCGTGACAATTACCGTCTCATAATCTTCAGTTACCTTGTCGCAATATGCTTTCAAATTCTCCCTAATAGTTGAATAATTAACAGCTATCATAATTAACTCCCCCTTTGCAATTGTATTATACGTACAATTTATTGTACTCTTTTGCTTCTTGATAGTCAAACATGAAAGAAATGCCAGTTAGTCTTTTCAAACGCATAAGCTATAATCCAATTCTATACGCTAGCTCGTGTCTATGGTTTAAACTTATACAGTGTAGCTTCAGAGTCTGTAAATGCCTCTTCAATAATTCCGTAAACAGTATCCCAGTTCCCGCTAGCAATACCGCAACCGATTCCCAATGGCATAGCCAAGCTTTTGCCCTTATAGTTGTCTGCAACAAATTTCAGGCACTTTGCCAATGCTTCATAGTCCGTATCAAAATCCCTTTGTGAAAACAGGTTCGCAATAATCTTGTCTCCGCAGTCAACCATGCAAACCTCTCCAATCAAATCCTCTTCCGATTTCCCAAAGCAAAATTCTTCGTACTCCCTGTTTGCCTTCGGGTATTTCATTTTAATCTGATATGCAACTCCTCCGCCCATTTCCCCAAATGTATTAACCTGGTGACAGATGATATCTTCCTCGCACTTTAAAAGATCTCCGTTCTTAATGTTTACCATTTATTTTTATCTCCAGTACCTTTGATTTATTATTGAATTCATAAACCGATCCTACTATGTCTCCACAAATTGAACCTATCATATTTTTTCACCCTTTTCCATAGCTAATTTTTTAGCTTCATCGTAGGCTATTCCGTTTTGTAAAAGTATTTCCAAATCTGTGCCTTTATACTTTTCTAAATATTCTTTTTTTCCTTGCAATCTTTCACAAACTATTTCATAAGTGTCTTCAACAACTTCGCTTTCATCTCTGAAGATTGTTCTTGGCTCTCCAATTGGTTCAATTTTAATGTACTTTTTCCCCATTATTATCCCTCTCCTTATTTAGTCATAACTTTCAAAATCAACATCAAGCAAAATGAAAATATCAATGCTCCCAACTGCTCTCACGCTCCTTTTCCGCTTTTGTTTTACCGCCCAATACTAATTCTTAATTACATTGTATTCGGTATTGCGGAAGTATCGTGGCACAAAATATTTATATTTTATTCTTTTGGCAACAAATTAGTTTGTAGTCGATTTATAGTATTCCATCAATGTTGACATTGTGCATACATTGTGATACATTATATTTATAGAAGGGAGTGATTTAAATGGCTAAAACTTCGAACTTAAATATGCGAATAGACCCAAATGTCAAAGAACAAGCAGAGAAAATATTTTCTACTCTTGGTATTACCGTTACAGATGCGGTTAACATGTTTTTACATCAAGCTATTATTTATGGCGGAATACCATTTAACCTTAAGGTAGAGAAGCCAAATAGTACAACACTATCGGCGATGCAAGAGGCAGAACTTATTGCTGAGTCAAAGGCCCCAAAATTTAAAGATGCAGATGATATGTTTAAGGATTTAGGCATATAGGCATATAGGCATGTTACGGCCAGATAATACAAAAGTCGAGGAGCTTTTCAGTTTGTATGGTAGCTTGTTCACTAAAGCTTTGAACCAGTGGAATTATTGCTCTTCATTCTTAATCTGCTTGAAATCAGCCATTTCCGTTATTTCATGTAGCTTTTGTCTTAAAAGCTTCTTATCAATGAGCTTTAAAGTATATTCTGATATTAATGTTGGCGACAAACATCTTGATAAAGCAAATTCAACCACTTCGTCTCCTTTACTTGCACATAGAATAATCCCAACACTTGGGTTTTCATTATTCCTTTTATGTTCTCGATCAATTGCTTCAAGATAAAAATTCATTTTCCCCAGATGCTCTGGTTTAAATGCCCCAATTTTCAAATCAAAGGCTACCAAACAGGCTAATCCTCTATGGTAAAACAACAAATCAATATAATAATCGCTGTTTCCAACCATCACTCTGTACTCTTCTCCCACGAAGGTAAAGTCTTTCCCAATCTCGAGAATAAAGTCTTTCAAATTGGTTATAATAGCTTTCTTGAATTCTTGTTCAGAAAATTTATCAGGAAGGCTTAAAAATTCTAAGGCATAAGAGTCTAAAAAATTGTTCTTGAGTTTACTTTGAGCAGGTAAAGGTTCTAACTTTTCATTTGAAAGCATATATCTTTCAAAATAGCCACTGTCCAATTGTCTTTGTAATTCTCTTACCGAATATCGGTCTTTTATACTGAGTTTAATGTAAAATTCCCTTTCTTCATCCGATTTTGATGAAGACAATATTGCAAGATGATTTGACCAGTTGATTTGTGTCAACAGTGTTGACACAAATTCCTTTTCTGTATAGGTTTCAAAAAACTGTTTCATTCGATAAAGCCCTCTTCGATTAAAACCTTTCACACCAGGGCATTTATCAGAAATGAATGAGGATAATTCATCCACATAGGAACTCCCCCACTCTTGACTCTCAAGTTGTTCTGAAATATATTTACCAACATTCCAATAAAGTATAATTAACTCTTCATTAGCCTTACGAATAGAGTTATCTCCCTTGCCGCCCTGCGATTGCGGCATATTTCTAACAATAAAAAAGAGCCGGATCCCCGACTCCCAATTTTCCCTACAATATTCCTATCCTTACGCCTTTATCAACTCATTTAGTTTTTCCCAAATTTTAACCATTGCCAGGGTATCCAACTTGCAGTATTCCAACAAACTTTGACGGACTTTAAGCCTTTCATCTTCAGACAATTCGGTTAGTGCTGCATATGCGTTCATTGCCTCGTTTCCGTCGTGGATCAAATCAAGATTATGATATGACAGATCCTCATCATCTGGGAAAAGCGCTGGGAGAACATATTTAATGGAAAAGCTGCCTTGCATATCTTTTGTATAATAATGTTTGCTCTTAAAAGGTTCCATCAGATCCTTTATATTATCGTGAATGCTCATGAGCACTTCTCGCTGTGCAGGAAAGCTTTCGGCTAGATTCTTGATAATGCCTTTTTCAAAAGCCATATTATAAGCCAGAACACAGGCAAATGCCGGTATGTCCTCTACCAATCTCTTTACTAAAGACGGCCTAGGATCTAGACCTTCCTGAGCCAGAAATTCTCGGTGCTCCAGTTTGCCCCCCGGTGAATCTAAGTAATGCAAAGAATATTGACTTGGGATCTGCTGATAAGGTCTTGTTCCGTCATAAAGAGGAACTGGCGGCATGAAAGTTTCAAAATCTAAGAAATAAAGTGGAAAGGAAAGGGAATCAAGGAATGAGGTAATTGCTTTTCTATTGATGGTTACTACCTTTTCTAAATCAGCCTCCAATTGAATTCTTTGACTCTCATTAAGGGATATATTATGATCGCGAAGATCCTCAAAAGAAATGATGCCATTAGCGTAGTAATCAAATTTCTTTATCTTGCTTAAATTATTGATATTAAAAACTGATATTTCTGGGATATGGGCCCAACAATAAGTTTCAAATTGGCAAACATAAGGCTCCGAACATTGGAGGCCGATGTCGTACAAAGGCTCGTCGTCCATTTCAAGTAAATTGAAGACGTCAGGCAAAGTCCCAATAATATCGTTTTGCATAGCCGTAGTAAGTTCAGTTACCTTCTCAATTATGAATAAACTCTGAATATCTAACTCGCCATTACGGACATACTGATTATTAATATAGACAACATAAGTATCACGAACTTTAACTCCACAGGCGCCAAGCACATACTGTTGGAATGCAACATCTTTCAGATATACTTCCTTTAGCTTAGTAGAACTCTTCACCTCATAAATATCATATAAAATATTTGCATCTTGGCAATCATCATTATTGCTAGATTCAACTCTTACCAAGACATCACAAATTGCCAGTAAACCTTCCGTCCCAAATGCAGCTTCATAAATGAAATCCTTATTTTCGGCAATCAGTTTTTTTGTGCTCAAAATCATATTTTCAATATTTTTCGGGTCGTTTGCATCAAACTTTACCACGGTGCCCCCAGGGAATAGCCCCTGCGCAAGTTCCCCCACCAATGTTCCGTTCTTGAAGGCAGTCTGATCCATTATATCAGCAAGCTCCGGGCGATTAATTTCAAGCCAAAGTTTCTTCGGACACTGGCAATAGCTAACATAGCGAGATTTAGAAATATTCATAATACCCTCACTTGATTCAATTGGAAATAATAATATTATCCAATAGACTACGTTAGAATTTCAACACTTTTTTTGCCTTTATTGGATTTATATTGTCTAAATTATTGTCTAAACTATTTTTTGATTACCCAGTTAGACAATCTTTGATTAGTTCCATCTAAGTCAATAACTCCATCTGTTTTTAACTTTTGAAGCAAGTTTTTTATTTTATCTTCCTTTTGCTTTTCGCTCAAAATATCCGGTAATTTATTCAATAACAAGAGTAGAAAATCTTTTTTCTTTCCACTCCCGAAATTATTTAGATACGCTACAATCATCTTCCTATAATACTCATCTTCAAAGCCTTTATTTTTAATGTATTGTGCTTTCTCATTAACTATTTTGGCAACCGAAGACGATACAAACAAATTCGGATACTTTCCTTCAATCAACCGAAGTTTTCGTAGTTTTTCTGCA
This sequence comes from Eubacteriales bacterium, assembly GCA_037144355.1. Classification (GTDB taxonomy): domain Bacteria; phylum Bacillota; class Clostridia; order Peptostreptococcales; family Anaerovoracaceae; genus JBAWWY01. The sequence continues at coordinate 41,894 of JBAWWY010000008.1, read as the reverse complement.
TCTACTTTTGATAGTGCAATACTTTTCTGCACCTTATCCAGCAAAAATATTGTATCCAGCTCTAATTCTTGATTGTTATATAGTAATCGTGTGTAATTTTCGTTTATGATTTTGCCGTAAACGGTTACTGCTACTATATTTGGATCATTAAAATCATAATCCGGCAGTGGAAAATACTTTTGCTTTTGTATATTGAAAATTTTTCTAATGCCCATTGATGCAGTATCTATCATGTTTAATTTAGACATAGCCTCAGCTAATATCTGGTTCCTATAATATGGCGGCGAATAGCTCGGCATCAATACAACTTCGATACTTTTGGGCAGAAATGATCCTGGATTTGTTACTCTTATCTTGTCATCCTCAAATTCATTGACGTAAATTCTTCCACCGATTGTATAATCCTGATGCGCAATACAGTTGTATATCAGTTCTCGTACCAAACTTGGATCATATTGCTCGGTTTCCTCTGTAAATAGACTCAATTGATTTGGCATATATCTATAAGTGAGATTCCTGATCTTATCATAAACTTTATCTACAACTTTTATAAAAGGAATTGTGAAAATTTCGTAATCTTTATCATTTCCCTTTTGATCATAGAGTCGCCACATTATTTTTGGGGGTGTCTCCAGTAAATAATCATAATCGCTATTACCTAGCAATACCATTCCAGCATTTGTGATTTTATTATCTAAAACCAACTTTATTTTGGTTAAAAATTCCAAGTCCCTCATATTGTCAACTTCGGCAACAATATGTTCTTTGTTGTTGTTTTTCACTTTATAGTGTGCACGGGCTAGACCAATGGCCTCTTTATCAAGATGCTCAAGATTAGCAACCTCAATCACTTGTTTTGACCAATCTAGTGCTTTCTGGGTTCTTATTCGATCTAATTCTTCAAGAGTAAGAGGAACAAGAGATTCCCCATTTCTGCCAAAATATTGGTTGTTCCATCCTGTTGGGATCGAAGTCACAGCTGCAGGTATTTTAAACATGATAACTCGTTTTTTCTCTTGGCCAATTTCCGGGTAAACTTCAAATATATCAATAAAGGTAATTCTCCCGGTAGTATTGTTTGATATTTCTTGCTTCAATTTATCTAAACCATTTGTATCTCGATAGTCTGAGCCAACAATTTTTTTATCTTTATCGCGAATACCAAATATCAGCCATCCATATTGCCGGTCTTTTAAATTTGCTTCATTGCTAATTGCTGAAAAATACTTTCCAATTTTGTCTTTATCGAAATCATTATTGGCTTCTTTAAACTCAACAAGTTCATATTCATACCTGACAATAAGCTCATCTAATATTTGAATAAGTTCTTGCTTTGAATCTTCCATATTACCGCCTTCATTCCTAAATCCAATAGCATTTTATCTAATGTGTATTTTATCATATCTTTACTTAGATCATACTCCATCTCTCCCGCCCCTGCCGAACTTTTATTCGACTCCCATCTCCCTTGCCGCCCCTGCGATTGCAGCATATTCCTCACAATAAAAAAGAGCTGGACACATCCAACTCTCTATCTATCCTGCAAACTTATACAGTGTAACCGCGGAATCCTTAAAAGCCTCTTCAATTATCCCATAGACCCTATCCCAGTTCCCGCTAGCAATCCCACAGCCGATCCCAAATGGCAGCGCAATGCTTTTCCCTGGGTAATTGCTCACTAGCCATTTCAGGCACTTCTCCATCGCCTCATAATCAGTATCAAAATCCCTTTGAGAAAACATATTCGCAATAATCTTGTCCCCACAATAGACAACACAAACCTGCCCAATCAGCTCGCCTTCAGATTTCCCAGCGCAAAATTCTTCATACTCGCGATTGGCCTTTGGGAATTTTGCTCTGATCTGAGCCGCCACACCTCCGCCCATTCCGCCGTAAGTATTGACCTGGTGGCATATTATGTCTTCCTCACACTGTAGCAGATCACCAATTTTAATATTAACCATGTTGCCTCCTTATGCTCTATGGCAGCGCATCCTAACTATTTGCCTTCATCAACTTGTAAATAAAAACAAAGAACCCAAATGTACAAAACCATAAAATTTTTAACATCTAACTCGCCTCCTAATAATTATTAATCAACCAAGTTCCCGATTATGGCAAGAAAGGCAAAAATTAGCAGTATTCCAAGGCATCCTATCATCGAATCGCGACCTCTGTTTGGGCCGCCGCCTTTTTTGGGTCCCCCGCCGTTGCCGCCATTCTTTGGATCCCTGTCTTCTCCTGACGCAGCAACATAATGCGCATAGCCGGCGTCTCCACTTCCGAAGTATCCATAGTCGTCTGCCATCCTTGACCTCCCATTTTTATTTATCCGTCAACCATTCGGATGCAATAAAATAATCATCTATCATTCCGTCACCATCTTTGAGCCCATTCCAATAATCAATTAAGTTTGTCAAAGTACTAATCCGTCTCAAGTAGTAATAGCGCTTTTCGATATTTCTCCATTCTTTCGTAGTCGTTTTCCTTTGGATTATCAATTCTACTAATATCTAAATTATCATTCAAATCAGCAATTTTTACTTTTCTTCCTATTGGATTCTTTTTTGCTCTTTCAATAAAATCAAAATAGTCCTTATCGTCAGGGTTTTTTGTAACTGACAAAATTGCTTCAATTATCTCTAAGGTGAAACCTTTCTCAAGCAAGTCCTTAGGTTTAACTTTCGAATCTTCTATAACATCATGAAGAACTGCACAAATCATTTCATCCTTGGTTTCAACATTCAACATTACCCGGATTGGATGTAGAATGTATGGCTTACCTGATTTATCTACTTGCTTTTTGTGTGCTTCCGCTGCAATAATTATAGCTTGTTCCAGCATTCTATCTTACTCCTTCTACCTCACATGAAATTCATAGTGCACTTTATTTTTTTTGCAGAATGCTCTAAGATTTTTACACCCATCAATTCCAGAAAAGTGCTCCTCCAGAAAATCTATTAATCCCTTACCTTGCTGACAATCAGCTATTAGTTTTTCATGGAGCAATTTGGTATTTTTTTCATTAAATTCATAAAAATATTCATACTCTGAGTCGCCAAAGAAAGCAATAAGATCTTCGCCTAAATCCTGTCCACTTATTTGTAAGGATCCCTTATCTATATATGCATTCACATAGATAGAGATGTTCCCACTTTTTTCATCACAAAGTACCCCTGATTTTCTTTCTTTCATAAAAATCATCCCCTCTAATGACCTTTTCATATTCATTACGATCAAATTTGAAAGGTCCACCTTCATACTCTGTATATTTATTGTCATAAATAGGCTTCATAAAATTCTTCCAAATCACATACTCGTCACTAACTTCAATTTCACAGGCTACATTACTGCACAAGAGTTCCCCACATGTATTACAAATATATATTACAATTGACCCGTTTTCTTCAACTAATACCCCTTCACCCTTCAGGATAGATTCTGGTGATAGCAAATGTAAATCTCTTGGCAATAAACCAATATAGTTTTCCATGAATTGTTTATTATCATTTTCATTTGCTAAGATTTCTCGTAATGATTTCCCATCAATGCAGTATTCTAGATAATCTTGTGTTTCTTGATTTTCTTCACTCCATGTCAAAGTATGTGTTTTTATTTCTACGCTAAACTTGTTAATTTGATTTTTTGTTTCGCTCACTATTTATCATCCTCCTTCGTTCAAATCAAAACGCTTTCAGATATATTGTATAAGTAATTGTGGTAATATGTGGTCACAAAATATAATAATTTTTCCTTAGGCTAAATGCTTAAATTGCTTCAATTACATCACTACCTTTTATTATACAGATGCCATTTGGCGTGGTTAAAATAAATGAATTATAACCCTTTTCAGGATTGATTTTCGGGATTCCGCTCACTTTCACTTTTTTATCTTCATCCAAATAAGTTATAGTGCATTCAATTTTATAAGCAGCTGCGTGTAAGATGACCTGCTTTCCCATTTCTTTAAATATGACATAAGAGCCAACGAATTGTTTCTTAAAACCTTCCGGCAAATCACTTGCCTGATATATGTCAGAAACTAGATTCTCCCCGAGTTCACTTAGTTGTGAGTAGACTGAGTTTGAAATTGAGAGTGCGGTGTCTTCCAATACAGTTCCATTTGCCATAACTTTTAGGGCGAAAAGAAGGCTATAAAGTTGTGTTGAGTTTAAAGCTAGGAATACTGGATGAACAGGCGAATTGTGGATTTTATTATTTTTATCAAAACCGTTTATATTAATCTCTGTATCTAGAAAGGCAAAATCTTTTTCCAACCTATTAAAATCTTCTCTTATTGTCTTTACATCAACGCCAAATACTTCGGCAATTTTAATCATGCTCTTACCTGATCCATTAAGCTCGGAATGCATTAATTTCAGTAATTCAAGTCTTCTACGATCCGCATCTTTGTGTTGGAACTTTTTCAAAAATTCAGTTGAAATGTTAGCTTTGTATTTATGATTTATATAATTTATCAATGATTCAAAGCGCTGGGTATATTGAAATTTCCCATTAAATTTAGAAGCAATAAAATCACTAATATTCTGTTGAAAAGCAGAAGAGTCTTTCAAAAGATCATCCAAAGTTAAGCTCAGATTGATTTGGCCTTCAATACACTTACCAGGCATATCTGCTCTCTCGTTAATTCCTTTTAGTAACTGTGCTTTTTCTTCTGCTCTCTTTTCATATGCAAACTTGTTACCAGGATAGTCGTTTGAAAAAGCTTGGTTAATCATAGCTGCAAGGCTTGGATTGCAATCTTTGTCTATCATGAATACTCTACGCCCCCTAAATAGTATTTGAGATTTTATTTTGATTTATTATATCATGACGCGCAAAAATAGGAAACTGAGCTCCCTATTTGTAAAATAGAATACATACTAAAATGAAATTACAAAAGAGAAAGGAGAATAAAAAAATGAAAACGTATGTAATAGGAGATGTCCACGGGTGCTTTCAGGAGCTAAGGGAAATGATTAAAATAATGGGAATTAAATTGGGAGAAGACAGACTTATTTTACTTGGAGATTATATTGATAGGGGAAATGAAGAACATGAAGTACTTGAACTACTTCAAAATTTGCTAAATAAGTACGGTCCAGACAAGGTCATCCCACTTATGGGAAATCACGAACAAATGCTATTGGATTCAGTAGGAAATAGGTTTATGAGCAATAATAGATTTAGCGAAAAGGAAATTGAGTTTATTAGAAGCCGCCCCGTTTATTTTGAAGATGAATCATGGTTTTACGTACATGGAGGTATCAACCCAATGAAGGAATTATCAGAGCAAGACGAAGAAGAAATGCTCTGGATCAGGGACCAGTTTTACAGCTTCCCAGATCAATTGAAAAAGAAAGTAGCTTTCGGTCACACCCCAACTAGACTAATAAATGGCAGCGACGTCCCTGTGGTGTGGAATGACAGAATCGCGCTTGATACAGGGTGTGTATTTGGAGGTAATCTAAGCGCTATGGAATTAATAGATGGCGATATCGTTGCAATATACTCAGTAAATAAAACTAACGTGAATATTAACAGATGTGCTGCATAGGAATAAACAAATTGAGTAATGAATAAAAATTTATAAGGGGGAAATGAAAATGGAAAATAGAAATGAAAAGATTAAGGTGATTTATTTTGGAAACGGTGGAGAAGAATGCGTAAGGTGTGATGACAATGGTGAAATTATCAAGGATTCTTTTCACTATTTCCTTCTTGAAGGTAGCAAGGAACTTGGCTCTTGGGAAATAGAGCACTTCTTAGATATGGCAAATGACATTCTAATTGATAAGTTCGGCATTGATGCACAACCATGCCAAACTCTTATGACAAATGAAGACGGAGACTTGAGAAGTTCTTTCTATGCATTCGAACAAGGTATTTGGATTCGTGAGAATACATCGAAACTATTACTCGAAGCGAATACCGGTGTATGCACTTTGCCTGAAGCAATCGCCCTTTGGATGATCATGCAACTTGGAGAATACCTAGATGATTACGAACAAATCAAGTTAGAATTTGAAGCTAGCTGCAAAGATATTGATAGAATCCTGGGAGGAAGTATTATTCAAAAATCGCTTCTTTACAATTAATCAAATTGCGTTCTTATTGCGGTGAGCACGAAGAAGTTTTATATACTTCATCTATCTAACCTTGGGGCATATTTAAAAAATTCGCAAATTTGCTTTGCTCCTACGCAGTCTTCAGCACGTTGTAACATACAGTTTCTGCAAGTATGCGCTGTATGAAAATCATCCATTTTTTCTTCTCTACTTTTAGCGAATTCTTTGAACTCCTCCCATCCCTTTTCCGAAATCGCTTCTTTGCCTGACTTAATTTCTTCTTGTCTCTCTTTATTAGTATGTTCATAATTGAAGTTTTCCGTTTTTTTGATGGGGATTGAAAGATTAATTTTACTTGTACTATAATCCTCATCTGGAATAAGCCATTTTATTTGAACATTTTGATACTTTTGATCATCTACATTTTTTGTATACCATGCTTTTTTATAATTTGATGCCCTTCCCCCATGCTCTGCAATTCTAAAATCAATACCTTTTTTCAGTAATTCTAATTTTATATTTTTGAAATTATCATAAATATCAAGCACCCAGAGCGCTCCACCCTTTGGCCTATTGTCAATATATGCTATCCCATGACCTTTTAAGTATTGTTCAAGGGAAGTATATTCTAAATTACGACGTTTTACTGAAAGATCTTTTTTTACGTTAATATTGGTTTCGCTCTTATTGAGAATATTTTCTGAAGTTTGAGATGCGATGGGTGGTATTTGCAAATTGCTACTGTCTAAGTTTTTATTTTCATTTTTAATTATCTTTTTTCGTTTTGCATCTTGAGTTATTAGTATTATGGTTGTTATTGATATCACACCAATGAAAATAAGTACGTATTGTGCTTCCATCTTTTTCTTCCTTTCAATACTTTTAACACTAAATTCTAAATATTTTATTAATAACCTAGCTCAACTAACGTCTTTTTTTCTAATTCGTTCAATATATCATAGTCAATCTCAATCTCAAATTTCTGGTCCATAATTTTTTTTACAGGATTATAATCAAAATTTCTACTTAGTATACATTCACGCTCATTATTAAATACCCCTAGTACCAGAACTGTAGAATATTCATCAGGGAAATTATTTTCATTTTCATAAGTATCATAAAAATAACCATCAATAATATCATATACTTCTTTGAATTCCCTTTTGCTTATTCTTTGGAAGTCCTTAATTGCTTTTTTCAACGTTGAAGCATCTGCCAAACAAGTTGCACCGTCAAGCATGCTAACAAACATAGTCATAACAGTTACTGTATACATGTTTCTCCTTTATATTTTTACTATGTGTAAATTATTTATTGTTTAAGCAACGTCAAAATATTAGTTGCACCATTTTGGATTTATATTAAAGTATAAACCATCTTTCTTTCAAATATTATTAAGTAATTAGTTTGCTTTAATATATTCAGTTAATTTAAACCATTCCGTAAATTCGCGTGTTTTTCTAAGTTCTCCCTTATATATTTCCATTGCACTTTTACCCTTAGTATCAAATCCAAGTTCTTTCATATGTTCAAGAAAAGACCATATTGGAGGTACTCCGGTGCTTTGAACTACTACTTTTACACATATAATAGGAAGCCCCCGTTCTTTGCATACTTGTGATATCCCTAGTAATTCTCTTTTAACTTCTCTCCAATTAATTTGGTGATTAATTCTAGATGCCAATTCATCACATGTAACAATTCCCTCCTTGCGTATAACAGATATCACGAGTTGTTCCGCTAGTTTTTTCTGTGTAACATTTAATTTCATACGATTCGCCTCCAAAAGAAAAAATGTTTTTGCGTTTTAGCTTTCCACTCTTTTCATTTTTCTTTCATTCATATGCCACAAGGTCCTATCCTGCTTCAATTGCAATATTTTCATTAAGAAAGAAAACCCTATTATTAATATAGTTGCCTTTGTTAATATGAATTAAGGCTGATGTACAATCTAATTTACCATAAATCTTTAATGATTAATGGCCTCCCAATTCACCAGGTACTCTAGCATAATATTCCTTATCGCAAGAATCAATCAGTTTATATTGTTTCTCTACTTTCATTAGAAGCTCCTATCATATTTAGCTTCAACCCAACGCATATGGATTATTACTAGACCTAAAATCAAACTATTTTTGGCTGCCAGTCAGGAGTAAAACCATTAAATATTGCCGACTTATACATCGACAGAATTTTGACTTCCGTATACCCTTTAAAATCCAGATTCACTCCTAATCCTTGAACATTATTTATTATTAATTTATTACGTTCTATAATAATATATTTATATTTATCGATTGCTAATCTATCGCGTTTGCTGTTATTACACCTCGGGCAACTTAAAACAAAATTCCATAATTTATCATCTTTAACAAAAGACCATGGTATAAAATGGTCAACCTCAATAGAATTTTTACAAATACCTTTCCCACAATAGAAACAATTACTATGCTCACTTTTCCCGAAAAGTGTTTCTTTGTAATTTATAAGATTATTTCTCTTTGTTGAATAATCTAATTTCTCAGCAATACTATATGACGATTCTTTAATATTTACTTTTTCTAAAAATTTTATCCACTCATAGTAATTTATTTTTTCAATAATTGATTTATACTTTACTATCATTGCATATACTTTCGGGTTAAATATTATGCGCTTTTCTGCCTTTGAAAAGCTATAAAAGGTGCCTTTGCTATCCGAATAAAAAGCTCCTATTACATACTTGCTACCTACTTGTCTGATTTGACTAATTAACTCCAACTGATAGTTGTTTTTAAGTCCTTCAAATGCGAACTCTCTACTAAAGTCATATTTATTTAGAAAATTCTCTATGATCTCCTCGACTGCACTTCTTTGCCACTGAGAGTTTTCTTGAATTTGTCTAAGTTTATGCCTTACTACAAGATTCCAATAGACTTCTGTGAATCTAGTGAAAACTACGTCAAACTCTAGAGAAAGTTTTTCATCAACATTGAAAATATTATCTACGAGACATTTTAAGAAGCAATACTTATATGTTGTAGTGTTGTGAGTTTTTGATGAAAATATACTATTAAATATTCCCCAAATTTCATCTTCGCTTATATTTTCTTTTGTATAATGCCCTTCTTTTAAATTCCAACTCATTATTTCACCAACTCTTGGGTGCATATAGTCATTCCAATTTCCCAAACTATTTTATCTTTTGAATATTTCTTTAATATATATTCATTAATATAGTTTATCCTGAATTCTTTGAAAACTCTCATTATTGTTCCATAATCAAAATATCTTTTAACCCCAGCATCTGACTCATAAATACCTTCGCTTATTTCTATGCCTTGCCCAGCTCCGAAATTAATATCTTGGTTAGAATTTAATCTGCAAAGAAATAACCCATCATCCACTAAAACTCTTTGAATCTCTCCTAAAATTTGAGCCATCTCTTGATCGTTAAAATAATGCAAACACAAATCTCCAATTATTACATTAGCGCTATTTGATTCGAAAGGAAATGTTTCTAGAAAATTGAATTGATATAGTTTAACACTAGGATATAGAATTTTGATAACATTTATTGCTTCAGCTGAGAAATCACAGGAAGCTATTTTGCATTCTGTTTTTGCAAGAAAAGAAGTATCATCTCCCCAACCGCATCCTAACTCAATGACCGTAGTATTTTTATCAAAATTTCCATCAAAATACTTATTAAGCCAACCATCATAACATGAATCAAGTGGATTAAGATTCTTAATTGTTTTATCCCAGAACTCAAGACTTTTATCCATTTAATATCCTCTTTGAAATGTTTTTTTATAGTTTGTATTTTTTATCAATAAGCTAAATCATTTTATTATATACAGCGCTTCTATCTTCGCTCATTGCTAGTAAATGATACATTAATTTTTGATGAGAACCCATTTGCTTGAAGCCAATCATATACTTCGGCGTTTAAATCTTTCAATGTTAAATTTTTCCCTGTTGCAATAAGTTTAAGAAAATTTAATACACTATCTTTTAAGTCTAGTTTTGCTATTAGTGAACTTGCTAATTTTGTATATTCATCTATTGCATTGATAGCTTCTTGGCTTCCTGGTGCAGCTCTTGAAAACAATGTTTTCTTCTGATAAAGGATTGTTCTCTCAGGTAATTCGGCGATTATCGTATTGATAGTTTCTAAAACTCCTGAAATTGCGGCAGTTTTTTGTCCAATATAATTATTCCATAATTCTAGTATCTTTAGGTTTATGAGCGCTATTTCTCTTTTCAGTGTATTCAGATATGCCATGTCATAATCATCTTTATTGAATTTTTCTTTTAATAGAATTAATGATGATTTTGTAGGTTCTAAGTCAATTTTTTCATTGATAATCTTATACATTAATTTCAGTGATTCTTCGATTTTAATAAAGTCCATATATACAATGTCAAAGTGAGAACTGAAATTCACTATATCCGCCTTTTGGCTGTTCAGTCTTTTTACTTTTAGATAATTAGATCCTTCCCTCTTGGAGTTTTCTATCATTTCAATCAGTCTATTGTTGGTTTCCATTTGCCCCACCTCCAATCTTTGTAATCTCAGATTCCATTTTCTCAATTTTTATTGTAATATCATTGCGCTTTTCATTTAATAAGTTTGTTGCTTCTTTATCCAAACTGCTAATAAATATAATATTCTTCTCATTTACAAGTTTATTAAAGTTTGTCAATATTCTTTTATACTTTTCTATTTCATCAAAAGGATTCTTCGAAATCTCAAATAGTTTTATTGGCATTTCAACTTTCTTACATAAGGCTCTAGCATTTTCTATTGCTTTGTAAAATGCCCCATATGAATCAGACCTAGAAATATTAAAATAGTCACTTTCGTTATAGTTCAAATTAAGTGGATTATTCAGAAATTTTAAATAATCGTTTATACTTTGTAGCGACAATTTGACAACTTCTTCATTAGAATTTTCTCCAAGAGCTTCATTGAATATTTGTAGATAGTCATTTGAAAGCTGAACTTCTTCATTAATTGCTTTTTCAATTGATTCAGAGAACTCATTTATACAATTTATTGAGAAATACCATAAAGATTGTTCCTTCCTTAATATATTAATCTGTAAAGTTTTTAGATCCCAATTAATTGATCTAAGTAATTCAATTTGTTTAAGGATTTCAAAAGCATCTACAATTGTATATCTAGTTTGTCCGACTTCTGCAGACCCTATTGTTTTGCTAAAGTAGTTCTTTGCGCTAGATAATGTTGTCTCCCTGTATACTTCCTTAGTACTTATTTCTTTCGCCATAGTACCCCAAATTTCGCCATGTTTATAATTATATTCAAAATTATTTTCTTCAGCAAACAACTTTAACAGTAATGCTTCATTTGTATTTGTAGTATCAACACCTGAAAATATTGCCTTTATTAGGTAGACCGCTGCGACATTCCATAATGATAAATTCCAATCTGTACTTATTAGGTCCGGTGATTTTACAATAGATATAATTTTATTTTTATTGTTTTCTATCCAGGATAATACGGTAACTAAGTAATCTTCGCTACTTTCAAAATTCCAGGTATAGTCGCCTAGATATTTCCAAGCTGCCAACGAAATTAGTAAATACATGGATTCTTCTTGACGTTCTAAGATAAATCCGCTACTGACCTCTACATTTTGCCCTCTGATATGAACTCTTAACCTTGTATTTATATATGCATTAACAAGGATTTCGTTAACTTCTTCAACCTCCCAATTTATTGAAGCCACAATAAAATCTTTGAGTAAGTCTCTTAACTCTATGTGAGAAATTAATATAGCCTTATTGTTAAACCAATTAAGAATATCCTCTTCAACCTTATTATAATCTGAGTTATTTGCTATAATTGGTATCGGGTTTGAATCAGGCGCAACATCTATTTGTTCAATTGAATTTGTAGTTATTTCAATTTCTCCAGATATGTTTGATGGTACCTTAAATGTCTCAAATAAAGATTTTGGCAATCCCCCTAGCATTCCATTTCTGAGTTCTGTAGTCGTATCCCCCCATAGCCTTAAAAGTATTCCTCTTTGTGTTGCAGTATTTGGGTCAATTTTTTTATTGCTTTCAGTATAATGAATAATTTTCCACCTTGGAATCGGTTGACTATCCAGTGTGAACCTAGACTCATTTAAAAGAAATCCTTCTGGATCAGTAACCCACATCGAAAGTACGTGCAAAATAACATTTTTTAAAAATACTCGTGGTGTCCTTCGTGCAACATCGAGGCTCTGGTATAGGTTCCATAACGCAGTCTCATTGAATGGGAATATGGAAAAATCCTTTTCCTGCTGCGAGACTATTGCCCATGGATATTCAGGTAATTTAGCAATTGGTATTGCCTCTTCGTATGCTCCTTTGTTAGCCCAATCGCAAATAATTTTTTCATCTAAATTTATTGCATTTATATACTTTGCTGCAAAATATGAAAGTTGCTTCTTGTTTCCAAGCATGGCTTCTTCTTTAATTAGTATATTATGTGTTACTCGATCTTTAATATTATCAGGAATGCTATTCCAATAGAAGCTAGTTGTCGCTCCGCATATGGAACTGATTCTACAAAACTCACCATTTCCTTCTGCTGAGTGGTTTGTTATCAAAACTTCCATCAATGCATTATCTAATCCAGAAAACGATGTAATATCCTCTATAAACAAAGTCAACTTGTTACCTTGCTTTTTCAATATACTTCTTAATGATGCAAATAAGTTCTTAAAGTCAGCCGATTCAAGATTTAGGCTTCGTTGAATAACTGATGATACTTTAGAGTTGAGATATTCAGCAACCTTGTTTCTTAGTTCGCTTCCTTCGCCTTCCGTAGCAAATTTCTCAGCTAGTCTAATTGTATTTCCTGCAGCTCCTGCATTTGCAATATCAAGATTCTGTTTAATTTGTTGTAATGTTATTTTGAAATCCTTGGCTGCAAAGATCTGATCTTCATTTTGATTAATAGTTCCGTCTTCTTTTGTTCCAAGTTTTGCGCAAATTTTACTTAATGGGCCATTGTCCACAAGTAAAAAGGTATTAATTATATACTCATCAGTTAAGTAGCTTTTGAGCCAATCTCTATATCTTTCGTCTAATAAATCATTTCCCGCTTCCTTATCTTTATCAATTTCAAGTGTAAAATTAAAATTTATCGTTTTCTTTAATTCTTCCCCAGTAATATTTCCTTTTGCATTTCTGATAATTCTAAGTTCATTCTCCTTTATTTCTTCAGGGAATAAATCAGCATCTATAATCTGTTTTAATGCATCTTGAAGAGTGTTGTGCGCTCGTGAAATTAATAAAACAACTTCTTTTTCATTTGCCTGCTTTTGATATTTTTCTTTAAGCCATCTAATTAAGTGAGATTTTCCAGACCCATTACTTCCCTGGATAAGAATGAGTTTATGTTCTTCAGGACTATCACATATTATTTCCTGGAAAAGCTTATTTTCATTGAGCGAGTCCTCTTTGGATCCAGTTCCCTTTTGTAAATATAAATTCTCAAAAGGAATGTGAGTCGCAAGAAAATCAGCGATTGAAGGTGTTGTTGCTTCAGTTTGAATAACTTGACTTAATCTTTTCAGCCTTTGCGCATCCATAAATTTTACCTCACAATTATTTCTGAAATCATATTTGTTTCCGGATATTGTATTGAATTTGTTAAGTGCCATATATCACTAGTATCAGGGATATATTTTAATTCTATAATTTTCTGGTTATTTAATATCCGTAGTGCCATTGATAAGCTTTGCTTGATTCGATTATCTTTTATTGTATTAAGATATTGTGGTGAATCAATAATTAATTGATTGATGAACATTTTGACTGGAATTTTTTTACCACTTTCAAATGGTTTCTTAAATTTCAACCAATCACAAATATTATTATTGCACCCAAATACTAATGTTGAACCAGCCCCTGCCTTTTGGAATGTAGCTAATCCAAGTGCCACAGCCCAATATCTGAAGCCTAAAATAAAGTCTTTTTCTATGTTAATTCCAAACTCAATTTCCCTAGGTATTTTATTTTTTAGTTCTTCTGCGGACTTATAACTAAACACATTACTTTGTTGACCAAGATACCATTTTACTAATAGTGTAAATGCCGTATCCTTTTCTTTAAAAATATTATCTGCAATAGTAAACCTAAGAATATTAAAATTTCTTAATTGTTCTTCTGTAAAATCAGTAGATACTTTTTCACCATTTATTAATTTAATGAAATTGCAATCCAATGAAAACTTAAAAACCCTATCATATGCTGTAGTATTTTCATGGCCTAACGTTATTAATTTTTTAAATTCTTCTTTTCTATATTTATCTTTTGCTCCTGCAAGCTTACAAATAATATAGACCATTTCTGGCATGCATTCTTGCCTTAATGAGTCTGCAATAATCATAATTATTTTCCCCCTTCAACATAAAAATTATAACTTATTTCAATGTCAGCTAAATCGCTTAAACGCTTCTCTTCCGACTTAATATATTGAGAAGATGGGCCAATATGAATTATGCGATTGGCTTGATTTTTTGCAATATATTTATTTGAAAAGTCAAAATATTTATCAGTTAGATATTCATTTTCATTATAAATAATTGCGCATACACCATTAAGCCATTTATATCCGATTTTCATAAATTCATCTAATGTTAATATCATGTATGCGTTAAATTCGTAAATGGATATAGCCTCAAGTATATCCTCTCCTTTTGTAATATTTGGTGTAATTATAATATTTACTTTGTTTTTTATTAAATAGCTAAAACACTCTGTATATTTATCAGCCTTTATATAAACACTATTTTGAAGTAATATTTGCTTATTTGAAATAACAATTTGTTGAAAAGGCGTATTAAAATTTATTAAATTAGTATCTAAGATATTATCTTTACTACTTTTGATTCCAATTTTACCCTCTTTGAAAGCAATCCCGAAGGACTTGTTTCTACAGTAAGGGCAGCCACTACAAACTTCCTGTGCATATGGGAATTCATCTATAAATATTGTTGAGAAACAGTTCTTTTTTGCGCTTTTTATCAATTTTTTTATAGACTTTATTCCTTCGCTTATCCTTGTTCTTTCATTGGCTCTAAAATTTGTAAGATATGTTGATAACTTTTCCGAATTCTCAAGTATGGATATTTGCACCAATTCAACAAGCATTTTATAGCCATTATTACTCGAAATATCAACATCTATTATCCTAAGAAGATTGCTTTTTAGCATGAATATTATTACATCTTTATTCCAACCGGCATTTTGTTGTCCTGTAGTTTCATATTTAAGATGTTCTGGCGCAATCTTAACATCTAACCATACTTTATTTGGGCCTTCTCCTGCCTTAGCGTTTGAATACATTGCTTTCCATCTTTTTACAATATTATCGACCGTTAATATTGAGGATTTAGTTAAGTTGTTTATAATTTCATTATCCTCAGTTTCATTAATCAACCAGTAGCAAAGGGACGTGCATCCATCCCTCCCAGCCCTTCCTATTTCTTGATAGTATCTACTCACATTTTCTGGTATATAGGAAGTTATTATTGTCCTGATGTCTTCTTTATCAACTCCCATACCAAATGCTGACGTTGCAATAATTATATCAATTTCGTCTTTTCTCCATTGTTCAAGTATTCTCTCCCTATCGCTATTTTTGGTTTCACCGGTGAATAACTCCAAGTAGGAAAACCCTAATTCTTTTAATTTATTATAATAAGTTTTGGCAATTTCAGGTCTACTAGTGTAAACGATTAAAGGTTTTGGCGCTTGTTTAACAAGTTTAACCAGTATATCCTTCCTTTCTTCCTCATCATTACATTTATGCATATAAAATTTAGGCTCTGGTCTTAATTCATCGGCCCTGAATTCAGTCAGAAAGTCATCATCGAAAATTATTTTTAATATTTCTGTGTCTTCCATAGTTAATGTTGCCGACAGCAATATTGTTTTTAGCCCTGACTCAGAAAGCTCTTTAATCTGATTTCGAAACGATCCTAGAAGTTGAAATTCAGGTCTAAATTTAATCCCCCAGCTAACGACCAAGTGTGCTTCATCGATAACAAGTGCACTTATTTTAGAATTTTTTGCCGATGCAAGGATTTTTTCTTTAAATTCTTTATGCATCAAAGCCTCAGGCGAAATATATAAAATTGAAAGTGTGTTGTTATCAATCCCTTCAAAAATCCTGTTTTTATTTTTTTGATCAATCCCTGAATAATATGCAGCGCAAAATGTTGAAGAGAATTCGCACTTAGCATATAATTGCTTTGTTGAGATTTCGTGATCTATTGCAAGTGCAATAGTTGGAACAACCACAATAATTAGGCCGTCATACATGTTTGATAGCGCCGGTAGTTGCCAGGCAAGGCTTTTCCCTCCCCCAGTTGGCAAACAAGCTAGTAATGTTTCATTTTTTTTCATATTTGAAATTACATAAATTAACATCTTTTGAGATAAGGAAGTATAATTTTCATATCCTAAATATCTATATAACGTCCCATCTCCAAATGACTTTTTTGTTCTCCTACTTTTAATATTTGAATATGAAGATCTTAAGTCATCAATATCATTAGCAATATTAACTTCTATAGTCAATTCAATATTATTATTGGTCGTGTCAAAAATAAAACCAAATGGCATTTTGTGCATGTAAATTTTATCGTACAATTCATTTGAGATTAAAATTCCACTTTGAAAATATTGCATGCATTGTCTTATGTGACCGCAAAAGTCAACGATGTTATCTTCTTTTAATGATTTCAGTGCTCTTAGCACGCATCTATATTTTAGAGGCTCATTTGCATCGCTTATTAAACTATCAATTT
Organism: Eubacteriales bacterium; assembly: GCA_037144355.1. Lineage (GTDB taxonomy): Bacteria > Bacillota > Clostridia > Peptostreptococcales > Anaerovoracaceae > JBAWWY01. The sequence continues at coordinate 25,009 of JBAWWY010000008.1, read as the reverse complement.
TACCGATAGCAATATCAACGTCTAAATCATTAAATATAACTTTTTGAATTAATAGGATTGTTGGCTCCATCTAATCACTCACCCCTTTTTAAAAACAGTAAATGCAATAGAATCTAATTCTATTATTGGGTTTGTTAATCCATAAATCAGTGCTTCTATAATGTCTTGAGTTAAGCAATATGTATTAATATCATTTATCCCATAGAATATCTCTCTTGCTTTCTTTGAGTTGAATTGGTTGTCAAGTTCTTCTCTCGCTCTTGTTATATCAGTAAAAATTTTAGCTTGCTCCGCTGCAATACCTTTGCCGGTTTTGTATGCAGCTTTCACATACTTTTCCCAATTCACCTTTGGATATTTATTTTTAAATGCATTAATCATTCCATTTTCTCGTTTTCCGAGATGCATTGGTCTTTTATGCGTTACTTCTTCTAGTTGCCTCAGAATGTTGTATTCACTTATTGAATCCCACTTAATATTCAATGGCGCGGTGTTAATTACCTGCTTGTTATAAATAAATCTGCTAATCAATGTATAAATCTCTAAAGGATATCCCTTTTCAATTAGTTTTATTGGATTATAGTTTATATTCCAGGTTGTTATTAATCCAATCCATTCAATTTCGCAATTTGAATATAAAAATGCGCAACATCTTCCTTTATAACATTCTTCTGCATTTCTTGTGATGCTATCAAAGAATGGATTAAAAGGTGCAAAAAAACCTAAATTTTCATGTTTTATAGCCGCAGCCCTTGAAAACGTACCCCAAATATCATTTTTGTATCTCGCTCGGCTAATCAGCTCATCCATTCTAGGAGGGAAGTATAAAGAATTGAACATGCTACGCGCATTTAATTGTGTTGTGTCAACTTTTATTATTTTATATCCATCTTTATATGCATTTGTAACTGTAACGTTCTCGAATCCTGCCATAGATGGCCATATCAACATTGTATCCATCAATCTTTTTCCATCGTTCTCGGTAAATTTGATTATTAGCTCATTTAACTTTTTTTGTAAAAACGGATCAAGTTGTCTTGCCAAATCAAAGTATCTTTCTCTTTCAACTTCCGATTTCATTTTATTGTAGAATTCCTTAACATTCCCAAGTAATTTACCTAATCCAAATTTTGCATCGCTAATAAATGAGTTAGTAATTAAATCATTTAATTCTTCAAATATTATCTCCATTCCACATAATGATTCATCAAACATATTAAGTCCATTGCTATAGATGCTAAACAAATCATTTTCGATTGTATTCTCGGTAAAAAATACAATTGATATAACATCTTTTCCTAGTTCTCTTCCTATCCTATCAAGCCTTCCAATTCTTTGTTCAATTAATGCTGGAGACCATGGTAAGTCAAAATGTATTATATAATCTGCAATCTGAAAGTTACGACCTTCACCCCCTGATTCATCACAAATAATAAATCTACAAAGATCATCGTTTTGAAATATTGTTGCCGATTCTTGCATTGCTTCTCTTGTTTTATTCGAATGAAATGAAGATGTCGAGTTTGTGCCAAAAAAAGATTCGAAACATTCTTCAAGTTTCAGCGCTGTTTCTGTAAAAGTTGTAAAAATAATATATTTTTTATTCTTTTCCAAATCCTCCTGGTCAATAAAGTCAATAACATTTGCAAATCTACTGTAGAATGATTCTATTTCATCAGATACATCTTTAATATTACTTATCTCTTGATTTGTTGCCCTTTTCCACTTTATATTTAACAACTTTATATTTTCAAGATAATCATTTTCGTTATCCAATAATTCAGACTTTATATTGCTTCTTTCTTTTAGCACCACTTCCAACGCATAAGGTGAGCTAAAGAATGCGCTAAGTATTTTTTTTGCATACTCGAATAATTCGTGTTTTGGTTCTAAGTGTGATGAGAAAATATAATCTACATAATCAAGAACTTTTGACGAACAATTTTCTTCATTGAAATCTACATCAGCGCCCCTCATTTGATATGGTTTCATAATTAATTTTCTTGTAGTATTTTCATTTTCGATTTCAGTTCTTCTGTGCCTAATAATGTTTTTCTCTAATTGATAAAACTCTGCAATATATGCAAGGGATAGCCTAGCATATTTTATACCTTTATCATCAGAATCCCCATCGATGTTCATAATTAGTACTGAAAGCTTTTCATCACATATCTCTTGATTGATTTTTCTAAGCTTATTAATAAAGTCGCCTGATAAATTATATTCATTATAATCAGAAAGGTCTTTCATCATGTCATATACAAGATCCCTTATCTTGCGTTGCTTTTCCATTAAGTTAGTAAATTGAGTCAAATTGATAGTATCGAAACGTTTGGGATTCAATATTTTAAGTAATCTATAATATTCATCTTCGCGTTGTAAGATTGGTGTGGCACTAAGAAGAAGAAGCTCTTTTACATCGCCGGAAAAATTGTAAACTGAAGTATAAAGATTATTATTGTTAAGTAATTTATGAGTTTCATCTACAACACACATGTCCCAATTAGCAAGTCTTTTTATTGTTTTTTCATTTTTTACAAAATCGCTTGTTGAAACTATAAGGAGTTTAGGCTCGCTTATTTCATCCACTCCCCATATTGGTATATTGAACCAGAATTTAAAAGAAAGCTCTGTTTGCCACTGATAAATAAGAGTGTCAGGAATAATAAATATAACTTTAGTCTTAGGTGACTTATCTATTTTACATTTAACAATTGAACATGCTTCGATAGTTTTTCCAAGTCCTACTTCATCAGCAAGCATTAATCTGCAAGGATTTTCTGATAAAGCTCTAATAATTGTATCTATTTGATGTGAAAATAAATGTACTCTTGTCCCAAGGAGGTTCTTGAATCCATATGGCGCATTATCAATCATATTCAATGATTCACTAACAATTCTGCGATTTAAATACCATCTTGGGTTTTGCAATTCATAATTTAGCATTTGATATATTGGGTTAAAATTAGACCTGTTTAGAGAAGCTAGGATTTCTGTCTCGCATACAATCCCAGTTCTTGTTTCTCCATCTTTCATAAATTCAATATAATAATCATAGTATTCATAATCTGAGCTAGGTTTCCTGGAAGTTGTTATTATTTTAACCTTAAAACCCTTATAATTAATAATTGTATTGTCTAAAATGCAGCTTCTTTGAAGTTTATTTGCTTTGTAAATCACTCTGTTTGGAAGAAATTTGAAGAAATCTCTTAATCTAAAAAGATCATGGAAAACTACTGTAATTTTATCATTAACTAAATCAGCAAATTCTATTTGGCCTAATATAAAATCTCTTGGGTTTTGTGGATCTTCGTCATAAGCGCACCTTACATACATTCCCTTTTTTAACATATTGCTTAACCTCTTTCGGCGTGGTAAATAGCTACTTACTTATATCTTTCTTCCCCTTTAGGTTCTCAACTAACTCATTCAATTCTGCCTCCGATAATGAAAATCTCTTTGTCGGTTCAAATTCTACTGATTCCATTGTATTTGTGTGCATAGCTCCTATTTGGTATAAACCCGCGTCGTTTATATCCATACTAAGCATTATTTGATCATTTGTGTAGTAAAGTGGCAGAAAAAATGAAAATTGGCATATTTCTTTTTTCTCCACTTTTTCTTTTTCAATTATCTCATTAAAGCAGAGATCAATTCTGTCGTTTAATGCATGTCCAACTTTAATTGCAAATTCTTTCTTTTCCAAAAATGGATATTCCGTCCCCTTTGGTATAAAAACGCTTGATTTACCAGCATGATATATTTCAATATCCCTTGAAACAATGCTATTACACTTATTTTGAGCAAAGGGGGGTATAATAGTCCCATTTTTAAGTGCAGCTTGTATTGCTGCACCTTTTGCAACTGCCTTATTGAAATCATCTGAATGTATAATTTTTTCTTTTGTGATGCCACCGATACTTGAAAATACATTAAATATTAATTCCCTTACATATGGAATTTGAGAACTACCTCCTATTAATATTACTTGTGAGATAGGCAAGCGTTTTTTGCTAATTCCCTTTAAAACATCTGCAATCCTTGTTTTTATGCTTAGCTTGCTATCCCCCAATACTTCCTCTTCAAAATCTTCCCTAGTAACGATTATTGGTTTATAAATGCCTTCAAAAGATATTTTTACGCTTTTCTCAGTTGAGAGTTTGATTTTTGCTTGCTCAATATTTCTCTTAAGTCTAAATATATATTGCTTAACATCAATACTCACATCTTCAGAAAATTTTAATATTTTATGATCTAAATAATTTATATAATAATTTTCAAAAGCGATTTTTACTTCTTGAATAAATTTATCATTTACATATTCATTGGCTATATTCTGGAGAACTAAATCAGTAAAAATAAAATCTATAATATTTCCTCCCAATTCAGGATCTCCACCAATTTCAAGAACTTCAGGTGTAATTGCGCCATTTGCATAACATACCTTTATTAATGATAGGTCTAACGTCCCCCCTCCGAAATCAAACACAAGAATATTTTTATGCGCATCAGATGAGAACCATTCTATGCCCTTTTTTACATACTGATCAAAAAGGTGGTACATGATAGCAGCTGTTGGTTCTTCAATTAAGCCTTCAATTCTCATCCCTGCTGCAATTCCTGCTTGCATTGTAGCGTCTTTCTGCGTTTGGTCAAAAAATGCTGGAACAGTTATTAAGGCAGATTTTATCTGATTATTGTGCAATTTATTGAAGTGCCTAAGAAGGTAAGCAGAAATCTCTTGAGGTGATTTGTTAATTATATTTCCGTTTATTATAATAGGTATTTCAGTTGTTTTCCCAAGACGAATTTTAACAAGTTCAACAGTACTGTCGGGATAAATATATAATTTGTTTTCGGCAAGACTCCCAACTTTATAATTATTTTCGTCCTCGAAATACACTATTGACGGGAAGCTTTCATTGCCTTCATCATCATTGAGACATTTTACTTCGAAGCTCCCGTCAAGCTTTTCTTCTACTTTTGCAACAAGACAATTGGATGTTCCTAAATCAAGTCCGTAGCTTATCATAAGTATCCTCCGGTCTAAAGTGATATTTGTTCTGGTTCCGGTTCTGGTTCTTTTTCAATTTGGGCTTCCATATTTTTAGATTTTTTATACTTTGTTGTCTTTTCTTTAATTATTACTTTATCCTTATTTTCAATATGTAATATTATTTTAGTATTTGGCTTTATACCCTCTTCTGGCCATAATCCTAAGCCAGTAATTTCTTCAGTAATCTCAGAAATACTTGAAATTATGTTATTGATTGTATCAATCATAACACTTGTATCATCTCCGTTATTTATTTGCTCTCCTAAAGCGCTTGATGTATTGGCACTAGAAACTAGCCTATCTCTTACTATTTGTAGTTTCTTTCTAGTTTCATTTATAGTAGATTTCTTAATCTTTTCTTTCTCATTATTAGCATCGTCAATTAAGCCCTGTGCTCGACTGATTGATGATTTTAACTTTTCATTTTCTTCTATTAAAAGTCTATGTTCCAAATACCTCCTACCAATTGCGTCGAATTTAATATTTTCTTTTATCAATTCCAATGCTGTTTTTAAAGCACTATTAATTGAATCACTCCTTGCAGATATTTTTTCTTTGTTTAAAACAGTTTCTAAATAGTTTGAGGTAGCATATTTTTCGTTTAATTCGTAGAGAAAAGTGAAAATTTCATTCAGATACGAATTGCTTTCTCTTCCATCGCTTTGCTTGATAAATTCTTCCATTAATAAATCTTTAATATTCATAATTAATCTTCCTCCTTATAACCAATGCATACCCGAAATCCAATAACGTGAACTATTTCCCTGAAATTTATGCCTATATAAAATAAAATATAGCTCTTTATCTTTTCTATTTAGTAAATCTAAATATTTTTTTCTTTTATTTTCAAACTCACTATTTTTTATTATCCAATTCCAATAATGAACCCATCGATAATCTTTATTTAGAAATTCTTTTGCTTCTTTAAGACAAGTTATATTCGCTTTTATTCGATACTTATTTATTTGCCCACCTTTTGATTCAGTTTTTTTATCTATTGAGATATCTTCAACTTCATTAACTTTTACAATTGCATATCTTTCTTTAGTATTTACAAAAAACTTATCTCCATTTAGCACTTTAGCTTCAAGTATCTTTTTTAGTAAATCTATACTATTATTAGCAAGCTTTACTTTGAAAGCCTCATACATTTCGTTTCCATATTTTGATTCTTTGATCCTGATTTCATCTACAAATGTTGTGAACCCAATATCCCACATAACTTCTCCATTAGTAGAAACTATTTGATCTCTCACTAAATCAAAAGATAGAATGTTTTTACTTTTAACATCATAGGCAACGACAGAGAACTCATCTGTGTTAGGGAATGTTTCAGTAATGGCAAGGGTTATCAGTTCATACAAAATTATTCATCTCCCATCATACTTTCACTTACTTCGTAGTAGTTTCTAAGGCATACATCTGTAAAGTTACAATTTTCGCAAACTTTTTTATGAGGCAATTCAATTTTTTTCTGATAAAGTTTGCTCGACTCCATATATTTATTGATACGCATATTAATATTATCTAAGCTGAAATTCATTGTGTTTTGCTTTGTTTTGTCATCTTTCCATTGTGCAATTAGAAAGTTTAACTTTCTTCTTCTGTAAATCATACCCGTACCATTATTACCAATAATCTGCTTATAGGTGTTCTTTTCTAAGTCGTATAAAACTGCTTGCCCCCAGAACGGAAAAAGTTTTCTAATATTTTCATATTCAATTGAAAGCTTATTTTTTAAATCTTTTTCCTTCAGTCCATACTTTTTTTCCATTAAAATAAACATAAAATTAGATACAAAATATTTTATATGGTATTCATTTGAATATTCGATTGGTGATTTAATCAGATAATTTATCATGAATTTAAATGGGCATATTGCGAATGTTTCTTTTTCCTCACTTGATAACTTTTCTGAGTTTAAAGCGCTTATAACTTTTTCTTTTGATTCCTCAGCAATAAATGACGGCTGTCCGCTTTTGTCAAATAATTTTTGACCTAGATTTAGAATTTTAAGAAGATAATAAAGCGTCTGTTCTCTGCCATTTTCTTCTTGAATAAAACTTAATTGAATATTCTTATTTGAGAAAAATGTTCCATAAAATAGTGAGAATTTGAGAAAATTTCTATGTTCTAATATGCATTTTGTTATTACAGGGACTGCTGATTCCATGTCCGTATATCCAACAAACATTTTTTCTGATAGTGGCCAAGTCAAGATATCGCTGTTCTGAGAATTCATATTCAAGTTTGACAATAATGCAAAATGATGATATTTAGCGGTTGTCGAAGTTCCTAATAAGACAGAACCATCAATTTGTTCAAAATTTCTGACAATCCAGTTTGATGAATCTTTTTTGTTTGAACCCGAAAGATAGAAGGCTATTGCATCTTTTACATCCTCAATATTCCCTTTGACCGCACCCTCGTGAAATAACTTCATTTTTATATTTAGTTCTTCTATTAATTTACTTTCTGTGTCGCTAATAATTACATTCGATGTAGCTTTGTTTGATATTATTTCCATCAAAATACCAAAATGCTTTGCAAAGTCTACTGTTTTATTTGAATCCTTAAACAATTCATTTGAAATCCCTTCAATAAATTCGATGAATTTTTTAAATTCATCGATCTCATCCAAAGTAATATTAAAAAATGAAATCATTTTTAAATCATTATATAAGTTGTTAGTATTTATTATTTCATTAGCAGTTTTTAGCTCTTTGATTCTCTCGTAATATTTGATTAATAATTTCACGTCTGTGAAGTATGTAGAAATTTTTTTGTAGATTGAGTATATGTTGTGTGTTTCTGATTTATATAGACCCGTAGCAGCACACTCAAGTAAATATTTGTCTTCTATTTTCAAACTCGCAACTTCAAAATCCCACATTGAATAGATACCAAGAATGAACTGTCCAATTGGGTAAGAAAGGAAATGCCTGCTCCCAAATTGATCTGGGTAATACATCTTAAGCAATGCGTTACTTGATTCTCCAGTAACAGCATAATATTGCGTCTTCATTTGGCTAATTGATTCACCTGCTTCATCGAAAGTTATAGCAACTTCGTTGTCTGTGAATTCAGTCAGATTTCTAAATAATATAACTTCTTGATCATCTAGTTTGGGTGGGTCTTTGCCTTCAATAATGGCTGCAATTGACTGGCCAATAAGTTGTCCAGATTGAATGTCAATGGTACTTTCATATTCAAATTTTGCATCGCACCACCCATAAACCTCTTTCCATGTGCTATAAGTAAATGGCAAATTTTTGCAGTAATTAATTAAGAAAATTACTTCAACTCCAAATTTTTCAAGTTGTTTAAAAAAATGAAACATAATTGGAGTTATTTTATGTACCCCATGTACAATTATTTTATTGAAAGCTTCAAAATTCTGACCTTGCAAAAGTTCATATAAATAATTCGCGCGGTCAAGGTCCCTTTTATATGTAGTCTTTTTTCTACCTGTCAAACTTAAGTATCCTTCTTGTCCATGCTTAGACTGGCTTAATTTATTTAAATAATCAATGATGATTCTCAAACATTCTAAACCATCATTTCTATCATTCAAATTTGATTTTGCTCCTGATTTTTCAATATAATTCCTTCGGTTATCGCCAAAATACCATTTAATTTCTTCATTTAAAGTTGAAATAATTGATGAGATATAATCTTCTTTATTCAATAATGCTAGTTTCTTGTACCCCTCATAATACTCACTCGTTATTACTTCCTCATATATAATAATTAAGTAGTTCTGCTCTACTGACAAATCAGCTTTATTGAATAAATTGCTATCAGCATTCATTAATATTAATAGTTTTATTGATTCTACAATATCAGAAATATTAAACCTAAAAGCCTTTTTTATTTCTGGTTCCTTCATTCCTCTTATTATGTTTGAGATTGTAAGAAAAAGCTGCATATCGCTCTGCGGATTATTTATGAAGTCTTTATAAAACAAGTTGATTAGCGTTGTTATAGCCCCCATATACCCAAATGATATTCTTCCATATTGAGTTTCTAAACCTTGCATAAGGGTATCTGATGCACAAAAGTGAGGGTGATCTGTGACCACTTTCCAAAGCTCCTCGTTTTCATTAATTTTACATGGATTTGGATAAGTAAGTATCCTCATTCTTGCACCCCACTAATCATTTTACTCCAATTATACTTAGTCTTTTTCTTTGAGACTTCATAAGAAATATAAATTATTCTCTTGATTGCTCTTGTAATTGCTACATATAAAATTCTTGTCTCTTCTCTTCTTCTATCTATAATCTCGTCCTTTTGATAGTTTTCATAATGATTATTCTCGCAAATTATTTTGTAGTCTCTGCCTGTGATTCTGTATCCAACTTCATTTTTTGAATATATTAAATCAACCTCTCCTTTTGCTCTGGCACTTGAAATATCAAAGTTGCAATAAGGAAGTAATATCGTATCAAATTCTAGCCCTTTCGCTTTATGAACAGTTGTGCATATTGCTTTTGCTTTAGATTTTTCAATATCATATGATTCTCTTGCTTCTTCTTCTTGTTTTGTTAATATCATTATTTCCAAGTAATCAGAAAGCTTATTTATCGTAATGTAATCGGTATTTGAAGCTATTATTAATTTTTCAAATAATTGGTCAAGATTTCTTATATAATATGATTCCAATCTTTCTATCTCTTCTAAACCATCTGCCTGCGATTTAATTGCAAATGTTTCCCAAGGCTTAGTATCGTTTACTATATCCCTTATTACTTTTAATGCCGGCTCTTCCGTCAATCTAGAAATATATTTATTCCATTTGTTTAAATTTTTAGGCAAATTATTATAGAATAATTCTACAATTTCTTCTTCATTTAACCCTACTAACGAATTCTTTTCCAGTTCATCGATTATATAAGATGTTGTATATAGGTTATAGAGATATTTTGGCCATCTATTATGTTTAAGTGCAAGTACTAATTTAAACAAATCAATAGTTGGATCAATTCTAAATAGGTCTCCTCCTATTTCAGTCTCAATATTAATTTTGGCTTTTTTACATATTTCCTTAATATTGTTAACTTGCCAATTGTAGCGAACTAAAATTGCAATTTTATCATTTTCATTTTCAAGACTTGGTATATACTGCCTCAATGTATCGACCAACTTTTTCTCGAATTGGGGATCGCTAAACACTTTAATATTATATAATTCAGTAGAATCACATAATAACTTTGTTCCTATTAATATATCTTCCTCTGAGTAATCTATATCTCCATTATTATTCCAAGCCCTGAAAACTTTATTCATTTGTTTCATAAGGTTACTATCAGTTCTGTAATTTTTATTAAGTGAAACTGTTGTAAATTGATTTTCATTGTCAAGCGTATCGAAAGCTTTGACCTGGGCTCCCCTGAATCTGTAAATACATTGTTTTATATCACCAACTACGAAGAATTTATAATTAAATTGCTTTCTAAAATCTTTCATAAGTTGGATTTGAACATCATCTGTATCTTGAAATTCATCGACAAAAAGAAAATCAATATTATCTTTCTGGAACGTAGGGTTTTCTTGGAGTTTAGTTAATAATATTCTCAGTTTTTTTATTAAGTTGCCAAGACTAACGGAGTTATTTGTATCACAATATTCATTCATTTCAACTTGAGTTGATTTAAGTTCTTCAATTAATTTATTAAAAATTTTATTATTTGGATTTCCAAAGTCAACATCTTTATCAGATATTTCAACATTTTTATCATCTAACTTCTCTAATAAATGCAAGAGCCTCTCTTGCAGATCATACATAGATATTTCTATTTTATCCTCTATTTCTTTATTTTTTTCTACAAAGTCATTTATATGCTTATGCAGGATCTCTTTCCTTTTATATTTGCCTGTTGTAATGCTAAATTCTCTTCCTAAGCCTAAAACATAGCCGTATTTCTTGATAATATTTTTAGATAAAGCATGAATTGTTGAAATGTTCATATCTTCAATAGCTTCAATAAAATCTAAGAAGTCATTATTTTTAGTCAGTAAATAAATATTCAAAAAACTATCAGCAAGTTTTTCTTTCATCGCTTGGGCTGATTCATTTGTAAAAGTGATCATAATTATAGCTCTTTTTAAATCGTATGTGTCATAACCCTTTTCCCATATCAAATATTGAATCCTAGAAATTATAACGTAGGTCTTTCCAGTGCCTGCCCCAGCCTTCACGATGATGTCCTCAAGTTTCGCATGCTCAATAGAATACTGCCCTAAATTAAAGCTTGAGCTTTCATTTAGGCTAACAAGTTGATTTGTATATTTTCCTGATTCGCTTCCATTTATTATTTCAAATGATTCTGCGTTAACTTCCGTTAAGCTTAGATCGAAGTTAAAAGTGCTATTGCCGATAAATTTAAAATCTTTTCTGTCATCTAGTCCCATGCTTTTGATGCAACCTTCTATTTCCCCTCTAATTTTTATGAGAACATTTAGCGAAGTCACATATACATAAAATTTGGTTCCCGAATTCCATTCATGAATCATTTTTTCAAGATATGTTTTGTCAATTTCTTCATTATTTATAAAGATCAGTTTAGAGTAGTATCGCCTTACTAGCTTAATTTTATCTTTCTCTGCTTTTGAGTCGGGTTTCCCTTGCTTGTTTTCCGAACGAAATTCGGGGCTTACTAAATTCCCTACAGTATTTAATATTGGTTTGTCCAAACCATTTTTAATTAATCCAGGAATATTAATTTGTTCATATGCATCTTCAAATATTTTCTCGATTTTATCCTTCAAAGTTTTAGCGTTTTCTAGGTCTTCCATTGTAATCGTCATAATTGGGCCAGATATTTTGTTGAGATGTTTTGATTCATATTCTTTCTTATTAAGGAAAGGATAACAAACGCTACATGGCACATAAACTGAGTTAATGCCTGCATTATGAAGTATTTCAATTAATTGAAATCTATATCTATTTGCTTGAGCTAGTGGAGATGGTATTGGTGGGTAATTCTTAAGATTAATTCTAGAATTATCTGGCACTTCGATAATATTCTTTGCTAGAAAACCCTTTATCTCTATAATTAATGCCCCAAGTTTTGGCACCAGTAGAATAATATCCACCTGCTTCTGCCCTAAGTAATAATTGTGAAAACTTACATAATCTTCTGGTAATAGTTCTTTAAATTTTCTCCAGACGTAGTTTTCGCCTTCTGAATTTCCATCAAAGTCATTTATAGGTAATATCATGAGCGTCCTCCATCTTCCAGATATGTTACTATTAGCTCATCTCTTGCTCTTGTTGACGCAACATATTTTTCACATTCAATTAGTTTGTCATAATATTCACCAATTTCTGGAGAATCACTTTCGATGCTTCTATAATTTTTTATATTGTTATAGTCAAATATTATAACGACCTCAAACTCAAGCCCTTTTACTCCCATAATAGTACAAATACACACTCCCTTATCTTTCCCCGGAATGATATCATCAATTAGCAAAGTTGATACTATCTCAGATAAAATTAGAACTGCTTTTATTTCATTGCTCTCTTTAATTGTAGGGCAAATAATGCAAATTTGATTTGGTGCTCTTCCAGTTTTTATTAGATCTTGAACCTTTGATGCTATAAATTTATACTGGCTTGCTTCAGTGGTAAAGCCCTCAACTAGGGGATCAGCGCCACTCACGATTGATTTATATTCTTTAATATGGCCATTGACCATCTCTGATTGTATGAATTGATATCTAGCATAATCGTTTATTTGTTTAGTTGTTCTATAATTTATTGATAAATATTGCGTTCTTCCAACTATATTAATTTCTATTTTATTTTTCCATGTCCCAAGGTTAAATATCCTTTGATTCATATCAGAAAGTATAAATATATTATTTTCTTTGGTTTTTACACACTTGCATAACGCCTTAAGTTTGATTGGTTCTAAATCCTGGGCCTCATCGATAATAATTGAATCATATTCCGCGTGTATTGAGCCCTCAATTAGTCCACTATTCATTTTATGAGCTCGATCTACAAAGGTTGTAATACCTCGCAACCTTTTTTCGTTTAATAATACTTCGAAGAACTTCCAAACAATTATACGTTTTTTTTCGTTAAGAGGCATTCCCGTTCCAGTTCGATCAGCTAGAAGGTATTCGCTCTCTGTTGTTATATTATATTTTTCAATAACCTCGTTATATTCAAATTGGTAAAACCCTTTTGTTCCCTTAGGTTTAAGTTGCTCATAAATCGTTGTAATTAACTTTTGCATACCTTGTGTATCGACATTTTGGATATGCCCATAAGCGTTGTTTAATGTAGAAAGTATAAAGCTATCAATTCCTACAACATCTATATTGTTCTTAATTCCCTTTATACGAATTAATTCCTCAACCTTCTCATTAATACTTTTGGCTAACTTTTTACTAAAAGTGCAAATTAAAATTTTCTTTCCGTCTTCAGACTTGTAAACATTTTGTGATAGGTAAATTGCTCTATGTATACCCACTATTGTTTTACCTGTTCCTGGGCCGCCTTCGATGAGTGCGGGGCCATTGAAATTCTTCTTAACAATCTCTTCTTGGCTTGGGTGAAGGAATAAAGTCCATTTTTCGAACGAATCATTGTCAGTCAAAATCTGTAATTCCTCTAAGGAATCAACTAAATAAAACCTTCTCTTGCTATCTTTATGATTTATTGAATTTTGAGTATCTTGATATTTATCATCAACTAACTCATTATAAATGGTTTCATAGCTTTTAATACCAGACGCTAAATCTAGTAAAGCTTCTTGAATTTCTGAGGGAAAGATTGTAACGTAATCTAGATATTTATCCTCATTGGAAATGTTAATTAAATTCTCTGCATGAATTTCGGCAATCCCAAGTTTTATTAAATTTTTAGCCTTAATGTTATTTGCTTTTAATAAAGACTTCTCTTCAATCATTTCATATGGCTCATTTTGTTTAAGTTGATCTTCTTTATTATTCATAAGATTTTCATCATATATATATTCTGCCCCGAACTTTGTCTTATTTAAAGACTTACCCTCGCACCAATCATATGCTTGATCATGATGATCAACATATAAAATAGTGAAAATATCGCCCTGGGGTACAAATATCATTCTAATATCATCATTTACCCTTGCACTTCTAAATTTCGGATCACACTTGACTCTATCAATACTATGGACTTGTAGCGATGCGCTTTTATGATTTTCAGATAATAAATTAATTGTATTTAAGGTAAGCTTTCTTGACTGTGCATCTAGTTTGAACACACTACTTAAGTAAGACTCTGTAATTGCAATATTCTTATCCATTTAGCACCTCGGCATTTTAGATATTATTAATAATAAAATTCAATGCATCCATTATTTCAGACTTAGATGTTTTAGTTCCATAAGATATTCTCAGAACATTTCCTGTCATATTCTCAAGACCTATTGCCTTCAAGACGTGAGATGGTTGGCCTGCTGTACATGCAGAGCCAGATGAAAGGCAGTATTTATCGCTTATTTTCTTTATAAATCTTTCATTATTAAAATCTTCATTTTTAATTATTAAGCTTAATATCCCTGGGAGTTTATTGTCAGGGTCTCCCAATATTTCAATGCCTTCTATTTTTTTTAAAAGTGAATTTATCTCTCTATCAATTTCTAAATAATGCTGCTGATTTTTAGCCTTATCCCTAATAACTATCTCCGCAGCCTTACCAAAACCAACAATATTATGAACGGCTAAAGTTCCAGCCCTAAGACCATTTTCTTGTTCTCCTCCGTGAATTAGTGAGGATATTGGAGGTAAACCAAAATCATCTTCCCGAATATATGCTGCTCCTACTCCTTTAGGTCCGTTTAATTTATGTGCAGAGAAAGAAAGAAAATCTACTTTAGTCTTCTCGACATCTACATCTATCTTCGCTATAACTTGAGTTGCATCAGAATGAATGGGAACCATCTTGCTGTGAGATATTTCAGCAAGTTTTAAAATGTCATTAATGGTTCCTATTTCATTATTTCCCCATATTAATGAGACAAGAATTGTCGAATTCTTTATATTGTCCAACAAATTTTCAGGTTCAACTTGTGCATATTTGTTTACTTCTAAGAAAGTTACTTCATACCCTCTATCTACCTTTAAAATTTTATCAGTTATAGAGAAAGAAGAATCTTTATTTGAATATAATTCTCCATTTAAGAATTTGCATGTGTTTAAAGTTGCCTTATGCTCAACCATTGATGTTATAATATGATTTCCTTTTTTAGTATAAAGCTTCTGGTAGTCAGCTATACCTTTGATGATCATGTTCGTACTTTCAGTTGCGCCTGAGGTGAAAACAATGCTTTGTGGCTGCGTATTGATTAGTTTAGCCACCCAGAGTCGACTTTCTTCAACTGCTTCTTTTGCTGAAGCAGCTAGTTTATAATACTTACTTGAGGGGTTTCCATATTCTAAAGTTAGATAAGGAATCATTGCCTCATAAACTTCTTTAGCGATTGGCGTTGTAGCGCAATAATCCAAATATGTCATACGGTGTCACCAACTCCTAAGTTTTGCATTACATATCTGTCCAAAGATCCTGCATGATTATACATATCTAATAATAACTTAGAGCCTCTATCAATATGCGCCTTAACATAATGCGGAAAATAATCGTCTTCAGGCAAGTTTTTGCCTTCCACTTGTTCTATCATTACTTTAAAATAAGCATCGTAATCACCAGTTATTGTTTGCCTATTCAAGTCTAAACCCTCTGAATCAGATTTAAACTTTTCTACTGAAGTCCCTTGTCTTAAAGACCAACAGATAGCATGTTTAACCAAGGTATAAGGCCTTAAGTGCATTCGGCTCTCAAGCTCTTTAAAAATTGTTTCTGTTTCCTTTGAAGTTTTTAATCTAAAAATCATAAGTTATCACCCCTAAAAAAGTAACCTGTATTTACAATTGTCTTGCTAATTGTCTCGTCGTATTCCAACAAGTACTCTTGCCCAATAAATGGCTTTATTACTTTATAGTAAGTTTTATTTATTTCTTCATCCGTTGAAAATATGATTACTTGGTCACTTATTGATGGGAAAAACTCTCTTGAAATTTGTTCTCTATGTTCAGTATCAATTCTCGCATATGGTGTATCAATAATGAATGGTAAATCTTTCCCCGATGCTTTAATAATTGCCCAATAAAGACACAGTATGAATATTTGCTTTTCACCTTTTGAAAGTTGGTTAAGCTCAATTTTCTTAAAAATTGAAATAGAAATATCATCAAAAATCCCAACTTGATCCTGTGACTTTTTTAGAATATTTTTTAATTGGGAGAACGAATTGATATTAAAATGATTTAAGAGAATTTCTACGCCTTTTCCACCAATTCTTTTTGACAATTCATCCAATCCTATATTTTGAATTAATCTGCTCAATTCTTTGTATTGATAACTTTGGATTTTATACAAATTTATATTAAACTTGTTGTCTATTTCGACTAAGTCTATGAGATTCTCTTTTCTCATTATTTTTTTTAACATATTAAGAGATAGCTCTTCAATTTGCTTATATTTTGTATCTAGCATTTTATCAATAATTTGGCTCATTACAAAACTAGTCTTTTGAGTCAGTTCATATATGTTCTTATCTTTTGCATTAGCTTTGATTTTCTCCATAACTAGAGTTTTATTAGTATTTAATTCATCATAGCGTGATTTTATATCTTGTTCTTCGGCAACTATTAAATCAAGTTTAGCTTTTGTTTCATATTCTGATTCAGTTAATTCGGTGAACTGTTTTGAAAACGAATTAAAGTCAATCTCAGATAAAGTATCTCTGAGAATTTTATTTAATCTTGAAGTTTCTTGTGCGAGGCTAGTTTTGGCATTTATCATTAAGATCATTTTTTTAGCATCAAATTTATTAATATCTTCAAGAACCGCACTAACTTTACTATTCTGCTCTTGCGATAAATCGTGAATAAGTTCTAACTCTTCAGTGTCTTGATCGTTATCTGGTCTCCAGTCTGCTATAAGTTTTTTTGCCAAGTCTTTCGCAAAATTATCCACATCAATGGAGCTAATTTTATTAGTATTTAAAGATTCAATTACTGAATTCTTGAATTCGTCTGATTCTAATTTATTTTTTAATATATTATATTGTTGCACTTCAGTTTCTAAGGAAATTTGTTTCTTAACGTTTGAAGCAATATCCTTTGTTATTATAAAAGGCATTAAACCCTCAAGGTAGTTCTTTATATTAATGCTAATCTCATCCTTCGCGCGTTCCTTATCCTTAAGTTGGTTATTTAATTCCTCTCGCTCATTCTCACTCATTCCACCTGATTCCTTGAACCTTTTATCAAGTATCTCTTTATCTGAATATATTTCAGCTAATTTTTCATTGTAACTCGTTTCCTTTTTCTCAAGATCAGCAATTTGTTCATTAACTTGATCAATGCTAGCCTTTATAAGATCATATTCCTGAGTTAATAAAATAATCTCTTCTGAGTTTTCGCTGCTGCTAATATAGTTTTCAGTAAATTTCTTTATCAATTCAAAAGTATCTAAAGAGCATAATGTTAAAAATGCATTTTTTAGATATGAATTATAATTATTTGAAGCAAAAAATTTTGCAACTTCCTCACCATCAAAGAAAAAATAATCAAATAGATTTGGAGGTAGTTCATTGAATAAATAATTATTAAAGAAAACAATGTCATCACTATCTAACTGCTTATCTTTATAAAATATTTTAAGATTTTCTGTTATCCTTTGATTATTAAAATTCCACTCTCTTCTAACAATGTAGTTTTTTCTTTCCCTTTCATCAACAATTTCAAAATCTACCTCTATATATGCACTTACTTCTTTGTTTGAATAAGCATCATCGTTTATTAGCTCTTTTATTTTTGATAAGTAGAATGCACTATTAGTCTGATAGTTAAAGCATAGTGGTCCATAAAGTGCTAGTTTTATCGCTGTAAAAAGAGAAGTCTTGCCAGTGCCGTTTTGACCTCCGATTAACACTATTTTCTTATCCTGACCTAAGGTAAAATCAAATTCAAATTCACCCAAATATGAGCTAAAATTACATAATTTTATCTTATTGATTCTCATTTTCGATCTCCCTCATCACGTCAAAATGCAGCCATTGCTGAGTTAATGATTTTTCAAGAGCATTCCGTAAAATTTTGGGATTTGAGAAGTGTTTATTTTTTGTTGTTTCGAAAATTAACTTTTTAATCAAATCAAATGGCACATCTGTTGAAGTTGAAAGTTCTTCTAATTTAGAAATTGTTTCAGCGTCAAATAATGGCTTTTTGAGGTCATGCCATGGTAATTTCTCTCCTATTTCACTTTCATAAAGCTCAACTAATGTTCTTCTGCCTAGATCTAATTCTTCATCCCATATCTTGTCTATTGCCTTTAATTCTTCATTAGTAATAAGCTCATAATTCATTTCCTTTTGAATTTTTAATAATTCTCTTAATATCATTTGTCTAGCTTCCCAGGTAAACGGTCCATATCCCATATCTCCAGCAGCCGTGATATATATACTCCCGTCCCTTCGCTTCTTTTGTCTATTTTCAGAAATATCTCTTTCATCCATTAGCCATTTCCTAAATCTTGCCAAAGGAATTAACTCTCTATGGCCGTTGCGAATAAAGCCATTAAGCGATTTGTCTTCTTTTACAACTGTGCATATCCAACAACCGAATCTCGACTGACCGCATGTTTGTGTTTGTTCATTCTTAACTGTTATGCCCGCGAAAGGACATTCCCCACTATCTGCGTCAGTATAAAGTTCTATAATTTTTGCGTTAGTTGTTCCCCATGGAGTAGTCTTCGCTGACAAAATATCCCAAACATCTTCTGTTGTTAATTCTGATATAGGAGAATATACAAACGCTTGTTTTAGAGTATCGTGCCTATTAAGCAATTTCCCTATTATTTCTCTATCTTCAATACGTTTTTTACGGGCGATACTTTCATCCTTTCTAACGCCAAGTAAAATTACTACTTCAGTTTCCTGTGTATTAATAATTTCTTTTATGTAATTAGTACTTGGTTGAATCTTGAGACGATCTGTGCACCATCTAAACGTTCCATTTGTTCGTGGTGTTGGGAATCCTCTTCCAATAATATTGGCAAAGAATGTATTTGAGGGATCGGGAGTTACTAGTTTGGTTGATAATGGTATCCCATCCCTTTTTGCTGCGTTAGCAATAAGCTCTATCATCTCAGCAAGATAAATTTTAATATGAGGATTTTCAACCATTGTATCGGATGATACAACGTGAACTGGTTTGTGGTGTTTGCTAGGATCGAGTCTTTTCAACATGCTATAAACAAGTTGCACTACAACTGTAGAATCTTTACCTCCACTATAACCAATTATCCATGGCCTTTTATCAGCTAGATACACAAATTCTATTTCGTTAACAAGATCTTCCAATTTATTTTCGTTAAAAAAGCTATTTCCCATCAGTTACCTCAAATCATTTAATATCTAAAAAACCACCCTGTCAAATAACAAATTCTGGTTGGTTTTCTGTTTTCTTTTTTATATTTTTCTTAAAATTAATATACTTACATTCTAATTTGTTTTAGTCGAAACCGCAACAAACTTTATGCCTAATATGCCTATTCTCGTCAATTATTTGTTCTTTATTTATGCTTTTTCCGCTGTGGTAACTTCTAATTGAATTCCATTTAAATTTGCATATTCACTTGCATATGAATTCTCTGTAGCAACAATAATTACCTGGCTTTTTATACCCTCAAATGCTGTTTTGTGAATTTCTATTGTTGTGGTTGGTATTTGAATTCTCAATAACATTTTGCAATTAGAAAATGCGTTTGCTCCAATACTTATTAAATGCATAGGTAATTCAATCTCGGAAGCAGAACAATTAAATGCATTCTCCCCAATTGATTCAATGGTATCAGGCAATACGTAATCTTCTCCAATACTATAGCCACTATCTTTATCTTCAGGACACGGATCCAAGAAAAAATTTAGCACACCATTTTTCATTTCAAATATGCATTCTTCATTATAGTTGTAAATGCTATCTTCTATAATTTTGTCGCCAAAGCCATATTTTGATATTGATCCTCCAGAAATTTCGCCGATAGAAACATTAAAAATCTCAAAACTTGCATAGCATTTTTTAATAAAACTGAAATTAGTAAAGGCGTCTCTCACTTTTTTTTGAAGCAATAACTCATAGAGTCTCTCCCTAATTCGACTTATGTCTGACGCTCCAATTGATGCATCTCCAAGTAAACAATATACCATAGTCTCTTCTATCGAGTAGCTTCCAAATAAAAGATTATTCCGGTACCAGTAGGGTGCCCTTATTTCCACATGGCTGTCCTCAATCTTAATAATCATTTCGTCATCTTCCCTATTTTCATTTTCAATTTCATCTATAGTAAAATATTCTATGTTTTCATTTAAAAATTCTGCTATATATTTATTATAAAAGTTGATATAAATAGTAACTTCAAAATCTAATGGAAAAAGCATATTAACCCTCATAGGTCGTTATAAAAGTTGTTTTTACATAACCAGATAATCATAAATGTCTTCCCTAACTGCCACCTTTAATTGATATTGTATATTTACTATAGGCAAAGGTGATTTTTTGATACCATCTTTGTTTTCTTTATCCTCAATTGTTGTTTCGATCATTTCCTTTTGTATTAATTCTCCAAGGTAATAATGATCTCTATTCTCGCCATCTTTCTTCTTAACAAATAGATGAATTCTCAAGCCATCTGTGCTTTGATTTCTAAGTTTAATCGCTTCGATTGAATCTAATCTTACTCTGCTTCTAGTCATCCAGCTAAATTGTCCTCGGTTTAAGAATTTATCTTCATATTGGATAGAGTAAGATATTGATTCCTGCTTTTCATATGTTACGAATATTGGGCATGTATTATGTTTTATCTTATATCCATATATTGTTGAGCTTTCATCGCTATCCCAGTTTAATAGTCTACAAGCTTCTTTTCTTGAGTACTTTTGATATAAGGTAAGATTGTTATTTTCATGTCTTTCAGCGTAGTTATTTTCATATCTTCTCATAGAATATTCCATAAGGTCCTTTAAGTGATTTATAAACTCATTGTCACTTAATGCATCTTTAAAATAATCAGATATTAAGTATTCATTGTTATGTGATTTTAAGAATGAGCATCCTCTATATCGTTCTCTCTGCAATGTCTGAACAAAACCATCTTCAAGCAGTGACACTGCGGAAAGAATTGAGGCATCGTCATTTTCAATAAAAAAATCGTTCTTAAGTATTCTCGAAATATCTTTCAGAGTGATCTTCATACTTTTGATAAGTTCATTAACAATTATTATCTCATGTGGTCTTTCTCCAGCAGCAAATTCCTGCGTTGCAAATTTGAGTATCATCTTTTGCTCTTCAGAGAATTTAACATCAAATTCTTGATCATATGAGGCTTTGAAAGCATAGTATGAATCTGTTTTGTCATGTATAAGCTCCGGATCAATAGATCCATGATCGTAAAAGTCATTTAAGGTTGGTATATGATTTAGCGTGGTTTTAAGATTTTGATATTCTGACTTTAACAAAAGGAGCTGCGAAAACCTTGCCTTATCAATCGATTCAAATATTTTATTCCTTGTAATTTTATCTAAATTTACCGTTGAGCAGCCAGGAATTATGCTGCTTCCTTCTGTGACAAATTTTCTTAGATTGTCTTTGTTGTAAGTTCTGTCTCCTGATAGAGCAATGCTGATCATGTAGTTGTTTTCATAGTTGCCAATAAAGTCTAGTACTATTACGTATTCTTTATCTGGCGCTTTTCTAAGTCCACGTCCAAGTTGTTGGATAAAAATAATTGCTGACTGCGTTGGGCGCAGCATTACTATTTGGTTTACTTTTGGTATATCGACACCCTCGTTAAATATATCCACGGTAAAAATGTAATCTAACCCATTTTCATAATCGTCTTGTTCGAGCCTATCTATGGCGCTTTGTCTATCCTCTTCAGAACTGTCTCCAGTTAATGCTACTGTTCTGTAGGTATTTCCCTTATGCATAATTTCGTTGAATTGCTTTGATAAAAACTTAGCTTCCTCCTTTTGGCTGCAAAATATCAAACCTCTTACTCTATCTCCAGAATAACCATAGAATTCAATATTCTTCGCAATATGCTTGATCCTTTCTTTACTAGTCAGCTTTGCGAAATCTGCTTTATCATCCAGAATCTCGCCCCCGACCATTATTTCACTTATGCCAAAATAATGGAACGGACATAGCATGTCTTCCTCCATTGCTTGTTTAAGCCTTATCTCATATGCAATATTATAGTCAAATAACTTAAATATATTGAATGAATCATTCCTTTCAGGTGTTGCAGACATTCCAAGTAAGAACTTTGGTTTGAAATAATTTAATACTTTCGTATAGCTATCTGCCCCAGCTCTATGAACTTCATCAACTACGATGTAATCAAAGTATGAAGGCTCGAACTTAAGTAAATGTTGATCTTTTGAGAATGTTTGAATAGTTGCGAAGATGTAATCACTTTCCAGCTCCCTTTTATGCCCTGTATAGAGGCCCATCGTAATACCTTCGCCAAAAACTTTTCTAAAGCTTATCATCGCTCTTTTTGCAACGTTTTCGCGGTGTATTAAAAAAAGAAATTTCTTTGGTTTAAATTCAAATGCATCAAATGCCGAAAGATAAGTTTTTCCAGTTCCGGTGGCTGAAATGAGTATGGCTTTATCTTTTCCGCTTTCCCTTAACTTCGATAGAGCTTCCAAAGCCTGCCGTTGCATCTTATTTAATTGAATACCAGTTTGCTTTTTAGCTTGTATTGTCTTCCCTATTTCAATTATATTTTTCTCGTTGAATGTTACTTCATATTCATCGATCCACTCTTTTGTTAAAATCTTGGAATTATTCCACGAAGTATTGAACTCCTCTTCAATTTCTTTCACTAAAGATCCATTCATTGAAGAATTTATTTTCAAATTCCATTCATTATTTTTTGTAAGTGCTTCTTGTGTAAGATTTGAGCTCCCAATAATAATTGTGCTCTCGTCACCTCTTTTGAATATGTATCCCTTTGTATGAAAGTTACCATGATCATATACTTTAACATCAACCATGCTTCCAAGCGTCAATAGCTTTCTGAATAATTTAGGATTGTTGAAATTTTGATAATTTGTCGTTAGTATTTTGCCTTTTATACCTCTTTTTTCAAGATCTTTTAATGAGTTGAGTAATGTTGTTAGCCCTCCATTAGTTATGAAGGCTATTGAAAACATAAATTCTGTGCAGTTTTCAAGCTCTTTTATTATATGACTCAAGACCTTGCTACCTTTTGAATAGTCATTAGTAAGAAGCTTTGGTCTAATCTCTTCAGCAGAAGATGCACTCGAATCAATAAATCCAGTGTTAATTGCCAAAGAAAGTTCACTTATAAAATTGTCTCTGTATTCGCTCATTTTTCACCTGCATATTATAATAAATCTTATGCTATAATCAAAACATTAATAATATCTATTGGAGGCTCTATGAAAACAGTCACTGCAGCGATAATAATTGACGACGATAAAATCTTAATAGCTCAAAGATCCTCTGACGCCACTCTTCCTCTTAAGTGGGAATTCCCCGGTGGTAAAGTGGAAGATCGCGAAACTCCTGAGGAATGTCTTTCTAGAGAAATCATGGAAGAATTGGATTTAGTTGTTTCCATCGGTGATTTCTTCGTTAGCAGTATATATAAATATGAGTTTGGCGAAATCGAGTTGTTAGCTTATTTTGCTAAAATACTAAGTGGCAATTTATGCCTTAATGTTCATGTTGATCACAAGTGGGTATTGCCAAAAGATTTATCATTATTTGATTTCGCTCCAGCTGACATTGAAATCGTACAAAAATTACAGCTACTTTTTATGTAACTGCAATATTAATTATGTTTTTCTCTTGGGCTTTGTATTTGAGACACATGTTTCTTATTACATCAAGGGTTTCCTGCATGAAAGCTTCACCTCTATAACATGATTTCGATCGTTCTCATTTATTTGATTTTGATTGGACATTGATAGGATTATTTGGAATTGGCATCAGATTCGACATTTATGCATAAATTATATCAAAATGCATATAGTTTTACAACGTTACCAACCCCAAATTATCAACATTTTGTCACTTTTTTTATTTAATTTTGTCTTTTCTATAAATTTGTTACTCTTTAGCTCATCTTCTTCTTTTTCGCATCGGTCTTTTCCTTTATTTCTTTGTCCCAGTCTTCCTGTATCATTCCGGTTTTTCTAAAGCCTGCTACGTTCTTGGACATTTCGCTGTATACATGAGAAGTGCTGTCCCCATCCGAATAGTAGTTGGCGGTTCGCTCTTTTCTGAATCCCATCTTGGCGCCTTCTTCGGCTGCGTCGATGTTGGCCCCCAGGAATACGAATTCCCATTTGTATTTTTCGCTCTGGTGGTCGATCATTCTCTTGATTGCGTCGTAGGAAAACTCTCTGCTGGCATTTTCATAGCCGTCTGTGATGATAACGAAGATTACTTTGTCCGCTTTATATTCGTCCTTGAGTGTCTTCACCCTTTTAATGCTGCTGTTGATGGTCTTGCCTATTGCGTCGAGTAGGGCCGTCGATCCCCTCACGAAATATTCTTTGTCAGTCAGGTACTTGATATTACCTATCTCAATTGCATTGTGCAAAACTTCGTAAGCGTCGTCAAATAGTACAGTTGTAACTAGTGCTTCGCCAGCTTCCTTTTTCTGCTGGTCAATAAATGCGTTGTAGCCTCCGATTGTGTCCGTTGTCAAATGCCCCATGGATCCGCTACGGTCTAAGATGAAAACAATTTCCGTCAATTTTTTGTTCATTTAGAACACCTCCTTTTAATTTATAACCTAATGATATCAGCCATTGCGGCAATATATGGTCAGTTAAAAATTATTGCTGGGATTTT
>JBAWWY010000007.1:0-66075 GCA_037144355.1 Eubacteriales bacterium | reverse complement strand
GAGCAGCTCATTCGTAATGAGCAGGTAAGGAGTTCGACTCTCCTCATCAGCTCCAGCTAGAACTTCAACTTTATAAAACCGAATTGTTTGCTGAATAAGGTGGTTTGTGTTTGAAATGTATGGTCAGATTGAAATTCTGATAATCCAGATCAAATAAAACACTATATGAAAATGTGGAGGATTAAAATGGAAAAAATCGAAGGTAATCTTACAAAACTTTTAGCGGTGGTTCTTATTGCAGTTATTCTGGGAGGATCATTTATTATTGCTACCTCAATCGCAACAAAAGGTTTTATTGATGTCAAAGGAAGCAACTCAATCACTGTAACAGGATCAGCGAAGCAGCAGATCAAATCTGATTTGATTGTATGGAGGGGAAGTTTTACAGCTCAAACCCCAACAATGTCAGAAGCATATACAAAGTTAAAAGTTGATTTGAATAAAGTGAAAAGTTACCTCGCTGGAAAAGGAATAAAAGAATCTTCCATGGTAATAAGCTCAATTAACACAACTCCAATAACTGAAATCACAGGAAATGGAGTTTATACAAACAATGTAGTTGCCTATCGCATGGATCAGTATATAGAAATTAGTTCTAGCGACGTAGATGGAATCACTAAAATTTCCAGAGAGGCTACTGAGCTTATCAACCAAGGCGTAGAATTCCAATCACAACCTCCACAATATTTCTATACGAAAATAGCTGATTTGAAAATCAAAATGCTTGCTGAAGCAACAAAAGATTCAAAAGCACGAGCAGAACAAATCGCACTAAATACCGGTAGCCAGATAGGTGATTTGCAGAGTGCGAAAATGGGAGTTTTTCAAATTACCGCACTTTATAGCAATGATGTGGTAGATGGTGGATACAATGATACAAGCTCTATCGATAAAGAAATCACGGCTGTTATTAGTTGCAATTTTCACCTAAAGAAATAGTGATTTAACAACCTAAAAATGAAGGCGAGAAAAATATAAATTCAGTTTTCATCAGGAGGTATGTCTTTTGAATAATAGAAAAAAGATAATTGCCATTTGGGTAATGATGATTTTTATTGTGACATTTAATTGCATACTTGTTTATATTGTTGCCCAGCAAACATTAAGGCTTGGAGCCAATGAACTACCAGCTCAATTCGCAATTGAAGCATCAACTGAACTTCAAAATGGTAAAAGTATAGACTTGATAATTCCAAAGGAAAAAATGGATGTGTCAAAAGGATTGAATACTTTTGTGATGATATTTGATAGAAATAAAAACATTGTTGAATCATCAGGAATCCTTGATAACGTTAAACCATCATATCCCAAAGGAGTTTTGGAGTATGTTGATAAAAATAATGAGTCCAGAGTAACATGGCAGCCTCAAGACGGCCTTAGATTTGCATCGGTTGCAATTAAATATGAAAATGGATATGTTGTAGCCGCCAAATCTTTAAGCGAAACTGAAAAACTTATCGATAAACTAGGTGGGCTGATATTTCTGGCATGGCTAGCATGTATTATGTTTATAACGATTGCACTTTCAATAATATATGTTTTTATAAGAAAAATTAAAAAGAAAACTAAAATTTAAACATCTGTTGGAAGCTAATATAAAAGCTTCAAATCCACTAACAAAAAAGGGGACTTTTTCAAGTTGAGAAAGCCCCTTTTTCTTTTACCTTGCAAGACTCATGGTTATCTATTCCAGTTAAAATACAAATCGTTGGAAAAGGTATCGCATTTCATCATTGAATGAACATTAGTTATTATTTAGGAGATACAACAACCTGTTTTAATTCTTGATTCCAAGTTACATTATATCCCAAGGTTTCTGCAATGAAGCGTAAGGGCAACATTGCCCTACCTGGTGATACAATAATTGGAGAGATTTTTAAATTATCTGAATCGATCAAAACGGATGCGCCATTTACTTTTGCAATATTGTTGCCAATCCAGATTTCAATTGTATTGGTACCTTGAGTAATTGTAATCTTTTTTGATGGTTGATCCCAGGCAACAGTTCCACCTAAAGGTTCAACAAGAAACTTAATGGGCAACAAGGTCCTGCCCATATAAAGCATGGGAGCTGCATCCATCAACATCATTTCCTCAACTCCGGATTCAGGAACGAAATAAGAATTTATTTGACCAATATTGAATCGAAGTTCTCTTGGGATTATTGCCGTGGCAGCAGGTACTTGAACCTCAGGAATTACTATTGAAGAGCCGCCGCCACCTCCGCCGCCGCCGCCTCCATTATTTGGAGTACCTGATTCTGAAATTACTACTTTGACGGGCTGGCTTTTTATATACCCGATATTATCTGTATCGTTTAGGGTGGTTTCAACATTACTCATGGCTTTGGTGATGTATTGAATGTAAGTGGTACCAGCTTTTACTGGAACGAGCATTTTGCCGTTAATACTATCCTTCAATGTAGCGATTGTGTTGTCAGGGCTGGTCGTGTAAGAACCATCCTGAGCAGATTCAACCTTTACAACTTCCCAAGCACCCTCAGTTCTTGAATTGAACCCATAATAGGGCACGTTGTAGCGGTTCAACGCCTGCAAGCTGATATCCTTCAAATAGTAAGAATCGCTGCTCTTCATGGCTATATTGGAAATGCTGGGTACTATACGGTCAAGGTTATAAAGTGGCTCAACTGGAAATGGTGTGATGTTATTTCCTGTAATCTTATATGTAAATGTACCACCTAGAGGAGTATAGGGCTGTGATTGGGTCAAGGAATTGAAAGCTTCAAGTCTTGCGGTTTGATCTTCAGATGGATTATCGATAGGAACTAGTGTGCCGATTGCCGGCTGGGATGTTACTCCCAAAACAGTATTCCAATCAATGTTGTCAGGGTCATGTCCATCAATGTTCCTTTCTTCCACACGATGTTTCAAATCTGAAATGGCTTGGATTGAGTCTCCAAATGAAGCAATTTCAGTATATGGAGTAGGAACGAAAATCCATTTTATCTGGTGTATGTTTTTTACCTTGTAGGTAATCCTTGCTTTTCCCTCATAAGGTACAGCTACACTAACATCTGAAGCCTGCTGTTCAATTATTACAGAGGTATTGGCAGGTAGAGGAACGCTGATGGTGTCTGTGACATTTTGCCTGCTTACATTTGAGGTTGAATCTGTCCAGGAATTTTCCCTGCCCCAGTTCCAGCCAAATGTTGTTTGTACGGAACCGGCACCTAATGGGAAGTTAATTGTCAATGCTGTGGATATAGAGAAACTATCCGAGAATTTTGTGCTGGTCTCGTGCTTGACCTCTTGGCTTTTCTCGTAACTGTATGCTTTTGAAATAGTTACCGGATCAAGATTTGGATTTGTGAATGTTGACCTTGATGTATCACCGGCATTGTACGCTACGATTACACCTTCTGGGATTGGGTCTCCTATTTTGATGCCTTCAGTGGACGTTTTAAAGTCATCAGGAAGCATTTCAACCTTAAAGTCATAAAAAACAAGTATGTTTCTATAAGCCGTATTTGCACTTAAATCCTCAGTTCCGGTAAATGTGTAGTAAGTAGTGCCGGTTTTATCTAAGGGAAAAATATTTTCATCTGTTGAACCGAAGTATGCGAGAGCATCTTGGGGTTTTGAAGCATAACGCAGGTTGGTCTTGCAGGCTACTGGGTCGAGAGGAATTGTGGTTGATCCAAAAACCAGAGGATGCATGTTGAATATCGTAACCCAATTATCAATCAACTTTGGATTCAAGATCATTTCCTGATATAAGGTATCTTCACCAGGGAAGACTTCCTGCGTTGGGTCATAAATCGGCCAGTCCTGGGGACTAGCAACCTGAGGAGGGTCTTCTGCAAAAGCCATGCTTGGCATCAGGCTGAAGAGCATGCATAGCATTGCGAAAAAGACCATTGCTTTCTTGCACTTTTTCATCTTTACACCTCCTAAATCGTATCGATTTACAATAAAAAATATCATGTAAAATATGGGGTAGAAAACAAAAAACCAGCCAACATGGCCGGTTACGCTGTTTGCTCTAATCTGATCAGAGCGTCCACATAGGATCAGATTGTCGTCGCATCCTAATTTCAATTTCACAATACTACTTGATAAAGCGCATTTCAAGTATAAATGTTAACATTCTATTAATATTTAAACTATTGAATATAAATGAAGGAAGAACTATAGTACAAAATCATAGGAACGAACTTAAACTGCTATTTACAAGTCAATTGTCCGGTCACAAATTCCTACTGATTAATTTTCCAGCTAGTGGGTTGGCTTTTAAATAAAAGGAGGTATTTATAATGAGAAAAACCATATCAACTATTCTTATATTGGCTTTTCTAATGACAATGACTGCCGGTACTGCTTTTGCCAAGCAGGGCAATGGTAACAGTTTCAAAGACATCAAGGGGCATTGGGGCTCCCAGTCAATCCTTAAATTGCAGGAATTAAACCTGTTAAACGGTTATGAGGATGGCACTTTCAAACCGGACAATACACTAACCCAGGATGAACTTGCGGTTATCATCGAAAGACTAGTACAAATGAGGCAGAATTCAGATAATACTGAAGATGTAGATTTGGAAAATGATGACAATTCCGACTTGAATAACAATAACTCAGATGAAGATACAAATGATGCATACTTGAAAAATGTTCCAGGGTGGGCAAAAAAAGCTGTAGCAGATGGCGCTAAAAATAATTATCTGAACTTGAAAAGATTTCATTCTCAAGTACAGTGTGACCGTTTGACTGCAGCAATAGCTCTTGCAAAAGCATTAAAGTTTGATCCAGTTACTGATTTTAGTGTAAATCCTTTTAGGATAGATTGAAAATCAACGATGAGGACTACGGATATCTGGTAGCACTTTATGAAGCAGGTTATGTAAAAGGTTATCCTGATGGGAACTTCAATCCAAACAATTTATTGAGAAGAGCTGAAATGGCCAAAATCCTAGACAATATATTAAACAATGAGTCTAACGATAAAACACTCCCAACTTGGGCGGATGACAGCACATTAACTGCTTCAAACATTGCTTCCACAAGCATAGTATTAAAATGGTCAGGTGCATCGGATAATGAGCAGGTAATAGGATACAAGGTTATATATGACTTGGTTGGCGAATCGGATATTCAAAAGACAAAATTTGTCTCCTTTGACAAGACAACAAAAGTAACAGGTTTGCTCCCCGACGAAGAATACAATTTCGCCATTGAAGCAAGGGATGCCGCCGGAAACTGGTCAAATGACGGACCTTCCATCCAGGCAACTACACTTGAATCTTCTGACGTTGAAATCCCAACATGGCCAAATGATGCTGAATTGACAATTGACCCATCTACAGTTACTCCAAGCAGCATCACTTTGGAATGGCCTGATGCAATTGATAACATCGCAGTTACAGAATATGTAGTTTATAAAAACGACATCAAAATCAAAACTTTAGATTCCAAGGTAAATAGTTTAAAGGTAAATGGTTTGGACACAGATTTAACTTACATTTTCAAAGTTAGGGCTTTTGATGCTGAAGGAAATGGAAGCACTGGCCTTACTGCCGAGTATAAGATAAACTAAGCAGCATATCATGAACTAAATTTGACTCCAAATGCCGAGAAGTCTCTCAAACTTGAGAGACTTCTTTCATTTTGGTTTACTTTTTACGAGGATAACCAAATTTGATTTTAGATTTCTGATCTTTCGATAACACTATAAATAGTGACACATCAGAGTTGAGATAGTTATTGATCCGATATCAATTAGTGTTGAAAATATCATCATATAAGCGAAAATAATTAGTATGTGTTGAAAATATAAACACCAAAGATTATAATAAAATGATATAGTGTAGAATATATAAACATAATTATGAATTTCTCACAAATATTCTAAAATTGAAACCAGTTTTTTATATATAGTGTTGAAAAAGTAACCTTTTAGTCAATGGCACGCTTCTTGCGAATTAGTAATTTGATAAGTTATTTCAATTGAGAAATATGGTATTAATTTATTTCTGATTACGAAAGGAGAAAAATATGTCAAAACAAGAAGTCACCCTAAACAGGGTACTAGGCTTTTGGCAGGCTTATGGAGTAGCAGTTGGACTAGTGGTTGCTGGAACAACCATGGTATCTTTAGCATACTACTTTGGGCTTGTAGGACCAGTTTTTTTTATCCCGGCATTTATTGCATTGATCGTAAGCTTAATAGTAACTTTATCTTATGCTGAACTAGCTAGTGCAATACCTGGCGCTGGCATGATAGCAGAGTATACGCTCCCAGCAATGGGTCGTTCAATGGCAATCTTTGGAGTTCTGTCTGGATACATTGTACTTGTATCTGCTGGGGGAGCAATGGAGTCCATAGTTTCAGGTTTATGCGCTGAAACTGTATGGGGAATTAATTATAAACTTTTTGCCGGACTTCTTCTTCTACTATTTTTAATTGTCAACTTACTTGGTGTAGAAATTTATGGCATGTTGCAGTTGATTATGACAATAGCCATGATGGCAGCATTGTTAATTCTTGGAACAATGGGTCTTCTTGGTGTTGGTACTGTAAACCCAATGCTGGAAAGTGTTGTCTTTAATCCAGGTGGTTGGAATGTTGTAGCGCAAAGTATAGCGGGCGGTATCTGGCTCTATATCGGGATAGAATATGTATGCCCAATGGCCGAAGAAATTGTTCAGCCAGAAAAAAATATACCGAAAGCAATGATTATTGGATTATTGACTATCTTTGTTTGCGACATGCTTTTTGGTGAAGCAATTTTACGATATGTTGATCCAGCGATTTTAACTACATCAAGCGTTCCTCAACTTGAAGGCGCTAGAGCGATGATGGGACAAAATGGTGTTATATTCCTAGCTATCGCAACTATACTAGCTGGTGGCAGTTCAATCAACTCCCATGTTGCGGCAGTTCCAAGAATGTTATATGGACTTGCTAGAGATGGTATGCTTCCAAGGGTATTTTCTTATCTACATCCGAAATTCAGAACACCATGGGTAGCTATTTTTGCTGTTGCGGCATGTCTTGCTTCTCCATTGTTATTCTCAAGAGATATCAATGGGATTATGACAATGATTTCAGTTGCATGCGTAACATGGTTGATTTCATACATAATTGCCCAGATAGATGTTATTATTCTTAGAAAAACATATCCTGATCTTCCAAGACCATTTAGATCGCCTTTCTTTCCTATCCCACAGGTGTTAGGAATATTAGCCTGTATCTACATGATTTTGACGATTCATCCAGACCCAGTTATTAAAAGATCAGTATTTATGATTGCTGGAGCTTTCTGCACAGTTTTCATGGCATACTCTCTAATCTGGGTTAAATTTGTAATGAAAAAGAATTGTTTTGAACCAGTTGCACTTGAAGAAGTTGAAAAGAGCTGGCATCATGAGATTGAGGATGTAAAGTAGAAAGGGGGATTACTAGGAATGGCTAACTTGGAAAATTTTGACTTTATCCTACCCACAATAATAAAATTTGGATCCGGAAGAGCTCTTGAGACAGGTAAAGAAGTCGCGGCGCTTGGATGTAAGAAGGCAATGATTGTAACTGACAAGGGTATCATTGCGGCGGGGCTACTGAATGGAATCTTAAAGTCTCTTGAGGAATTAAATATTGAAACAATTATTTTTGACGATGTTGAACCAAATCCTAGAGATACAACAGTGCAACACGGGGCGGAAAAAGCATTGGCTAATGGTATTGACGTATTGGTTGCAGTTGGTGGCGGTAGCTCCATGGATGTTGCAAAAGGTATCGGCGTTGTCGTAACACATGGTGGTGTTATTAATGATTATGAAGGGCTTGATAGTGTTCTTAGACCAATTACACCAATAATCGCAATACCTACAACAGTTGGCACAGGAAGTGAAGTTACCTTTTGGTCAGTAATTACAGATACCAAGAGAAAATTTAAAATGAGTGTTGGAAGTCCGCTAATCGCTCCAAGAGTAGCTTTAGTTGATCCGCTTATGGTAAGCAAACTTCCACCTAAGATTACAGCATCAACAGGAATTGATGCGCTTACACATGCAATAGAAGGATACACATGCCTTTTGTCCGAGCCTATTACAGATGCTGTGGCACTTTATGCAATTGAACAGATTTCTGAAAATATTAGAGGCGCGGTGTTCACAGAATGCCAGGATAACAAGGCGAATATGCTTCTCGCAAGTCTCATTGCCGGGATAGCATTCGGAAACTCCGATATAGCGGCAGTACATAGCATGGCAGAAGCTGTTGGGGGATTGTACGATACCCCTCATGGAGTCGCAAATGCAATTTTGCTTCCGTATGTGATGGAGTATAATTATCTTGCAGACCCAAAAAAACACGCTAGAATAGCCCTAGCTATGGGAGAGAATATTCAAGGACTTACTCAAATCGAAGCTGCGTATAAGGCTGTGGAGGCTGTAAGGAAACTAAACAAAGACCTTAATATGCCTACTCTTGTTGACGTAGGAGTTTTGATTGGAGACCTTGAAGAGCTTGCTCAAAGATCTTCAGTAAATGTTTCCTCTGGAAGCAATTGCAGGGTTATAACAAAATCTGATTATCTTGATATATTTATCAAGGCATATAGTGGGAGTTAAACTATTGACCTGCTAAAAAACCGGCACCTAAGTCATACGATATTTTAATCCAAGGGGCTGTTAAATGGAAAGTTGAATTGGCAGCCCCGGTTTTATTAAAGGAGTAATCCAATGACAAGATTTCAAAATAGTATTGCGATAGCTAAGACTAAAAAATCATTCTTGCAGCAAGCAAATGTATTTTCAAAGCAATTTGGAGATTACGATATAAATGGGGAAGCTTTTTTATTTGATTTGGAAGGAGAAGATACTTTTCTTCTAAGACAAAATATAAAAGATAGTTTTTTCTCGAAGATTTATAGAGCAGAATGCATTGTTAAAATATATGATGTAAAGGGATTTGATGATTTTGACTGCAAACTCCAGCTTAAGGGAATGATAGGCACTAAGGGAAGTCTTGTCAATATAAGAGGCGACAAGGAATACGTTAATTTATTCAATCAATATAAAACTCTAAGCAAATTCAATATATTGTTGAGGGAAGTTCAGATTGAAACAATTACTGTAAATTATTCAAGCGATGAAGAAAAACTCACCGTCAAGATAACTCCCTATGCCGGCAGCATGGTGTGGATGATTATTCCCCCAATAGCATATCAGGTTAAAATTTGGGATAAGGAAATTGAATCTATATCGAAACTTATTAATTTAATATATGATTTCACAAAACAATTCCAACGTGATGGAGAAAAATAATGAGCAATTTCAACCCGTTTTATTATCATTATAGCCCTGAACTGCTTGCCTTTGAAAATGCATGGGTGGATTTTATCAAGTCAGGACAAGTTAACAGTGACATAATAGAAATGGAAGTAGCGGAATCATGGAAACGTTGTAGAAATTTTGGCCTTGATCCATTGGATATTAAAAAGCAGGAACTAATTTCGGAAAGCAAATTGGAGAGTCTAAAAAGCGACAATAAAAGTTTTATCAATGTTGCACTTCCCTTCATGAAGATGCTTTTCAAACTAGTTGAAAATTCTGGATTCAGGGTAGATTTATGCGATAGACACTGTAATGTTTTGATAACAATGGGGGATGCTGAAACACTTGAATTGTCTCAAAAGACCAATTCGCTACCTGGATCAAACCAGTCGGAAGAAGTAATGGGAACAACTGCCACTGGAATGGCAAAAATAAACAAGCATCCCATCCAAATAGCTGGTGCGGAACATTATAGGCAGATACTGCATAGATGGACATGTTCAGCAGCGCCAATTTTGGATTCAAATAATAATTTACTAGGAATAATAAATATTTCAGGTAGATATGAATTGACCCACGAACATACTTTAGGCATGATAGCAGCCACTGCAAAAGCTATTGAAAACGAAATCAGAATTCAGAGAATAAACAACGTTCTTATTGAAAATAACAGTCATCTTGCAGCAACGTTAAGCGCAGTAACTGATGGAGTTGTTTACGTTAAAAATGGAATAATAGCTCAGATAAACAAAGCCATGGCTGAAATTCTTGGGGAGAAGGACAACGAAGTCATCGGCAAAATTTTATGGGATGCAATAAAAACAACACCTGGCATTGAGGAAGCCTTAAACCGTATAAAAGTTGACAAGTATGTGGAAGTAAGCGTAAAGCAAAAAAATAAAATCCAGCACTGCCTACTTAGCTTGGAATATATTGATGAAAGCCAATCTAGTTATGTGCTTATATTTACAAGGACCGAAGAAATTCGAATGCTTGCTAGAAAGATAAACAAATATACGGCTTTTTTTACTTTCAATCAAATAATCGGAAATTCAAATAAAATCAAAGAAGCGATTTCCCTTGCACAAAAGGCATCAAATTACAATTTCAAGGTTTTGATTGAGGGGGAAAGTGGAACTGGCAAGGAAATGTTTGCTCAGGCAATACATAATGAAAGCTTGAGGAAAAACAAGCCTTTTATAGCTGTAGACTGTGGAGCCATTCCCCATGCGCTTATTGAAAGCGAAATGTTTGGATACGAGGAAGGAGCTTTTACCGGCGCACGTCGCGATGGCAAACTTGGAAAATTTGAGCTGGCAAATGGTGGAACTATTTTCCTTGATGAAATTGGCAATATGCCCATGGAAATGCAAGCTAAAATGCTAAGGGTTCTTCAAGAGGAAAAAATCACACGTATAGGGGGAACGACACCTATACCAATTGATGTAAGGGTTCTAACTGCAACAAACTGCAATCTTGAAGACGAAGTCAAGAGAGGGAATTTCAGAGAAGATCTTTATTATCGGTTAAATGTCATCTACATTAAATTACCGGCATTAAGAGAACGAAGAGAAGACATACCTTTGCTTGTTGAACATTTCATAAAGGAATTCAATACGAAAAAGAGTATAGACAAGAAAGTTATGGCTTTACTTGAATATTATGATTGGCCTGGGAATATAAGACAGCTTCATAATGCTGTAGAAAGAGCTATTATGATGTCAGAAGATAATAAGATCAAGAGAGAAGATTTTCCATCAGATATAGTTCAGATGAATAATGTTAACGGTAAGCTGGGAGAAGGGAATACAGAATTATCCCTTGATGAAACTGTCAAGTCTCATATAAATAAAGTCTTGCGACAAACTGATGGAAACGTTAGTGAAGCAGCAAGAATTTTAAAAATAAACAGGACAACTATCTATAATCTGGCAAAGCAAAAATCAAAAGAATAAGTTCTAAAAATCTTAAACAGCAAGGAAGTTAGTATGAACAATATTGCAATAAATGGTGCGAAATTTATCGATGTGGTCAATGATAGCATTATCAAGAAAAACATTGGGATTAAATCTGGTAAAATCGTTGAGATTACTGATGACATTGTTGATGCAGAGATAAAGATCGATGGTGTGGGGAAAATCATATCTCCAGGTTTTATTGATTTTCATTCTCACGTTGATGGAAAAGAATTTTCAGCTGAATGTGTTCTAAGGCAGGGTGCGACAACAACACTTGGCGGAGAAAGAAGTTTTGATGGACGGGCTATTTTTGATATTGAAAGGAAGGGGTTCCTTCTTAATCATGGGTTCAATTTCTCTCACTCATTTACACTTAGACCGGCTGTAGGTATAAAGGAAAGATATAAGCCTGCGACACAAAAGGAAATTGATGCGATGTCATACCTTGCAGAACAATTTTTTGAAAACGGGGCGTATTGTATTCATTTAGGCTTAGAGTTTGTTCCAGGAACATCATTTGAAGAAATCCTTCGAATCGCAGAAACGGCAAAAAAATATGAAAGAGTATTACTAATCCATTTACGGAAAGATGGGCAGGAGGCAATTGACACATTTAAGGAGATTATCGAAATTTGCAGAATTACGGGGGCAGCTGTGCATATATTGCACTTGATGTATATGGTTGGATTTCAGGGAGTCATGGACCAGGCACTTGAAATAATTGATTCAGCTAGAAGCGAAGGTATAGATATCACAGCAGATACAGGAATTTATTCAGCATTTCCATCTTGCATCGGTTCTTCAATACTGGATAAAGGATGGGAGAAGGGATATGGCAATAATATAGGGGTCAAGAATTTGCTAATATCATCAGGAATCTATGCAGGTAACTATTGCGATGAAAAGTTATTTAGATATCTCAGAGAAGAGTTCCCAAACACCCTTGTAACTGTATTTGCCTGCGATGAAAAGCAAATTGAAAAGTCAATTGTGAAACCCTATGTATATATTTCCACAAATGCTGCCGATGGACCGCATTATACGAAAATCGGCCACCCTGAAACATCAGGCACATTTGCAAAACTTATCAAAAGGTATGTAGTGGAGGAAAAAATAATTGATTTGGTTGAGGCCATCAAGAAAATTACCATATTACCTGCCAAACGATTTGGAATAATTGGCAAGGGTTTTATTGACAAGGGAGCAGACGCTGACCTGCTTATCTTAGATTTAAAGAAAATTAAAGATAAATCTGACTATATTGGCAGAGGGGACCCAAACGCTCCACCTGATGGTATAGATTATATAATTGTCAATGGACAGATAGCGGTTGAAAATAATGAGATTAAAGCACGTAATTTGGGTAAGCTACTTAAGCATATTTAAGCAAAGCATGACCATTTATTAAGTTACCAATTATTTGCTTAGTAAATCTGTAGCGACAAAAGGTCTTCGCTTCTTTCATTTATGAATTTGCTTGAATCATAAACACCCTGATTGTAAAATTCCGGGGCCAATTCTTCTATTATGAAATTCAACATTAAATTGGAAGCTAAATCTCCCAATTCCTCATCCCTCTCATGTAGAAAATAGTTCTTGATTGATATTATCATATCATCTTTCTTTTCTTTCGAAAGCTTTATCCTATCCTTGTTTTTCATGATTTTCCCCCTTGAAATATATTTTATATTCACTAAGATAATTCTGGATTTTATTTTATTGCAAACTTGATTATATAGAATATCCTCGGAGTTTTCAAATATAAAATAATGACTAGTATTCAAGGAAAATATCACTACCTAAAATATTTCAAAAGTGGTAGAATCTTCGTATAGAGAAAATTCGCAGCTTAATGAACCCTTTTACATTTTAAGAATTATCATTTTATAAGCGAGGGGAAATGGATAACAATTCTATTATTGGGCTTATTTATAATGTAACTCTTCTTTTAACCTTGGCATTGATATTTACACTTTTCCAAAGAGAAATGCGCGGTCCAAAATGGCTGCTGCAATTGGCTTTGGGTATTGTCATTGGTTTTGCCGGTTTCCTGATTATGACTACCGCCGTGAAACTTAGTGGTGGAGGAATTTTTGATACAAGATCCATATTAATCGGCGCTACAGGAATGTTCTTCGGATTATTGCCGACGCTTGTTGCAGGATCCATGATGGTAGCCTATAGAATTATAATAGGTGGTTCTGGGATTTACGCAGGTATTTTAGTCATTTCCACAACTGGCTTGCTGGGAGTTTTGTGGCACCATTATCGTTTGAATAAAATATTAAATAAAAAAAGCTCATTCAAGTTTGAGTTTTATTTTTTTGGCGTTATAACTCATATTGTAATGCTCCTTTGCATGTTTGCTTTCCCGAAAGAGCAAATTGAAAGCGTTTTAAAGAGCATCGCCATTCCGGTATTAGTTCTTTATCCAATTGGAACTTACCTTCTTTGCATTCTTTTAGCAAATCAGTTCTCAAAAAGTGAGTTACAACTCAAATTGAAAGAGAATGAAAAAAAATATCGTAGAATTGCCGAAAACATCTCCGACGTCATCTGGGTGGTTGACAACAACCTCAAATTGCTATATATCAGCCCTTCCGCTGAAAAACTAATAGGTGAGCCAAGCGATAAATATATGGGTAGGAACATGGAAGAGAAATTCCCCCCAGAATTTTTAAATGAAATAAGGTCTATCATAACGGAAGAAATTGGGAATGAAAATAATCCTCAGATCCATAAAGATAGAACAAGACAAATTGAAACAAAAATGTATAGAGCCGATGGCTCAACTTTCTGGGTATCAATGCATATTTCATTTATAAGAGAAGATGATGGAAGCATCATTGGATTTCAGGGGATAACAAGAGATATTTCCGAACGTAAAAATGCGGAAGAGGCATTGAAGGAAAGTGAGGATAGATATCGCAATATATTTGCTTTAGAAAGCGATTCCCTTTTTATAATCGATCATGAAACAACTTCAATACTCGAGGCAAATAATGCAGCTTCTTTTGTTTATGGATATTCCATCGAAGAATTTTTGAAAATGAAGATTACTGACATTTCTGCAGAACCAGAAGAAACACTTAAGACGATTGAAGAGATACAGGGAACATATACATTAATCCCCATTAGATACCATAAGAGAAAGAATGGATCTAAGTTCCCCGTGGAGATTACAGCAAGCATTTTCAAAATGGATAACCGAAATGTTATTTTAATTTCCATAAGGGATATTACCGATAGGGTAAATTCGGCTGAAAAGCTACAGTCGAAACAAAAGGAATTAATGGATATAATTGAATTTTTGCCGGATGCGACTCTTGGCATAGACATGGAAAAGCGTGTAATAATTTGGAACAAAGCTATTGAGAAGATGACCGGCATAGCTGCTCCCGAAATGATTGGAAAGGGAGAATATGCTTATACTATACCATTCTACGGGGATGCGAGACCACAATTGATGGACTTGGTTCTTGATTACAATGAAGAAGTCGCAGGCAGATATAAGAACATGAAACGTGAAGATGAAGCATTGGTGGCTGAAGTCTTCTGCCCAGCGCTCCATAACAATAAAGGTGCATGGATTTATACCAAGGCATCTCCACTTCATGATTCAGCAGGGAAAATAATCGGTGTGATAGAGAGCATAAGAGATATTACAGAAAAAAAAGAATCTGAAGAATTGATAAGGGCTAGCGAGGAAAAATACAGGTTAATTACAGAGAATATATCTGATGTAATTTGGATATATAATGTGTCAAAAGAAAAATTCGCTTATCTAAGCCCATCCATATACAAATTGCGAGGAATTACCGTCCAAGAGGGAATCAATGAAAAACTGGAAGATGCCTTAACTTCTGAATCGTTGTCGCTAGTAAAAGAAACTATGATAAAGGATATTAAATATTTTATTGAAAATCCAAATGAAGAAAACTCACAAGCAACCGAAATCCAGCAACCTTGCAAAAATGGGGATATAATCTGGGTGGAAATTGTAACTAGATACAGATACAATGCCAATGGAGAAATCGAGATAGTCGGAACGAGTAGAAATATTGATGAAAGAAAAAGGACAGAAGAAGAAATTAGATATCTAAGCTTCCACGACCACTTGACTAATCTCTACAATCGTAGATTTTACGAAGAAGAGCTAACAAGATTGGATACGCCAAGAAATCTTCCTATGACCATTGTCATGGGTGATGTAAATGGCTTGAAACTTATTAATGACTCATTTGGCCACAATGTGGGAGATGAACTACTTAAGAAAACTGCAGACGCAATTAAATGTGGGTGTAGGGAGGATGACATCGTCGCTAGGCTGGGAGGTGACGAGTTTGTAATTATTCTACCAAATACGGACTCGATAGAAACCGAAAAAATAATTCAGCGTATAAATACATTTCTGTCAAATGAAAAAGTGGGATCTATCAATCTATCTGTTTCTTTTGGTTTTCAGACCAAGCATGAAAAAGATGAAAAAATTCAAGATGTCTTTAAAGATACTGAGGACAATATGTATCGACATAAACTCTATGAAAGCTCAAGTATGAGAAGCAAGACAATTGATTTAATCATGAATACCCTATACGAGAAGAACCATAGGGAAATGCTCCATTCGAAGAGAGTAAGTGAAATTTGTGAATCATTGGCCAGAAAATTGAATTTGGAAAAAGATACAATCAAACAAATTAAAATTGCAGGATTGATGCATGATATTGGGAAAATCGGTATCGACGAAAAAATTCTAAACAAGCCAGAAAAACTTACTGATGAAGAATGGAACGAAATCAAGAAACATTCTGAAATAGGTTATAGAATTCTCAGCTCAGTAAATGAATTTTCCGAGGTAGCAAATTATGTATTGGAACATCAGGAAAAATGGGATGGCTCTGGCTATCCAAGAGGATTAAAAGGAAAAGAGATCTCCATTCAAGCCAGGATAATATCAATCGCAGACGCATATGATGCAATGACAAGCCAAAGAGCCTACAGTAGTGCTTTGACCCAGCAGGAAGCAATTGATGAAATCTTAAAATATTCCGGGGTGCAATTTGATCCGGAAATTGTCAAGGTATTCGCAGAGAATGTCATTAATAAAAATTTTGAAACATTTGATAATAAATAGTATTATATTAACCTACCATATATATTTTTAGTTGCTTATAGCACTTGTTATTATAAGGAGAAAACTTATGGTTTTAACGAGAATGGGAGACGGTTATTTTATTGAAATGTCAACTTCAGAAATCAGAAAAGATATCGAAGACGGAGTAATGACAGCAGCTAAGAAAGCAAAATGCCCACCACTTACAGATGACGATATTGAAAGATTGATGGGCATAATCTGTGAGCCGAGAAAATTCGTAAGCGTGGAACGCGGGAATGAACTTGTTTTAAGCTACGATTCTCAGCCCCTGAAGATTACCAGACTGGGAATTCCTATAGCTATGCCTCAGATACTTCAATTATATGAAAGGGCGATGATGGCAGATACCCTGGAGATGGCTTACGTTCATTATAGTTTCAAATCCGTGAAATCCATCTTGCCTGAAGAGCAGTATGCTGTTGCCGAAGCACTTCTGGTAACCACGCCACCTTTGCTTTATGGCGCAATGCCAAATATGCCAATGTATACAAAACCTGACGGCCCATGCGAGAATTCAGCTGAGCTGATGCCGAAAGGGTTTATAAAAGAAGCTCAAGAGGCACAGGTCATGGCAGCAGAAATGCTGATAAAAGATATAAACGTTGTTGGATCGGCAATGTATGAAGCTGGTGCCGACGGAATTGATTTCGATACTACTGCAGCAGGGGGAGATGCTGAATTTTATGCTGTTCTTCACGGAGTTGAGAGGCTGAGAGCTAAGTATCCTGATATTAATATTGAAGTTGGAATGTCGGGAGAATTTGTGCTGGGATTCCATAGCGAGCTTGAGTACAAGGGTAAAAGGCTAGCAGGAATGTACCCACACGACCAAGCGAAGATTGTAGCCGAAGCTGGTGGAAACGTATTTGGAGCAGTAGTGAATACCAATACTAGAAAAAGTTTCCCATGGAACCTTGCAAGAGCACTGACAATGTGCAAATATGCCGCAGAGGTTTCTCCAATACCAGTGCACGCAAATGTGGGCATGGGAGTCGGAGGAGTTCCAATGCAAATTACTCCACCAATTGACTGCGTCTCTAGAGCATCTACGGCAATGGCGGAAATCGGAAAGTTGGATGGGTTGTAGGTAGGCTATGGCGATCCCTCTGGAATGGCAATTGTTCACAGTCAAGCATCTGGAATGGGCGGCATAAGGACAGCCGGAGATCTGGTGTCAAGAATGCAGCTTGCAAAGAGCATGAAACTCGATGAAGCAAAAAGATATGTTGCAGAAAAACTCGGAGTAAGCCTGCTTGATCTAACCGATGAGGTTGTCATGCGGGAGCGAAGGGAAGAGTTGGATATTGGAACTATATTTATGGGTTATGGAGCTGTAAGTCGGGGAATTGAAGCTAAGGCAAATATCTCAAAATTGCTGGATATTGAAATCAACTGTGTTGAGAAATTCTCAAAGAAGACTGGAATGTATCTCCCAAAATATATGCATGAGAGGGGACAAAAATAATGATTGATTCTAAATTATTAGAAGCAGCAAAGCAATCCATCATTGATGGCGATAAAATTCTCGCCCTATCTCTCGCACAAAAGGGTCTTGACGATGGAGTTGAGCCTGAAGAATTTATAGAAAAGGGATTTGTACCAGGGATTATGGAAATAGGGGATTTGTTTGAAGATGGCGAAGTGTTTTTACCTGAAGTCATGATGGCGGCAGATGCAATAAAGGAAGCTGTGGAAATTCTCAACAAGGCAATGGAGGACCGGGGAGAAAAGAGGAAGCAAAAGGGCAGAATAATACTTGCAACCGTTGAGAGCGATTTACATGACATAGGCAAGTGCATTGTTGCTTCGCTTTTAGTTGCCAACGGCTTTGAAGTCATTGATCTTGGAAGGGATGTCTCCAATGAGAATATCATTGAAGAAGCCGTTAAACATAATGCGGATATTATTGGCACAAGCACATTGCTCACCACTACCATGATACAGCAACAAAAGCTGGAGTCTCTGTTGAAAGAACGTGGACTCAAAGGCAGATTTAAAACAATGGTAGGTGGAGCACCTGTAACTTCCAGATGGTGCCAAAAGATTGGAGCCGATGGTTTTAGCGAAAACGCGGCAGAGGCAGTTACCCTGGCAAATGAGCTTATGAATAATTAATTTGAATACAGAAAAGGAGATGGATAAAACCATCTCCTTTTTAAAACAACATGAAATTGCAGATTCTATTTATAGCTCTTTTGGAATATTTCTGAAATCATATCTAAAATTTCAGTATCACGATTTTTATAAACAACTCTTCTTTTCATATATTCTTCAAAATTCTTTTTTTCAAACAACTGCTTATCCATTTTGAAGCTGGCGTTTTTTATTGAAACAAGTCCGGCTCTTTTCATGGATAGCTTCTTCTTGCGCATGAAATCCTCATCAAAATTAAACTTTGCAAGTGCTTTAATTATATCGCCCTCAAGACTATCCATAGGCAGAATAAATCGGTCGTTTAAATTTGAAATATAACTGCCGAGAGGTGTATTTGCTTGAACAAAAACGCGAAGATATTTATTTGCTTGATCTATGCTTTTAATTTCCCTTTGAGCAAACTCTATTGAAAGCCAACCCTGTAGAATTTCCCAAAGTCTATCGATACGAAGCTTGCTGTGTGGGGATCTAGGGGCTATTAGCTTGGTCCCAATATTTTTTTTTGGAGGTTTGCCAAAATGATTACTGTTATTTTGA
Organism: Eubacteriales bacterium; assembly: GCA_037144355.1. Classification (GTDB taxonomy): domain Bacteria; phylum Bacillota; class Clostridia; order Peptostreptococcales; family Anaerovoracaceae; genus JBAWWY01. Next base: position 46,981 of record JBAWWY010000007.1, on the reverse strand, counting down.
TAAACTGTATTACCATGGGGCGTTATGGAAATCCAATCGGAATCCGGCAACCTTACTATGGAAAGACTTTTGTCATTGCTATCTTCCTCACCAATAAACTTTGAAAACTTTTTAGGAGACTCTTTCATACTAGTGACATTAATAGAATCTTCACTACTTTTCAAATAAATAGCAGAAATCTGTGAAGGGGTATTCGCTATATCAATATGTAGAATATATTCTTCCTTATTCCCAAACCATGCAAATGATGGGGAGACTAATTGAAAAAGCACCCGGCTATTAGTTATTTTTTTAATTCTAGTATGCCTTTTGAAACGTCTCCTGGTTTTCGGAGATTTGTATCCATTGTATGATAAGATTTTATATAAAGTTGAGTAGCTAATTTTTATATCATAGAAATTACTTAGTATTTCATTGAAATTATAAAAATTACAATTAATATATTCTTCCTGATTTTTTATCTCAAGAATACTATTTTTAATATCTTCGGGTATGGAGTTGTATGCTTTCCTAATAGAATTCAAACCAGAGGAATCACCAGAATCCGAAATTCTCATAATTTTCTTCAGACGTTGAACTTGTCTTTCTGATATACCAAGGGCAAAGGCAGCTTTTGGAACGGTTAGTAATCCTGAATTGGCTTGGCGTATAATGTCAGATCTTAATTGTTGATTTTTGGACAAACCCAGCACCACCTTTCCTTATTGGCCCTAAATATATAAGGGGTGACATTTAGATAAATAATACACAATGAATTATAAAATAAATAATGGTAAATGTCAATAGGCATATTGACATTATATTTTAAAGAGAGTATATAATAATTAGGGCAAATATTTGAGAAGGGAGGTGTCAGAAATGGCAGTAGAAAAAACAAACTCATCATCTAGTCTCGCTGAAGTTATCGACAGAATTTTGGACAAAGGTATTGTTGTTGATTTGTGGGCCAGGGTTTCGTTGGTAGGGATCGAGCTAATAGCAATTGAATTAAGGTTGGTAATCGCATCTGTTGAAACATATTTGAAATATGCAGAGGCAGTTGGACTTACCGCAACAGCTGCACAACCACATGCCGCTTAATTTCCCAAGATATAGCAAAACTATTAATACTTGGGTATTCAATAGTAGGCATTAAGGATAAAGAAAATGCTTTAAAGCAGATTTTATAGATTTTCCAAGTACGATTGTGCTAGCCAAAGTGGGAGAGACTAGTCTCTCCCACAATGTTAAATGAATATTGGAAGGAGGTAGACATCATGAGTTTAACCAGTGCGATGAGATCATTGAGAATGGATATAGATAGCAATTATGATAAAAGGCAGGGATACATTCGTTCTTTAAAAAAGACTAATGTAAATATGATGAATAATTTTCGCAAACATAGAACAAAGATGAATTTGGATGATACCAAGCATAGAATGGCCGAACTTAAAAAACTAAAGTCAGAGGTCAGCAATATGATTAATGATTATCGAAAGCAAAGAATAAGAAACAGTATAGAAGATACAAGAATTAGAGTTTTAGAACTGAACAAGTTGAAAACCGATGTAAGTGGAATGATTGCAGATTTCAATGAAGCAAGAAAAAACATGGGCGATGATACAAGAACATCACTTAATGCTTTTGCAAATGATTTGAGAGATAATGTCGGCGGAATGTTAGGTGGTTTTCACAAGGATATGTCTGGTGCGAGAAAAGAATGGAACACTGTTAAAAGAAAAACCAAGCCGAGCTAATTATAAGTTAACCGTTTGTAACTAAGAGAGGAAGATTACGATGTCGCAGGATATGAATGATGATATCGATAGAAGAAATGATGAAATGGAAAGAGTCTATGAAGAGATAATCCAGGCTCTTCCCAATTTGAAAGAAAAAATTGACATTATGATATCCAATAGCCAGGACATTGAAGCAAATAAGCAGCTTCAAGCCTTGGGGGATTACATTGATGAAGTGTTGAAAAGATTCAACTCATTATCAGAAACAACAAACCCATCAGCCAGATCGAACATATTAAATGAAATCGGCATGTTTTACCAGGTTATCAGAAGTTATATGCCGGAAAAAAAGACAGATTGACAGTAATTGGAGCGAGGGGGTTTTTTTATGGAATTTATCCAGATCAGGGATAAGGTGCTCGAATTTATTTCCGGTAATTTCAGCCAAACCGGTAAGATAATTGAACTTGTAAAGAAAGAAAATAAGTGGGTTTCCCATTTTGAAATTATTGAGGAATCCGAGTATGTTAGGAAATTTGCAAAGACCGACCTAGTTGGTCTTTATGAAGTGGAATTGGACGACAATGGAATGGTTATGGGCTTCAAGCGAATGCATTTGCGAGAGAGGACCGACATTGGACCAATTGAACCTTCAGCGTAGGAGTAAAAAGCGGGGAGGTGTTGAGAATGGAGCAAATCCGTCAAATTGAGCAAATCGATATTATTGAAAGGTCGGAAAATCCATACGAACCGGTTGCGATAAGGCTGAAGAAGCAAGATTCGTATGTTATTACACCATATATAAAAGAGCTGACCATGAGAGTCACCAGATATCTGAATGCCGGATATCCTGTTCATCTAAGGGGACCTGCCGGTACAGGCAAGACAACCCTTGCCATGCACGTAGCCTCTTGCTTCAATGTCCCGGTAACAATCATTCATGGCAATGATGAATATCTTCCTTCTGACCTCGTTGGTTCGGAGGCCGGATATAGAAGAGAGAAACTTGTTGACAATTACATACACTCCGTATTGAAAACCGTTGATGACTATCAAAAGAAGTGGGTTGACAACCAGCTTACTATTGCATGCAGAAACGGTTTTACTCTTATATATGATGAATTTAATCGTTCAAGGCCAGAAACGAATAATATTCTACTAAATATATTCGAAGAAAGAATGTTGGAAACAAGCGATTCGATGAGCTCCGAAAGATATGTAAAAGTTCATCCGAATTTTAAGGCTATTTTCACCAGCAATTCGGAAGAATATGCTGGAGTTCATAAAATCCAGGATGCCCTTCTTGACAGGATGATAACAATCAATATGGGATATATGGATGCCGAGACAGAAAGGGAAATTGTAAGGGGAAGAGCAAATATCGCTTATGAGGATGCAGACAAAATTGTAAACTTGATAAGGGATTTTAGGAATAATGGATCATATTCATCGATTCCATCCCTAAGGGTTGGAGTTATGATGGGGAAGATATTGAAGGAAAACAATTGTCACGCATCAAAGAAGGATGCATTTTTCCGTAAAGTGGCTTATGACATGTTATGCTCCAAGATTAACAATTTGGCAATGGAAAACGATTCTAAGAATATTAGCAAACAGGTAGTTGATGAACTCATCAACAAGCATTGTTGAGCATGAATATAATTGCATCATTAGTAAATTGTCAGGTTGAATGACGAAAATTTTAGATTTTGTAAAGAAGGGATTTAAACATGATAATTAAAAATAGAGGCAGTTTCTGTAAGACCCAAGTATCCAGTAGGCCACTCAGCAGCATTCCAAAGAAAGAAGGGTCTATCTATTTCGACTTGCAGGTACTTCATTCAAGAAAAAACATGCTGCAAAATATTATAACGACTTGTGAAACTAAGGCTAATGCAGCTAAATACGAATTAAACAGAGTTGAAAGTGAAATCGATGACATGGAAGCATATATATCTCAAAGGCGAAGAGATGTACAGGTTGGCACTGGGTATTATCAACCTGGAAAACTGAATGAGAACAACCCATACAATAAAATTAAAATTATTGAAGTAGAATATTAAAGCATATTGGCAGGTGAATAATAGTTATGGATGATAAAAAAAAAGGAAATATAAAAATTGATGAGAAGGGTGATATAAATATAAACATTGATTTTGGTTTGGGAAAATTGTTTGGTGGTTTGAAGGATATCATGAACACTGTTTCTGATTTGAGCGGAGGCGAAATAAAAAGAGAAGGGACTTTGAGCGAAACGGGAGGAAAAGTTAAAGGTATCTATGGATTTACTGTCAGGACACTGGATGGCAGCACATCCATAGAAGAATTTGGAAACAAGATTAAAAAAGATGAAAAGGACGGGGAGGTTTTTATTGATTCTACTCGGGAGCCAATTGTGGATATTATGGATGAAGGGGCAACTTACACTGTAATAGCAGAAATCCCAGGGGTTTCGGAAGATGATATAAAAGTCATTATCAATGGAGATATTGTTCAGATTTCAGCAAAATCGACTACTAGGGAATATGAAAAGGAACTGTTGTTCAAGAGCGAAGTAGAACAGGAGCCAATCAAAAAAAGTTATGTAAATGGAATGCTTGAATTGAGTTTAAAGAAACTAATTAAATAGGGAGTATTTCAAATGGACGATATTTTTCTCAGCGTATCTGAATGTTCAAGCAAGGATGCAGGAAGAGGAATCGCAAGAATTGACCCGCTGTTTTTCAGCGAACTTGGGATTGAGACGGGCAGCCTAATAAAGATTATTGGAAAGAAGCGCACGGCTGTTAAAGCTATGCCTTCTTTTATTGATGAGAGGGGCAAAAATATCATAGAAATCGATGGCACCACAAGGGGTAATGCCGGTGTCGCCATTAACGATAAAGTCCAGGTTGAGAAACTAATTGCGATACAAGCAAAACAAATTGTAATTGAACCATCAAGAAGTATTGACGAAAACAGCAATTTCACAAAATATCTTGCAAAAGCAATGGAAGGCCAACCAATAAGCGAAGGAGATGTAATTAAAGTCAATGTGTTTGGTTTTATCAATGAAGACTTCCTAGTCAAAAAAACCGAACCTTCAGATATTGTGGTTGTTGGCAAGGATACTGCATTCTTTTTAAAAGCTGGCAATGCAAGGATATCAGAAAGAAAAATAACTTATGAAGATATCGGCGGATTAAAAAAGCAAATTGGAAAAATTCGTGAAATGATTGAACTTCCACTCAAGTATCCTGACTTGTTTGTTAAATTAGGGATAGAACCACCGAGGGGAGTTTTGCTATATGGACCTCCAGGATCGGGAAAGACATTAATTGCAAGAGCAATTGCAAATGAAGCATCAACACATTTTGTTAGCATAAATGGGCCGGAAATAATACAAAAATTCTATGGGGAAAGCGAGGCAAACCTAAGAAAGGTTTTTGACGAAGCTAAGAAAAATGCGCCTTCGATTGTTTTTATTGATGAAATTGATGCCATAGCACCAAAACGAGGCGATGTTCAGGGAGATGTGGAAAAAAGGGTTGTTACACAACTTCTGACACTGATGGATGGGTTGGAGAAGCGAGGGCAGATTGTTGTAATTGGTGCAACGAATATGCCGGAGCTTTTAGATACCGCGCTTAGAAGGCCAGGTCGTTTTGACAGGGAAATCTATATTGGTGTTCCAGACAAGAACGGAAGATTGGAAATACTAAATGTTCATTCAAGGTCGATACCTCTTGATGATGATGTGGACCTTGAGAAGATTGCAGAGATTACCCATGGTTTTGTGGGCGCGGACATTGCTAATCTATGCAGGGAGGCAGCTATGAATGCTTTGGCGAAAGTACTGCCGGATATTGATTTCAATTTGAGGGCTATTCCTTACGACGTTATTATGCAGCTCAAGGTCAATATGGCCAACTTCATGTATGCTGTAAACCAAATCGAACCTTCAGCACTGAGAGAGGTGTTCATGGATGTTCCTAAAGTTACATGGAAAGATGTTGGAGGATTTAAGAAAATTAAAAGCGATCTGGAAAACGAAATTAGACTACCACTGCTTTACCCAAAATTATTTGAAGCCACAGGGGTAAGACCAGGAAGGGGTGTCCTTTTGTCTGGTCCTCCAGGAACTGGGAAAACATTGATTGCTAAAGCACTTGCAAATGAAACTGGCATAAATTTCATTTATATAAAAGGACCAGAATTATTATCAAAGTGGATTGGTGAGAGTGAGAAAGGAGTAAGGGAAGTATTTAAAAAGGCAAGACTTGCGTCGCCTTGCATAATATTCTTTGACGAGATTGACTCGCTTGCACCAAAAAGAGGCTCAGGAGGTGGAGATTCAGGGGTTTCGGAAAGGGTTTTAAGCCAGCTTCTTGTGGAAATTGATGGCATTGAAAAAAGAGATGGAATTATGATTCTAGCTGCTACCAATAGGGTGGACATATTAGATCCGGCGTTATTGAGATCAGGAAGATTTGATATAATTTATAATATATTAGAACCATGTTTTGAAGATGCGCTTGAAATTTTCCGAATTCACGCAGGCAAGATGCCGGTTGAGGTCGGTATGCATTTTGAATTGATATTAAAGCAGATAAATAATATTACAGGGGCCAATATTGAAAATATTTGCAAGAAAGCCGCAATGTCGGCTATAAAAAGATATATAGCAGAACATAAGGAGATTCAATATGAAGACATATCGGATTTCATTGTCAGGGAGGAAGATTTTTTTACCGCAATTGAAGATTTAGGTTATATGATTAAGTAAAAGAACAGCATGGAATTTAACAATAGAAAGGATGCAAAATGGCGCAAATGGGATTATATCTATATTGCATAACAAACGCACCTGAAGTTTCATCATTTGGAAGGGGCGGAATTGAAAATGAGGATGAGGAAATCTTCACAATAAAATACAAGGATATTTCCGCGGTGGTTTCCAATGCTGAAATTAAGCAATATAGGCCAACTCGAAAAAACAATCTTGTCCACCAAGGGACAATTGAAAAGGTTATGGAAAAATATCCAGTTCTGCCATTCAGATTCGGGATTGTGGCTGATAATGAAAAAGGTGTTGTTAAAATGCTCGAGTCAAAGTACATGAGTTTTAAGAACCTGCTTGACAAGGTAAGCAATAAATTTGAAATGGGAGTTAAGGTATCCCATGCAAATGTGGAAGAAGTATTGAGTTCCATCGCAGATTCCAACCAAGTGATTGAACAATTAAAAAGAGAAAAAACAATTGTAACCGGGAATCTTAATTTGATTATTGAAGTGGGAAAAATGATCGAAAGAGAATTGAACGCGATTTCCCTTAATTACAAAGATGATATATTTGATAGGCTTTCGGCATTCGCCGACGAATCCATCGCCAATGAGAATTTATCTAATGAAATGGTGTTAAACGCCTCATTTCTGATTGGAAAGGATATGGAAGAGGCTTTCGACAAATTAATAATCGAACTCGACGCCAAGTATGAAAATAAATTGAATTTCAAATGTACAGGACCTTTTCCTCCATATAGTTTTGTTAATATTCAATAAATATCAGGATAAATAAGGAGATCAAGAATGTCGCTTTTAATAAAATTGGCAGAGATAATAAAAGATGAAGTTGATAAGGAATTATATGGGCCAGCCTCAATAAAAAAACAATTAGCTGAACTTGAGCAAAGGTTGAACCTTGGGGAGATTACAGAGGAAGAATATGAGGAAAGAGAAGGCGAGTTACTAGACTTGCTTGCCGAAAATCAGGGAGAGGGGGATTGATACTATGTCTTTGATATATATTTACTGCATTACTAAAGGGATCACAGACAATGAATTGATTACAGTAACAACGGCTATATCTGGAATAAATCGAGTTGAAATACTTCATTACAAGGATATACAAGCCGTATCAAGTCTTGTCGATTCACAAGAGTTCCAAAGCGATGCAGTGAACAAGCATTTGGATAATTTGGAATGGGTTGAAGAAAGGGCAATGGCTCATGAAAATATTATTGAAGAGATAATGGAGAATTATTCAGTTTTACCGATGAGGTTCCTAACCATATACGAAAATGAAAGAAACGTTGCTGAATTTCTCAAAACTCATTATGGGAAAATTGTTAAAAACTTGGAAGTTGCCGACAATAATTTCGAGTTCAGTATCAAAGTATTTCTGGACAAAGACAAAATGAAAAGTTCAATATTGGAATCTTCGGATGTTAAAAAGAAGATTGAGGAAATTACTGCAAAACCAAAAGGGATTGCGTATTTGTTGTCAAAAAAGCTGGAAGACACTATCGAATCACAAATACAAGATAGCGTGAATCGCGATGCGAAGAAGATATTTGAAAGAATTGAAGCCTTGTCCGAAAATATTATTACAAAGGAAATAAATGAAGAGGATGTTGATTCAGTGGAACTTATCGTGAACGCGGTTGTTTTAGCGAATAAAATAAAATTTCAGGATTTGAAAGACGAAATTGAAAAAATCAACGACAAATATGGAGAAAGCGGGTACTTCCTCCAAGAAAGCAGACCATGGCCGATATACAATTTTATTGAATTAATATAAAAATAGAAAAGAAAAAAAGGACTGGATCAAAATAATGCTTGGGTATAAACCAAGGGAGTCTGTAGGAGGATTTTCATGGATGACAATTTCGCTTTAAGATCAAAGGAAGTAACATTATTTGAAGTCCTTGACAGGATCCTCGATAAAGGCATTGTAATAAAAGGAGATTTGATTATCTCCATTGCAGATGTGAACCTTATATATGTTGGACTGCAGGTTATAATAACATCGGTTGACAGACTATTAAGAGTAGAGCCAGAAAAGAAGGATGTTTCAGGGTTGCTTCTATAAATAATTCAGCAGGGTGATAATTATGGAAAAACTTTATATGTATTGCATTTCAGATAAGCCAATTGACGAAGATGTTTTAGGAATGGATAAGGCAAAGGTGCTAGTGTTTAAATTCAAAGATTTGAACATGATATACAGCGTTATTGACAAAGAACTTAAATATTCAGAAAATAATTTCATGACGCATGAGGCCGTGCTTGACAATTTGCTGGAAGATAATGCTACGATACTGCCATTTAGATTTGGAACTTGCATGGACTTAAAAACTGCAAAAACCATGTTGGGAGAAAAGTATAAATTACTGAAAAGAGTTATTGGCAACCTAACGGGCAAAGTTGAAGTCGGAGTCAGGGTAATGTGGGATTATGAAACAATTAGGGGAAATTTAATAAGCAGCATGACTATCCAGGAATTGGAAAGCAAAAGTGAAAAAGTGGCAAGCTATCTGAATCAGAAAATGAAAGAATATAAAATTGAAGAAGGTATCAAGAGTTTAGCAGAAAAAGAATCAGAAGTAATACATAAACAACTTTTAGCTTGTGCTTCGGCCGGTAAATTAACCTTGCTGAAAACAGATAATATGTTTTTTAATGGAGTTTATCTTGTTAAAAGGGAAGACCTTTCTGATTTTAATTTGGCATATAAGAAGGCAGCGGATGAAAATAGCATTTATAAGTTCATTCTTACTGGTCCTTGGCCGCCTTACAACTTTTGCAATTTGACTATCTGATATTGAAGGGGTGATTACAAATGGAATATTTGGATGGAGACAATAATATAGAATTATTTGGCAGGGAAATGAGCGACAACAAACCAGAAAAATGCAATAATCTTGGACTTGATCCAGAAAACGTTGAGCAAGGATTGGCAAAACTAGTTTTGACTGTTATTGAGTTATTAAGAAAACTTATGGAAAATCAAGCAATGAGAAGAATTGAAAATGGAACTGTTTCAGATGAAGAAACAGAGAGAATGGGAGAGACATTTATCAAGCTTGAAGAAAAAATGACCGAGTTGAGGGCAATATTCAACCTCAAGGAATCGGATTTGAATATAGATCTCGGTCCGCTTGGAAAGTTGCTTTAAATAAGATTAAAAAAAGGTTTTGCTCGTAAGAAAAGAGGATTATTATGACTGTTCAAAGATCAACATCCGGGGATACTTTAGCGGATCTTCTCGAAAGAATACTAGATAAAGGCATAGTAATTGCCGGAGATATTAAGATATCTGTTGGTGAAGTAGAATTGCTTCAAATTAAGATAAGGCTTATTATCGCTTCAGTCGACAAGGCTCAAGAAATAGGTATTGATTGGTGGAAAGAAGACCCATCGCTATCAAGCAAGTCGAAAGTTAAACAGCTTGAAGATGAAATCAAAAGGCTTGAAGCAAAATTGGACAAGACTGGGCAATAGCAATCACGCAATACCTACTTCAATATCCTGACGTCGATATTATCACTGAAAGGATTCTTTCTAACGGCTAGAGAAAAAAGATAAGGATAATCTCCACCAAGATATTTTATATAATCAATCCATTCCAAAATAATGAGCTTATAAGCCCTTAGAATGTCAATAGATAAGTGGTCCATATCCGGAGCAGGCAATTCTTTAAGATTTGCCCTGCTTTGCAGTTCATCAGCTAAATGGAATATCGCCCAAAGCATATCGGTAAAAGTATCGTGCTCAAGCAAGGTTCTATTATCCAGCATGCTCAACATGAAATTTCGTTTTGAAGTAAAGAATTTGGCGAATTCCTCCAAATCTCCAGTTCTTGAGTCAACGATAAAATTATAGTTCGAAGCATTCGCTTTAGTTTCTATTATTTCCGTACCAGTTAGATTGTTTGATGCCAGTATCTTCCTAAATTCTTCAAAATTCTTATTGAACTTAGCCATTTCCACGATCATATCGGTTCCACTTTCAACAAAGAAAGTTGTAATCATCACATTGTTACGTTTGATTTTCTGAGCATTTTCTCGGTTGCTGAGCAATTTATTGAATACCAAAGTTACAAGAGCAACGGAAATTGGAACAAATGCCAGGTCCTGCAACAGGTAAAAAAAAGTTGTTCGTGGGTCTTCGAATATCCATAGTTGTAGACAATAGATTACAACGGGAAAAACCACTGTAAAAGCAGCTAAAATTATTGTTGTTTTTCGATCACTCATATCGATCTCCCTTTAATAAAACTTAAGATTTACTAGTTCTAATTATATCAAAGATTTGGATAATTTGGAAGAACACATCTTCTCGATTTTATTGCTTGATAAGAATTAAAAGTATGTAAAAAAAAATATTCTTGACAAGATACATTCGTCATATTAATATTTATATGATATCAAAACAATATCACATAAATAATAATTTATTATTCTTTAAAGGGGGAATTGAAATGACAGATATAGTTTCAATCAATAAGGAGCAACAACTTGCAGAAATCGATCCAAAGGCAAAGAATGGAATGCTGGCTTTGATTTTAAACATATTTCTAATGTTGGCATCTTGTTTTGTTCTAATTTACCAGCTTACATTAATAGATACACCTTTTGGATTTGCTGCAAGACTTTCCTTGATAATAATCAGCGCGTTATATCTTTGCCTGATTGGGCCAATACTATTTGCAGGATTAAAGATACTCAAGCCAAATGAAGCTTTGGTTTTAACTTTGTTTGGGAAATATTATGGAACATTGAAAGGCCAAGGGTTTTTCTTTGTGAATCCTTTTGTATCAGCCTTTAATCCAGCCGCATCAGCAGGGATATTTGCCGGGATATCAATGGAACAAGGGACAACTGGAACTAGCAAGACTAGTCCTTCCATAAACATCAGGAAAGAAAGCAGAATAATGTCTTTAAAGACCATGACTCTAAATAATGACAAACAAAAGATCAATGACGAATTGGGAAATCCAATTATTATTGGTGTTGTAGTAATATGGAAAGTTGTGAACACCGCAATGGCAGCCTTCAATGTGGACAACTACAAAGAATTCCTTTCAATACAGTGCGATTCATCACTTCGTAATATTGTGAGGCTTTATCCTTATGATTCAGCGAACACAGATAATGAGAAGTCATTGAGGGGAAGCAGCCAGGAAGTCGCAGAGAAAATCAAAGTCGAACTACAATCAAGGGTAAATCTTGCTGGCTTAGAAATTAGCGAGGCTAGGATAACTCATTTGGCTTATGCTCCGGAAATAGCCGCAGCAATGCTGCAGAGACAACAGGCATCGGCGATAATTGATGCAAGGAAACTTATTGTGGAAGGTGCTGTAGGCATGGTTGAAATGGCACTTACAAAATTGAGCGAAAAAGATATAGTACAACTGGATGAGGAACGAAAAGCTGCCATGGTGAGCAATCTTCTTGTAGTATTATGCGGGGACAAAGGCGCACAACCTATTATAAACAGCGGATCTATCTATTAAAGTTAGATATATCCTTTAAATAGAAATAGGGTAAATTAGCAAATAAGTTTCAAAGAAAGGGGATAAATTTAGTGGAAGGCAAGGAAAAAGATAAAAAGCAGTTGCTTCTAAGGTTATCTCCAACCCTTTGGAAAGAATTGGCGGCATGGGCCGAAGATGACTTTAGATCAATAAACGGCCAAATCGAGTATCTCCTAAGTGAAAGTGTAAACAAGAGGAAAAAAAGCAATAAAAATTTATAGCATCACCCAGGGGAATTCCTCTATTTAATCTGCTTTTACTTGCTTTTTAGCTTGATTTTAGGTATTCTAGTAATATCGAAAAGCTTAAGGCAACAAAATGTTCCATAATTAGGTTCATTTTAAAAGAGGAGGTGTTTCACATGGGAGACAAAAGCATAAAAAAAGAAACAAAGAAAAAGCCAAAGAAAGACAAGATAGTTCCAATAATAATTTCATCGGTTAAAAAACCTGAAGAAACAAACTAAATTATTGAGGTTTGGTGTTGGAGAAAATATGAATTATAAATCCGGATGATCATTATTCATCCGGATTTTTCATTATTGATTGAAAATAAAGCAGTTTTAAACTAAAATGTCCTAGTAAGGCAATTTAATTAAAGCATATTTGCCAATAGGATCGGAGGTTGAGAGATGTCACACCTTATACAAGCAATGCATTATGAAAAAGAAGAAAAATATAAGGAAGCTATTGAAGAATATAAAAAAGCTTATACCGAGGAACCGATGAGTGCGAAGCCATATATTTTAAGAGCTATGCTTCTTGACGAGATGGCTCAATTTGATGAGGCCCTTAATGACTGCAATTCAGCTATATATTTGGAACCTGGCAATAGCGAGGCGCTGAATCTAAGAGGCGAGATTCTTTCATCACTTGGTAATTATCAGGATGCCATATCTGATTTCTCAGCGGCACTCCTTATAAATTCCGAAAATGAAATCGCTTTTTACAATAGGGGACTTGCATATGCTGCAATTGGGGAGTTATTAAAGGCAACTTACGATTTTTCAAAAGCAATCAAATTGAACCCATCTTTTGGAGGAGCATACAACAATATTGGACTTGCGCATTATAAGTTGCACGACTATGAAGCTGCCCTTGCTGATTTTACGAAGGCAGTTGAGGTAAGAAAAGGCTTTGCCTGTTCCTATACCCATAGGGGAAAAGTTCAAGAACAACTTGACAATATAGAAGGGGCTTTGGAAGACTATAATTCCGCACTGGCAATTAGCCCAAAAGATGCGGACTCTCTTTATTATAGAAGTCTTCTTCTCGCCAAACTTGGAAGATTAGACGATGCGAAAAAAGACCTTGAATATTTACTGGAAAAAGCACCAAGTGATAACCAATTTAGGGAACTAGCAAAGCAAAAGTTGGAAGAAATTGTCTAATTCAATTAGGATATTGTAATAGGAATGGAGATTTAGCCATTTAATTGAATAAGGAGAAATAATGGAACTTCAAGAAATACTTAAGAAAAGGCAAAGTATAAGACACTTTAAAGATGTAGATGTTCCCAGGGAAGACTTGGAGAAAATCATCAGGAACGCAGGTACGGCTCCATCAGGTAAAAATATTCAAAACTGGCATTTTGTTGTAATAAAAAACAAATCTCTGATAAATAAGATCGGAGATGCCTTGATAGAAAAAAATGAAGAGATTTCATTGATTACTGATAAAATTGATCCGGAAAAAGGAGATAAATTTAGAAAATTCGCGAAGAACTTCACTTTATTTTTCTTGAAAGCTCCAGTTTTAATTGTGATTTATACAACTACTTATTATCCTTCTGGATACCACGAGTTGGTATTTATTGATGCTTCAAAGGAAATATTGGATGATATAGTTCTACATAGAAATCCAGGTATGCAAAGTCTTGGAGCTGCGGTGGAGAACCTGACCTTGTCAGCAATCGAATCGGGCTATGGGACATGCTGGATCACCAGCGCCAACTATGCTGCTGAAGAAATCGAGCAACTCCTTAAGAAGGAGATTGATTTTGAAAAAGAGGGTTATTTCATGGGGGCGATGCTCAGCCTTGGGGTTCCCGAAGATAATCCGAAAAGCCCAGGCAAGAAGACTTTCGATGATATTTACACATTGGTTGAATAAATCTTGGAATGCTGAGATGTGGCAATCTCGAAATATTTAAACACTGAATTGTTGCAATAATTAGCAACCAAATATTATTTTACTATCGATAAACTGTAATGGACATGGTCTTGAAAACAACATATAGCTCAGATCCAATCTCAATCTTCATTTCGTCCAACGACCTCTTGGTAATAAGGGCGACAATAGGGATACCAATATCTAAAACCACTTTGGAACTTTGACCATCAACAATTATATTAGTGACATTTCCTTTGTGCATATTTCTTGCGCTGCTGACAAACTCACCTTTACTTAATATGATATCTTCCGGGCGTATGGAAACCTTACATGCGCCTCTTAATTCAGTATTGACATGAAAACTTACTAATCCAACAGTCGCGAGGATGTTATTGTTTTCTTCAACTATGGATGCCTCATAAATATTTTCTGCTCCTTTGGATTCCAAAATAAATATTTCATACTGTGACTCGGAAATGCGAAGATGCTTGCCTATGCGATGTGCATGAATATCCCCTCGTTTAATCATTTCATAAACAGTATTTTTTGTTATCTTCAGCCTGTTTGCAATTTCCTCTGGAGTGAATAATATATCGTTTCTCATTTAAACACCTACTTTTTAAAATATTATATATATTCTATATTGCTTTTTATAAGATTGCAAATTATAATAAAAACGATTAAAAAATAACGAAACATAACAATAATAAACTAAAAAAGATAATAAGGAGAAAACAATGGAAAAAATCAAAAGAGGAATCGCACTTTTCACAATAATGTCCCTATTTTTCATAGTATCATTAGTGCCATCAACGGCCCTTTCCAAGCAAGCAGGTATTGCCATCGATGGATCAAGTATTTCAATCCCAGCTACATATGGAATGGTCTATATCGACTCTGCAAATCGAATTCAAGCACCAATAAGATTTGTTTCTGAAAATCTGGGAGCAACAATTACATGGAATCAGAATACGAAAACTGCGACAATAGATGGAGATATCCAGATTAAAGTTGGTTCAAATAAAATCAGTACAGCATATGGCACTATTACTATGGATACAACTGCTGTAATAATCGGAAATAGAGTTTACGTTCCAATTAGATATATTGGAAATGCATTAGGCTACAAGATTGATGCAACCTCCAAAAATGGAATTGTTACAGCTAATGTTGTTACAAAAGCGGAATTGACGATTTCTGCAGCATCAAGCCTAAAGGATGCCATGAATGAAGTCAAGGCACTATACTTAAAAGAAAAACCGAATACTGCATTAACAATTAATCTTGGTGCTTCAGGAGCACTTGAGCAACAAATTGAGCAGGGAGCACCAGTCGATTTGTTTTTTTCAGCGTCTTCAAGCAGCATGACGTTATTAAAGGATAAAAACCTATTAGATAATACAACATTGAAAAATATGCTAGGTAATAAAGTTGTTCTCATTGTTCCTAAGGATTCAAAGGTAGCAATAACAAGTTTTTCAGATGTTTTAGACGCATCTATCAAGAAAATTGCTTTGGGAGAACCAACAACAGTTCCTGCTGGACAATATGCAGAGCAAGTTTTCACCTATTTGAAGATATTGAATCAAGTTAAGGCAAAAGCAGTTTATGGAAAAGATGTTAAAGAAGTATTAACCTGGGTAGAAACTGGAAATGTGGACGCAGGTGTAGTATACTCAACAGATGCAAAAGTCTCAACAAAGGTAGCTGTTATTGCAACAGCTTCAGATGCTTCGCATAAGGCAATCATTTACCCTGCAGCAGTTATTAAGTCGACAAAAAATTCTGAAGCAGCAAAAGATTTCATGAATTTTTTAAGCAGTGATTCTGTAAAGGCTATATTTTTGAAATATGGATTTAGCGTTTTATAAAATAGAGACTAAAAATAGAAATCATAGATTATAGAAAACAAGAATCGGAGCAAAAAATGAATTTTGACCTATCACCAGCATGGATTTCAATCAAGATTACATTTACAGCAACATTAATAATATTTTTTCTTGGTTTATTTACTGCGTGGTTGATGACAAATTATAGAGGCAGATGGCAAGGTTTACTCGATGGTATCTTGACGCTGCCTCTTGTATTGCCCCCTACAGTGGCTGGCTTTGGGATTCTATTGCTGATAGGAAAAAACGGGCCAATCGGTAATTTTCTAAACCTTTTTGGAGTGAATATTGTATTTTCTTGGTACGCTGCAGTTATTGCTGCAACGGTTGTAGCTTTCCCACTAATGTATAAAACATCGAGGGGAGCCTTCGAGCAAATTGATCCAAATATACTAAATGCAGCAAGAACACTTGGAGTGTCAGAATGGAAAATATTCTGGAAAGTAACAGTACCTATGGCATGGCCAGGTATCGCTGCTGCAACTGCCCTTGCCTTTGCCAGGTCACTAGGGGAATTTGGTGCCACTTTAATGGTTGCTGGAAGTATTCCAGGTAAAACACAGACTATACCAATTGCCATTTACTTTGCCACTCAAAGCGGAGATATGAGAATTGCAGTGATTTGGGTTTCAATTATATTTGCAATTTCACTAACCGTCATTGTTCTTATGAATTATTGGAACAGCTATCAAAGCAAGATGATGTATGGCGTTGGGAGGAAGTAGGATGGAGCTTTATATAAATATTAAAAAAAATCTTCCCGGATTCAATTTAGATGTTGAAATTTCATCTGGTAAAGAAATTATTGGTATACTTGGGGCATCAGGTTCGGGTAAGAGCATGCTGTTAAATTGCATAGCTGGACTTGTTAAACCTGACGAGGGAATGGTTGTTATTAATGGGAAGACTCTGTTTGATTCGCAAAAAAAAATCAATCTACCGCCGAGAGAAAGAAAAGTTGGTTTTTTATTTCAAAATTATGCCCTCTTCCCACATTTGACTATTAGGCAGAACATTGCTTTTGGTTTGGATGGGCTAGATGCAAAAGAGAAAAATGACAAAGTTGACGGCCTGATGAAAAAATTCCGCTTGAAGGATATGGAGATGAAATATCCAGCTCAGATATCCGGTGGACAGCAGCAGCGGGTAGCACTTGCAAGGGCTTTAATAGTGGATCCGGAAATTTTACTTTTAGATGAACCTTTTTCTGCCCTCGACAATCATCTTAGGACCCATATGATCAAGGAAATGCTAGAGACGTTGAAGGAATTCAAAGGAACTACTATACAAGTTACTCATAATATGGAGGAAGCATACAGATTATGCGATAGGATTGCCGTACTAAACGCTGGCAGGGTTGAGGAGTTTGAAGAAAAGCGGGAATTGTTTCATAATCCAATAACTCTTGAAGTCGCCAAGATAACAGGATGCAAAAACTTATCAGAAGCAATCAGAAAATCTGATAATGAAATAGAAATACCAGACTGGGGTATTCAACTTAAAACCACCAAGAAAATACAAATCGACTCCGGTTTTGCGGGGATTAGAGCTAATCATATAAAACTGGCGGATAATTTAAAAATAGAAAATTGCTTTCAAGTTTGGATTGCTGATGAAAATGAGACACCATTTCGAACGACCTTATATTTAAAGATTGGATCGAAACCAGAAAAAGCAACGGATTTTCATATACAATGGGAAATTAGTCAGGAACTTAGGGAAGAAATTAAAAAACTTCCACAGCCAACAATGATATATATTGATCCATCATTTGTAATATTTGTTGAAAAGAAAGAAGCACAAAGATACATTATTGACTAAAATGAGGTATAGTATTTGTAGAGTAATTTAAGCAAATACAAGTGATCGGAGGGAAAACAATGAAAATAGGTATTATATTGGAAACGAAAGAATATGAAAAGGCTTGGAATGCATTGCGTTTTGCTGTTGCTTCAAAGAAAAAAGGGCACGACGTCAAAGTATTTTTAATGGGAGAGGCTGTTGAGATCGAAACACTATCAAATCTCAAGTATGATGTATCTGGACAGTTAAATTTATTCAACCAGGCTGGTGGTGAAATCCTAGCTTGCGGAACATGCCTTATAGCAAGAGACATGGAGGGAACGGAAATATGTCCGCTTTCAACTATGATTGATTGCGTCGATATGGTTGAATGGGCTGACAAGGTTGTCAATTTCTAAATAAATATACATGATAAATAATTCTATAATATTGTTCATATTTGTTTGATTTTAATACAATTAGTGATAAAATTAGCAAGTAATCTATGAGCATATGCATAGGATTATTTTTTATTTGAAAAATGTTTTAAAATGAGACATTTACAGCAAACGAGGTAAATAATGAATTACGACCCATTTCTAAATGCGGAAAACCCTGAAATACTTAGGTATGAATATGCCTGGGTTAATTTTGTTCGTACAGGGAAGATTATTGATGAAGCTATGCGTCAGGAGATTTTGGATTCATGGAAAAGATCTAAGAAGTACAATATTGATTACATGATGAGAGAACTTCCACAAGCAACCATAGCTCAGGATGATCTTTCAAAGCGGATAAAATTAAATTCAGAGCTGATAAATACAGCGCTTCCATTTATGGAAACGTTGATAGAAATTGTCGATGAGATTGGGATAAGCATTCAAATCATTGATAATGAAGGTTATTTGCTTAGGAATTTGAACAATTCAAATTTTATTAGCGATAACGAATTGGTTTTCCCAATCGGAAGCAGCATTAATGAAAATATTATCGGCACAACCGCTTGCGGACTATCACTTATCAGTGGAAAGCCTATCGACGTGGTTGGAGCGGAGCATTACTGCCAGATTTTTCAAAAGAATGCAAGCTATGCGGCGCCTATATTTGATAGGGACGAAAGGCCAATTGCAATTTTAAGCATGATAGGCCAAATAAACTCTCTTAGCAAATATACACTTGGTATGATAGTCGCAGCTGCAAAAGCAATTGAAAATGAACTTCAATTAAAGGAGATACATTCTCAAATATTAAATCAGAATATACAACAAGATGACATAATAAATACGGTTGCTGAAGGAATAATATATATAAATAGTAAAAATATAATTACACAGGCCAATAATGTTATTGCACAGATGGCTGGGGTAAGGAAAGAAGATTTAATTGGCAACAGCGTTAGTATGCTTCAGACCTCACCCAAAATAATTGGGAATATCAATACAATTGAAGGTGCTTCGAAAATCAAGGAAATACGTATTGTCGGAAAGCTTAATAGTTATAATTGTTTTCTAAATCTCAGGTTTTTAACAACCGACGATAAAGAGGATTTAAATCGGATACTAGTCTTCACCAAAATGGCTGAAATCCAGGAAATGGCTACTCAGCTTAATGCTGAAAATAGGGCGTACTTCACTTTCGGAGATATTGTCGGCAAGTCGAATTTGTTGGAAGAAGCTATTGATCTTGGAAGAAAGGCCGCTTCACATGGAACCAGAATAATAATTGAAGGAGAAAGTGGGACTGGGAAGGAAATGTTTGCCCAGGCAATCCACAATAGCAGTAAAAGAAGGAACGGACCTTTCATAGCAGTCGACTGTGGTGCAATTCCAAGAGAATTGCTGGAAAGCGAACTCTTTGGTTACGAAGAAGGTGCTTATACAGGCGCTAGAAAAGGTGGCCATCGCGGCAAATTTGAATTAGCAAATGGAGGGACTCTTTTCTTGGATGAAATCGGGAATATGCCATTTGAGATGCAGGTCAAGCTTCTTAGAGTACTGCAGGAAAATAGGATTGTTAGGATTGGGGGTTATGTTCCGATACCAATCGATGTTCAAATCATTTCTGCATCCAATTCTGATTTGAAGCAAGAAGTGGAGCATGGCAACTTCAGAGAAGATTTATTGTACAGATTGAATGTTATTCATATTAAATTGCCAGCTTTGCGGGAAAGAAAAAGCGATATACCTACTTTAATAAACCATTATCTTCTGAATAGCAACAATATACAAAATAAGAATAAAAGAATTGGCAAAGATGTTCAGGAAATTCTAATGAAATACAATTGGCCAGGCAATGTTAGACAACTTTACAACGTAATTGAGAGAATGCTTATTATGTCCCAGCAAGAAACAATAAACATAAATGTAATCCCGAAGGATATTATGGACAATAGCCAGGAAAAATCAACTGCTATGATTGAAATTGAATCATTAGAAAAAGCCACCGCAAGATATATTAAAAATATTCTAGACAGCAATAATGGAAATATTAGAAAAGCTGCTGATGTTCTCCAAGTTAGCAGATCGACAATCTATAGAATATTGGGAAAAAACGGCTTGATTTAAAAATGTTGGGAGTTTGAATGGACAAAGATCTGGAAGAAGAAATAAAGTATGATTTGGTTATTTTGAATGGCCAGGTTATTGACGTGGTCAATGAAATAGTTGAGGAATTCAATATAGGGATCAGCAATGGGAAAATTAAAATCATAACAAGAATTAAAATCTTTGGCAAGGTTACGATTGATGCCAAAGGCAAATTTGTTTCTCCAGGTTTCATTGATTTTCATTCCCATGTGGATGGAAATGAATTTTCGGCAAAGTGCCTGGTTAGACAAGGTGGTACAACAACTTTAGGTGGAGAGAGAAACCTGAACGGCAGGACCATAAGAAAAATTGCCGAAGATGGTTTTGTAGTCAACCAAGGATTTTTCATATCACATTCCTTTACATTGAGGGCTGCTGCAGGGGCATTGAACCCAAGGGTATCGGCAACCAAGAAAGAAATAAACACCATGGTAGACTTGGCTGAAAGTTTTATGGACCATGGTGCATATGGAATTTGTTTTGGATTGGAATTTGTACCTGGGACATCTTTTAGGGAAATCATTGAATTGTCTAAATTAGCTAAAAGATATAACAGGCCAGTAACCATCCAATTGAGAAAGGATGGAAAAGATGCAATTCAATATTTCGACGAAGTTATACAGGCTGCTGAGTTTACTGGAGCAAGTATTCACTTGTTGGAACTTGTATATATGGTGGGAATCGGGGGTACAATGGGAAAAGCCTTGGAAATCATAGAAGCAGGGAGAGTTGAGGGGCTTGATATAACAGCTGACAGCGGGGTTTATGATGCTTATTCAGTGGGAATCGGAACTAGTATTTTTGATCCAGGCTGGGAGAAGGCATATGGAAAATTTTCCGCTAAAGATTTATTGATAACTTCGGGAATATATATGGGGACATATTGCGATGAAGACCTTTTTGAATATCTTCGAAGAGAATTTCCGGGGACATTGGTTACTGCCTTCGTATGTGACGAAACTGCGATTTCCATGGCTCTAAAGAAACCGTATATTTTTGTCTCAACAAGTGCTGCTGAAGGTCCTCACTATCCTGGGATGGGATCTCCTGAGGTATCAGGTACATTCCCAAGGTTGATAGGACGATATGTAAGGGATAAAAAAGAAATAAACTTGATGGAAGCAATTAGAAAAATTACTATTCTCCCTGCTGAAAGATTTGGGTTGACTGGTAAGGGCAGGATTAGCGAAAATATGGATGCTGATATTGTAATCTTTGATTATAACAATATTATTGATTGCGCTGAATATATTGGTAAAGGCCAACCGGACGCACCACCAAGGGGAATTAGCCATGTGATAATAAATGGTCAAATGGTGGTTAATCAAGGAAAATTTACCGACAACTTGCATGCGGGAAAGCTATTAAAAAATAATAATCAATAGATACTGTTTCATAATAATACATAAATTACCGAAAATTAATGAGATATGAAGTAAAAATACGGTATTGTATCAATTTGGTTCATCACCTTACAGGCTGATTCAAATTGGTACATTTTTTTGCCAATTTTGAAATAGTAAATTGCAAAAGCATTGATTTGCAACAAACTAGAGTAATGGCATAAATTTTGCAAATCATAATTAAGTGATATATATCATAGTTTGCTATGAGAAAAGGAAAAAGGGGTTGTTATGGAAAGAAAAAAAGATATTGTACTGACATGCCACTGCCTATTAAATCGACATTCAAAAGTTGATGGTTCATCCAAAGGTGATGGTTTGGAGGAAAGCATAATTTCATATCTGATTGACAAGAAGTTAGGAATAATCCAACTACCTTGTCCAGAAACAACATTCGCTGGAATAAGAAGATGGGGACAAGTTAAGGAACAATATGACACACCATACTTTAGAAAACATTGCAAAGAATTATTCATGCCATTTCTGGATCAAATAGTAGATTATCATAATAATGGCTATACCATTAGAGCGATAATAGGAATTGACGGTAGCCCAAGTTGCGGTGTTCACAAGACATGCTCTTCAAGGGTTTGGGGTGGAGAAATTGGTAATGGGAATGAAATCGAAAGCAAAATAAAAGATTTAAAAATGGTTGAAGGCAAAGGTATTTTCATTGAGGAAATAGAAAAATGCCTTTTAGAAAATCAAATCAAAATGAAATTTATAGCTTTGGATGAAGAGAATCCTGAATTGGGAATTTTTGCAATAAATGAAATATTTATTTAATAGAAGGAGGCAACAAAATGCAATCAAAGAATTTTTTTATCACTTTCAGTGCAATTTGCATAGCTATCAATTTAATACTTGGGACTGTCGTTCAGCTATTTAAAATACCGTTGATTTTTCTTGACACGGTTGGCACTTTCTTCGGGGCAGTTCTTCTTGGACCCTGGTATGGAGCATTAATTGGGCTGCTTACGAATGTTATCCAAGGGGTTATCACAAATCCTAAAGATATCCCATTTGCCTTGGTTAATATTGCAATTGGAATTATAGTAGGCTTTATTGCTAGGAAGTTCAAGTTTAATTACGTAACCGCGCTTATTACGGGATTGATTATTTCCGTTGTTGCGCCATTGATTGGATCACCAATCGCTGTTTGGATCTATGGAGGAATAACTGGCGGAGGAAATGACTTCATATTCTTATGGCTGGTAAAAAGCGGTCAGGATATCTTTACTGCCGCCTTTATTCCAAGAATTACAGGTAATTTCATAGATAAGATATTCACGGCCTTATTGGTAGCTTTTTTATTCACAAGGCTTCCAAAAGACATGCTTTCAAAGGGCAACAATCCATTTTATAATGGTAAAAGTATTAAAGTGAAAGAATAGGAAGGAATAACTATGACAATCGAAGCAACAAAACAATTTGACAATCTAAGAGACCAGAATATGATGATTTTAAAAGAATCAAAGGACACTGGCAAAAAAACATTTGGCTTTTACTGCACATATGCACCACAGGAAATTGCAGATGCTGCCGGAGCTTATGCTGTTACTTTATGTGGCACGAAGGAAGAACCCATAATCGATGCGGAAAAGGACCTGCCAAGGAACCTATGCCCATTGATTAAATCCTCATATGGCTTTGCTGTATCAGATAAATGCCCCTACTTCTTTTTTTCAGATATGATTGTTGGAGAGACAACTTGTGATGGGAAGAAAAAAATGTATGAACTTATGTCTGGATTTAAAAATGTTCATATTATGCAAATGCTTCCAAATCAAAGCGAACAAGCCCTTGCGGTAATGAAAGATGAAATAATAAGACTTAAGGAACATATTCAAGAAGTTACAGGGAAAGTGGTTTCTCAAGATGAAATAATCGGGTCGATAAAACTACTTAATAAAGAAAGAAGAACTGTCAAAAAACTTTTTGACTTGAATAAAAACAAACCTGCAGTCATTTCCGGAAAGGAAATGCTAAAAGTTTCATGGCAAAGCGGATTCCATCTAAATAGGATTGAGCGGATTCATATGATTGAGAACCTAATTTCTGAATTGGAAAAGAATATTGCGAGCCAAATATACAATGACTCTATGAGCACACCAAGGATTTTACTTACTGGAGTTCCCACAGGAGTAGGCAGTGATAAAATATTTTCCATTGTTGAAGAATGCGGCGGCAATATTGTTGTCTTTGAAAACTGTACAGGGTATAAAACTGTGGACTTGCTGGTTGATGAAAAACTTGCGGTAGAGGATCCTTATTTAGCACTTGCGCAAAGATATATTCAAATACCTTGCTCGATAATGTCACCAAATAACATGAGGGAAGAAAAGCTGGAAATGCTTGCACGTGAATTCAAAGTAGATGCAGTCATTGATTTGACTTGGCAGGCATGCCATACTTACAATATTGAAGCCGTAGCAATAGAAAAACTTGTCAAAGAAAAGCTAGGTCTTCCATATTTGCATATTGAAACGGATTATTCATCTTCAGATTTGGAACAGCTTAAAGTTAGAGTTAGTGCTCTAATTGAGATGATATAGTAAAAAGAGACAATAAGAATATGAATTAAGCATTGTATATAAGCCAACCTCGAATAACGTCGGGGTTGGCTTTTTATTTGACAATTCAATGAGGAGTATTATAATTTAGAGGATATAAAAAACTAAAAGAGCAAACGAGGAGGAAAGCTAGTGAATGGATCAATGGACATTAAATCAAAACCTTGCTTGGATGATAAAATGGTGATTGTTATCACTTCAGACCAATTTGGACAAGGAGAAAAAGAACTTAGTGAGAATCTCATGAAAAGTTTTATATACAGCCTTACAGAAGTCAATCCAAGGCCAGATACTCTAATATTTCTAAACAGAGGTGTTTTCCTTACAACTGAAGACTCAACTGTTGTGGAGAGCTTAAGAACATTGGAGGCAGAAGGGGTTGAAATACTATCATGCGGTACATGTTTAAACTATTATAAACTGACTGAGAAATTGATAATTGGTACTGTATCAAATATGTATAATATAGTCGCGAAACTAAATAATACCTCCAATAAAATAAAAATCTAGTTAATAGTAATTGAATGAGGCTTTATGGATTCGATTATTTTGATATGCAAACACTTCCACAAATATCACTGAGTGGAAAATAAGGAATTCCAAACTCATTACAGAACTGCTTCACAGCATCCTTAACACCTAAATAGTCTATATTATTATAGTCATGAATTAATATATATCCACCTTTGACAAGACGCGGATAGAAATATTTCAGACCCTCATAGGTTGGATTGAACAAATCCGCATCAATGCTCACAAAAGAAAAAGCATCATCAATATCTTGAGTTGTATGGGGAAAGTATCCTTTTTTAATTATGCAATTTTCAGGATGAGGCATAGACTGCAGTACAGCATCGGCACTTGTGTTCGAAAAAGTCCTCGTACTTGATTTCGAATAATCATGGAGGAGTTCCTCCTCAATATCCTTTTGGTCAAAACCTTCAAACGTATCAAATAGGTAAAGCAAGCGATCGGAAAATACTTCATTCAAAATTCTTGCAAAACCACCTTGATAAACACCCAGTTCAGCCACATTCCCAGAAAGATTCTTTGAGTATATTTCGCTGGCCATCAATTCTAAAGTCGAACGCCTTACATAATCGCCATCACTGGTATCTAACAATCTTTTCCGACCTAGCTTCTCCATGGTGTTAATAATCAACCTATCTTCAGAAAGTTTACTAGTATCATATATACTTAAAGTTGGAACTCCAGTGAAATCCCATAAATTTGCAGAAAAGAAATTTATTAGATTTTTCCTATCGATACCCATCATTAATAACTGCTGTAATATTTGGTTATAAGATTGACTTGCAATTACGATGAAATCAAACTCAAGATTCTTAATCACATCAGGGGATTGAACTTGCAGCAAACATATGGAATTTCCCCATTTCTTATGATCATTGTCGACGATAGCCACTATCTTAATATGCTCATATGCAATTGCCTTCAATAATTTATTTAAACCAACACCCGTTCCAAAGATTATCAACTTTATCATAGCCCACTCTCCTATTAGTAAAAAATAATACAATTGTTTTGCATATTATACCATCAAACCATAAGGATTTCATAATGGTTGTAAAAACCATTTACATGAATTTTGCTTCTATAATAATGTTTTAGTATTTGACAAATGAAAACCAGGTAAAATATAATCAATAGGACATTTACTATAATGAAGTGAGATTTACATACTACAAAACAAGAAGATTTTACTAAGGGGGAAATATGAAAATAGCGATTTCAACAAATATAGACAACGTGGATGGAATTATTGATGAAAGATTTTCCATGTCGAAATTCCTATTAATCATGGAGATCGATGATGATACGTTGAGAATGAGTTCAAAATCAAGTTATCCATTCGATATGCCGGAAACAGCCTTGGCGGTTGTTGTAATAGAAGAAAACTGCGAAGCCCTTATCTCAGGAATCTTAAACTATGAAGCCTTTAATATATTGGCTAATGAAGGGGTTACCCGCTTTGATGGAAGAGGTCTCACGGCAAAAGAAGCAATCAATAGAATGAATTCGCAAAATTTGGGATATTTTAAAAATCCGGAAAATGAGGAAGATGATATCCATATCCATCAAGGAAGTTGTGAAGGGCATAAGCACTAGATATAATATTGAACAAGGAAACTTGTTAAAAGGATGGGAAAAATGAAAAGAATACTTGTAGTAAAAGGAAGTCCAAGAGCTGGCGGAAACACAGACCTACTTGCTGACAAGGCAATAGAAGGAGTTCTATCTAAAGGGGGATTGGTAATTGAAATTCTTCTAAGAAATGAATCAATCAAACCTTGTATTGCATGCGAAAGTTGTTCCGATGAGAATATTGATTGCATAATAGAAGATGACATGAAAAAATTTTATAAATCAATTGAAGAAGCGGATGGGATAATATTGGCGAGCCCAGTATATTGGTTCAATATGTCGGGGCAAATGAAACTGTTTATTGACCGATGGTTTTCAGTTTACATGAAAAACGAACTATTTTTGGAAAATAAGCAAGCAGGCATAATTATGACTTATGCAGATGAAGATGCATTTTCTTCCGGAGCAGTCAATGCTTTTAGAACATTTCAGGATATATTTAACCATTGTGGGGGAGAAATTGCTGGAATTGTTCATGCTACAGCAGGAGAATCTGGGGAAATTGCGACTAATGATGAAACATTAAGCAAGGCATTTGAACTAGGCAAGAAAATGGCACAATAATTGTCTGAAGCATTTTATAATATTAGTTTCAAACCTGGCACAATATTTAATGCTAATTTGGAATTAACGTTGGAAAAAGGCAATTCACGCATAGGCGGACACACTTATAATGTTACTTTAATCATTGACAAAAAATTGCGAATATGTTAGCCTAAAACCAATAAATTAAATAATAGATTCTACTCCATTGTGAAAAGGAGAAGGCCTACTGACAAAATTACAATAACTAATTGTCAAATTGGATGATTAGTATTTTGAGTAATTAATTGTTAGTCATGAAGGCTGGTCTTTTTATAAGAATAGTCTATTTTATTGTGGGACTGGGATCTGACAGATAGACTATGGACATGAAAGAAGGATGTTTTGTATTTAGGAATTGATGTAGGTTCAACTTTTATCAAAGCAGTTGCGATTGATCAAGGTGAAATATATTTCGAAAAAACAGAGACCGGTTGGAACCCCAGAGTTGGGGCCGAGCATATGGTCGCAGAATTGTTGGAACAATGTCAAAAGACAAAAGGAGATGTCTCTTATTCTGTAACAACTGGGTACGGAAGAGGCCTTTATCCTTCCAATGAGCAGATTACTGAGATTACGTGCCATGCAAAGGGAAGCGCATATTTATTCCATGATATTGATTTTATTATCGATGTTGGCGGTCAAGACTGCAAGGTGATAAAAGTCAATCATTCAGGTAAAGTTCTTGATTTTATCATGAATGACAAATGTGCCGCTGGAACTGGAAAGTTTTTGCAAGTAATGGCAGAGAGGCTTGGAATGGATATGAAGGTATTTGCTGAACAGGCAAATTTCAAGCAACCATCACAAATAAGCAGTATGTGTACGGTCTTTGCTGAAAGTGAGATTATTGGTTTAATCGCTTCCGGAGAGAATATTGATAACATAATTGGAGGAATCTATCAGTCAATTGCCAAAAGGATTTATTCCATGGCAATAAAATTCAAAGAAGGAAAAGGAGTGCTGGTAGGTGGCGGGGCAAATTGCAATGCTCTAAAAACCGCATTGGAAATGCAAATGGGAATGGAGCTTGAAATACATCGTCACTCAGAATTCGCTGGAGCAATTGGCGCCGCACTCATTGCGAAAAATAACAATGAAAACATGAATAAAACATCTTAAAAATAGTAATAATATGCAAATTAATTGATTATATATTGAATGATGAAGGTGAAAAATTGGAATGTGTAAATGTTAGAGATGCAGTTGGAATGACCCTCTGCCACGATATAACGAAAATTGTTCCTGGAGAATTCAAGGGAAGACTTTTTAAAAAAGGACATATTATTAAGAGCGAGGATATTGCCAAGCTGCTTGATATTGGGAAAGAAAATATTTATGTTTGGGATTTGCAGAATGGTTATACTCATGAAAATGAAGCTGCCATGCAAATTGCAATGGCTGCATCAGGAAGTGGTGTTGAATTTACTGAACCAAACGAGGGCAAGGTAGTAATAACAGCGGCCATAGAAGGATTGCTTAAAATCAATGTAGAAAGATTATTCGAAGTCAATGCAATAGATCAGATTGTTTTGTCAACAATTAAGGGAAATAGGTTTGTGCAAAAGGGGAAACAAGTCGCTGGAGCACGAATTGTACCATTAGTTATTGAAGACCATTTTTTAAGACAGATTGAAGAGTTGTGCGGTGGTAATGATCCAATAATTGAGGTCAAACCTTTTAAAAGTTTCCAGGTTGGAGTCATTACAACTGGCAGTGAAATATATCACGGAAGAATAAAGGATCAATTTGGGCCTATATTGAAAACAAAATTTGAAGCACTTGGAAGCCATATAATGCAGCAAATATTTGTGCCTGATTCAATTGAGGAAATTGTAAAAGCGGTTCATGATTTGCTTGGCAAAGGTGCGGATATGATAGCTGTAACTGGTGGGATGTCAGTAGACCCAGACGATCTCTCGCCTTCTGGAATCAGAGCCGCTGGTGGAAAGGTAATCACCTATGGTGCTCCAGTATTGCCTGGCGCCATGTTTATGCTTGCTGAAATCGGAGATATTCCTGTAGTTGGATTACCTGGATGTGTCATGTATCATAAAGCGAGTGTATTTGATTTGGTTATACCAAGAATACTTTCAGGTGAAAAGATTACAAGGGAAGATATCACTAAACTTGCCTACGGTGGAATGTGTCTTGCGTGCGAAAACTGCACATATCCGGATTGCAGCTTTGGCTATTAACAAATAAAAAGTTTTTTTTAGCACCTACCCAATGGGTAGAAGCTATTTAAATAATTGAACAAGAAATATTATTCAATGCTTTACATTATATTGTTTCTGAAGGAGGTTTATTTATGTCTGAAAATGCAAAGAAAATCTACAAGAGAAAAGACTTGATGGTAAATGGCAGTATAAGAACCGTGCTAGTTACTGGAGAGGAAATCCTGGTTGATGTTATTAGAAAACAATTGGGAATGACTGGAACAAAAGTTGGATGTCGTGTCAATCAATGTGGTATTTGCTCAGTTATTTTAGATGGCAAGGTTGTAAGAGCATGCCTGGTTAAAATGAACAAGGTTGCTGATGGAGCTACAATTACTACTATTGAAGGTGTTGGAAATCCTGACAATCTTCATCCATTGCAAGCTGCCTGGGTAAAACATGGAGCAGCACAATGTGGTATATGTACGCCAGGATTTATTGTGGCAGCAAAAAACCTATTAGATCAAAATAGTAATCCAACAAGAGAACAAGTTAGAGACTGGTTCCAAAAAAACAGAAATGTTTGTCGATGTACTGGTTATAAACCAATCGTTGATGCAGTAATGGCAGCTGCAAAAGTAATGCGCGGCGAAATGAAAATTGAGGAATTACAGTTCAAAATGCCTGCTGATGGCAGAATTTATGGAACTGATTATCCACGTCCATCCGGAATAGCAAAAGTAACAGGTACTTTTGACTACGGCGCGGATACAGGAACAAAATTACCTGAAGGAGTCCTAAAACTAGCACTAGTTCAAGCCAAAGTTTCACATGCGAATATTCTTTCAATTGATTTCGCTGAAGCAGAAAAAATGCCTGGCGTGGAAGCTGTGTTAACTGCAAAAGATGTTAAGGGGACAAATCGTGTAAATGGATTTGTAACTTATCCATGGAATAAGGGAGATGGTTTTGATAGACCACTTCTTTGTGACGAAAAAATATTTCAATTTGGGGATGTAATGGCGATTGTCTGTGCTGACACTGAGGAACATGCAAGAGCGGCAGCAGACAAAGTTGTAGTTAAAGTTGAAGAATTGCCAGCCTACATGAATGCAAAAGCTGCAGCGGCACCTGATGCATTAGAAATTCACCCTGGCACACCTAATATTCACTTTGAACAGGCAACAATAAAGGGAGTAGATCCAAAAACTTTATTTGACAAGGCAGCAGCCGTTATTGAAGAAGAATATTATGTGCAAAGACAGCCACATCTTTTCTTAGAGCCAGATGTAGCATATGGATATTGGGACGAAGAAGAACGTTTAACTATTTGTTCAAAGTCAGTTGGAATTTACTTGAATTCAGTTATGATTGTAGACGCTCTTGGAATAGACCCAGAGAAGTTCAGATACATCCAAAATAACGCTGGCGGAACATTCGGATATAAGCTTTGCAATACAATCGAACAATATATCGGGATTGCTGTAATGGCAACTGGCAAACCTTGTTATTTGGAAATGGATATGGCTCAGTCTATTACTTATACTGGAAAACGTTCACCATTCTTTATGAAGCTTAAAATGGGATGTGACAAAGATGGAAAATTGCTTGGAATGGAATCAAATTTCCTTGCAGATCATGGCGCTTACTCTGAATTTTCTGATTTGCTCCTAACTAAGGGAAATCAGTTCATTGGAGCAGGGTACCATCTTGACAATATCAGAGCATTAGGAAAAATGACATTTACAAATCATTGCTATGGAGCACCAATGAGAGCTTATGGTTCACCTCAAAGTTTTCTCGCAGGTGAAAGCGCCATAGATGAATTGGCTAGAAAATTCGGTCAAGATCCTTTTGAGTTCAGATATAACAACTTGTATGATCCTGAAAAAGGGTCCACTACACCTACAGGAAGCGCTCCAGATGTTTATGTTCTAAAACAGATTTTCGACATCTTAAGGCCTAAATATAAGGAAGCATTAGAAAGAAAAGCAAAGTTTGACACACCTGAAAAAAGACGAGGCGTTGGTGTCGCTCTTGGGATTTACTGTGTTGGAAATGATACAGTTGATGAATCAACAGCGGCATGTGAATTAATCGGCGACGGCAAAGTAGCAATATATACAACTTGGGAAGATCATGGCCAGGGTGGAGATATGGGAGCATTATCAACTTCTCATGAAGCATTAAGAGAGTTGAAAATCAAGCCAGAAGACATCAAACTTGTACTGAATGATATGGCAAAATGCCCTGACAGTGGTCCTGCAGCTGGAAGTAGAAGCCAATTGTTTGTAGGAAATGCAATAGGAGATGCTTGCGAAAACTTAATCAAGGCTATGAAAAAAGCAGATGGATCATTTAGAACATTAGAAGAAATGAAAGCGGAAAATATTGATACTTATTACACTGGCAATTATTCCAGTACGCCGCTTTGTACTACAATTGATGAAAAGACAGGTCAATTCAATCCTTATGTGGCATTCATGTATGGCGCGTTCGTAACTGAAGCTGAAGTGGATGTTAAAACAGGTAAAGTTAAAGTTGTTAAAGCAACTGGAGTTTACGATGTAGGCAAGATAGGGAACAAAACTGTTGTTGATGGACAGGCTTATGGCGGATTAGCGCAATCAATCGGCTTAGCGTTAAGCGAGGATTTTGAGGATCTAACAAAACATAATACGCTTATGAAATGCGGAATACCTTTTATCGCTGATGTTCCTGATGACATCGAATTAATCTATCTTGAAACACCAAGACCACATAGCAAATTCGGTTCATCCGGTATTGGCGAGGTTGTTCATTGCAGCCCTCATGCAGCAATTGCCAATGCAATCGCAGATGCTTGCGGTGCAAGAGTTAGAGATTTACCGATTCTTCCAGAAAAAGTATTGGCAGCAATGCCTAAATAAGATCATTATATTACCTATAAATACTGGGAAAAAGAGGGCTGAGATTGCCCTCTTTTTCCCCATATAGGTATGCAGAGGGGAATGACTTCCAATGGACACAAGAGAAATATTAGCAAAAGAAAAAGATTGCATAGAAGAACATGCTCCATTTTGTACTGCGGCTTGTCCGCTGAGATTAGATGTGCGAAGTATGATGGGATGGGTGCAAAAAAATAATTATGAAGAAGCCGCAGATGTTTTATACAAAAACATATATTTTCCTATTATCGTTTCTAAAACGTGCACGGCTCCATGTATGAATTTCTGCAAGCGCATAGAAGTAGATCAATCGTTAATGATACCTCAAATTGAAAATGCTGTTGCAACTTATGGACATATTGTTCATAAAATTGAACCTTTTATGAAACTCAATAAGAAAGTTGCAATAATTGGAGCTGGAGTGGATGGACTTTCCGCAGCGGTCAGCTTATATGAAAAAGGTTTTAAAGTTACAATTTATGAAAGAGAAAACAATCTCGGTGGAGGCCTATATCATTCAAAAGTATTAACAAAAGGCGATTTGGAAAATGATTTCAGGTTTTTATCCGATTTGGAAATAGAGATCAAACTTGGCAAAGAAGTGGGAAAAGACATTTCCTTTATAGAACTTTATAGTGAATATGATGCCATATATATTAGTGCAAATAAATTTATCAATGGATCTGATCTTGAGCAGGATAAAAAAAATCACATCAAGGTAATAGAAGAAACTCTCCAAACATCCAATGAAAAGGTATTTGTGAGTCGAATCGATATTGCCGCTCAATTAGAGAATCCAATCGTTTTTAAAATGGTTGAAGGCAAAAAGGCAGCTACGTCTATAGACCGTTTCCTTAAAAGCGTTTCTTTAACTGCAAGCAGAGTTGCCGAAGGCAATTTAGATACAAAGTTATTTACCAGCATTGAGGGAATCCAAAAGAAGAATCCAATCTTTCCATCAAATGAGATAGAAGGATATACCAAGGAAGAAGCCTTGGAAGAAGCAGGAAGATGTATTATCTGCAGGTGTATGGAATGCGTCAAAGAATGCATTTATTTAGAATCTTTTGAAAAATTTCCAAGAAAATATATTCGAGAAATATTTAATAATTTATCTACTAGGGGAATTGGATTGCGTACTGCAAAAGATTTAATAAACTCGTGTTCTTTATGTGGACTTTGCAAAGAACTTTGCCCAAATGGCTTGAATATGGGAGAGATCAATAAGGCTGCAAGACAAAATATGATCAAAGACAACAGCATGCCATTAACCATACATGATTTCCCAATCAAGGATATGGATTTTAGCAATAGCGAAGCAGCTTCGCTTTGCAAGCATCAACCAGGTAAAACTGAAAGTAGTTATCTGTTTTTCCCAGGTTGTCAGCTGGGAGCAACTACTCCATTTTACATTCAACCTATGTATGAATATCTAATAGCTAATCTTGAAGGTGGCGTTGGAATAAAGTTGGGATGTTGCGGAGCACCCGCCGATTGGGCTGGCCGAAAAGATACATACAAGGGGGTAATGGCTCAATTCAGGAAAGAATGGGATGCAATGGGAAAGCCTACGATTATTACCGCCTGCTCGACCTGCCATAAGGAATTTAAAGAAGAAATCCCGGAAATGAATCTGATTTCAATCTGGGAGTTGTATGACAAATTTGGTTTACCGGATGTTGAGCGTAATAAAGGGAAAATCATTTCTATTCATGATTCATGCACCGCTAGACATGAGCCCAAAATGCAGAAAAGCGTAAGAAGTATTTTGGAGAAAACTGGGTATTCCATTGAAGAGTTGAAATATAGCAAAGATAAGACCAAATGTTGCGGTTATGGTGGATTAATATTTTATGGAAACAAGAAATTGACAGAGACCATAGTAAAGGGAAGAATAAGCGAAAGCAAAAGGGATTATGTAGCATATTGTATTATGTGCAAGAATTATTTCACATTAAAAAACAAGCCGACCCACCATATCTTAGATATAATTTATGGAAACGACACAGAGGTATTTTCAACAAAAATACCTGAACCAATTTCTCAAAAAAGAATAAATAGAATAAGGTTGAAAAAGGAATTGCTTTCCACTCTTTGGGATGAAAAATATATTGAGTTGGACAATAATTATTATAATATTAAAATTAACTTAAATAAACAGGTCATTGATGACATGGAAGAGCGTTTGATTTTAGATGAAGATATTCAAAGGGTCATTGAAAAAGCTGAGAGAACAGGGAATAAAACTTTCAATCCCAAAAGTGGACATTTTATGGCTAGCGACAAACATGATTTGATAACTTACTGGGTAGAATATATAATAACAGATGATAGGTATGAGGTTTTTAATGCTTACTCTCATCGGTTAAAGTTGATTGAAGAGTAGTTGCTTATTCGTAAGCTTTAAATGGTTATTTCTTAATCAGGAGGTAAAATGATGGAACAAATTATCAATGCGCAAGGATGGGAATGCCCAAAACCAATTATAGAAACAAAGAGATTATTGGACACAATGACGGAAGGTACAGTTACAACTATTGTAGACAATGATATTGCTCTTAAAAATCTGACCAATTTTGCCGAAAGCCTTGGATATACTGTTAGTAATATCCAGGATAAGAATTTATACAAAGTTACAATTCAAAAGGAGAAAGATATTGAAGCTTTTGAGAAAGAAGGCAGTTTAGTAATTCTTGTCAGCACAGATACGTTTGGGCAAGGCGCAAAAGAGCTGGGAGAAAGCCTCATGAAAAGTTACCTGTATGCAATTACAGAAGTGACACCTAGACCTAAGACATTGATTTTTATCAATAGTGGCGTATTTTTCACAGTTGAGGGTTCTGTCGTGGAAGAAAGTCTAAGAACATTGGAAGCCGATGGTATAGAAATATTAACTTGTGGAGCCTGCTTGAATTTTTACGGTTTGACCGATAAATTGATTATTGGTTCAGTATCTAATATGTACTCTATAGTGGAAAAACTAAACAATGCAAGTAATTCAATTAAAATATAACAGAAAAGGTGAAATACAATGGACGATTTTTTTTATGTTCTATCCTTTGATTCAACCAGCCATGCGATACAAACTGAGATACGAATAAAGGATTACTTTAGGATTGCCACAATTCCAACACCTAGAGAGATTACCAATAGCTGTGGCTTGTCTATTAAAATATTTTCGTTGGATTTTAAAGCGATAAAGGAATTCCTTCAATCAATGAAGGTGCCTT
The DNA here is from genome assembly GCA_037144355.1 of Eubacteriales bacterium. Lineage (GTDB taxonomy): Bacteria > Bacillota > Clostridia > Peptostreptococcales > Anaerovoracaceae > JBAWWY01. Next base: position 11,562 of record JBAWWY010000007.1, on the reverse strand, counting down.
ATGGATTTTATCGATTAAGCAATCAGAAAGTGGATGGAAAAAGAGAAATTGAGAAAATTGATTTGGGAATAGAAAACGAATAAAAGAGGAGCAAATAAATGATTTATCTAGATAATGCTGCAACGACCTTCCCAAAGCCCGAAAGGGTCTATCAGGCAGTTGACGAATGTATGCGTGAGTATGCTGCAAATCCTGGAAGATCGGGGCATAAGCTTTCATTAAAAGCTGGAAGAGAAATTTATAAAACTAGAGAACTTGTTGCAAAACTATTTAATATTTCAAACCCAATGCAACTTATTTTTACCAGCAATGCGACAGATTCATTGAACCTGGCTTTAAAGGGGATATTAAACCCTAGCGATCATGTAATTGTATCCAGCTTGGAGCATAATTCACTCATTAGACCACTCAAAGGACTTTCAGAAAAATCTATTTCATTATCCGTAGTCAAGTGCAACCCAGAAGGTTCCATCAATTTGGATGACATTCAAAAGGCTATAAACCCAAACACTCGAATGATTGCCATGACTCATGCATCCAATGTGCTTGGCACAATTCTTCCACTAAAGGAAATTGGAGAACTTTGTAGAAAAAACAATTTGCTGTTTTTGATTGATGCATCACAAACAGCAGGGATTTGCCATATCGACGTTAATGAAATGGCATGCGATTTCTTAGCTGCGCCAGGGCATAAGTCACTCTTAGGCCCTCAGGGGACTGGTATATTATATATTAAAGAAGGATTGGAATTACGAACTCTGAAAGAAGGCGGCACAGGAAGCAAGTCAGAAGAAATTACCCAACCGCTCATATTGCCGGACCGATATGAAAGCGGGACATTGAACACTCCGGGCATCGTAGGTCTAGGGGCTGGGATAGAATTTATTTTTTCGGAAACCTCGGAAAAGATTAGAGCGCATGAAAAGAGACTAACACAATATTTGATTGATGAGTTGAAGCAAGTGAGAGGAGTTACTCTATATGGACCTTGCGATAGCCGCAAGCAAGTGGCTGTGTTGTCGTTTAACATAGAAGATAGGGATTCCTCTGAAACGGCTTATTTGCTTGATGATGAATATGATATTTATGTGCGTTCTGGACTGCATTGCGCACCATTGGCCCACAAAACCATTGGAACTTTGGAATCTGGAACAGTTAGATTAAGTCCTGGTTATTTTAATACAGAGGATGAAATTTTAAAAACGATTGAAGCAATTAAAACCTTAAGCAGACAAAAGGCTAGTATTTGAATAGAGGAAAAGAACAAGATGGTTGAAGAGATAGAAGTTTATCAGAAAATAGTATTGTCAATATCAGAAGAACTTAAAAAAACAATGGAAGAAAGGCGCATATTGGAAACGGATATTCAAAAGGTTATCCATTTCGCAGAATGCACTAATTTTAAAATATTCAACCCAACCAACAATAGATTCACTTCCCATTTTAAGGAAGGTAATACAACCTTTTGGGTTCAATACGGTAAAAAAGATCTAACATTTGAGATCTTCAATGTCTATAGTCATAGATTAGATTTAGAATAAAGGATGTGGAAAAATGCAACAGCCTGAAATAAAAAATGAAGACGGACTAATATGTTCAAAATGCAACGTGTTACTGGAACCAGGAAAAGTTCATATAACTTATCTAGCCAGTACTTTTCCTGCAGAACTTTTGAAATGTCCCATCTGCGGACTTGTCTATGTGCCAGAAGATTTGGCGCTTGGCAAAATGGCTGAAGTTGAAAAGACATTGGAAGATAAATAAATATGATAATAACACCAATGGAAAAATGGATAAATACTAAAATCCAAAATGGGGGATGTCGGCTTACCGAAGAAAAATTGGAAAAATATCAAATAGAGGCGTTTCGAGGAATCTTATCTTATGCTAAGGAAAGAAGCCCGTTCTATAAGGATCTACTTAATGATTTTGATTCAACAAAAATTGAGAGCCGAGATGATTTATACAAAATACCTTTTACAACTTCTGAAGATATAAGGTTGCAAGGAAGTCGAATGGTATGCGTGGCGCAGGGAAATATTCATCGTATTGTCACTTTGGATACTTCAGGGACGACTGGTGAACCCAAGAGGATTTACTTTACAAAAGAAGATCAGGAGTTGACAATAGATTTTTTCCGACATGGAATGTCCACATTTACATATCCTGGAGACAAGGTGCTCATTCTTTTGCCTGGGCAAACACCAGGAAGCATTGGCGATTTATTGAAAATAGGACTTGCAAGAATGGATGTTGAAGGTGTTATATATGGCATTGTCGACGACGTAGATAAAGTCATGGACATTATTATAAATCAGGAAATTACAGGCATAGTTGGTATTCCACAGCAAATATTCACTTTAACCAAATCAGAGAAATCGGATGCTATCAGGAAATCAGGAAAGTTGAAAAGCGTATTGCTAAGTACGGATTATGTCTCACCATCCATAACTTCTATAATCATAAAAGGCTGGGGATGTAGGGTTTATGAGCATTACGGGATGACTGAAATGGGTTTGGGCGGAGGAGTTTTCTGCGAAGCATTGAATGGATACCACATGAGAGATGCAGATATGTTATTTGAGATTATTGACATACAAACTGGACAACCAGCCAAAGATGGCGAATATGGGGAAGTTGTTTTTACAACATTGACAAGGAAAGGGATGCCCCTAATTAGGTACAAGACTGGTGATATCAGCAGATTTCTTTTAGATCCATGCAGATGTGGAACTGTTCTAAAAACCATGGATAGGATACAAAGTAGAATTGTCTCCTTGATGAAGCTTAAAAATGGCCAAACTATATCCATGCCCATGCTCGAGGACATTATTTTCTCAATCAAAGGCATTTTAGATTTTACGGCAGAAATTGTTATGGACTGTGGCAGGGAAACATTGAAAATAGGCGTATATGCCATAGGAGATAAGGAAATTATTCGTGGGAATATTTATGAGGCAATTAAAAAATCAATAATAGGAAATCATATAAGATCTGGCGCTTTGAATATTGAAACATTCATGCAAGGATGTGCGGAACCGGATATTAAAGCAATTAGAAAACGAAATTTAATAGATAAAAGAAATATGTAAACTAAATATGCTTTGTGAGGAATACTAATGGAAAAGACATGCAACCTTTTTGAGAATGAAGGTTTCCAAGAACTATCTAAGGGGATAATGAGGCCTGGAGGATTTAAGATTACAGAAGATGGTGTCAGGCTTGCTAAATTGAATCTAGGAATGAAAGTACTTGACGTTGGATGTGGAATTGGTTCAACTCTTCAATATTTGAATAAAGACTTTGGTATAGATGGAATAGGCGTTGATTTTTCCGATTCCATATTGGAAAATGGTAGAAAAGTCAATCCAGAACTGGACTTACGTAAAGGAGAGGGTGGACAGCTGGATTTCCCGTCAACTACATTTGATGCCGTATTGATGGAATGTACTCTTTCACTTTTTCCCAACCAATCCAACGCATTACTAGAAGCTTATCGTGTTCTCAAAGTTGGCGGGAAACTTGTAATAAGCGATTTTTATTTAAGGGATACCAAATCGCAAGATTGCACATCGAGCGAGGGCTTTGTTCCAATTGGAAGTTGCATCAATGGAGCATTTGAAAAAGAAGAACTGATAAAGGTTATAGAAGATATAGGATATTATATTATCGAATGGGAAGATAGAACAAAGGAACTTAAAGAATTTACAGCAGAAATCATAATGAATTGTGGATCAATGGAGAATTTCTGGAAGAGCATTTTACCTGATGGGATTGATTCATCAAAATATACATATGATATGTCCAAAGCCAAATTGGGTTATTTTCTTTTAGCGGCTAAAAAAAAAATAGAGGGATATTAATGAAAAATATAACAGGAAGTATTTGTCCAATATGTTATAAAACAATTCCTGCCAAACGTGAACAAAAGAGGAATAAAATATATTTGGAAAAAGTTTGCATGGAACATGGAGGCTTTGAATCACTTATTTGGGAAGAAGAAAGCGCAGCAATTAGTAAACTATCTTATGATAATTGGTCAGGTGAAGAGCAAAATGATACAGCTTCTATTATAAATACAGAAGCTAAAAGCCGCTGCCCTCATGACTGTGGAATTTGCGAAAACCACTTGCAACAAGCATGCTGTGTCTTAATTGAAATTACTCAGAATTGCGATCAAAATTGCAAGTATTGCTTTGCATCCGCACACTCTTCTAAAGGGAAGACAGGCGACATTTCCTTAATAGAAATAAAAGCGATTTATGAAGAATTGCTTAAGAAGACAGATGGAAGGCCTTTCAATATACAGTTGTCAGGAGGCGAGCCTACTTTGCGTGACGACCTGCCAGAAATCATTATGATGGGCAAAGATTTGGGATTTCCATATATTCAATTAAACACAAATGGACGCCGCATTTCAGAAGATCCATCTTATGCAAAAGAACTAAAGGATGCAGGATTATCCTCGATATTTCTACAGTTTGATGGGACTGAAGATTCGATTTATGAAAAGATAAGAGGCAAGGAATTACTTGAAATCAAGAAAACAGCTATTGAAAATTGCTCCAATGTAGAACTTGGAGTTGTTCTAGTTGTGACAGTGGTTCCAGAAATCAATGACGATAATTTGGGGGATATACTTAAATTCGCAACAGATGGCCTGCCATATATTCGAGGCATTCATTTCCAGCCTGTGAGCTATTTTGGTAGATATCCGAAACAACCTGAAGACAAGGACAGAATAACTATACCTAAGTTGATTTCCAAACTTGTGGAACAATCAGATGGTAAATTAAACGCAAACCAGTTTATACCTCTTGCCACCGGACATGCCATGTGTTCATTCCATGGTAATTTCATTTTAATGGAAGATGGGAGCATAAATTCGTTATCGGCTAATTTGGGTGACAAAACATGTTGTTGCCAAAAGGAATCCATAGAAAAAGCTAGAAACTATATTGCTAGGAAGTGGACTTATGAAGACAATGAAGTATCTGAAGCGGCTAGCAGCGAATACGACTTTTCTTCCTGGGATTTATTTCTAAATAGAATGCACACCCATGGATTCAGCATTACCGCTATGGCATTTCAGGATGCATGGAACCTTGACCTGGAAAGACTTCAAAAATGCCGGGTGCATGTTGCAATAAAAGGTGGTAGTTTAATCCCATTTTGTGCTTATAATATCCTTCATAGGGAAAGATTGAATAAGAATATTTAGAAGATGCGGTTTTGTCGTTAGAATAATTAAGCGTATATAGAGAAGGAGATTTTAAATGAGAGAAATTATTAAGATAGGCAGAGATTTAATTGAAAATGGACAGGATTTCGTAATAGCTAAAGTTATACAAACCGTTGGCTCAACACCAAGGAAAAAGGGAGCATGGCTCTTGATGACCAAAGAAGGGAAAGCTTTTGGGACTGTCGGCGGAGGAAAACTTGAAGCTCTAGTAGAATCTATTTGCAAAGACACATTTAAGACTAAAGAATCTAAAACCCATGAATTCAGCCTAACACCTGCTGATCAAAAGGGTATTGACATGAGATGCGGCGGTGACGCAAAAGTCAGCGTAGAGTATGTTGACCATTTAAATCCAGAGAATTTCGAAGAGGATTTAGACATGGAATCAGTTGCCTATATTTATGGAGCGGGCCATGTTGGAAAAGAAATAGCAAAAATTGCCCAATATGTGGGATTTAAAACAGTTATTCTTGATGATAGACCTGAGTTTGCAAATTCAGTTAGATTTCCAGAGGCGTATAAAATAGAAGTCTTGGATAATTTCCAGAATGCTTTCCAAAATTATCAAGCGGGTGAAAACAACTACATTATTATTGTTACCAGGGGTCACAGCGGAGATTATGATGTTTTAAAACAAGCGCTTGCACAACAACCCTCGTATATAGGAATGATTGGAAGCCGGAAAAAAATTGGGGTTGTATATGACCAATTAAAAATTGATGGTTTTACAGAAAATGATTTAGTAAAAGTGCACGCACCAATTGGATTGGATATCTTAGCAGAAACACCTGAGGAAATTGCTATTAGCGTGGTGGCTGAAATGATTATGATAAGAGCAGAACTTTCTAAATAGCTTTAAATATAATTATTCAACTTTGGATTTGATGCCGGCCACCGGATGCTTGGGAGACTAAGACTTTAATGGGAAATAATAAAAAATATGCGATAATTATTCTAGCTGCTGGATTCTCGTCCCGAATGGGTGAGTTTAAACCTTTACTTAAGTTCGGGGATGAGACAGCTTTAAAAAGGCTTATTAGAAGCGCAAAACTTTCCAAGCTTGATGATATTATTGTGGTAACGGGCCATCAAAACCAGCTTCTTGAACCCATAATCCATGAGCAAAAAGTTAGAAGTGTCCATAATAATTTATATGAAGAGGGAATGTTCACCTCGATTAAGGCTGGGTTAGCAGAAATTGGAGAAGAAATCGATGCCTTCTTCATTCTTCCAGTTGATTATCCACTTGTGCCAGCTCAAGTATTTCTTGAGATGATTGAGAAATATGAAGAAAATCCAAATTCTATAATTGTTCCATGTTATATGGGAAAAAAAGGGCATCCTCCTCTATTACCCAGGAATCTTATCCCAGAAATTCTTGATCATGCTGGTAAAAATGGGTTAAAAGATATTACAATAAAGCATGAGTCTAGAATATTGAAGTTGGAATTGGAATTTGAAGAAGTCGTCATGGACATGGATACAATATCCGACTACGAGGAACTTTTACGACATTTGGAAAAAACTCAGACGCCGGATGAAAAATATTGCTTATATATGCTGCAAAAATTCAAAACGCCTGCTGAAGCTAAAGCACATTGCATTTGTGTTGGTAGCCTGGCAGTCAAAATTGGAGAAGAGCTAAACAAAAGCGGAGCCAATCTTAACATAGCACTCATTAGAAGTGCCGCGCTTCTCCATGACATAGTCCGTAATAGACCCAGGCATGGAGAGGCAGGTGCTTTAATTTGCAGACTATATGGTTTCGATAAAGTTGCAAAATTGGTTGAAAAACATATGTCTTATGATAAGGAAGACGACCTAGAGACAATTTCAGAGCAGGATGTTTTATGCTTGTCTGATAAGATGATGCGGGGGGATAAGCTAGTTACGTTAAAGGATAGAGCAACCCCAGTTTTACATAAATTTAAAGACAATTCTGAAGCTCTTGAAAAGGTTAATGAAAGATATAAAAAAGCCAGAGAACTTGAAATTCACATTAATCAAGTTACTGGGAAAAAAATTCAAGAAATATGGGAACAAAAAACTAAAATATTGAAACCCGATAATGATAGAAAGCTTTATCTTATTCGTCACGGCGAAACCAAGAGGCACAAAGAAAAAATATTTCTTGGGCAGACTGATTTGGATTTAAGTACGCAAGGAATTGAGCAAGCTGAGGAAGCTGCACTTAAACTTCTTCTTTACAATCCAAAAGTTTCGAAAGTCTATTGTAGTGATCTTAAACGAGCAATGCAGACAGCAGAAATTATAAGCAAAAAAATATTTACCAATCAGGAACAGAAATTGGAAGCGCTACCTGATTTTAGAGAAATCAGCCTAGGTAGCTGGGATGGGAAATTTATTAGCAAGATTAAAGAAAAGTTTCCATCCGAATATGAGAATCGGGGGCAGAATCTACTCAGCTTCAAAATTGACCAGAATGCAGAAAATTATTTTGATCTGCGATATCGCGTCATGAAGAAACTAAATCAATTGTTGGAACAAGATAAGGACAAGGATATAATCCTTATTACGCATAACGGTGTAGTGGCAGTCATAAGAAGCAGCATGGAAAATATTCCACTTGAAGAAGCTGTGCTAATAAAACATGAATATTGTGGTATACATATTATTGAGATTTAGTTTCAAGATAATGATTATGCAAATAAATTTAAAATAAAATAATATGATAACAAAAAAACAAGCCCGACAATATATATCTTGCGGTGCCTGTTTTTTTAATCTATATTTGAATGCTCGAAGAGCCGTGGAGGACTTGAAATCAAATAAGCATCAGTTCAAATGCCCGTCTAGTTTTTCAAAATAGCAGCTTTTCTGCTTGTGTATTCTTCCTCATCTATTTCACCCTTTGCGAATCTTTCATTCAAAATTAATATTGCCTTTTCATTTAGACTTTCAGAACTATTGGAAATCTTAGTTGCCTGACTATATCCATGCCCCATCATCTTATGTGACTTCGCAGCAGCCATAACTAGATAAATCAATAAACCTATTACTACTATTCCTATTAAAAACATAAATACTCCCCCAAATAACATCATATGGTTGTATCCACCTTCGAAACCTATTCTCATCATCACGAAAACCACCTTTCATTTCTAAATTATGAATTAAACAAAATTTAATTCAACTTTCAAGATGATTATGCAATTGATTTGTGAAAACTATATGAAGAATATGTGAAACATAAATGAAGATATGCATTGACAATATATTTAGCAAATGCTAATATAAACAAAACTAAGATCAAGGAAGTAGATTGGCGTTTAAGTTAAGCAGAAATGCTGGGGCGTTAGCCTTTTAGAGAGTGGTAGGTGCTGGAATTACCATAGCGAAAAGACGTGGATTGAAGTTCCCTTGTGAGTTGCATGGCTGAATTAACAGTAGGTTATGCCGGGTTCCAACCGTTATCATGGTAGGTGTATGATTGTACGCTAAAAAGAGGCAGTGGAAAATGCTGTAAAATTGGGTGGTACCGCGAGTTTAACAAAGCTTCGCCCCAACACTGGGGAGAAGCTTTTTTTGTGTTTTCCTCAAAGGTGCTCTACAATAAGGTATTGCATGCTAATAATAAAATTGAAAAGGATGTGTAGAGAATGATAGTAGTATTGAAAAAGGGAGCTTCCATTGATGAAATAGCAGAACTTACAGAATGGGTGAAAAGCTTCGGGGTTTACGCAAATCCCATTTATGGCTCAGAAACGACTGTATTAGGTTTGGTAGGGGATACTTTTGAAATAGACAAGGATGCCCTTGGCATGATTAATTGTGTAGAAAAAGTCATAATGGTTCAAGAACCATATAAAAGAGCAAATATCAAATTTCATCCTGAAAGGACAATTGTTGAAGCGAGAGGTGTAAAATTTGGGGAAAATAGGATTCCAATCATTGCTGGTCCATGTTCGGTGGAATCTGAAGCTCAGATAATAGAAATTGCGAGAAAAGTGAAGGAGTATGGAGCAACACTTCTAAGAGGTGGGGCTTTCAAGCCAAGATCATCCCCATATTCATTCCAGGGCCTGGAATCGGAAGGTCTTGACCTTCTGGATAAGGCTAGATCGGAAACTGGATTACCTGTTGTTTCAGAAATTACCAACACATCACATATTGAGCTTTTCAATGAGTATGTTGATATTATCCAGGTTGGTTCACGGAATATGCAGAATTTCGAATTACTAAAGCAATTGGGACAGATGAGGAAGCCAATATTATTGAAGAGAGGATTTTCAAATACAATTGAAGAACTTTTAATGTCGGCTGAATACATTATGAATGGTGGGAACGAAAATGTCATTTTGTGTGAAAGGGGTATCAGAACTTTCGAAACATACACAAGGAATACATTGGATGTAAGCGCAATTCCGATTTTGAAAAGACATAGCCACCTCCCAGTAATAGTAGATCCGTCACATGCAGCAGGAATGTCTTATTTGGTTGAACCATTGGCACTTGCCGCAATTGCATGTGGAGCTGACGGTTTATTGATAGAAGTCCATCAGGATCCCAAAAATGCTCTTTCAGATGGAGCTCAATCCATTACACCTAAACAGTTCGAAGAACTTATGCCAAAGATGGAAAAAGTTGCAAATGCGGTTGGAAGAAGTGTCTATTAAATCAATATTCTGAAAAGTAAATTAATTAATCAAAAAATTGTCAGAAAAATATGGCAATCTTATTCTATGAGTGTTAATATGTAGGAAATGTGAAAAATTCCTTCATTTATTGACTATAAATGAAATCAATATATTTTTTTAAGCCTCCCAAAACTATCAACTAAATAAAGATTAGATTTATAAAAATTGTTTTCTCGAACGTAAGTTAATATAAATTGTCAAATAACGGAAAGGCGGTACATCGAATGGTACTCTTAAAAGATTATTTCCGAAATTCGTCATGAATAACCGAAAAGAGGTATTTTTCTAATTATTAACTATTTTATTTGGAGTTACATCAAAAAAAGGGAGGCAAAAAATGGCAGATCAAGACAGGTATCTAGAAAAGAGTGAGAGAACACTCTCACGTGGCATAAGGCCATGGCACGTATCTTTAATCGCTTTGGGAGGAATCATTGGTTCCTGCTACTTCTTGGGACTAGGTTTAACATTCTCGGAAATGGGTCCTGGAGCAGTAGTTATAGCTTACGCAATAGCCGGTCTTACAGTTTATGGAGTAATGCAGTCATTTGCAGAACTTCTTGTCAACATTCCAAGAAGAGGTTCATTCGTATCCTATACTAGAGAATTCCTAGGCGAAACAGCTTCTGTTGGTATTGGCTGGGCATACTGGAGTGGATGGGTTGCATATGTTCCATCGGAAGCTTTGGCTTTTGGCGTATTTATGAATTATTTTATTACATTACCTTTCGCAAATCCAATATGGAGTACTTTTACTTGGGGAATTGTGGCCCTAACCCTTCTTACTGCAGTAAATATCTATCAAGTTAAATGGTTCGGACATATTGAATCCATATTGGCAATTTTAAAAATCATAGCAATCGCAATTTTTGTACTTTGTGCAGTCGGTATTTGGCTAGGCATTATTGGAGGAGATATACATCCATTCACGCAAAACGCTGGTGCTATCGGCACAAATGTTGTTTTGGGTGGAGATGGCACAGTTTATCAAAAGTTATTCCCTGCCGGCGGCTTTATTATTATAACTTACATGATTTGGACATTGGTTAATTTCCAGGGCTCCGAAATTGTTGGCTTGTCTGCGGCAGAAACACAGAATCCAGGTGTCAATATTCCGCTAGCTTGCAGAAGAGTAGCATTTCGAATTATCTTAATATACCTAGTTCCAGTTTTCATGTTGGCTTTGATACTTCCTTATGCTAAAGCGGGTCTTGATGAATCCATATTTGCATATACATTGGGAGCTTATGGTCTAAACTGGGCAGCTGGCCTATTCACTATCGTTACCTTGATTGCCGCATTCAGTTGCGCAAATTCAGGTCTTTATGGAACTGTTCGATCACTTTATGGCCTATCTGTTGAGGGTATGGCACCTAAGTTTTTATCCAATTTGAACAGGTTCAATGCACCACAGAATGCAACAATTTTTACAATTGTTCCTATTTGGCTGGTATTTCTTCTTGGTTTTGCTTCCGATCAATTCGGACTATGGGGCGAAGGCGGACTTCCATTGTATGCCAACCTTCTTGGTATTTCGGGTTTCGTTGGAACTCTTTGCTGGGTAGGCATACTATTGTCACAAATTCTCTTTAGACATAAACTCAAGAAAAGAGGTTATGATTTCAGGGAAGCATTGCCGGTAAAGGCAAAATGGTATCCTGG
>JBAWWY010000006.1:0-73519 GCA_037144355.1 Eubacteriales bacterium | reverse complement strand
AAGGAAATCACAAATTTTATTTGTAGATTTCTACTGATACTAGCTCACCCAATTTATAATCAACTTATTTTTAATAATTAATAGTGATTAATATTCAGGATTTTCTAAAGGAGGAAATTAGTTTATGAGAGAAGTAGTAATAGTAAGTGCAGTTAGAACACCAGTTGGTAGTTTTGGTGGCGCATTAAAAGACACAACAGCAGCAGTTCTTGGATCGATTGCGGTAAAAGCTGCAATTGAAAGAGCGGGAATCAATCCGGAAATAATTGACGAAGTTGTTTTTGGGAGTGTACTTCAAGGTGGACTTGGACAGAATATTGCTAGGCAGGTCTCCATACACGCTGGAATTCCTAAAGAAGTCCCAGCTTTCACATTGAATAAAGTTTGTGGTTCAGGGCTTAGAACCGTTGCCCTTGCTGCTCAGATCATCAAAGCTGGAGATGCAGACTGCATAATAGCTGGTGGAACTGAAAGCATGAGCCTTGCCCCTTATGTAATGCCTAGCGCAAGATGGGGAGCTAGAATGGGAGACACTAAAATTGTGGACATGATGGTTTACGATGGATTGACAGATGTTTTCAACGGATACCATATGGGAATAACGGCAGAAAACATAGCAGAACAATGGGGCCTAACTAGAGAAGAACTTGATGCATTTTCAGCGAATTCTCAAAACAAAGCTGAAGCAGCTATCAAAGCGGGAAGATTCAAAGATGAAATCGTTCCAGTAATACTTCCACAGAAGAAAGGCGATCCAATCATATTTGATACTGATGAATATGTTAAATTTGGAACTACAGCTGAAAAACTAGGCGCGCTTAGACCAGCTTTCAAAAAAGATGGAGTTGTTACAGCTGGTAATGCTTCAGGAATAAATGACGGAGCTGCTGCATTTGTAGTAATGTCAAAAGAAAAAGCCGACGCACTTGGGTTGAAAGCACTTTGCACAATCAAGTCATATGCATCAGCAGGAGTTGACCCATCAATCATGGGTATTGGCCCAGTGCCAGCAACAAACAAGGCACTTGCAAAAGCCGGACTTAAAGTTGCAGATCTTGATTTAGTTGAAGCAAATGAAGCTTTCGCAGCACAATCATTAGCGGTCGGCAAAGATCTTGGTCTTGATCCAACAAAGCTTAATGTAAATGGTGGAGCAATTGCAATTGGACATCCAATCGGCGCATCTGGTGGAAGAATTTTAGTTTCTCTAATCCATGAAATGGGAAAAAGAGACGCAAAAGTTGGCTTAGCTACACTTTGCATCGGTGGCGGACAAGGTACTGCATTAATAATTGAAAGATAAATAATTCAAGCAAAACTACAAGAGACTCCTGCTTTCGTGGCAGGAGTCTTTGAAGTTTAATGGAATATGCAATTCAAGATAAGAAAATTATCTATGGAGAAAATCATGGACAGGATTTCAATCAAGGGATACGGGAAAATTAATCTTTCTTTAAATGTATTAAGAAAGCGGAATGACGGTTATCACGAAGTGGAAATGGTCATGCAGCAGATTGACCTATTTGACTTGGTATCAGTTGAAATCCTGAATAATGTGGAAAAACCAAACAATACTGAAGCATTGAAGAATTTGAGAAATCAAGGTGATAGTGTGGAATTGTTTCCTGAAATCATTATCAAAACAGGAGCTAAAAATATTCCGAAAGACAGAAGGAATCTTGCTTATAAAGGGTGCATGGTTTTTTTAAAAAAACTGGAAGATCATAGCCTGGCAAACAGTATAATTGAAATACAAATTGACAAAAAAATTCCAGTATCAGCTGGCTTGGCAGGTGGAAGCACAGATGCGGCAGCTGCCATGATTGGCCTAAATATATTACTTGGAAGACCAATTCCAAACGGAGAATTGATAGCGCTTGGGAAAGAGGTCGGAGCAGATGTTCCGTTCTGCATTATGGGGAATTTGTTCAATTTTTTTAGAGATGAAAACAAAAGCGTGGAAGACCTTTCCAGTTGTGCGCTGGCAGAAGGAATCGGAGAAAGACTTACACCTATTTCAATAAATAAAGATAATAACTCCCTGAGAAATACAACAATTTTATTATCAAAACCGAACATTTATTTATCCACAAAAGAAGTATATTCAAAACTGAATCTTGAGGAAATTTTCGAAAAACCAAATACTAAAGAGCTTATTAGGGGGATATTAAATGGTAATATTTCGCAAATAAAGAGAAATATGATAAATGCCCTTGAAAGTGTAACATTAAAAGAGTATCCTATGGTTGTGTATACAAAGAACATTATGAATATGTGTAGAGCGGACGCTGTACTTATGAGTGGAAGTGGCCCAAGCGTATACGGAATTTTCATCGAGGAAAGTCTTGCATTGAAGGCCTTTGACATACTTAAAGGTTTCAATGAAGAGACATTTCTAGTAAAAATAAAATAAAAACAAGAAAAGAACATTTTGGGAGGTAAACAATGTTGAACTTCGACATACAAAGTCATAGACCCCTAAGAGAAATAGTCTATGAAGAGCTGAGGGATTTAATTTTAAGAGGCGAAATCAAGCCCGGCACCAGGATGATGGAAATAGAATTAGCTGAAGATATGGGAGTTAGCAGAACGCCGATTAGGGAAGCTATTAGAAAATTGGAAAAAGAAGGGTTAGTTACTATTGAGCCAAGAAGAGGAGCATATGTCTCAGATGTATCCGTAAAGGATATGGTGGATATACTTGAAGTCAGGGCTACATTGGAAGGGTTGGCAGCATTCCTCGCAGCAGAGCGTATGACTCAGGCGGAAAAAATGGAACTGCTCGAGACTTCTCAAAGATTCAATGAAGCTCAAAGGGTGGGCGACATGACTGCAATGATTAAAATTGATACTAAGTTCCACCATCTTATATTTGCAGCAGGTAGGAACAAACATCTCATGCAGATGGTCGAAGCACTTCAGGAGCTAGTTTTAAGATTCAGATATATATACTACAAGGATTTCAAGCGCGCCGAAGAAATGCCAGCGGAACATATGAAAATTTATGAAGCAATTGCAGCAAGCGATGCGGAACAAGCAAGAGAAAGCGCGTTCAACCATATCGACCAACTTAAGGAAATGATACTCAGGGACGATATATTAAATAATTAGAGACTAGTTGATTTATTCTGCGGGCAAAACCTTATTTGCCTGCAGTTTTTATATTAGTAGAGAAGGAGCATGATATGCAATCTATGGAACAATGGCGCCTTAAATACAAAGAATGGATTCAAAATAATGATATTGACCTCGAACTTAGGAATGAACTTTTGAAACTTACTGATGAGGAAATTGAAGATAGCTTCAACAGGGATTTGGAATTTGGGACTGGTGGGTTAAGAGGAATAATTGGCCCTGGGACCAATAGAATGAATATCAACACTGTCAGAAGGACCACGCAGGGATTCGCAGACTATCTAATACTTAAATACAAGAAAGAAAACGTTAAAGATACTATAGAGGGAATTGGAGATAAGGATCAAACCCAACTTAGGGTTGCAATTTCATATGACAGCAGGATAAAATCGGAATTATTTGCCAAGGCATCTGCTGAGGTGCTTGCGGCTAATGGAATCAAGGCATATATATTCAACCAGCTGATGCCTACACCGGTTCTTTCCTTTGCGGTGAGGGCTTTTTCGGCCCAGGGCGGCATAATGATAACTGCAAGTCATAACCCAGCTAAATACAACGGATATAAGGCCTACAACAGATATGGCTGCCAACTAAATCTGGACGAGGCTGCGGATGTTTACAAATGCATTGAGGCGGTAGATATGTTCAGCGGAGTTAAATTTTCAGAGTTTGACAAAGAAGCCACCAAGGGTGAATTGATAGAAATCATTGGGGAAAATGTGGCTGCAGACTTCATTGCCAGTGTAAAAAAAGAAAGTTTGGGAGTTGGAATAGGAAAGGCAACAGGTCATGATACCAGAAAGATAAACGCTAATCTAAATGTTGTCTATACTCCTTTAAATGGAGCTGGAAATCTCTGGGTTAGGAAAATATTGTCCGAGATTGGTGTTGAAAATGTTTTCATAGTAAAGGAGCAGGAACTTCCTGACGGCAATTTCCCAACATGCCCATATCCAAATCCGGAGAAAAAAGAGGCGCTAAAACTGGGGTTGGCTTTATGCGAAGAACTATATGAAAAGTATAACAAGCCATCTCAAGGGGAAAATCTAATTCCAGACATATTGATAGCATCCGATCCAGATAGCGACAGGGTTGGGGTGGCTGTACTACAAGCAGGCAAAAGCAAATCTGAAAATGGAAATCCTTCTGAGCATTATAAATTGATTTCTGGAAACCAGATAGGGATACTCCTTGTGGACTTTATAATTAAAATGAGAAAAGCAGCCGGAGACAATCTACAGGATAAAATTGTTTTCAAGACCATAGTTACCAGCAAAATGGTAGACTCTGTATGCAAGGAGACAGGCATTGAATGCAAGGACGTTCTTACCGGGTTTAAATTCATTGGGGAGCAGATTTGCTTGCTGGAAGACCAGGGTGAAGAAGATAGGTATCTCTTTGGATTTGAGGAAAGCTATGGCTATTTGAAAGGATCCTACGTTAGGGACAAGGATGCCATAAATGGGTCAATGCTGGTTTGCGAGATGACGGCATATTACAAGCATTGCGGGATGACATTGCTTGATGCATTGGACGCATTGTACGTCGTGTATGGATATTTTATCAACGACCTTCTGGACTTCAGTTTTGATGAGTTCGGAGGCTTGGACAAGATGAAAAATATAATGCAAGCGGTTAGAACGGCAGGATTTAAAGAATTCTGCGGCATGAAGATTGCTGAAACGATTGATTATCTTGGAGAAACCAGCTTGCCAAAGTCCGACGTGCTTGAATTCAGGTTGGAAAACGGCAGCAGTATTACCATTAGGCCTTCGGGAACCGAGCCAAAATTGAAAATTTATCTTGAAGTCAAGGGAGATAGTAGGGCAGATGGGCTTAACCTTCTTTCCTGCTATTCACAAGAAATTAAAAAATGGGTCGAGTAGAATTGATGAATGAGCTTAAAACGATTTAGTAATGTTAGTAATGAAAGGAAAATAAATGAGCAAAGTTTTAATTGGGATAGATAAAAGCAATTCCTTCAGAGTTTATCTAACTCTTTCAACAAAATTGGTTGAAGAAGCTAGGCAAATCCACAATACGAGTCCAACCGGAACTGCACTTTTGGGAAGAGTGCTCACCGCAACGGGGATGATGGGCCTGATGATGAAGGGAGACAGCGACAAGATAACAATTCAATTCAAAGGAGATGGAGAAGCGAGAGAAGTTCTGGCAACGGCTAATGCAAAAGGTCAAGTAAAAGGATATATTTCAAATGGCCAAATTTATCCTCCGCTGAAGAAAAACGGGAGAATGGATGTCGGTGCCGGTCTTAATATTGGAATGCTTACTGTTATCAAGGATTTTGGTTTAAAAGAGCCATATATAGGGAAACTTGAATTGGTTTCCGGAGAAATAGCTGACGATTTAACAGCTTACTTTTTCATCTCCGAGCAACAGTCCACTTCCGTTGCTTTGTCAGAAAAAATCAACGAGGATGGATCGGTTGCTTTTGCCTTGGGAATGATAATACAAATGCTTCCAGAATCAAAAGATGGATCTGTAATGGAGCTTGAATTGGTATTGGACAGCTTGCCTCCTTTTTCAGAAATAGTTGAAGAAGTAATGAATGATTCAAAAGTTAAATCAGAAGAAGGAATTTTAAAAGCCCTTTCTGAAAGGATATTCGGAATTATAGACCTGGAATACAAACTGGAAATTCTTGGGTTCAAGGAAATCTCATGGAACTGTGACTGTTCCAATGAGAGGCTGGAAAAGGTCGTTATGAGTATTGGATCAAAGGACCTCTCCCAGATTATTGAAGAGGATGGACAGGCAGAACTGATTTGCCAATTTTGCACAAAACGATACTTTTTCGATAAGGAACATCTGGAAAGGCTTTTAGCCGAAGCTGGTGGGGAAATAATCTAATAAGATAAAATGAAATATAGTTTGACAGTATAATCAAAATGATTGATTTGATAGATTAAGTAATGAATAAAAATCACGAAAAGCTGTATCGCATCTGCTAAAAGATATGATACAGCTTTTCTCAATCGTTACCGGCATGGAGTAGTTTAGAATCAATTATCTTAATTTATAAAAAAACGTCAATCATTTTTCTGGAAAACTCCTCTTTCTTGCAGTGTGGACAAATTAAATCATCGGATTGGTTTTCCAGCTTGCCCTTTATATGCTCATAGTATTCTTCGGTTATGAAATACTCATTGCAACATCTGCACTGAAGCATTCTGAAATCCTTGCCCCAGATATTTCTTATGCCGTCCTTGTCCTCCATCTTGATACATTCGGTAGGGCAAACATAGGCGCATGAGCCACAGCCTATGCAAGTATCGGCGGCGCTTTCGTACGGAGTTGCAATTTTCTTAGTGGTTCCACGATTGACCGTTGCAATGGCAAAGCATCCAACTTCCTCGCAGGCTTTTACGCAAAGGCCGCACATAACACAATCATTGCCATTGCTCATTTCAAATCTGGAACTATCAGCCGCTCCAAATGCTTTAATCAGCTTTGTGACTTGGATATTGTCGGGGGTTTCTGCCCTCAGCAATGCAAGGAGCATCTTTCTCATGCTTTTGAGTTTTTCAGTATTCGTCTCAACAATTAAATCAGATGTTGCAGGGAAAGTACAGGAAGTTACGACTCTAGTCTTGGCTTTTTCAGTGACTTCCACAATGCAAAGCCTGCAGGCGTTCAAGCCACGAAGAGATTCATGATGGCATAGATGGGGAATTCCTATGCGATTGTCTTTTGCAATATCAATTAAAAATTTACCTTTTTCCGCTATGCATTCCTTGCCGTTTATTACAACTTTTACAGTTTCCATCTATAATCACCTCACCTTCACTGCTTTGAAATTGCAGATATCTATACAATTGCCGCATGTTATGCATTTTTCTTCGTCAATAACATGGGGTGTCTTTGAAAAACCTGAAATCGCTTCTGGAGCGCAACATGTTTTACATAAGCCGCACCCAGTACAGGCGTTCTCATCAATATAAAACTCAGTTAGATCTTTGCATACTCCTGCTCTGCAGCGCTTATTGATTATATGTTCCAAATATTCATCCCTGAAATATTTAATTGTACTGATTACTGGATTGGGAGCGGTTTTCCCCAGGCCGCAAAGAGAAGCTTCAATGATAGTTTCTGATAAAGTGGCAAGAAGATCCAAATCACTTTCCTGTCCACGCCCCTCGCATATGTCTGTCAGGATTTTCCGCATCTGCCTTATACCTTCCCTACAGGATACACACTTTCCGCAAGACTCATCAGCCAGGAAGGTTATATAATATCTTGCGAATTCAACCATGCAAGTTCGCTCGTCGGTAACTATCATTCCTCCCGAACCCATCATTGAGCCAGCGGCTTCAAGATTTTCAAAATCAATCGGCAGATCGAGAAGGGATGCGGGAATGCAACCGCCAGATGGGCCGCCGGTCTGAATTGCCTTAAATTCCTTGTTTTTAAGAATGCCGCCACCGATATCAAAAATCAACTCTTTCAAAGTAGCACCCATTGGGATTTCCACAAGTCCAGTATTCTTAACCTTTCCAACTAGGGAGAATACCTTGGTTCCCTTGCTGGTGGCAGTACCTATCTTTTTGAACCATTCACTACCATTATTTATTATTACCGGCACGTTGGCCCAGGTTTCAACGTTGTTTAGTACAGTAGGCTGGCCAAAGAGTCCGAACTCGGAAGACCTGATATATTTGGCACGAGGTTCTCCAACCCTACCCTCAATAGATGCCATTAATGCGGAAGACTCACCGCAGACGAATGCACCGCCTCCTCTGACAATTTCCACTGAAAAGGAATGGTTGGAACCGAGTATGTTTTCACCTAGATAACCTCTTTCGTTTGCCTGTTCAATTGCCCTATGCATGTTCTCAAGCGCCAGACCATATTCATCTCGAATATAGATATAGCCATTTTGAATATTTAAAGCAATAGCCCCTATTATCATGCCTTCGAGGACTGTGTGTGGGTCGCCTTCCATAATGCTGCGATCCATAAAAGCACCAGGATCGCCTTCGTCTCCGTTGCAAATCAGATATTTTGGGAATTTGTCAATATTCAAGCAAGTCTCCCACTTGACTCCGGTAGGAAACCCGCCACCGCCTCTTCCACGCAAGCCAGACTTTTTTATTTCTGAAATAATATTTTCAGAAGTCATTTGAGATATGGATTTACTCAAAGCTTTGTATCCACCCGTGGAAATATAATCATCGATATCATATGGATCTATCTCACCAATATTTCGCAGGGCGATTTTAGTCTGCCTTTTCATAAATTCAGAATCCTTGATGGATCGCACTCTTTTTTTAGATACAAGGTCCAAATAAAGAAGTCTTTGAATTTCTTCTCCCTTGATTAATGTTTTTTCTATAATCTCCGGAACATCCCCAGGGTTGACCTTGTAATAAGCGATGTCATCGGGTTCGAATTTTACAATTGGTCCTTTTTCGCATAAGCCGTTGCAGCCGGTACACTTTATATAAGCTTCTGGTGTTATATCAATTTTCCTTTCAGCAAGTTCGATTCGAAATGCTTCTTCAACTTTCTTGCTTCCGCTTGCGATACAACCCGCCCCACAACAAATCAGTATTTTCCTTTCATTCATTGCTGCCACCACCTTGCTTTCTTCTCTTTGATATAATCTCGGATCCTTGGACGGAATCAGCTAAATGAGCCATAGATTCATTAGCATCAAAGCCTTCTAAAACCATGGACTGGTTAATTCTTTCTTCTTCATTCACTATTTTACCAATTGACTTATAATCCTCAAGAATCTGAAAAACGTTCCCAGTAGCCATTTTGCCATGGTAAGTTCCATCAATTACCATAACCGGCGCAAGCGCGCAGGCGCCAACGCAATTGACTGTTTCAAGAGAAAACATTCCATCGGAGGTAACTTCACCAGGGCTTATTGCAAGCAGCCTTTCCAACTCGGAAAGTATTCCCAGGGAAGATCTTATATGGCAGGCAGTACCATCGCAGACTTTGATGATATATTTGCCTTTTGGTTTCAAACTAAGGGCTTTATAGAATGTTGCCATGCCATAAAGTTTACTCAAGGGAATTGAAAGATGTCCGGAAATAGTTTCCAAGGCTTCTTTCGATATATAATTATATTCTCTCTGGATATCCTGCATGATGGCCAAAGAAAATCTTTTTTCCGCAGGATAGCCGAATATGATTTCTTTCATATCTCTTTTATTTTCCATATCAATGCCTCTCAACCTCCCGCTATGCGCGGGAAGAAACTGACAACATCACTTTCCGACAATAAAGAAGCTTCTCCGGAGAGATGCTCTATATGCCTGCCATTAAGCAGAACGATCATATCGGGATGGAGCTTATTGTCTTCACCAATAATTCTTGATTTCATTTTCTTTCCATACAGGATAGAAAGCTGGTTAAGTAGCGCCTCAATATCCTGGGGTGCTTCCATTTCTATTTCTTTTGATTTGCTAATGTCTCGCAGGTCAGCAAAAAACTTTACAATCATTTAGATCCTCACTTGGTTTGAAAGAAAGAGGCTGTATGGAAAGCACTTCGGGAAGTTTCCCATTCTGTTTACATGCAGCCTCTATTTATAATGTAATTATATATTAGTGTTGAATATTTTTATTTGCGATAAATTTTCGCAAAAGCGGATTTATAAGCTTAGTTTTCAGGCAAGCCTAAATCTTTCAGCTTTGCAGCAGTTGGAATTCCATTTTTGTCCCAGCCTCTTAGCTCATAGTATTCCTTGAGCATTACTTCAAGCTCGTTCACTCTTCCCTTGGCAGGGCCGGAAGTGACGGGCTCGCTGAGAAGTCTTGGTGGCAAAGTGTCATCTGCCTTTGTAAAGCCATTCTTCAAGTTATACTGTTTTTCCAAGTTCCAAATCCTGTCTCCCGCCTTGAGTAGATCCTCATCTGTAATATTTTCACCAGTTGCGGTTCTATACATGGCGGCAATTTCTGGAAGACCTATCCCAAATGTGGTAAATAGACATAGGCCAGAAGAATCGACTACGGCGGTCAGATCTTGGAAGATCTTGAGCAACGCTGCCTTTCCCTTTGTTTCAAACTGATCTACCTTGAATGGAAGACCTAAAACTTCAGGGGATATCATATAACCTCTGACATGGCAGCCACCCCTGTTGGAAGTTGCATAGTTGAGGCCAATTCCTTGAATCGCACGTCCATCATAAGCAGGCATTTCCTGTTTTTTGACTGACATGGAAAGTTCGGGATGACCATATTTTTCAGCCATTCTGTAGGAGCCTAGGGCCATAATGTCTCCGAATCCTTCTCTCATTCCAATCATTGTGGTCAATTTTACCAAGGCATCGGCATCTCCCCATTCAAGTGGCATACCGATTTCTTTTTCAGTCAAAAATCCTTTCTCATACATTTCCATTGCGCAGGCAATAGTTGACCCCATGGTTATTGGATCCATTCCAAGTTCGTTGCATATGAAATTGGCTTTAGTTATAGCTGCAAGGTCATTGATTTTGCAATCTCCACCCATAGCCCAAGCAGCTTCGTATTCTGGACCTTCGCCAATTGAATCATATTTGCCATTCAGTTTGGTCAATCTTCCACAACCTATGGAGCAGGCGAAACAGCCTTTATTTCTAATCAAGTATTTCGCAACCAGGGATTCACCACCGGTATCGTCAGCCTTGTCGTATTCGGATGCCTGCCAGTTGCCTGCTGGGAATCCACCAACACCATTGACGATATTGACAAGGATTTCTGTTCCATATGCAGGAAGACCGGCTCCAGTTACGGGATTGGCTTTGAGTTTAACTCTTGCATCCTTGCAAGCTTCAAAGAAAGCTGCGGGATCTGCCACTCTGATAGTCTTGGTCCCTTTTACGGCAACAGCCTTGAGATTTTTGTCTCCCATGACAGCGCCGACTCCTGTACGGCCGGCAGCTCTGTTCTTATCATTCATAACACCGGCGAACAATACCTTCTTTTCACCGGCAGGTCCAATGCAAGCTACCTTGAAATCAGAACCAAGTTTTTCATTAAGCATATCTGTTGTTTCGTGGGTGTTCTTGCCCCAAAGATCCTTGGCATCCACCAACTTTACATCATCATCTTCAATCTGAAGATATACTGGTTTTTTTGATTTGCCTTCGAAAATTATGCCGTCATATCCAGCCATCTTGAGTTCTGGCCCAAAGGACCCTCCAGAGTTGGATGCAGCAATAGTTCCAGTAAGGGGACCTTTGGTCACTACATTGTAGCGGGCGCCTGATGTGGCGAAAGTTCCTGTAAGCGGGCCTGCCATGAATAAAAGATTATTTTCATCGCTAAAAGCATCTACATCAGGTTTTACCTCGTCAGTATAGTATTTGGTGCCGAGACCTCGGGCGCCGATGTATTCTTTTGCAAATTTCTGGTTCAATTTTTCTTTTATTATTGTTCCATTTGCAAGATTCACTCTTAATATTGTTCCCATCCAGCCGTTCATTCTCTACACCTCCTCTGTAAGTTCTTTGAATTTACGGGCAAGGTCTTTCTTCTTTAAAATATTTAGTCCAGTGGCTTCAACATAGCTGATGGCACTGGAAGGGCAGAACTCCGCACATAATGGAGCGCCATCGCAGAGATCGCATTTGACCATTCTTCTGTTTTCCAAGCTTATGGACATGTTGCCAAATGGACATGCGCTTACACACATCTTGCACCCAATGCATTTGTCAAAATTAATCAGGGTAGTCCCATTTGGATCCTTTGTAATTGCAGAGACAGGGCAAATATTCTGGCAGGCGGCATCCTCGCATTGCATGCACATCATAGGTACTGCAATTCCAACTTCCTCATACTCGTGTACTGTAACTGCAGCATTCTTGGGATTGAAGCCCTTTGTCTTGGTAAAAGAACAAATAACTTCGCAAGTTTTGCAGCTGGTACATTTTTTTGGTGATATCATTAGAATTTTGCTCATAATCTCTCCGGCATATGCCGGAAACACCTCCTTTTACGGTACAAAAAAAGAATATAAAAAATAATTTTTATACTCCTTCGCAATCAGGCAGGTGCAAGAATTACTCCTTGTACCCTATCGACTTTACAAGCCACTCAAACAAGTGGTTTAGAAAAGTTCGGAGCAGATTAAAGAATAAAACATTTGTCTAAATAAAGTATACTACTGTTTTTACCATGTGCAAGTACATCAAACCTGTTTTATTGACAAAAGAATGGATTTTTTATATAATATTTTCAAATACTTTGATAATCAAAATAATTTGGGAGGTAAAATTTTGGGAGTAAGAATATTATCAACTGGCAAGGCTCTACCCAAGCTAAGGGTGGATAACGATAAGATAAAAGAATTTGTGGATACAGATAGTGAATGGATTAAATCGAGGACTGGAATAGAGGCAAGACATGTTGCTGAAGAAGAAAGTGCTTTAGATATAGCTGTTTCAGCGGCGAGAAAAGCTTTGGCCGGCGAGAGCAGAAAAAGTGTGGAAGGATTATCAGATACAACCATCAATCCTGATGAAATCGGACTTGTGATTTTTGCCACATTGACACCGGATATGCTGGTTCCATCAATGGCATCTCTTGTCAAGAAGGAGCTGGGACTTGCCAATGCAATTGCATTTGATTTGAATGCAGCCTGTAGCGGATTTATTTTTGGCACATGGGTTGCCGAAAGCCTGATGAAAACCAGTGGGATAAAAAAAGCCCTTGTTATCGGCTGCGAAAGACTGAGCAGGGTGGTGAACTGGGAAGATAGGGGTACCTGTATTCTTTTTGGAGATGGAGCTGGGGCGGCAGTGCTTGAACTTGACGAAAAATTTGGAATTATAGATATCTTTATTAAAAATTATGACGACGTGAATGACGCTCTAACATGCGGAATGAATTATCGGGATACCCCATTTACAAAGGAAACACCAAATGACATGTTTCTGAAGATGAATGGGAATCAAGTTTTCAGATTTGCAGTTTCGGCTGTTGCTGAAGTTATTGAGACCATACTAAAAAGAACAAATACAAATATCAGTGATGTAGACTTTTTCGTGCCTCACCAGGCAAACATAAGAATTATCAACAATGTGGCACAAAGATTTGATATTCCTTTAGAGAAATTTCAAATCAGCATAGAAAATACTGGCAACACTTCTGCAGCAAGCGTTCCAATGGCCCTTGACGACCTGATGAGATCAGGCAAAGTCCAGGCTGGAGACAAGATCATGCTTGTTGGATTTGGTGGAGGATTAAGCGCCGGAGCAATTTTAATGGAGGTTTAAAAACAAATTATGAACAACGAGATTACGAAGCTTTTAAGTATTAAATATCCAATCATACAAGGTGGAATGGCGTGGATCGCAGACAGCTCCCTTGCCGCCGCGGTAAGCAATGGCGGAGGCCTAGGTATAATAGCCTGTGGCGGGGCAGAACCTGAATGGGTAAGAAGCGAGATCAGAAAAACAAGAACTCTGACAGATAAGCCTTTTGGCATAAATATAATGTTGCTCAGTCCTTTTGTAGACGGAGTAATGGAAGTTGCATGTCAGGAAAAAGTCAATGTTGTAACAACAGGAGCTGGGAACCCAGGGAAATACATTGCAAAACTCAAGGAGAATGGAATCATAGTTATACCTGTGGTTGCCTCCATTGCTATCGCCTTGAGAGTTGAAAGAGCTGGAGCCGATGCTGTTATTGCAGAAGGGCTAGAGGCGGGCGGCCATATAGGCGAAGTTACAACTATGGCCTTGGTACCGCAGATTGTGGATTCAGTAAAGATTCCTGTCATTGCAGCAGGAGGAATCGGAGATGGCAGAGGTGTTGCGGCGGCTTTCATGCTTGGTGCTAAAGGTATACAGGTTGGAACAAGATTTCTGGTTGCACATGAATGCACGGTTTCAGACAATTACAAGAAACTTATATTGAAGGCAAAGGATTCAGATACTGTGGTAACTGGAAGAAGCACCGGGCATCCTGTGAGAGTTCTAAAAAACAAGCTTTCAAGAATAATTTTAAAACTTGAAAAAGAAAATGCTGATATTGAAAGAATTAATGAACTTTGTACCGGAACACTTAGAGCTGCAGTAAAAGATGGAGATGTGGATCTGGGATCTGTAATGTCTGGCCAAATTGCTGGAATTGTGGACAAAGAACAGAGTGCCAAAGATATTATAGAAGAGATGTTTGCTGAAGCGGAAAAAGTATTCCAAATCGGCATAAAGAATTTTGGAGGTGCCTATTGAAAATTGCTTTGCTTTTTGCTGGGCAAGGAGCTCAGTACACTGGAATGGGACAGGACATTTATAATGAATACAAAATATGCAGACAAATATTCGAAATGGCCGGTGAGGAAATTACTAACTGGTGTTTTTTCGGTGATAAAGAAACTTTAAGAAGAACCGAAGTAACGCAACCATGCATCTACACTGTTACCATGGCTTGCTATAAGGCGTTTTTGGAGGAATTCTCCAAACTTACAATGGGTCAGAACTTCAATAGCGAGAATGAAAACTTGGAGATTGTATCCTATGCGGGATTCAGTCTTGGTGAATATGCAGCCCTTACAGCAGCCGATGTCATAGGCGATTTCAAGACTGGTCTTGAGATTGTGAAGAAGCGGGGCAAATGGATGGGTGAATTCGGAAGCGGCGGAATGGTTGCCGCCATGGGTGAAAGAGCTAACATCTTGCAGATTGTTGAAGAGGCAAGGGAAGATTCAATCCTGGAAGGGGTTAATTTCAACTCACCAACCCAGACTGTGGTAGCAGGGGACAAGATTGCATTGGAAAGATTTTGCGAAATAGCCAAACACCATGGCCACGTCAAAACGGTTGTTCTAAGTGTTGGGAATGCATTTCATAGTCCTTTGATGGAACCTGTATCTGGTAAACTTTATGATTTATTTTTAGATACCGAGCTTAATCACCCAAACAAGCCTGTTTATTCCAATGCTACTTCCAGGGATATCTCTGAGTACATTACGCAAGATGAAAAAGATGGGATAACAGCTTCAGAATCTTTGGCGAAGCTAATGGCCTTGCAGGTGAAAACGCCTGTCTATTGGGAAGAAATCATGAATAATCTAATTGAGTCAGGTATTGACATATTTATAGAGATTGGACCAGGCAAGACTCTTTCAGGACTGGCAAAAAAAATCAAACACGATATAAACACACTTCATGTGGAAAACGCGGAAAGCTTGGAACATACTATCAAGGCTTTGAAGGATTTTCAGGATAATCAGGAAAGGTAGGTCTATGAATCATGCTTAAAGATAAGAATGCGATAATTACAGGGGGAGTCCGTGGTATTGGCAAGGCCATAGCAATAGAGTTCTGCAGGCAAGGCGCCAACGTGATGCTTTGTTATAAAAGCAATGACCAGGCAGCAGAAGCTTTGAAAGAGGAATTGCTCCAATTTGGTACCAAGGTACTCACAATGAAAGCAGATGTTTCACTTATGGAACAGGCTAAAGCAGTGGTTGACGAAACAGTTTCACAACTTGGAAGAGTAGATATACTTGTAAACAACGCAGGAATAACTAAAGACAAGCTATTAATGAAAATGACCCAGGAGGATTTCTCCGAAGTAATCGACATTAACCTGGTTGGAAGTTTTAACTTCATGAGGCAGGTTGCCCCAGTGATGATTAAGCAAAAGTATGGTAGAATTATCAATATTTCTTCCATAGCTGGAGTAAAGGGAAATGCAGGACAGGCCAATTACAGCGCTTCGAAAGCCGGAGTAATCGGGCTGACTTATTCGGCGGCAAAAGAGCTGGGCAAGAGAAATATAACGGTAAATGCAATAGCTCCTGGATATATAGAAACAGATATGACCGGAGTTCTTGAAGATCAATATAAGGAAAAACTTCTTCAAAGCATTAGTCTTTCAAGATTTGGAAAGCCGGAAGATGTGGCTGGAATAGCGGTATTCCTTGCAACAGATAGTGCTTCATATATAACTGGACAAGTAATCGCCGTTGATGGCGGCATGATGATATAAGAAATATTAAAGGAAGATAACAGGGAAATAAAGGAGTAAGTGATGGATAAAAGAGTAGTAATAACTGGAATGGGTGCAGTAACACCTGTTGGAAATGATGTTGAAACCTTCTGGGAGGGAATCAAATCCGGAAAGAACGGAATTGATTTTATTACCCAGTTTGACATCGCCGAGCAGAAATGCAAGGTTGGAGCAGAAGTAAAAGACTTTGAATATTTTGATAAAAAAGAAGGCAGGCGTTTTGACAGGTTTTCTCAATTTGGAGTAACTGCTGCAAGGGAAGCCATGGCAGACAGCGGTCTTGAGAGCGGAGTCAATATAGCTGCTGAAAAGCTTAGCGTATATGTCGGATCCGGTATTGGCGGAATTATGACTTTGGAAAAAGAAGTGGTAAAAGCCGTTGATAAAGGTGTCAGCAGGGTTTCACCTGTATTGGTACCAACAGTAATCGGAAACATTCTCGCCGGCAACATCGCAATCGCAGTTCAGGCAAAAGGTAGCTGCCTTGGACTTGTTACAGCTTGCGCGACAGGAACAAACGCAATAGGAGAGGCTTATAGGGCCATTAAGCACGGATATACTCAAGCAGTGCTGGCTGGAGGCGGAGAAGCATCTTTTGCCCCAGTATGTTTTTCAGGATTTGCAAATATGACTGCATTGTCTACAAGAAATGAAATCAACAGAGCATCAACTCCTTTTGACAAGGAAAGAGATGGATTTGTCATGGGTGAAGGCGCTGGAATAATGGTGCTTGAAGAACTTCAACATGCACTAGATAGAAAGGCAAAAATATATGGAGAAATAGTAGGATACGGAACAACATGCGACGCCTACCATATGACTTCCCCGGCACCAACTGGAGAAGGAGCATCGGCTTCCATGCAGATGGCCCTTGACGATGCAGGCATAAAGCCTAGCGATATTTCATATATCAATGCCCATGGAACAGGAACTCCGTATAATGATCTTTTCGAAACAAGAGCGATTAAAACCACTTTTGGTGAAGACGCATATAAAATACCAGTCAGTTCGACAAAGAGCATGACCGGACATCTGCTTGGAGCAGCGGGAGTAATTGAAGCCATAATCTGCACCAAGGCCATAAATGAAAGTTTTATTCCACCTACCATTAATTACAAAGTTCCTGATGAGGAATTGGACCTGGATTATGTTCCAAACGTGGGAAGAAGCAAAGAACTTGAATACTGCTTGTCAAACTCTTTGGGATTTGGTGGACACAATGGAACTATAATAATTAAAAAATGGAGCGAATAGGATGAGCGTTTTATTGGATAAAGAGCAAATCAAGGGAATTATTCCACATAGGGATCCATTTCTCCTCATTGATGAAATCAACGAGATGGAAATTGGCAAAACTATTGTGGGGACTAAATATGTAAGAGAAGATGAATACTACTTCAAGGGGCATTTCCCACAAGAGCCTATCATGCCAGGAGTTCTCATAGTTGAAGCTCTAGCCCAGACTGGGGCGGTGTGCATCTTGTCTCTTCCAGAGCATAGAGGCAAGACTGCCTATTTTGGCGGCATAAAGAACGCCAGGTTTCGCCAAAAGGTGGTTCCTGGTGATGTGATAACTTTAAAAGTGACCCTTGGGAGACTTCGCAGCAGTGCAGGAACCGGCACCGCCACAGCTTTCGTAAAAGACAAGCTTGTTTGTGAGTGTGAAATATTATTTGCCATGGCTTAAGGAATATGAGGTATAATAAATGACAGATAATGACATCAAGCTGCTTAACAACCTGCTTGTAAATGTATTCAATACAATATTGAAAATCGAAGATGCCCATCTTAGAGAATCAAAGGTGGGGAATCTTTCCATGACGGAGATTCATACTCTTGAGGCTATTGGCCAAAACAGAAAAAAGACCATGACTGAGGTAGCAAATGAGCTGATGATCAGCGTTGGGACTTTGACCATTTGCATTGCAAGACTGGTGGAAAAAGGTTATGTGGTAAGAGTAAAATCTCTTGAAGACAAGAGGATAGTTAGGATAAGCCTTTCCGAAAAAGGTGAAAAGATTCTACTGCAGCACGAAGTTTTTCACAATAAAATGGTACAGCAGGTAGTTGAAAGCCTTGGAGAAGATGAAACCAAGGTTCTAATTCATTCCATGGAGAATTTGAAAAGCTTTTTTAAAAAAAAGCACGAAGAACTTGGCAAAGATAAGCAAGATGAGTTAGAATATCAGTAGGATACTATTTGGCTTAAAAAACGAAAGGTAGGATTAAAAATTTGGAGATTAACAAGGGCGAAGGCAAAAAGCTGCCGCCATTAAAAATTGGGAACTTGGAAATAAAGGTGCCAATTATACAAGGAGGAATGGGAATAGGAATATCACTCTCAGGCCTGGCTACAGCTGTAGCTTTATGCGGAGGAGTTGGAGTGATTTCTTCTGCGAACATTGGCTTTGATGAACCCGACTTCAGAGGAAATACTGTAGAGGCAAATATCAGAGCTCTTAAAAAAAATATTACCGAAGCAATAAGCAAATCAAAGGGTGCCGGTGGAGCAATCGGTGTTAATATCATGTGTGCAATCAGCAATTATGAGGAATATGTAAAGGCCTCCATTGAGGCTGGAGTTCATATGATAATTTCAGGAGCAGGGCTTCCAATGGGACTACCAGGAATATGCGAAGGCACAAAGACGAAACTTATTCCAATAGTTTCTTCAGCCAGAGCAACTGGATTGATATTTAAAACCTGGGCAAAGAGATATAACCGTCTACCTGACGCAGTTGTCTTTGAAGGTCCTTCCGCGGGAGGGCATCTAGGATACAAGCCAGATGACATCCCACAGGCTCAGGAAGATTTTTATGAAACCATAAAAGAAATAAAGAGAGAAATCGAAGCCCACGACAAAGATATTCCATTGATAGTTGCTGGAGGAATATACACCAGGGAAGATATTGACAAGGTAATGGAATGTGGGGCAAACGGAGTGCAAATGTCTACCAGGTTTGTTACGACAGTGGAATGCGACGCGGACATAAGATTCAAAGAAGCATATATTGCGGCAAAAGAAGAGGATATTGTAAT
Source organism: Eubacteriales bacterium (assembly GCA_037144355.1). Classification (GTDB taxonomy): domain Bacteria; phylum Bacillota; class Clostridia; order Peptostreptococcales; family Anaerovoracaceae; genus JBAWWY01. The sequence goes on along the minus strand of JBAWWY010000006.1, from coordinate 54,371 downwards.
TGTCAAAAGCCCGGTAGGAATGCCAGGCAGGGCAATCAAGAATAAATTCGTAGAAAGAACCATGCAGGGGAGAATCCCGCCGGAATACTGCAACGACTGCATAGTTCCATGCAAAGCGGCAACAACTCCTTACTGTATAACCCAGGCATTGGTCAATGCCGCCAAGGGCAACCTGGACGAAGGATTGATTTTTTGCGGAACCAATGCATACAAGGAAGACCGAATTAGGACAGTAAAGGAAATTTTCGACGAACTCACACAGTCGAGTTGATGAAGGCAAATTATCACCGAGCTACTGATTCAGAAGAGCTTCGAACTTAGTTCGAACAAAAAAGTCGAAAAAGTAATGAAAGATATAAAAGTAATAAAAGAGGAAGCTTATCCCAATTGAGACAAGCTTCCTTTTCAATTAAATTCATTTTAATTTCATTGACTCGTTTTATTTTGCAAGAGCTTTTCTGTTACTACTGAATTGGAGCCTATGGATATTGTTTACAGCTCTTGATTCTAAATAGTTGCGAAACTTGCAAGCAATTTGTGAGCTTTTGCGTTTGGATGAATGCCATCCACAAAATATGAGGCTCTATCCTGGCCAACAATTGCATCTTCAAATTTCTTTTGGATATCCAAAACTTCATAGCCAGCAGATTCTGCTGTTTTTAGAATTAGTTCCCTATATTTTTTAAGAGTGCGGTTGACTGCATCATAGTCGATGCAAGCATCGCCAGCCATAACCTTGCAAGCGGCCGGAATATCAATAAGCATTGGTGTAACAACAATTACCCTGATTCCATGATCGTGGCAACTCTTTACCATATGAAGCAGGAATTCCATTACTTCCAAAGGTTCCTTGAAATAATGCATGAAGTCGATCGTTCCAGTAGTAATTACTGCCACATCTGGCTTTTCATCCAGTACATCCGCCTTAAATCTATAAACCATATGTTCAGCTGTGCTTCCACTTTCACCCATATTGACAATGTCATATCCGGAAGCCTCTCTCCACAAGCTAACCCACCCTTGTGCCTGATCCAGAGGAAAACCCCTGGTAATATCGCTGCCTATACATACTATTTTCATAAAATTACCCCCAGTCTATCGATTAATTTTGCCTTGGTTTGTATTCATTATACTATTAGATTTTATGTAATACCATAATTATTTTTTAAATATATGCTAATTATTTATGCAAATAGATTGTCATAATAGGCCCAGAAAATATATAATGAATTCCAGAAATACAAATATTTAAGGAGCAAATTTGGATCAACTAACATTATGGCTAGAACGATATTTTTCAGCAGATTTTGCTGTACTAATAGCCTCAGCCCTGCCTATACTTGAACTACGTGGAGCTATACCACTTGGGATATCATTGGGCCTTGCCCCCTGGTATGCATTTTTCCTAAGCATGGTTGGAAGCATGATTCCAGTTCCTTTTCTGTATTTTGGCATAAGGCCTGTTTTCAGGCTTCTTATGAAGCAGGATTTTTTTGAAAAGCACCTCGGCAGACTGATGGAAAAGACTACGCAAAAGAGCGATAAAATTGTCAAATATGGATTCTGGGGTTTGCTGATTTTTGTAGCAATTCCTCTTCCCGGAACTGGAGTCTGGACAGGGACATTGGCAGCAGTACTCCTTGATATGAGATTTAAAATAGCATTCCCATCACTATTCCTTGGAGATCTGGGTGCGGGAATAATTGTTACAATGCTAAGCATTGGTGCACTGAAAGCTTTTGGATTTTGAAAAATCCAGACTCTGTGATATAATAATCAAAAAGTTGAGGAGTTGACATGGGTACAGATAGTAAAATTAATAAAATTAGAGTAGGAATAATATTTGGCGGCAAATCAATGGAGCATGAGATTTCTTTGATGTCGGCAACTTCCATAATAAATGCAATTGACAAGGAAAAATTCGAGATTGTGCTAATTGGAATAACGAAAGAAGGTCATTGGCTTAAATATAATGGGCCTGTGGAACTTATAGAATCTTCAAAGTGGGAAGAAATCGCAAAAAGAGAGCACAATGAAAATAGATTTTCAAACCTGGAACTAATTGCTAAGAAACAAAGTCTAAAAGTTGTTGATGTAAAAGCATCTGTTTTGGGCTATTCTGGAACGTCACTAAATAAAGATGTAGATGTTGTTTTCCCAGTGCTTCATGGGCCGCTTGGTGAAGATGGCACAATACAAGGCCTCTTTGAAATGATAAACATTCCATATGCGGGTTGTGGAGTTTTGGCGTCAGCCGTATCAATGGACAAAGCCATATCCAAGGAAATCTTCCAAAAGGCAGGATTGCCTATCTGCAAATACCTGTTGGTTTTGAAAGAAGAGCTGGAAGACAATATCGATAATGTAATTGCTAAAATTGAAGGCGAATTGGCATATCCATTATTTGTAAAACCATCGAATATGGGTTCTAGCGTAGGCATAAGCAAAGCTTTAAACACCAAAGAACTTTTAGAAGCGCTGTCTCAGGCAGTTAGGCATGATAGAAGAATAGTGGTGGAAGAAGGAGTTTCGGCTAGAGAACTGGAAGTTGGGATTGTTGGAAACTATAGAGCCAAAGCATCCATTGTTGGGGAAATAATCCCATCAAAGGAATTTTATGATTATGAGGCCAAATATTTTGACGGTGGCAAGTCAAAGATGAGCATTCCAGCCGATATTACGGAATCACTTTCAAAAGAGATCAGGGAGATGGCAATAAAGGCTTATAAAGCAATAGATGGAACAGGTTTTGCCAGGATTGATTTTTTTCTAGATAAAAATAATGGAAATGTTTTTATTAATGAAATAAACACAATACCGGGATTTACTAAATTCAGTATGTTCCCACAGCTTTGGGAAAATACAGGAGTACCTTACAAAGATACAATCGAGAAGATAATCCAGCTTGCTTTCGAAAGATTCAATAGTAGGAAGCAGCTTTAACAATTGGACAAAATAAAAGGTATAAAATAACAAAAAAATACGATAGATGAATCTATTGGGAGATTAAGGGTATATTAATGAAAAAGATTACAACCAAGAAAGACCGAAAAGAGGTAAATATGAAAGATATAATGCTGAAAATAGTTGGCGTGCAAATAATGAAGGATAAAGAAGAAGAGCAAATGGAATTCGTAACAGAAGGAAAGATTTACGAAGATGGGGACGCCGTATATTTGACTTACCCGGAAAGCGAGTTTTCGGGGATGATTGGATGCACTACCAGTCTGAAGATTACCAAGGACAAGATAGAAATGAGAAGATTTGGAGAAGGAACATCCCAAGAGACAGAAATGGAATTTAAAAAGGGGAAAAGATTCAACGGTTTTTATGAAACACCTTATGGATCTATCGAAATGGAAGTTCTAACAAACGATATTATCAACAATATAAATAAGGAAACGGCAAAAGGTTCATTAAATATTGACTATCACATAAGTCTGAAAGGCCTTTCTGAAGGTAGAAGTAGACTTAATATTGAGATAATGTAAGGAGAAACGAATATGGATCATAATACAACAAGAAAGATTGCCAAAATTATAGCCATAGTTACAATCATAGCAATGGTGGTTACTTCATTTTCCTTTGTAATACTATTGTTTGGGGATAGCGCTGTATATGCGGCAGAAACCAATAATCAAACATATGTAAATTCGGAGCTTGATTTCATGAAGACATTGATTCAAGATATTCAGGGAGAATATAAGGACCAGGTTACCTATGAGCAACTGGTAAATGGGGCATTCAAGGGGATATTCGCAACACTAGATCCATTCAGCGTTTATTATCCAACAGAGCAGGACAAAAACGATTTCTTGACAAATGTAAATGGCGAGTTCTCCGGAGTTGGTTTGTCATTGGATATTCTTGGGGATGTATGCAAGGTGGTTTCCCCTATCAGCGGTGGTCCGGCTGAAAAAGCAGGAATCAAGTCCGGTGATGTGATAGTTGATATCAATGGCAGGGACGTAAGAAAGATTCCAAACGAAATACCGAAACTACTAAGAGGGCAGGCAGGATCCAAGATTGCCATAGGAGTTGAAAGGCCTGGGCATATGGGCATTATAAGGTTTACCATAACCAGAGAAGTTATTAAAGTGTACGCCGTCTCCAGCAAGATGATTGATTCGGAGATTGGATATATTAAAATTGACAGCTTTGACAATGACGTTGACAAAGAATTTACAGGGGCCAAGTTAAACTTATTGTCACAGGGAATGAAATATCTGATTCTTGATCTAAGAAACAATCCTGGAGGATTCATTGCCGGAGCCACAAACATTGCCAACCAGCTAATAAAAAGCGGACCGATTATCTCTTTTGAACAGCAAGGAAAGATAATCGAAACTGTGAACTCGACTGGAGCATTCTTCACTGATTTTCCAATGGTAGTCCTGGTAAATGAAGGGAGCGCCAGCGCATCAGAAATTCTCGCTGGAGCATTGCAAGACACCAAGCAGGCAACTATTGTCGGGGTCACAAGTTACGGAAAAGGAACGGCCCAGCAAGTTGAAAGCTTGGCGAACGGAGCCGGCATGAAGCTTTCAAAATATTATTTCTTAACTCCAAACAAGACAAAGATAGACCATATTGGAATAATTCCTGATATTGAAGTATCAAACACATTGCTCAGCGATGCTGAAATAAAAGTATTGTCAGACAAGGTAAATGCTTTTGCCCCAATGATAGAAAGCAATAAGCCAAAACTTGGAGACAAGGGGCTTAATGTGTTCGGAGCCCAGGAAAGACTAGTGTTCCTTGGATACAAGCTCAATATCAGCGGAATACTGGATGCGCAGACTTTGGCAGCAGTTAAGCTTTATCAAAAGCAAAGCAAGCTTTATCCATATGGGATACTGGATAACTCCACAAGGAACAGCCTCAACGAAAGTGTGGTAAAATATGTGGCAGGTCTTGTAACGGACAATTCAGATCCGCAATTACTCAAGGCAATTGAAGTAGTAAAAACTCTTAATTAAAATGATGTAAGCTTAAGGGTATCAAAAAGTTGATTTATTAAAAAGGGACTAAGTGTCCGCAGTTTTGACCGACTGCGGACACTTTCATTATTAGCCTTTTTCAAGCCGTTACATCGCAAGGCTTTCAGACGGTCGAGAATTAAAAACGCACGCATTCCGAATTTAATGCGGACACTTAGTGATGTTTTAAATTTGGACAAAATAAGATAGGCATACTCCGCCAATAATCCGTTTTCTTCTTATTTTCTCCTTTTCAACTTGCATTTAATCGTTTCAAACTCATACACTACGAGCGCGAAATCGGCGGGAAATGAAAAAAGGTTCGCATCCCGAATTTAATGCAGATACTTAGGGATGTTCAATTTGAAAGAAAAGAGAATGCCAATCCATTTGATCGACATTCTCTTGTTTTTCTTCTATTATATTCAGATTTCTTTGCGATTTGCTATATTCGGATTTTTTTGATATTTTAATTTTAAATATAATATAGGTTGTTTGAGGAGTATTCGGCATCGCTGGTAACGTCGATTCCTAGGCTTGTTAGTATTTGCTCGTCTCTGAAGCTTAGGATTGCAGTGCAGTGTGCACGGGATCCTCTTAATTCAGAAAGCTTTTCCAAGGCAGCAGAAGCGGTTGGATTTGTAGCAGCAGATATGGAGAGTGCAAAGAGAACTTCCTCGCAATCCAAGGTTGCTTTTTCATTGTTGAATATATTCAACTTGAGATTTTCAATCGGGCTCAAAGTAACTGGAGAAATCAAGTGGATTTCATCAGAAAGTCCAGCTAGTTCCTTGATTGCATTGAGTAATGCAGCGCCGGCAGCCACCATAAGTTTGGAGCTTTTTCCCGTTACCATCTTTCCGTTGGAAAGCTCAATTGCCATTCCAATAATTGGCTCGTCGCATTTTTTATCTTTGGAATTCTTCTTTTCGGCATAAGCTCTAGCAGGTCCGACTACAGCTCTATAATCTTCCTTCAGACCTAATTCATCCATGATCAACTTTGATCTGAGCAAAGAGTCTTCATCAAGGAGGCCTTTTTTATATTCGCATCTTGTCTTGAAGTATCTCCTTACAATTTCCTGCTTGGAGGCTTCTCGTACAACTTCGTCGTCAGTAATTGCGAAACCGACTTTGTTTACACCCATGTCTGTTGGAGAAAGGTACATGGATTCTTCGCCGGTTATCTTTTCTATTATTCTCTTGATTACAGGGAAAACTTCCAAATCCCTATTATAATTTACTGATTTGATTCCATATGCATCCAAATGGAACGAATCAATCATATTTACATCTTTAAGATCAACTGTTGCAGCTTCGTAAGCAACATTTACCGGGTGCTTGAGTGGAAGATTCCAAACTGGGAATGTTTCAAACTTTGAATAACCAACCTTCACACCTCTTTTATTTTCGTGATAAAGCTGGCTAAGGCAGGTCGCAAGCTTTCCGCTCCCTGGACCCGGACCAGTTACAACGATCAGGGGCTTGGTAGTTTCAATATATGGATTTGCACCGTAACCTTCGTCGCTGACGATTAAATCAACATCCGTTGGATAGCCTTTAGTGGCCAAGTGCTTGTAAACCTTGATTCCTCTGCGTTCCAATTTATTGATGAATACATTTGCAGCAGGCTGGTTTTCATAACGGGTTATTACAACGCTATTTACAGCAAGGTCGTATCTTCTAAGATCGTCCATTTGCCTAAAAACGTCCAAATCATAAGTGATGCCGAAGTCTTGCCTAGTTTTATTCCTAGCAATGTCTCCAGCATATATTACAATGATTACTTCCAACTTGTCTTTTAGCTTATGCAAAAGTTTAATTTTCGCATTTTCGTCGTAGCCAGGGAGAACTCTCTTCGCATGCATGTCAAACAGTAGTTTGCCACCAAATTCCAGATAAAGTCTTTCTCCGTTCTTGATTCGCTCCAGGATATTAATGGACTGTAGCTCAAGATATTTTTCAGCATCAAAACCAAGCATTTCTTTCACCTCTTCTCAAATTTTTACTTAAATTCACTTGGCTATTATATCAGAATGAGGAAATAATTCAACGCCTTCTGAGTTAAAAGGGAAATTAAATTTGCTTTTTTGAGGTGCTGTTGGTATTTCTTCGAAAACTAAGCACTGCGGCTGCGAACAAAGTTTCTCGCCGGCATACACGTGCTGATGTCGATATAAAGTGCTTGTGATTGAATATGGAAAATATTACCATTATGGTATTCGAAATTAAGAGATGAAGGTGGTAATGATCAATGGATGGCAATAAGAAATCATCAAACAGCGAGAACAGATCAAGTATTGGGAATAGAGCTAGCAATGAGAATAGGTCAAAATATGAATACAAACTGGGATTGGTTGCAATCATTTATTGCTTGTATTTGATTATTTTCAACTTGCAGGTATTTGGGGTAGAAGTTATAAGCTGCGAGCCGGCCATAGGTTTGCCGGCGTATTCTTATGAAGGGCATAAGGTAATGGCTGAAGATTACAGTTTGTTCAAGCTTGGATATGAGACAAAAACTGTCCAAGAAGCTTATGCACTGGGATGGTTTACCGAGAGGTTTGATGCATTTGGGAATGGTGCCAGGGTAATCAGAAGAATCATGCCGGGAAAAGCCGAAATGGTATTTTCCAATGTTGGGAATTTTATCGGAAACGTGGACATTACTTTGATCAATGGACTTGAATACCATGCTCTAAAAAATATAGACATACGAAGGACGCCAGCTATTATTGATCAACTCTACGGTAATCAGAAGGAAAACAGAAAGCAGGGGCTAAATGTTTCTGTGGCTGTCAATCCGGCCTATCCACTTGTGGAATTTTACGTGGAAATTGTGGAGATGAGCCCAACGGGAATAGCCGGGAGTATTGGCAGTGGCGGGAGCTTAAGTAATGAAAGCGGAGGTTTTATTGAGAAGCCGGAGACAAAAATTAGGCTGACGGATTATAGCTTGTCAGGCAGCGCAGGAACTGGAGCGAGCGGAAGCGGGGGGCAGGTGTGCAGTGAAATTGTCAAGGCGCGGGTTATGAAGTGCGGGGTTGAGACTGGGCATAGCGATGTGGAGCTGGAACAATTTGCGGAGTATGAGATTTTGTTTCTAACCAAGGATTGGGAGGGACTTCTGGAGATTTCAGGTGGGATGGCTGGGGAGACTTCAAAGGTGAAAAACGACAAGTACTTCCAATATCATATATTTGCGAAGGATAGCAGGGGGCAGGTAGATGAGGTTACAGAGCAGTTTGTTGTGGAACCGGATTTGGTGCCAGTTCCAAAAATCAAGTTACAAACTTCATATAATAGAGAAAAAGGTAGCAATTTGGCAAAGATTGTAGTTGAGGATGCAACTGAAGCCCAGGATGGAGATAAAACAGAGAGAATCTGGGAACTACTGGACCTTGGCAATAATGTTAAAACTGCCATATATAAGGATTTGTCACTGGGGAGCAAGACCAAGGTGGAGTTTTCAAAAACCTCGGTCGGTGAATTTCAAATCAGCTTAAAGTTGAAGGATAACTGGCAGGGGGACACGTTGCCGGAGTTTGTAAATGAGTCCGGAATAAATACTGAAGTCAAAGGGGCGGAGGGTACGGGGGTATCCCGGGTGGACAATATCGCTCCGGTTGTCAGCCTTGAGACCATGAAGACGAAGAAGGCAAGAATGCTTCTAGTTGCCTGTGGAGATGAGGAAGCGCTGGCATTGGAAAACCAGAGTGCTCTGAAGCAAGAATTCCTTAGGATGGGAATGGATACTGAGATTAAAGTCATCAAGCTGGCAGATCCAATTATAAAGAGCTCGGAAAATCTGCCGCCGAAGACTTTGTTTACTATAAATTCGGCATTTGGATATGAGGGGAGATGGACATCCCTGGATCAGGAAAGCTATGCAATTGACAATAAAAGGTTTTACATTCTAGAAGCTACATGGCCGGGACAGGGGCTGGCGAATTATCCCATAATGCCGTATACGCTTAATTCCTACAATATTATAGATACTTATAAGGGTGTGAAAGCAGGAAAAACTGTTCCCGACAAGACTTGGTCCCTTCGAATCGGAGCTGAGATTATAAATATTACCAAGGACTCGAAGATAATCCTTGGGCAGGATGATGAAGAAGCCTATATATATCTGATTTGTGATGGAAAGACCCTCTTGATCGACAAGAAAACCGGGGCTCTGCTTAAAACATTTTCCTTCGAATTTGGAAGGGCAAATTACCTTAGTGATGATTCAATTTACACAATAAAGGTAAATGGAGCCTATAAAATCGACAGAGCAACCGGGATTGTAAAACAGATATTCACCTGTGCGGCAGGAGCCTACATTTCAACCGGTGCAAGCTGGAATCCTGTAGCGGCGGGGAACTTTACCGGGCAGGCAAAGAGGATTAAAGACAAGGTGAATTTTCTGTATGTAGATGGCAAGAATATGTACAGGGCAAAACTTGACCTTGGAACTGGGAAGGCTGGGCTGAGCAGGCTGACTGGCAACGAGGCGGACTCAATTGACATGACATATGAACTGGTAGGAATTGATAGAGAAGGAAGACTGCTCATACAGGGGAATTTAAGGGAAGGTATCAACTATGTAGTTAATGTTAGGGCTTATGACAAGGGAGCGAAGCTATTAAAAGAAATTTCAAAAGGAGCGGACTACAATTTTGTTGGAATTCCCATATTAGACGAAATGGGAATTCTGAAAAATATTGCATTTAGCTCAAGGCACAGCTCTGGAAGCTACAAGTATTTCACTGTGGAAACCTATGGAATTGAAGATGGGTTTTACAGTACATATAGCTATAAAAGTTCAACAAAGTATTTGTGCTCAACAGAACCAATACTATCCTTGAGAATGGGGAATAAGATATATCTGGGATTTGGGGGGATTTGGGATTACATACTCAATCAGGGTTATCTTTACGATGAGAGAGCATCTCTATTTACAGTGGACATGGCTACCTGGGTTACCAGCGTTTCCAGCATTTATGATCTGGGGATGGACATTGCAGAGGAATTCGGGAAGGCTTCGGATATGTTTAAAGCTGTGGTTTCAGCGGATAATCGGCCAGGAGCTTCAGTCTATAGAAGTAGGATTATTGCATACGGGAAGGAAATATGGTCCAGCTTGGAAAAAGGTTTGGATGAGTTTTTGACCAATGACGAGGAGATAAACATTGTAGCAGTTTGTGATAAATACAATAAATTGGGGGGAATGGCAGGAAGCGTATATGTAAATTCCAAAAAGATGATAGAGGTCAGCAATGGGAAGCTTATATGCACCGATAACCTGGATATGGGGGCTTTAAGCACAAAGATAATAGCTGAGGCAGTGAAGACCATGCAGGGGCTTAAAATCAAGGTAAATGGGGCCAGCGCATATATTGAGAAGAGCTTCAAATTGGATCCTTCGAAAACCTATTATTATGAGTATGATATTAAGGGGATGAAGCCAAAAGACTATATAAAATCTACATTTAAAACCAATCAGCTCGTGGAAGACAGTTTCGTTGGAAGCGACAAATATTATGTGGAATCAGAAGTGTTGGAGGATTTCAACAATAGCAGGACGAACAGTTTTTTCAATCTGGGGAGCAGCACCAAGATTATTTCGGGAGAATACCATGCCTGCGATTCAAATGCAGGGGATAGCAATACCAATAAAGTAAGGACATTTCGGGACACAATCAGCTTTCAAATTCCGGCCGGAAAGGAAGGTGTTTTGTCATTTGACTATAAGTACAATATGGAGGCAAGCTTTTTGAGAGACAATGGGGTGTATATCAACGGAGAGCTCTGGGATAATTATATGAGGGACACCGCAATAAAGAGTGGTAGCTATATTCATAAAAATATATTGAAGGAAGGGACCGTTACACTGGAATTCGCGGTAACTTATTACGGAATGGCTCCAGATTCCTATAAATTCTATTTGGATAATCTGAAAGTAATGTTCATATCAAAGACTCCTAGAGTCGAGCCAAGCGAAGGAAATTTCAGTTTGACGCAGGGAGAGGATGGATATTCCCATATTCTTGGATCATTTGAAACACCACCAGGGACAATCAGCTTCGGCAGCATGGGTTATCAAAAATATTTTGAAGACTTCAACGACATCACTTTGATTCCATATCTTAGAGATTTGGGAACAGGAGATGCCAGTTCATTCAAGATCAAGAGCGGGCAATATACCAATACAGCTGGGAAGGCTTGCAGCGGGGGCATGGAATTCAACATACCGGCTGGAAAGGTTGGAATTGCTAGGCTTAACACATGGTCCAGCATTTCAAGATCATCGGTTACTTATGACATGAGTGCCACTGTTTGGCGGGGAGGAATAAACAAAAATCCTCAAGACCCATATATCAATATGGGGAGCCCTTATGTGATAAGGCTTCCTGACTTGGCCGGTACAAGAAGCGTCACGGTGAAAAATTCATATAGCGACTCGACTGGAATGTATGACATCGACCTATCATTGCTTCCAGCAGTAAATGGAGTTGCCACGAACAAGTATTTTTTGGACAAGGAAAATGCTCTTGTGTTTGTTGAACAGAAAAACTTCGGGAGTGAAGGGACAATAAGGTTCGAATTTACTGGCATGGAAACCCAGGAAGTGGTTCTTCAAAATCTTAGAGTTTACACAATTGAAGATGGGACGAGAACTTATGTTGATGATGAATATTTTGGGGAGTTGACACAGACCAATGATTGGAACAGGGCTTTCTGCGAACTTTCCATATCGAAAGAGGAATTTGGGGAAGAGATCACAGAAAAAAGCATGATATTTCAAAAGGGAGAACTAATCAACTACGGAATCAAGTACTATGACTACGAAAATGATCCTTCAAAAAAGGAATATTGGAGATACACCCATGAAGCTCTGAATGATGGAACGAATCCAATATCGGGACAAATATTGAACAAGGCAGTGGATAGATTCTATATAGACGGAAAATATTTTGTGGAACACTGGCAAGAAGACAATACAGGAGTTGCCGCATATGACAAGCTCAGCAATGTTGAAACTTTAACATTGTATATAGAAGGAGACTCTGAAGGGCCTATGATTAATCTGATCAAGACGGTGCCAGGAAGCCTCAAGGAAGGCATGGATTACAAACTTGAAATAAACGTAAGTGACAAAGACAAACATGTGCTTGAACTTAAAACTGAAGTTTACGATGTTAAAAGCAAGCTCGTTTACAGCTTCACGAAGGCAGGTATTTCTCCAATCCCAAATAGCGAAGTGAACGGGACAGCAAAATATGCGCCCATTGACACTGGGTTGGTAACAAATGGGCTCAAAAATGCAAACGGCGACAAGCTGACTCCTGCAATAGCTGGGAAATACACTGCTGTCTGCACCTTGCGGGATTTTCTCAAAGCTTCGATAAAAAGTTACACCTACATTGTCACTCCAACCGAGAAAATCAGCGGCCTGGTGACCCACGCGCCCAAATGGGAGGAAAACCGTCTTCGCTACAATATATCCAAATATAACAGCTTTGAAAACCAGGATCAGCCGGAGCTCGGCCTTGCTCCAAGGGGCGCCTTGGTCTTCTGGCCGGGAGAAAGATTTATTTTGAATGCTGAAACAACTGGAAACGTGATGAATCTTTCAGCTTGGATCCTGCAGGCTCCTGAATTTGCAACGTCGCTGGCGCTGGGGAGCGGCTCGGATGCAGCTGGGATCACTTCTAACCCGCTGGGGCAAAGTTGGAATGGGGTACTCTGGGATTCTGGCATGATGAAAAAATGGTCGGGAAACACTCCAATTCTTTTGACTATAAGATTTACAGCGATATTCAACCCAGGAACCGGCGGAGAGCCAACGGAAAAGAATCAGGACGTTGAACTTATAGTCTATAGGTCGGAAGGATACTGGGAACTGCATAGGGGCTGGTAAAGGACACATAAATTGACATCGTAGAATTTAAAATATACAATTATAATCAATAGAAAAAAGTCAAATTGGAGAATAAACAACTTGTTTCAAAGTCAATTAAATTTGTTTGCAATAGCAAACTGTGTAAGGGAGAAAACTTTGGGATATAAAAATCTAAAATTCGATAAAAATACTGAATTCCTTGTTACCGGTGGAGCTGGATTTATTGGATCCAACCTTTGCGAGGCGATTATTGGAATGGGATACAAAGTGAGATGTCTTGATAATCTTTCAACAGGGAAAAGAGAGAACGTTGACTTTTTGAATCGCGAAAAAGGTTTCACTTATATCGAGGGAGATATCAGGGACTTTGAAACTTGCATGAAAGCATGTGAAGGTGTGGACTTTGTTCTCCATCACGCAGCCCTTGTCAGTGTTCCATGGAGTATAAAGGAACCGTTGCTTTTTGCAGAAGTTAATATTGCCGGGACTCAGAATATGATGGAAGCAGCCAGGTTGAACAAGATTAAGAAGTTTGTTTATGCTTCAAGTTCTGCAGTCTATGGAGATGACCAGACTCTACCAAAAATAGAGGGCAAAGAAGGCAAACCCCTATCTCCTTATGCGGAAACCAAGAAAGCCAATGAGGAAAATGGGAAGCAATACTCTGGGATTTATGGATTGGATACCTACGGTCTTAGATATTTCAATATTTTCGGCAAAAGACAGGATCCAAATGGCGCATATGCCGCAGTAATCCCAAAATTCCTAAGACTTCTTTTAAATGACGAAGTACCAATAATTTATGGAGATGGCAAACAGACAAGAGATTTTACATATATAGACAATGCCATAGAAGCAAATCTAAAAGCCTGCCTTGCAGCCTCGAAAGTCGCGGGCCAAGCATTCAATATTGGGAGCGGCCGAAAAGATAGCCTTATTGACATTTACCATGAACTGGCTAGGCAACTTTCAAAGGACTTTGAGCCATCATTCGGGACAGAAAGAGAAGGGGATATCATGCATAGCACAGCAGATATTACGAAAGCAAAAAAAGAACTGGGGTATGATCCAGATACAAGTTTTTCAAACGGAATAAGCAAAACTATCGAATGGTACATGGATAACAACTGATTATAAAAGGATTGATTTGGCTGGGTTAGACGAAACATGGAAAATTGTTGCGCCTAGCCTCTTTTTATGTTAAAATATCAACGAATTGTAAATATTATATAGGTGATGATTTTGGCGAATTTAAAGAGTGAAACAAAAGCAAGCACTTTCAAATATAAAAATACTGTAATTTTCCTGGTCATCTTTATTGGATTAGGTGCTATTACGGGGATGTATTTGGAAGTGTTATTTCAATACAACAAGCAGATGCTTGTTTCGCCACTTTATAAGAATGGATACTACATCATAATTGGGATTTATTTTATGCTTACATGGGGAATTACCAGCATGTATGGCGGTTTCAAAATTGGCACCCATCGTATAACTGAAATAATCTACTCACAATTGATAGCAATAACATTTGTAAATATCATAACTTACTTTCAAGTTTCCCTAATAGCAAGAACCTTGCTTGGCTTCTACCCAATATTATTGCTTGAAGCAGCGCAAGGTATTTTTATTGCAATCTGGGCTTATATTTCCAATAGAACATACTTCCTGCTCACACCACCAAAGAAATTAATGCTGATTTATGGTTTAGATTATCCACAGGAATTGATAACTAAAATACAGAATAGAGATGACAAATACAACATTGTTTTAGAGGTTTCTGAAAAACAGTTGATTTTGGAAAAGGATAATACCATAGCATATCACATTGGCAATGATAACAAATACGATGCCGTGATGATCTGCGATGTTTCGTCGGAACTCCAGGCGTACTTGAAGGAATACTGCTTTATCAATGATAAAAGGCTATATGTTGTTCCTGAAATAGTGGATATTGTAACCAATAATGCCGATCAGATCCAGCTATTTGATACTCCACTTTTCCTTTGTAGAAATTCGGGATTGAGTCAAGAGCAAAAGGTATTGAAAAGAATTATCGATTTGGCGATCTCGATTATTGGCATAGTAATATTATCACCATTCATGATAATAACTGCAATTGCAATCAAACTACATGATGGAGGGCCAGCATTTTATACTCAAAAAAGGATCACAAAAGGTGGCAAGGAGTTTATCGTTTACAAGTTCAGAAGCATGATTGTTTCAGCTGAAGATGATGGGGTTCAGCGTTTGTCCACAAGAGGAGATGCAAGAATAACAGGAGTTGGAAAATTTATCAGGAAGATAAGATTTGATGAAGTACCGCAACTTTTTAATGTATTCTCAGGGGAAATGTCTCTTGTTGGACCTAGACCGGAAAGACCGGAGATAACGCTGGAATATGAGAAGACTATTCCTGAATTCAGAGCGAGGTTGAAAGTTAAAGCTGGAATCACAGGCTATGCCCAAGTATTTGGCAATTACAATACCTCGCCAAAGGACAAACTGATACTGGATATAATATATATAACCAACTACTCCATACTGTTGGATTTGAGAATAATAATGACTACAATAAAGATAATCTTCATGCCGGAAAAAACGGAAGGTATCTCGGGAGAAACCCCCACAGCACTTCGAAAAAACAAATAGTAAAAGTGATTGAAATCTGCAGTGACAAAATTGAGAGCTTTCAGATAAGGAGAAACAAGTGCCGAACGTTAATGTTTCCATAATAATAATCAACTACAATACAAAAGCCCTCACAATGCAGAGCATTGATTCCATAATTACGACTACAAAGGAAGTTGCATATGAGATAATAGTCGTGGATAATTCATCAAAAGCCAAGGAAGTTATCGACACCAAAACTTTGGAAAGCATAAATCGGGAACAGAAATTTGAAAGGCTCGTGAGAATCCAAGCTTTTAAGACTGAAAACAATGGCTTTTCCAACGGTTGCAACGTTGGAGCAAAATATACAAGTGGAGAGATGTTGCTTTTTCTAAATTCAGATGTGATTGTTAAAGAACAAGCAATTGACAAAGCCTATGCTTACATGGCCGCAAAAAGTGATATAGGAGTTTTGGGAATAAAGGTTTTACTTAGAGACGGAAGCCTGGACCATGGATGCAAAAGAGGATTCCCAACACCCAAAAATTCGTTTTACTATTTTATGGGATTTGACAAGAGATGGCCGGAGAATAAGAAGTACGGGGGGTATAGACTGAACTATCTTCCCAACGATCAGATCAACGAGGTGGATTCCGTATCGGGGGCATACCTGATGGTCCAAAAGAGCATATTTGAAAGCATCAATGGATTTGACGAGAGCTTCTTCATGTATGGCGAGGACCTGGACTTTTGCTTCAGAATAAAGGAAGATGGTTATAAGGTGATATATTATCCGAAAGTATGGATCATTCACCTGAAAGGGCAAAGCGGCTTAAATAAAACCAGCGATACGACTTTGTTTCATTTTTACAACTCAATGGTAATTTTTTACGACAAGCACTATAAAAGAAAGTATGGTCTGATAATATCAACAGTTATACATGGAGCAGTCTGGGGTAGGTATTTGATGCACAAGGCTAAGAATTCCAGGCTTAAGGAGACAGGTGCAAAAGTTGATTGAAATTTTAATGGCAACTTATAACAAATTTTTAAACATTGGAGGGTTATAATGAAAGGCATTATTTTGGCCGGAGGATCAGGAACAAGGCTATATCCATTGACAATGGTGACAAGTAAACAATTGTTGCCAGTATATGACAAACCAATGATATACTATCCGCTATCCGTTCTTATGTTGGCGGGAATAAAGGATATTCTTATTATTTCTACGCCATATGACCTTCCAAACTTTGAAAAACTTCTTGGAGACGGTAAGAACCTTGGAATCAATCTTTCATATGCCGAGCAGCCATCGCCAGATGGTTTGGCCCAGGCATTTATAATAGGAGAAGAATTCATAAATGGGGTAAGATGTGCCATGATACTTGGGGACAATATATTCTATGGGAATGGATTAACATTAGAGCTTAAAAAAGCAGTATTGAATGAACACAGAGCAACAGTATTTGGATATTATGTGGAGGATCCCGAAAGATTCGGTGTTGTTGAGTTCGATGATGATGGGAAAGCAATCTCAATTGAAGAAAAACCAACGATGGCAAAATCAAACTATGCTGTAACTGGATTGTATTTTTATGACGAGAGGGTATGCCAGCTTGCAAAAGGATTAAAACCAAGCAAGCGGGGTGAACTTGAGATAACCGACTTGAATAGAATTTATCTCGAAGAAGGAAAGCTTGACGTAATAACTCTTGGAAGAGGCTATGCATGGCTTGATACAGGAACAGTAGATTCATTGACCGAGGCATCTGAATATGTAAGGGTTATTGAAAAACGTCAGGGGCTTAAGATTGCTGCTCTTGAAGAAATAGCCTTCAACAATGGTTGGATTGACTGTGAAAAATTGTTGGAAGTTGCTAAACCATATGGGAAATCAGCATATGGAGAGCATCTCAAAAATGTTGCGAACGCAAAAGTCAGGTATACAGTGTGAAAATTCTGGTAACTGGAGCAAACGGGCAGCTTGGTCATGACGTTGTTAAAGAATTGAAAGCGCAAAATATTGAAACGCTAGGCTGCACAAGAGATGATTTTGATATATCAAATGCCATGCAGGTCATGGATTTCATTATAAAATATGAGCCAAACGCCATTATCCACTGCGCTGCCTACACATCAGTGGACATGGCAGAGGTTGAACCTGAAAAGTGTTATCAAATCAATGTGGTTGGTACAAGGAATATTGCCCAAGCATGTAATAGAATAGGGGCCAAACTATTTTATATCAGCACTGATTATATATTTGATGGTTCAGGAAGTTCAGAATTTGAAGTTTCATCAAAAGCCAATCCTTTATCAGTCTATGGGACTTCAAAACTCATGGGTGAAAATGAAATAATAAATACACTTTCAAAGTTTTTTATATTAAGGACATCTTGGGTATTTGGAAAAAATGGCAACAATTTTATTAAAACAATGTTAAGATTAAGCTTAATAGAATCAAAATTGTATGTTGTCAGAGACCAAATTGGCGCGCCAACTTATACTGTCGACTTGGCAAAGCTCATTGCATCAATGATTAAGACAGAAAAATATGGTATATATCAAGCTACAAATGAAGGTTATTGCAGCTGGGTGGAATTCGCAAAAGAGATTATGAATTTGACGAAACGTAAAACGGAGATAGTCCCAATCATCTCTGAAGAATATAAAACAAAAGCAATTAGACCAAAAAATTCAAGACTCTCAAAAGAAAGTTTAGATATTGGCGGATTTGGAAGGTTGCCGGGATGGAAAGATGCCTTAAAAAGATATCTAGTCGAAATTGGAGAAATTAGAACGTTGGAATAGGAGAAATCTATATGAAAATATATTTAGTAACAGGTGGAGCAGGATTTATTGGTTCAAACTTCATTCTGTATATGTTGGGGAAATATAATGATATTAAAATTATCAATGTTGACGTTCTAACATATGCTGGCAATCTGGAAAATTTAAAAACTATAGAGAACCATGCGAACTATTCTTTTATACAATCGGATATCTGCAATAAGGATGAAATCCTGAAAATATTTAAGGAGAATGAAATTGACTATGTTGTCAACTTCGCCGCAGAAAGCCACGTGGATAGGAGCATAAAGGATCCGGATATATTTCTTAAAACCAATGTTATGGGTACCGTGAACCTATTGAATATTGCCAAGGATTCTTGGGAGATTGGTGAGGATATTTACAAGAATGGAGTTAAATTCATTCAAGTATCCACCGATGAAGTATATGGATCACTTGGAGAAACAGGTCTTTTCACCGAAGAAACAAACCTTGACCCACATAGCCCATATTCTGCAGCGAAAACCTCCGCAGATTTATTCGTAAAGGCATATGCCGATACATTTAAATTGCCTGTCAATATAACAAGATGTTCAAATAATTATGGACCATTTCAATTTCCAGAGAAACTGATTCCCCTTATTATCAACAACGCATTGCAACATAAGACATTGCCAGTTTACGGAGATGGACTCAACGTTAGGGACTGGTTATATGTGGAAGATCATTGCAAGGCAATTGATTTGGTGATTCGAAATGCCAAGTTATCTGAAGTCTATAATATCGGAGGCAATAATGAGAGGACAAATATTACGATTGTAAATGAAATAATAGATTACATTAATGCAAACGTGGATAAAAGCGTGTCCAGCGACCTCATAAAATATGTTGAAGATAGAAAAGGCCATGATAGGCGTTATGGAATAGATCCAAAGAAAATCAAGAATGATTTGGGTTGGTTTCCGGAAACCACATTCGAAGAAGGTATAAAACTAACAATAAAATGGTATCTGGATAGCAAGGAATGGATGAGCAATGTTACAAGTGGAGTTTATCTGGATTATTATAAGAAAATGTATGAGGAAAAGTAATGGGCAAGTTCAGTTTTAATAAAACAGAAATAGAGGGACTGTGGATAATTGAGCCTACCGTTTTTGGGGACGATAGGGGATATTTTATGGAAACATACAACCATAAGGAATTTTCCGATGCTGGGCTCGATATGACATTTGTCCAAGACAATGAGTCAAAATCAAAGAAGGGCGTTCTGCGTGGGCTACATTTTCAAAAGGAACATCCACAAGGGAAACTTGTCAGAGTGGTGGAAGGGCAAATCTTTGATGTTGCTGTGGATCTTAGAAAAGAATCCATATCATTTGGGAAATGGCACGGAATGATGCTCAGTGGAAAGAATAAGAAGCAACTTTATATTCCGGAAGGATTTGCACACGGCTTTCTGGTTATTTCAGAAGAGGCAAAGATAACCTATAAATGCACCAACATATATGACCCCAATGATGAATGCGGAATAAAATGGGATGATGAAGATATAAATATTGACTGGCCAATAGAAGATATAGGGAAGATTATCTTATCCGAAAAGGATATGAAATTGAAACAATTTAATTATTACAGCGAAGAAGCGGAGTAGGATATGCAAAAGTATTTAGTTGTTTTTATGAAATACAAGTATCTGTTATATAATTTAATCGAGAGAGACATCAAGGTTAAATATCGGAGATCTGTATTGGGTTTGTTTTGGAGCATACTGAACCCACTTTTGACGATGATGATATTAACATTTGTATTTTCTAATCTTTTCAAATTTCAAGTAGAGAATTTTGCACTTTATGTTATTCTTGGCCTTACGATGTTTAACTTTATGTCTGAAGCAACTAATTTATCAATGATGTCAATGTTAGCTGCTGGGCCGCTAATTAAAAAGGTCTACATCCCTAAATATATTTTTCCATTGGAAAAATCACTTTTTGCATTTGTAAACCTAATATTTTCAATGATTGCAGTTATATTGGTTGTAGTTTATTCCGGGGTCAACATAAAAATAAATGTTATACTATTTCCAATCCCACTAATTTATCTGCTTGTATTTTCAACTGGCTTAGGGTTCATACTCTCAGCTATGGCTGTTTTTTTTAGAGACATATTGCATTTATATGGTGTAATCCTAACTGCCTGGATGTATCTTACGCCAATCATTTACCCCATCTCCATATTGCCAGACTTCATGAAAAAACTTATGTTGTGTAACCCTATGTACCATTATATTGAATATTTCAGGAATATAATAATGTATGGAACCATCCCAGGAGTAAGAGAAAATTTAATTTGTATTGGTTTTGCAATCATAACATTAATTGCCGGGTTGTTGATTTTCAAAGTAAAACAGGATAGATTCATACTATTTATTTAAGAGGGAGATTATGACAGAAAACGCAGTAGAAATAAAAAATGTAACCATGCACTTCAACATGTCAAAAGAGAAAATAGATAGTCTTAAGGAATATGTAATCAAATTTCTGAAAGGCCAGCTTCATTATGATGAATTTACAGCGCTTGATAATATTTCTTTTGAGATACAAAAGGGTGAGGTGTTTGGAATTATTGGGTTCAATGGAGCTGGTAAAAGTACATTGCTCAAGATAATATCAGGGATTTTAAAACCATCCCTCGGGATGGCAAAGACATATGGATCAATTGCTCCTTTGATCGAGCTTGGAGCAGGTTTCGATATGGAGCTTACAGCAAGGGAAAACATATTCCTTAACGCTTCAATACTTGGTTATTCAAAGAAATTCATAATCAGTTCATTTGAAGAAATAGTTGAATTTGCTGAACTCAGAGAATTTCTTGATGTCCCAATGAAAAACTATTCGTCAGGCATGGTCGCAAGAATAGGATTCGGAATTGCAACGGTAATTAATCCGGATATTCTGATAATTGATGAAATTTTGTCTGTTGGTGATTTCTTATTCCAACAGAAATGTGAGAATAGAATTAAGGAAATCATGGATAATGGAACGACTATAATTATTGTTTCACATTCAATTGATCAAATTAGAAGACTATGTGATAGGGTCATATTGCTAGATAGAGGAAAGATAAAAATGATTGGGGCTACGAAAGAAGTATGCGAGAATTATGAAAATGCATAAATGCATAGATGTTTATAAATTATCTTTGGATTTGTAACCGTTGAATTGAGGAGCCAAATAATATGGATGTGATTATTGATAAAACTGCAAAAATTGGATTAAATGTAACAATAAGAGAAGGGACAACAATCGGCGAAAATGTTGTGATTGAAGACAATGTCTATATTGATTACCATTGTATAATCAGAGATAATGTCCATATAAAAAAGAACAGTTTTATTGGCGCAAAAAGTATTTTGGGGGAATACCTCGTTGATTTCTATGAGAATAGAAAAAACAAGATTCACAGGCTTGTCATTGGTGAAAATGCTTTGATTAGAACAGAGAATGTCATTTATGGAAACACAACAATTGGTGATAATATTATAACGGGGCATAAGGTAAATATCAGAGAAGATTCGTCAATAGGAAATAATGTTAGAGTTGGAACCTTAACAGATATACAAGGTAGATGTGAGATTGGAGATTTCACAAGCATTCATAGTAATGTTTTTATTTGCGAATTTACCAAAATCAAAAATTACGTTTGGATATTCCCTCATGTTATATTAACTAATGACAACACCCCACCGTCAAACGAGAATCAGGGACCTATTTTGGATGATTTCTCGGTTATTGGTGCTAATAGCATAATATTCCCTAATATCCTCATTGGGGAAGGTTCTTTAGTAGCTGCATTTAGTTTAGTTAAGGAGAACGTGAGGAAGGAAATGCTATTTGCTGGAAATCCAGGGAAAGAAATTTGCCCAGTAAAAAATTTGATAAATAAATTTACTGGAGAACAAGCATATCCTTGGAAATACCATTTCGAAAGAGGAATGCCTTGGGCAGGTAAAGGATATGAACAATGGTATAACAGTATTAATATAGATGAAATAATACGAACGAAATAGATATATTTTAATTCTTATTACAACCTCTATAGAAATTTTACAAGGAGACTAAAGCAATGGAGATAAATATTAATGATGGCCAAAATAAAAAAAAACAAGCTAAAGATCTAATTAAGCAAGAATTAATAAAAGATGAACCAGAAACAATTCGCCCCAATTTAAAACTGGGGCGCCCGATAATTTCATATCATGCAGGAGAGCGCTTTGATATTAATGGTGATTTTCAGACGTTTGAGAGAATTATTGAAGATATGCACTTAAATGGTGAAGAACTTGCACCTTCTGGGGTCTGGAGTGAATACTCTTTGAACAAATCCTTAGACTTAGATAATAAAAGAAACACAGATGAAGGTTATATTTATAACATTTTTTTATCTAAATTTTCAACAATGAAGCTTATAATGGATCCTTGGATTGGGCAGGTTGGTATGCAACCAGTAACTAATGAACAAATTAAACAATATCAACCATTGCTTAATAGTATTGATCTGTGTGGTTTAGTGGGCGATGACTTATTGGAAACAGCGTTAAAGCAGAATATGCTAAACACCGATCTTGGGAGTATTGTGGATGTTAATTTAATAACAAATATTTTGCCGCTTCGCCCTTTAGAAAAATATTGTATATTGGAAATTGGCGGTGGATATGGGCGTCTTGCAGAAGCATTTTCTAACGGGACAGATAGCAGGCTGCATTATGTAATTGTGGATGCAGTACCTGCATCATTATTATATGCAAAAGAATATCTAGAAAAAGCATTCCCAAATAAACGCATAGGGTTTTACCTAAATGACATATATGATATGGCATATGATTTTTTCATTTCGACTCCTTGGCATATGGGGCATATATCAAATACAGAATTCGATATATGTATTAACGTGGAAAGTATGCAGGAGATGGAGCAGAAACATGTAGATTTTTACTTGAAGAATTTTGACGAATTAGTTAAAGAGGATGGGCATATTTATATTTCCAATTCGAGAGTATACCATTTCAAAGGGCCCTGGAATTTTCCAGACAACTGGAAACTAATAATATGCCACAATACACCAAGATCTTGGTCTAATGACCATCCAACAATGATGTTTAAAAAAGTTAAAGGCAATTGGAACGCATATAACCAGATGATTGAAGGATTACATATACAACAGATAGAGGATTGGGATTTAAAACTCGAGGTTGCTTCTTTAAGAAATGAGTTAGCGTGGCGAAATGATGAACTTAATATTCTACGCGAGAAATGTTCGAATTTTAATGAACTATAGCAATTTAAATTCTTTGTAATCGTTATCTTATTTATTGGTTCTCAATTTGTTCAAAATTAATTATTAAGCTGGCTAGAAAGGAGCAATTATGACTCTACAAGGATGCCGAATTATTGAACTTCCAAAGATTACAGATCCACGTGGGAACTTAAGTTTTATAGAAAGTGGTAGGCATTTACCATTTGATATAAAGAGAATATATTATCTTTATGATATTCCAGAGGGCGAGTCAAGGGGGGGTCATGCACATAAAAATCTACAGCAGCTAATCATAGCAATAGCTGGGAGCTTTGATGTTATCTTAGATGATGGGAACGACAAAAAAGTATTCAATTTAAATCAGAGTAATATGGGACTTTATATTCAAAGCATGATGTGGCGAGAGCTTGTTAATTTCTCATCGAACTCGGTATGTTTGGTATTGGCATCGGAATACTATAGCGAGGATGATTATTTTAGAAACTACGATGAATTTATTAAAGTTATCCAAGGGAGGCAAGTAAATGAGAGTTCCATTTCTTGATCTTAAACAAACTTACTTGGAATTAAAGGAAGAGACGGATAAAGCGTATTTGAGAGTTATGGAATCTGGCCGATACGTGTTAGGGAATGAAGTCGAAATGTTTGAAAATGAGTTTTCGAAATATTGCGGAGCAAAATTCTGCGTATCAGTAGGCAACGGACTTGATGCTTTACGAATTGTATTGCAAGCCTGGGGAATTGGAAGAGGCGATGAAGTAATTGTACCTGCTAACACTTTTATAGCAACGTGGTTGGCGGTATCGGAAGTTGGCGCAACACCCATACCAGTTGACGTTGATATTAATACTTTTAATATAGACCCAATGAAAATTGAGGCAGCAATAACGAGGAATACCAAAGCAATAATACCAGTTCACTTATATGGACAACCTGCTGAAATGTTTAAGATCAAAGCAATATCGATTGAATATGGGATTAAAGTTCTTGAAGATGCGGCGCAGGCACAAGGAGCCCAATACTATGGAGAAAAAGTCGGTAGTCTTGGAGATGCAGCTGCATTTAGCTTTTATGCGGGGAAAAATCTTGGAGCATTTGGGGATGGCGGAGCAATTACAACTGATGATGAAGACCTATATTCTAAAATGATTGAATTAAGAAATTATGGTTCAAAGATTAAATATATTCATGATGTTAGAGGTATAAATTCGAGATTAGATGAGCTACAAGCAGCTTTTCTGCGGGTAAAGTTAAGAAATCTAGAAAATTGGAATGATCGCAGAAAAATCATTGCTAAGCATTATCAAGAGAATATAAATAATGATAAGGTTATAATCCCTAAGGTGATTCCTAAAATTAATTCAGCATGGCACGTTTTTGTTATTAGAACACAAAAGAGGAATGAATTGCAGGAGTTTCTAAAAGAAAACGGAATAGAGACATTGATTCATTACCCAATACCATCCCACCTATCAAATGCTTATGCAAGTTTGGGATATAAAATAAATTCTTTTCCAGTAACGGAAAGTTTGTCTAAAGAAATATTGAGCATTCCAATTGGCCCTCATCTTTCAAAAAAACAAGTCGAATATGTTTGTAAATTAATTTCAAGAGCGAAATTATAATAATATGGGAAAAGGCTAAAAATGAAAAAATCAAGATTGTTAAATATTTTAAAAGGCAAAGAACATGATTTAATTGTAATTGGGTTAGACTACCTATACTTATTTTTTAACCCATCTTTTGATAGGAAATATTATTTGAGCAATAATATTGATGTAACAGAATCCAAAATGGACCCATTACTCCATTTTGTTGCCTTTGGTTTTAGAGAGAGCCGCAATCCAAATCCGGAATTTGATACAAATTATTACCTAACAAATAATCCAGACGTATTAAATTCTGGTTTAAATCCATTGGTGCATTACCTAAAATACGGAATAAAAGAATCTCGCAATCCTAGCCCTTTGGCGGATTCAAAACTGTATATAAATCAAAAGCGAAGCAGCCCAACAATAACAGCAAATATAGAACCAATAAATGGCAATAAAGATACTAATATACAAGTTGTTTATGATAACAATCAGTTGAATTGGAAGATGAACTTTGAAATGGAGAATATCGAATTAACGCTAATACCACCATCGGAATATATTGGGATTTTGAAAAATATATCTTTAATTGGAGGGACCAGACTAATTATAAGCGAAAAGGGAGTTCTTTTGCATGATGAAATGTACCAATTTGATCATTCACCTATGGGCGACTATGATATAAAAATATGGGGGGGCATCAAGGTTATTGGGGAGAAATGCATCGAAATATTCGCTGTTAACCCAAATGAGAAAAGAATAATCGAGGAGGCAATTTTATTATCATGCGATCATGATAATAATTACTTCCACTGGATGGTAGAATGTCTACCAAAGATGCTTATGATTATGGAATATAAAAAATTCTTAGGGATACCTATTCTGCTAAAGGAAAACCTACATCCCAATCTGATGTATGCGCTAAGAATTCTAACTGGGGAAAGTTATCCAATCATAGAAATAGAAGGAGGTGCTATTTATAATATTAAAAAACTTGTCTACCCATCAGACCTATCACGCATAATGGATAAATATACTTGCGATTATATAATGGGTACCGATATTGTTCTTTCTCAAAAATGGATTAGAAAAGTTAGGGAATTATTGCTTTCGAATGGCAATAGTTCAAACTGTACAAATATCGTGAAAAGGAAGTTATATCTATGTAGACATAACGCAGAATATAGAAAATTATTGAATGAAGAGGAAATCGAAATAGGACTTCTCAAGTTGGGTTATGAAATAATAAATACCGCAACTTGCAATTTCCAATTTCAACAAGAATTATTCAAGCAAGCTGAAATTGTAATCGGCCCCACTGGTGCAGCCATAACAAATATGATGCTATCTCCAAAGGATACTAAATTCATCGTTTTGATCTCTGATCATAAAAGCACTAAATTTAGTCTTTGGGAGCAATTAGCAGAAATTTCGGGAATGCAACTTAAATTTTGTATTGGAAGCAGAGCTTTTCAACGAGAGGATTTCCATGATGATTACACTATTGATTTAAGAAAACTATTAGAATTAATAAATGAGATTTGAAAGGCACTATTTTTAATGATTGAAGTATGTATGAATGAATTAGAATTGATTAATACTATTAGTATTAGAAGAACTATATTTAATAAAACCATTATAAAAGCAAAAGGCAAAATTGCGGAAAGAGAATTTGAATCGGCAGCAATCTATATTCAGATAGCTGCGGATTATGCTAGCAGATATCATTTCGGAATTTTTGCCTCTCCAGAAATAGAGAATTTATTAAAGGAAATATCAAAGGTAGTTTTTACAAAGGGAATAGAACCAAGAAGAAATAAACACATTAAGAAGGTTCTGCACATTGCATCTGAACTTTATGCAACTGGTGGGCATACAAAAATAATCCAAAGTTGGCTAAGTTACGATTCTACTAGGGTAAATGATCTCGCGATAACAAATCAGAAAAAATCAAAAGTCCCAAAATCTATTAGTGAGTATTTCGCCAAAAACAAAACGAAAATTCTCTACTTGAAAGATAGAAAGAAAAGCATTTTGGAACGAAGCAAAGAATTATATGCTTTATCAATGAATTATGATGCAATTGTACTTCACGTACACCCATACGATGTAATCCCATTAATAGCTTTTAGTAATTCAGATATCCCGGTACTATTTATGAATCACGCAGATCATCGCTTCTGGATAGGGGTTAGTATAACGAATACTATTTTAGAAATCAGAAAATCCGGAGAAATGCTATCAAAGAATAAGAGATCAATTAATATCTCAAATCAGGTGATATTACCAATACCATTGTTCTGCAAGAAGATTATGACAAAAGAAGAGGCAAGGAAAAATCTAAAAATTGGGAAGGACGAATTGGTCATATTTTCTGTTGCCTCATCATATAAGTACATGCCCGAAAAAGATGAGGGTATTGGGGAAATATTATTACAAGTGTTGGAAAAAAGAAATAATGTTAAAGCCATAATAGTTGGACCATTTCTTTCAGAGGATTACTGGAGAGCGTTAAATAAAAAATCTGGTGGTAAAATAATTCCCGTTGGGATAAAAAACAATATAGACTGCTATTATGTGGCAGCAGATATTTATTTAGATTCATATCCAATAAGCTCATTAACCTCCCTATTGGATGCGGCAAAATATGAGTTGCCAATATTAAGCATCGAAAATGGCGGAAGAGGATTGGAATTAGATGATTTATCTCTTGATACACTGGATTTCAAGGTGAAAAGCATAAATGAAATGGTTGCCAAGTTAATATTCTATATTGACAACGAAGAAGAGAGAAAAAGATTCGGAGCTAAGTGCTTTGAGGCGATTGCGAAGCAACATCTAAATCCAAATTGGGCATCGCAATTAGATATAATTTACGAAAGCGCTTTAAGAGCCAAGAAGGGCTTTGATGTAGGGTGCTTTTATACAATTAATGACTATGATTATGCCATAATAAATATGTATGGTAAGAACCTTACTAAAAATCAAGAATATGCCATTCCATTGTTAGCCAACTTGCACTTATTTCCAATTTGGGAGAAAACAAAGAATATATTATTCATAACTCCCAAATTATTAGTAAGCGGTAAAATGATAAAAATTATTATCAATAAACTAACTAAGAGTATAAGAAAATAATACAAATAGAATGATAAAAAGCATATAAATAATGGAATAAAGGGGATGCAATGTTAGAAAATATCATTTGGCATATCAAGAAAAGAAAAAGACTATACTTTTTCTTGCACAAAATATATATACCTTTCCGAGAATTCTTAACAAAAAATGATCACCTATTTTATTTTGTTCTGATATTGAAATCTCTTTCAATTAAGAATTTCAAATTTGCATCATATAAATTGATAACTTTCAAAGCATTTTGCCAATTAAGAAAAACGAGGTATTTTGTCATTGAGGAAGAACAACCGAGAAAAGCTTTAATACCACATTATTATGGGTCACAAGAAGATGAAATAATTCAAGAATATATTTCACCAGAGATTTATCTTGCCGAAGTATTTGATGCTAATATTGTTGGCGCCAATGGTTTTGTATTAGCTAATAAGCATTGCTTGCTTGATATGGCTTTAAGTAAAAAGAAAGCAAGATACGACTTAAGATACCAATCTCTTAAGAGAATAGAAAAAAATGAAGTTTTGATAGAATATAATTTCTCAGGAATTGAATACTCGGAAGGTATACTACTTTGTGGTTTTGCTCCTCATAATTATTTTCATATCACATTAGAATTACTATCAAGGCTTCAGTATATAGATAATTTTGAAGAGTTTCGTTCTTTACCGATTCTAATTGATGAAATAGTTTTTGAAATACCTCAATTTAGTGATTTATTTAATATAATTAACAAGCACAACCATTTAGTAATACCTATCAAATGCAATTCAATGTACAAAATACACAAATTGATATTTCCATCATATAATACATGGATGCCTATTAATCTGAAAGAAGGAATCGAATTTGAGCCCGAAGATACAATAATAGCCATTTCTGCCGTAAAACATATTAGGGAGAGCGTTTTTGAGAATTTAAAGATTTCAAATGCTGAGGGCTTCAGGAAGATTTTCATCTCAAGAAAAAACCAGGACAATTCAAGACTTACAAATGAATGGGATGTTATTTCACTTTTTAGAAGCAAAGGCTTTGAAATAGTATTTCCTGAGGAGCTATCGTTTATTGAGCAAGTCGAATTGTTTGGACAAGCAAAATATATAGTAGGAGCAACTGGAGCAGCATTTACAAATATCATCTATTGCCCAGATAATGCTGAGATAATTTGCATAATTCCAAAAGAATATAAATTTTACTTGTATTCTACCTTATGCCATTTGCTCAAGCTCAAATGTATTTTTCTTGATGCGAAAATTGTTTCAAAAGAAAAATATATATCCGTTGAAAAATTCAAGATGGATTTAGATTATTGCGAAAATTTTATTTTGCAACTTGAAGATTAATTGAACGCGTTAAAATATAAAATGAAAGTTAGGACGATATGAAGAATAATTTTACGTTTTTAACAAATAAATGGCTACAGTTTATCTTTGCTTTCGCAATTATGTTTATATTTCTATATGCACAAAATTCATTAATCTCTGGATCAGGGGATGCAATTGAAACTTGGAAAGTTGCTAAAACATTCTTCAGTATCAATCCGGAGAACTCATATGTCATGTATAAAGGCTTATGGGCGATTTTCCCAAACGTAGTGTTTTATCAATTATCACAATCGCTTGGAACTGATGAATTTTTATTTGTAAAGTTCTTCAACGCTTTTCTTTTTGCTTATATTACAGCAATTGGTCTACCGTATTTTATAAATTACATATTGGGCAATAGGAGCAGAAACTATAGAGTTTATATTCTAATTGTTTTATTATTTCTCATTATAAGAGGGAATTTCAATTTTATAAGTGTTGATGCACCATGCATTGCTATACTACTATTTGCATCAAATTGCGTAATAAAAATCAGCGAGAAAGATACTACAACTTCGGCTTTTATGTATATTTTAGTAGGGAGTGCTATAGCTTTATTAGCATCCTTTAGCGGCCAATTCATGCCAGCTGCAATATGCTTGTTTGTATATATAATTATTAAAAATGTTAAATGGTCAATTCTCTCGACGAAAAAAGGAATAGTGAAAGTATTAGTTATAGCGTTTTGCTTTATATTGGGCTTTTCCTTGATAAAAGGCCCAGAAACTTACTATTTTGAAACACGAGTAGAGACAGCTAGAGCAAATGGGGCATGGTTGCCATCAGGAAAAGACTGGCTACAATATGGTTTAGCCGCAAGCCTTATGTCAATGGATCTCTCCATTACACCAGATAATAGAGGTACTGCAATTTTGATAAATGAAGGTCAAGATTTAGAAGCACTCAAAGCTGGTGCTATGATTTACACATTTAAACAATCAATAGGTTTAGTGCTTAAATACCCTGCAGATTATATTGTTAGGTGGCTTAACAGATTATTTGAAGGGATTAGCTTAAATGATGGGAAAAATAGCATCATATTCTTACTATTTTCATACAGTGCTCTATATTTGGCTTTAATATCACTAAAGAGGCGGTGTTCCGAATTAAACAATGTGTTGAAGCCTAAATCACTTATAGTATTAGCTTGGATATTACCCTCTCTTGTCCCGGCACTCCTCCATGTTGAGTTAAGATATTTTATGTCAATACAAATATTAATATTCTCCGTGTCTATTTACGATGAATTTGTTTGGGATATAATCAAAGACAGAACAAACTATTTGAAGAATAGAGTAAAAAAACATGAAAAGAATAAAAAACCAATAAAAATAAATTACACCTTAATTGCTTATATAGTATTTATTTTGCTTTGTTTTATGCTTTATGCTACGCAGAATGAGCTAAGAGGGGCTGATCCATCAATTTTATTTTCAATTTAGTAATAATTACTTATGAGTTTTAAAGGATATTTTATGAACAAAATTTTAGTCTATGGCAATACAGTAATAAGCAAGATGCTTTTTTATGACGCATTGGGAGATAATGATTTCACAATCGCCGCTTTTCTTGTTGACAAAGAATATTTGGACAATGAGAAATTCATGGGGTTGCCACAAATTAATGTAGATTTAGCTACGAGTATTTTCAACCCAACTGAATATAAGATAATATCGGTTCTTGGCGGTTATAGCAGGGTTAGAGCAAGGGAAGAGTTTTTTAACAAAACACTAAGCACTGGCTTCGAAATAACAAATTACCTCAGCAAAAAAGCTGACATTTCTCAAATATCTGAAATAGGAGTTAATAATATTATTTTCGCAGGAAGCCATGTTGGCCTAAATGGTAAAATGGGAAATAATAATTTAATTCGTCAAAATATCTATCTTGGCCATGATTTTATAATTGGCAGCCATAATGTCATCTCGCCAGGTTGCAATATAGGTGGAATGAGCAAAATTGAAGATTTATGCTATATTGGACTCGGATCGACCATTATTGAACATGTTGCAATAGCAAGAGAAACGCTAATAGGGGCAGGAAGCCTTGTAATTAGAAATACCGAACCTTTTTCGAAAAATGTCGGCAATCCTTCAAGAGTAATTGGATACCATGAAAGGGAGGGCATTCAAATGAGGGTTTATAATGAATAGGATAATAGTGAATTTTGCGCCAAATGGCTTAATACCAACAAAAGAACAAAATATATCTGTCCCAGTAACAGTAAAAGAAATTGTTAACGACGTAATTATGGCTAATGGATTAGGCATAACAATGGTGCATATTCATGCAAGGGATGAAATTAGTGGTGAAGCAACATATAAAAAAGAAACATATAAAAGAATTATCAACGGGATTAGGGAAAAAATTCCCGAGCTTGTCATTTGTGTTTCAAAAAGTGGGAGAAAATTTAGCGAGTTTGGACAAAGGTCAGAAGTCCTGGAACTGAGTGGTGATGACAAGCCAGATATGGCAAGCCTTACATTAAGCTCACTTAATTTTAATAATCAGGCAAGTATTAATGAACCAGAAATAATAGCCAGACTTTTAGACAAAATGAATGAAAACCATATTAAGCCAGAGCTGGAAGTATTTGATCTTGGAATGATAAACTATTCGAAATATTTAATAACGAAGAAATTATTAGAACCACCATTTTACTTTAATTTAATACTTGGCAGCATTGCTTGTGCACAAGTTGACCTTTTACATATTGGAGCCTTGACTAATTCATTGCCAGAATCATCAATTTTCTCAATAGGAGGTATTGGAAAATCACAACGAAAAGCCAACGCATTGTCTGCGGCAATGGGCTATGGCGTTAGGATTGGGTTAGAAGATAACCTCTGGTATGACGAAGAAAGAATTATTCTTGCAACGAACGAGACACTTCTCAAAAGATTGCATGTTATAATAAAAGCTAATGAATCAAAGGTGTTGACTTCTGCAGAATTGAAGATAGAGTTAATGATTTAGTATAATTTAGAGAATAATTTGGGAGGTATAATATGAAAGTTGTAATATTAGCTGGTGGACTCGGTACAAGGATAACAGAAGAATCCCATTTAAAGCCAAAGCCTATGATCGAAATAGGAGATACGCCCATTTTGTGGCATATAATGAAAACATACTCACATTACGGTTTTAATGAATTCGTGATTTGCTGTGGTTACAAAGGATATGCAATAAAGGAGTACTTTGCAGACTACTATTTGCATCGCTCAGACATAACATTTGATTTCTCAAAAGGAAACGAAATAATAGTACATAATAATGTTTCAGAGCCTTGGAAAGTAACCCTTGTCGATACAGGTCTCAACACAATGACTGGTGGAAGGGTAAAGCGTGTAGCCAATCACGTTGGCAATGAAACTTTCATGCTTACATATGGCGATGGAGTTTGCAATATCAACATTAAAGAACTAGTCGATTTTCATAAGAACCATGGCAAAATGGCGACAATTACAGCCATCCAACCAGGGGGAAGATTTGGGGTAGTGGAAATCGATGGGAATGATTCTGTTTCAGCTTTTAAAGAAAAGTCAAAAGAAGATGGGGGCTGGATTAATGGAGGGTTTATGGTCTTAGAACCTTCAATATTTGACTTAATTGAAGATGATAATACGATTTTTGAAAAATATCCATTAGAGATAGCCGCATCAAGAGGGCAATTGGTGGCATATAAACATCATGGTTTTTGGCAATGCATGGATACGCTGAGAGATAGGATTCTATTGGAAGAACTATGGGCAAGCGGACAAGCACCTTGGAAGGTTTGGTAATTTTATGCCAAATATGGATTTGAGCTTTTACAGAGGAAAAAGAGTTTTGATTACTGGGCATACCGGATTTAAGGGGACTTGGCTATCAGCAATATTGGTTAAAGCCGGAGCTCGTGTTTTTGGATATTCACTTGGGCCGCCAACAGTACCTTCACTCTTTGAATTAATAGGAATTGAAAAAAAAATAACTTCTACCCTCAGTGATATTAGGAATTTGGAATCACTAAGTCAAGCTTTCAATTTAGCACAACCGGAAATAGTCTTCCACCTTGCAGCACAGCCAATAGTACGAGATAGCTACAAAGAACCCGTTTACACTTACGAAACGAATGTTATGGGAACTGTCAATATATTGGAATGCATCAGACAATCAAATTGTGTCAAATCTTTTATCAACGTTACTACTGATAAAGTATATAAAAATAATGAGTTGGAAAAGGGATATATAGAAGATGATTACTTAGATGGCTTTGATCCTTATTCAAATTCAAAGTCTTGCTCAGAACTGGTAACGCATTGCTATAAGAATTCTTTTCTTCATGATAAGGGAATTGCCGTATCCACAGCTCGGGCGGGTAATGTAATAGGTGGAGGGGATTTCGCAAATGATAGAATTATACCAGATTGCGTTAAAGCCGCACTAGACAAAAAAAATATTATTGTCAGGAATCCATATTCAACTCGGCCTTACCAACATGTGTTAGAGCCTTTATTTGTATATCTCTTGATTGCAAAGATGCAATACGAAGATGAAAAATATGCGAACTACTATAATATAGGACCCAATGATATAGATTGTATATCAACTGGTTCATTGGTCGAGATATTTTGCAAAAAATGGGGGCAAAAAATGAGCTGGGAAGATAAATTTGATGGGGGACCTCATGAAGCTAAGTTTTTAAAACTGGACTGCTCCCTATTAAAATCAACTTTCGGTTGGGAACCTCGATGGAACATCGAGAAGGCAATTGAAAAAACAGTGGAACTATGCAAGTTATATTCTAATGGTAAATTAATCGAAAACTGCATGAACAATCAAATTGATGAATATATCGGAGGAAATTAATGATAAATAAAGAGGACGAGAAGAAGGCAAGGGCTCAGATACTTGATTTAGTAAAAGAATTCTATGAAACATATCATAAAAAAGATTTAAAATTTGAAGCTGGTGATAGGATTCCGTATGCTTCAAGAATCTATGATTATAAAGAAATGTGTTCTCTTGTTGATAGCTCATTAGACTTTTGGCTTACAGCTGGAAGATATGCAGAAAGATTTGAAACGGAATTTGCAGAGTATCTTGGAATAAAATATTGCTCTCTCGTAAATTCGGGTTCGTCAGCAAACCTACTGGCATTTTACGCCTTGACATCGACTATGTTAGGCGATAAAAGGATAAATAGAGGGGACGAGGTCATTACAATAGCTGCTGGATTTCCAACTACCATAGCTCCAATTATTCAATATGGTGCGATACCAGTATTTGTCGATGTTACTATTCCAGAGTACAATATCGACGTGAATTTGCTTGAAAAAGCGCTAAGCATCAAAACAAAAGCTATAATGGTTGCTCATACTTTGGGTAATCCATTTAATCTTTTAAAAATAAAAGAGTTTTGTGACCAACATAATCTATGGTTGATTGAAGACAACTGTGATGCACTAGGAACGACTTATGAAATGGAAGGGGTAAAGAAATTTACAGGAACAATTGGGCATATCGGTACGTCAAGTTTTTATCCTCCGCATCATATGACTATGGGTGAAGGAGGAGCAGTTTATACCAACGATTCGACTCTGCACAAAATAATCAATTCATTTAGAGATTGGGGAAGAGACTGCTCATGCCCAGCAGGCGTAGACAACTCATGCAACCATAGATTCGATATTCAATACGGAGAATTACCAGTTGGTTATGATCATAAATATGTCTACTCTCATTTTGGATTCAATCTAAAAGCTACGGATATGCAAGCAGCAATTGGTTGTGAGCAACTTATAAAATTTCCTGAATTTGCTGAAAGGCGAAGGGCTAACTGGAAGAAACTCAGAGTAGGTTTGGATATCTTATCAAAGAAACTAATACTACCCGAACCTGAACCATACTCGGATCCGTGCTGGTTTGGATTTTTGATAACCGTTAAAAGCGATTCTGGAATTGAAAGAGAGGCTTTGGTTAGACACTTGGAAAAAAACAATATTCAAACAAGAATGTTATTCGCTGGCAATATTATAAAGCACCCATGTTTTGACGAAATGCGAATTAGCGGGAAGGGTTATAGAGTAGTTGGCGATTTGGTAAATACCGATATTATAATGAATCAAACATTTTGGATTGGAGTATACCCAGGGATGACAGACGATATGGTTGATTATATGATTGATAAAATAACAGAATATGTTGGAATTTCGAATGATAAAAATATTTAAAGATAGCTTCGATGATAAGAGAATCCGTTTCTTATTCGTAGGGGGATTGAATACAGTTGTTGGTTATGGATGTTATGCTTTGCTTCTTAAGGTAGGCATGTTTTATATATTTGCCAACTTAATTGCTAATATTGTTGGAATTGCAAATAGCTACTTTTGGAATAAGTATTTTACTTTCAAAGTTAAGAAAAAATCCTTCAATGAAATTATTAGATTTTTAACAGTCTATGGTATTAGCTATATTGCCAACTTGATATTCTTATTTGTATGTGTTGAAACTCTATCAATGAATAAATATGTAGCTGGCATTGGGTGTCTTTTCGTAACTACAATTGTAAGTTATATAGGGCACAATAAGTTCAGTTTTAAAAGTTAGGAGAATAATCCATGAAAAAAGTTAAGGTCGGCATTATAGGCACTGGCAATATTGGGACAGACCTTTTAATTAAGATCCAACGATCAGAAGTTTTGGAGTGTAGCATCTTCACAGGAAGAAATTTGGATTCTAGGGGTATGCAAATCGCTATAGATATGGGTATTAGAGTTTCAGCAGACTCAATTAAGGCAATTGAAGAAGACCCTTCATGTTGTGATATCGTATTTGATGCAACATCAGCAAAAGTGCATTTATATAATGCGCCAATTCTGAAACGGCTAAACAAGTTTGTAATTGACCTAACGCCATCCCGTATAGGGAAAATGTGCATTCCAGTTCTAAATTTAGAAGAATGCATGGATCAGCTCAACGTAAATTTAATAACATGTGGTGGACAAGCAACAATCCCAATAGCATATGCAATTTCATCAGTACATCCAGAAACCAAGTATATTGAGATAGTTGCAAGCATTGCCTCAAAATCTGCTGGACCTGGGACAAGAAATAATATTGATGAATTTACTCAGACAACGAGGGAGGCTTTAGCAAAATTTACAGGTGTCGAGAAAACAAAAGCAATAATAATATTAAACCCAGCTGAACCACCAATAATTATGAGAAATACGATCTATGCAAAAATAGATAATCCTAATATAGCTTTATTACATGAAAAAATTCATGAAATAGCAAATAAAATAAAGCAATATGTTCCAGGCTACAAAATAGTACTTGGGCCGCTATACGAGGACGGAAGAGTAATAACTACTATTGAAGTTTTAGGATTAGGCGATTATCTACCGGATTATTCGGGGAATTTGGACATTATCACTTGTGCGGCGATTAAAATTGCCGAAGAGTATGCAAAAAAATGTATTATATGTGGAAAGGAGCATGAACAATGAGCAACCTAATTTTCTTTGATTCTACTTTAAGGGATGGCTCACATGCAATTAAGCATCAACTAACTCGTGAAAACATTAAAAATTATTGCACGTTAATGGATCAAGCAAAAATGCATACCATAATTGTTGGCCATGGTAATGGTTTAGGGGCATCTTCATTACAAGTTGGAGTATCGCTTCTTGACGATGAAGAAATGCTTCAAATTGCTAGGGATAATCTTAGAGATACCAAACTAGGAACATTTTTAATCCCAGGATTTGGGACTATTAAGGACAATTTAGTTCCAGCAATTGAAATTGGAGTTGATCTTTTTTGCGTTGCAGCTCACTGCACGGAAGCGGATGTAACTAGGCAACATATTGAATATGTAAGAGAAAAGGGGAAAGATGTATATGGTGTTTTGATGATGTACCATATGGCATCAACGGAAAGATTAGTGGAAGAAGCATTGAAATTGCAATCCTATGGAGCAATGGGGGTTGTGATAATGGATTCAGCAGGAGCA
Source organism: Eubacteriales bacterium (assembly GCA_037144355.1). Classification (GTDB taxonomy): domain Bacteria; phylum Bacillota; class Clostridia; order Peptostreptococcales; family Anaerovoracaceae; genus JBAWWY01. Next base: position 16,702 of record JBAWWY010000006.1, on the reverse strand, counting down.
TCTACTCCTGAAATGGTGCAGAGCACTATAAGCGCATTGGCTTCAAAACTTAATATTAATATAGGATTTCATTCACATAATAATCTAGGGCTAGGTGTGGCTAACGCTTATACCGCAATTAAATCAGGAGCGACAATAATTGATGGAACAATACGCGGATTTGGAGCAGGAGCAGGCAATTGTCAGCTGGAGGCATTAGAAGCTTTGCTACGAAAGGTTGGTATTAATACTAACCTAGATTTCTATAAAATGTTAGATGCTAGTGAAAATGTTGTATCAAACTTCGGGATAAGATCTCAGGGGATAGATTCTATTAGCATTGTAAGTGGTTTAGCAGGAGTATTTTCATCGTTTGCTACTCAGGTTGCTAAAGCATCTATAGCGTTTAATGTTGATCCAAGAGATGTTTTTATGGAATTAGGCAAAAGGAAAGTGGTTGGAGGTCAAGAAGACGCCGTAATAGATGTTGCTATGAATTTAGCACAGATACAAAAGTATGATGAAACTAGCTATTTAATGGAATCTTTATTATAGAAATAATATGGGGGTGAATTATTACATGATTGTATCGGACTATATTTTTAAATTTTTAAAAGAAAAGGGAGTAGATACCGCCTTTATGGTTTCAGGGGGCCAGGCAATGTATTTAAATGATGCGTTAGCAAGATGTCCGGAGATAAAGACTATTTGTGCTCATCACGAACAGACTTGTGGAATGGCAGCAGATGCATACTCGAGGATAACTGGAAAACTTGGAGTTGCCTTAGTTACGGCAGGGCCTGGAAGCATTAACGTAGTGAATGGATTAGTAGGTGGGTGGACAGACTCTGCTCCAATGATGATTATTTCTGGGCAATCTGCATTAGCATGTGTTCAATATCAAGAAAAAAGCGGAATTAGACAATTTGGCGTACAAGGAATTTTTATAAGGCCATTTGTAGAGAAAGCAACAAAATATTTTATTACAGTGGATGATCCTAGTAAAATAAGATTTTATATGGAGAAAGCTTATTATTTGGCTATGTCAGGAAGACCTGGCCCTGTTTGGGTAGATGTTCCACTAGACATTCAAAGAATGGAAGTCCCTGTAAAATTACTAAACGGATATTCACCAGAAATACAATATGATAATAGAAGAGATAAAATCAAAACGTTTAATGAAGTGTGGAATATGATGAAGGAGTCAAAGAGGCCCCTTATTATCGCTGGGCAAGGAATTAGGCTGTCTAATAGCCAGAATGAATTGTTGACTTTTATTAAAAGATTTAGGATCCCAATTATTACAACTCGTTTAGGTATTGATATTGTAGAATCGGATAATGAATTGTACGTTGGAAGACCTGGAAATTATGGAGAAAGAGCGGCAAATTTTGCAATTCAAAATGCCGATTTAATTATTGCAATTGGAAGCAGATTATCAACTTCATCAATCGGGCATGATGCAAGACAATTTGGCCGAAACGCTAAAAAAATAGTAGTGGATATTGACATTAAGGAATTAGATAAGCCAGGAGTTTGCATCGACCTTAAGGTAAATGAAGACGCAAAAAAATTTATAACTGGGTTATCTAAAATTGCTGATGAAACTCAGTGGATCACAGATGAAAAATGGGTTAATATTTGTTCAAACTGGAAAGCAAAATATCCAGTGGTACTGCCTGAATATGAAAATGAAAAACCGATTAATTCTTATTCTTTCACCGAAAGGCTAAGCCAAAAAACCGATAACGAGCATATTATACTAGTAGATACTGGTTCTTGCTTTCATGTAGCTTGTCAAACTTGGAAAATAAAAAAGGGGCAAAGATTCTTAACAACAGGTGGTCTTTCTTCTATGGGGTATTGGGTTGCAGGAATAGGTGCATGTGCAGCAAATCAATACAAAAAAACTATTGTTATTACTGGAGATGGTAGTTTGCAAATGAACATTCAGGAGTTTGCCACAATAAAACATAATAATTTGCCGATTAAAGTATTTATTTTTAATAATAATGGATATTTGCTAATAAGGCAAACGCAGCATAACTATATGGAAGATAGATTTTTCGGAGAAGGTCCAAATTCAGGAGTATGGTGCCCAGACTCATTGGAAATTGCTAAGGCATATGGGATTAAAGGTGTAAGAATAAGTAATATAGAGGAACTTGATGAAAAGATTGATGAAGTACTAAATTACGACGGACCTGTGATTTGCGATGTTATGAATCCTGAATGGCAACTAATCATACCTCGAGTTTCATCAGACAAGCTACCGGAAGGCACGCTTGTATCAAGAAAATATGAGGATATGTTTCCATACCTCTCAAGAGAAGAATTTTATGATACTATGGTGATTAAACCAGAGAGATAAAAAGGTGATAGTGTGAATAAAATTGCCATTACTGGGGCTACTAGCATGTTGGGTATTGCATTAATTAAAGAATGTATTATTAATGGGGTAGAAGTCCTTGCCATTGTGCATGAAGGATCAAATAATTTAAGCAGAATACCAGCATCTCCATTAGTAAATATAGTGGAATGCAATCTTGAGAATCTAAAAAAAATGAAAGCAGAAAAAGATTCAACCTACTGCGTCTTTTATCATTTTGCTTGGGCCGAAACTTCGAATGAAAGTCGGAATAATATTTCGGCGCATATCCTTAACATTCAATATACAATTGATGCCGTTGGCCTTGCTAGCAAATTAGGATGTGAGACTTTTATAGGAGCAGGATCACAAGCTGAATATGGTAGAGTAAACCATACAATATCTCCAGTAACACGATGTAATCCTGAAAATGCTTATGGTATAGCAAAATATGCCGCTGGAAAATTGAGCAAGATTGCCTGCAATAATATAGGAATTAGGCATATATGGGCAAGAATATTTAGTGTATATGGGCCAAATAATAGTAATGAAACTATGATTATGTATATCATAAGAGAACTTCTTGCCGGTAGAAAGCCGGCTTTAACAAAATGTGAACAAATATGGGAGTTTATTTATTGCGAGGATGCGGCAAGGGCATTATATCTTTTAAGCGAAAATGGAGGGGATAATATTTATTGTATTGGATGCGGCGAGGGGAAGCCATTACTTCAGTATGTAGAGACCATCAGAGATTTAATTGATCCAAAACTACCTTTAGGAATTGGAGAAAAAGAATATAGCGAAAATCAAGTCATGAATCTTTGCGCTGATATCACAAACCTCATAGAAGATACAGGATTTTATCAAAATACAAATTTCAAAGAGGGAATAGCTAAAACAATATCATGGTATAAGGAGGAGAATTCGCAATGAAAACGATTAGTGTTTTGATACCTTGCTATAACGAAGAAGAAAATATTGAGCCGTTAGCTCAATCGATAATAGAAGTGTTTAAAAATGATATTCCATACCATAACTACAATATTACTTTTATCGATAATTTTTCAACTGATAAATCAAGAGTTATTTTAGAAAAGATTTGTTCTAAGAATGCTCAAATTCGGGCTATATTTAATGTCAAAAATTTCGGGCACATACGGTCGCCGTATTATGGCTTATTAAATTCAACTGGCGACTGCACTATAGTTATGGCATGTGATTTCCAAGATCCTCCAGAGAAAATTGTTGAATTAGTTGCGAAATGGGACGAGGGTTTTAAAATAGTCATTGCCAAAAAAACTAAGAGCTGTGAAAACCCGATTATGTATTTTTTAAGAAGTAAGTACTACAAAGTTTTGAAAAAAGTCTCTGATGTTGAGCAAATAGAGCACTTTACAGGATTCGGGTTATATGATGCTGAGTTTATTGAGATGCTTAAAGATCTCAATGAACCATATCCATATTTAAGGGGAATAATTGCTGAACTTGGTTATCAACGAGCAGACATCGAGTTTGAACAACCAAAACGGAAAGCAGGAAAAACGAAGAATAATTTCTATACACTTTTTGATATGGGAATGTTGGGTATTACATCTTATTCAAAAGTTGTTATGAGATTGTCAACGATTTTGGGATTTGTTGTGGCGGGCTTTAGTTTCTTAGTCGCATTAGTTTACCTTATAATGAAAATTATTTATTGGGATAAATTCCCGATTGGCACTGCACCTATCATTATTAGCATATTCTTTTTTGGGGCTGTACAGCTTTTTTTTACTGGTATAATGGGCGAATATATATTGAATATAAATACTCGTATTACAAATAGGCCACTAGTAATTGAAGAAAAAAGGATAAACTTCAAGTAGCGATAGCATAATTGGTATTATTCTATGCCATCAATTGTTGCCGTGTAATCCTTGTATCCCATTTTTAAACTACTTGTAATACATCTGTAACAGACATATTAGAAGCATCTGATATAATAAAAACGTAAATGGGATAGCCTCGCCCAGACTAAGAAAAAACAAACTTTGGATTGACCAAAAGGGTGTTTAAGGGGTATAATACAATTTGATAGATACGTAATGCATTAAAGCTTGCGTTTCTAAATAAAAAAGTCAAATTATCTTCGGAAGGGGAAGATGGTTTGAAAGAAAAATTAATTCATTGTCCCCTTCGGAGAAATATTTTAGGAGGAATTATTATGAGAAAAGTACTTTCATTTGTGCTTGTTCTTGCCCTAGTTCTTGGTAGCTTCTCAATGGCGTTTGCCGCAACACCTACGGATGTTGTTGGAACTCCAAATTCACAAGCTGTCCAAGTTCTCATGGGATTAGGCGTTGTTAATGGTTATGCAGACGGAAGTTTCAAACCAGCGAACATCGTTACAAGAGCAGAAATGGCAAAATTAATCGTAGTAGCATTAGGTCTTCAAGATTATGCTACTGGTACTAGCAAATTTGCGGATATGGCCGGAGCTGCTTGGGCTCAAGGTTATGTAAATTATGCTGCTGGTCTTGGAATCATAAAAGGATATCCAGACGGAACTTTCAAACCTAGCCAAACTGTTTCTTATGTTGAAGCAGCTGCTATGATTGTTAGAGCTCTTGGATATACAGATGCTAGCTTGCTTCCAGCAACATGGCCTGCAAACTATGTTGTAAAAGCAAAGGCTCTTGGAATATTTGATGACGTTAGCAAAGCTTCAGCTTTAGGCGCTTCTAGAGGCGACATCGCTCAAATGCTTTATAACACTCTAACAGTTAAAATGGTTAGCACTGATTCAGAAAACAAAACAACAGCTCTTGATCCAATTGACAATATGTTGATTAGACTTGGAGCAACATTGAATGCTGACACTACAAAAAATGTTGCATCAGTGGTTATGGGAACTGAAGATACACAAATCAACTTAGTCCCATATATTGGCGTTTATGCTGACAAATACACAAATAGTGATGGCGATATAATCGCTATTGATCCTATATCAGATGTAATTGTTGGAGACTACACAGCTAATGTTGGAACAACAGGCGCTGGGATATTTAACACTTCAACTGCTGATGATACTGATTACAATATTAGCGCTGATGTTGCTAGTGCTTCAATTCCATTCTTCTGGAATGGCGTTCAAGAGCCAGTTAACTCACATCACTCGAAATATAGTGTTGACACTACATCATCCGCAACACATCGTGCTGTTCTTAATGCAGATCTTAATGGTAAAAGAATAGACACTGCTTATTCAACAGCATTCTGGGTTGCCACATCTGATGCTTTATTCTCGACTGATGATGCTGCAGATATTGCTGACAATCAATCATTACTTGGAAATGATTTCATTTTAGATTCCAATGATAACATCGATATGAACTCATTCTCTCTAATGGGAGCGGCTAGCCTTAAAGACATAAAGACAGATAATGTGGTTTATGTTTATAATGGATGGGGTACAGCTGGAATTAAGAAGATTGAAGTTGGAACTAAGACTGTAACTGGAGAAGTTACAGATGTTTCAAGCGATGGTCTTACATTTACAATCGCTGGAACTGATTATGATATTTCAGATTATGCAGCTAGTACACCTGAAGTAGGAGATACTGGAACTGCTCGTCTTGATTATGCTGGAGATATCTATGATTGGACAGTTAGCAATTCATCAACTGGTAACTATGCTTTAGTTATTGACTACAGCACTACTACAGTTACTGCTTTCAACGCACAAAAAGTTGAATTAATGACAAAAGACGGTACAGATTCAACTTTCGAATTGGATGATGCTACTGTTGCAACATTTGGAGTTGGACACATAACTTATGGAGACTTAGTTACTTATTCCGTAAATAAAGATGGAGTAATTGATGAAATGACCAATGTACCTGTTCATGCACTAACTACACCTACAGACGTTTCTGTTTCTGGAAGTATAGTTGACAACAAGACTATTGATCCAGCAGCTGTAGTATTCACAGTTAGCGGAACTACAGTAGCAGCCAGAGGTATTACTTCAACTTATGATGTAGCCACTCTTGCTGACATTAAAGACACTACATTAGTAGGCGCTTACTATACATACGATGGCGAAAGCAAGATCCAGGTTCTTATTGTTAGAGCACAAGATGCAGGAAATGCAAATTCTTATGCAGTAATTAACACTACAGGAACCTCAATCAATGCAGATGGAGATAAAGTTATTAAAGTATCTGGATTTATGAATGGAAAAGCATTCACAGCTAAAACCACTCATGATTTATTCGGAAGCTCAAAATTTGCATTAGTTTTCAATCACCCAGAATTATTTGACCTTAGTATTAATGCAGCTGGTGTGATTACTGATGCAGTGCAATTAAATTCTGTTACAAAGAGTGTTACCGATGCTCTTGCTAATGTTAATGGTATAGTTGCTGATAAGGACGGAAGCACACTTGTTAAAGTTGGCACAGATTGGTATACAATTAGCAGTAATGCAGTCGTTTATCAATTAAATACTGCTGATGGTGAATATGTACTTAAGACTATTAGTGCTGTTAGAAACCCAGCCGACATAACAATGTGGCAGGTTAATACAGATAATGATGGATATGATGTTATAGTAATATCAAATCCAAGCAGAATTTAGTAGTTCAAAGCAAAAAAGTAAAATTAAAAAGGTTCTATGCCAAATGTAAAGTTATGACTAATCGAATCTTGGTAAATATAGAACCAAAAATCACAATAGTTCAAACAGGTGGGTGTTTACCCACCTGTTTCTTGTTTTTGTTGCAATAATGGTATTTCAGGGGTATAATCGAGAAGACTTATGGGTCAATTATCTATTTATTGGGGGGATTAAATTGAAAAAAATATTAAAATTTGTAATGATTTTAACACTGATATCCGTTGTTGGTTTTGTAACAGTTTATGCAAATGAAGTCATAAATGGAGTCATGAGCTTTTTGGGAGACGATATCAAAATTTCACTAACCCAGGCGACTGACAAAATGCTTTTAGATAGCCCAGGAGCCAAGATAGCCGATATAAACTATCTTGCGGCTCAAGATACTGCTCTAGGCTATAATGAGTCGGCATCAAGTATCAGTGCATTGCTTAAAGCTTATGATGCTGCAGGCGTTTTCCAGACCACGGTAAGCACTAGCGACAAGAACATTTTAAGGCTTAGAAGTGGCTTTGCAACTGCCCAAGGAATTAAAAACTTTGAAGCTGAGCAGAACACCCTAAAGCAGGAGACATATAATAAATATTTTTCGGTTTTGCAAACGAATGATGCAGTTAAAATCAATACGGAAAATGTTGCTATTCAAGAAAGAATTTTGAAAAACACCAATAAGAAATTTGATCTTGGTATGGTTTCAAAGCAAGAGGTGCTTCAGGCAGAACTTGGAATACTAAATGCAAAGAATTCTTTGACTAAAATGGAAGAAGCATCGACGATGGCAAAGATGGGGTTCAATAGCTTTTTGGGCTACGACGTAATGCAGAAGTTGGTTCTTACGGACACATTAAAGGCGGCAGACCTTCCGGATCTAAAATTGAACGCATCAATCGAAGCTGCAAAAGCAAATAGAAATGAGATCAAAGCGGCAAAATTCGCTTTGGATATGCAAAATTTTTTGATGATAAAGACTGAAGTCAGATACCCAAGTAGTTCCGCAACCTATTTAAAGCAGAAAGCTGCAGTTCTCAGTGCTGAGCAGACTTTGAGACAAAGTATAACAGGGATTGAAATTGAAATGCGTGGCAAATACATGGATGTTCTGCAGAAACATAGCTCAATAGACAATGGTATAGCTTCTGTTGCCAAATCAAAAGAACTATTGAGATTGGCAGAACTTTCCTTCCAAGTTGGTATGAATACTTTGACTGATGTACAGCAAGTTCAAGTCTTATGTCAAAGTGACGAACTTGCATTATCTCAAGCAATATTAGACTACAACCTTGCGCTAAATGCCTATAATATTGCAATTACAAGTGGCACTTTCAAAGCTCCTTTGTAATTTAATCTTAATGTTTACAAAATATGAATATGGGGATAATATATGAAGACTATAAAGAAACAAGCAGGGTTAATACCTATGCAACACAAGGAGGATTTTAAATGAAAAAATTAATGGCGATTGCCGCGGTTATTCTGATGACATTAACCCTACTCCCACTTGGAGCCGGAGTAGATGTAGTATCTGGAGCTACGGGTAGCACTGGTGGCGGTGGCGGTGGTACACCTACCGGAACAGCGCCAGCAGCACCAACTTTACTTGCATTACAAACAGCATTTGCTCCATCAGCAACAACAGCAAAGCTTACTTGGAAAGATAACTCAGCAACTGAAACTGGTTTCAAGCTCGAACGAATATTATTGGGAGGTTCATCGTGGATGGCTTTGGCAACTTTGGGTGCCAATGTTACAACCTACACGGATAGCAGTTTAAAGCCTGCAACTACATACTACTATAGAGTTAAAGCCTACAATACATATGGAACATCAGCAGCTTCAAACGAGCTTGCTATAACCACAGCAAAGGCAACGGTAACACCGCCGCCAGTAGTTATTGGACCAGTATACAGCGATACTCCAAGCCCATGGGCAACAGCGGAAATAGATAAAGCAGTTGCAGCTGGATTGACTGTTGATACATTGTTAAGCAAATATGACAAACCAATAACTAGATTAGAATTCAGTGAATTGGTTGTGAAACTATACGAAAAGGCAACTGGCGAAATTGCAGTTCCCGTTTCACCAAATCCTTTCACCGATACTACAAATGAGGACGTATTGAAAGCATTTGCTTTGGGAATCGTTAATGGAGTATCAGCAGATAAATTCGCACCAAATGCGAATATCACAAGGCAGGAATTGAGTGTAATGCTTTTAAGAGAGCTTAAGGCTGCAAAACCGGATGGAATTTATACGGTAGGCGCAGATTATGCAAATGTATTTGCAGATGAAAGTCAAATCGCTATTTGGGCCATTGATGCGGTGAGATTTATGAACCAAGAAGGTATAGTCAATGGAATAGGTGCTGGGAAAGTAGATCCAAAAGGGAATACAACAAGAGAGCAGTCAATGCTTATGGACTATAGGACATATGAGCAATTTGTACTTCCGCTTGCACCAGTGACAGATGCTGGAACAATATCAACACCTACCACTACAGTGGAAGATGGGTCAACAGCAGAATAGAACATTGATAAAATAATCAAATTAAGACAAGGCAACATTTTATACTAGATGTTGTCTTGTTTTGAAAAATCTTGATATTCTGCTTTGCATTTGCAACAAGAAAATTCTAGGGATATAATTATACTGTAAATTAAAGTAGTCACATAATCTGCATCATTTTAGGAGGAATATACAATGAAGAAATTATTAATTGCAATATTTGCCACATTACTAATATTTGCTGCTCCTATTAACACTTTTGCCGTAGGGACTATACCAAATGATATTACTGGAACAAAATATGAAGTTGCAGTTTCGACTTTGATTTCTGCAGGTATAGTCAAAGGGTATCCAGATGGCACATTTAAACCAACACAAACTTTGAACCGTGCGGAAGCATGCAAGATGATTGTGATGGTTTTAAATCCTACTTTTGATTTAAGTTATGCTCCTGTTTTCAATGATCTGACTGGATATGCCTGGGCATCTTCAGATATAGCATACGCAGCAAAATCAGGCATAATAAACGGTTATGGAGACAATACCTTTAGACCAGGCAATATAGTGACTTTAAATGAAATGATTACTATGACCATCAGAGCAATGGGTTACCAGGATAAATCCTTAAATGCCAATTGGCCAAATGGCTTTATTAACAAGGCGAATGAACTGGGAATACTTAATGGCATCGATCTTGGGATAAAGAATATAAATAGAGGGGATTCTGCAATGTTGCTTTACAATTCCTTCACTCAAATAGGAATAATAGGTGGAACTCATAACCAATTGGGCGTGGTAATTTCAAAAAATATTATTACAAATGGGGATTCTAACAATATAACGATTATCAATTCTGATGGAGTTACTTCGACTTATGATATTCCAAAAGCAAATCAAAAATTTGCATCATTGTTTTCTGGAGACGTTGTAGGTTTCAGGGTAGACTTAAAAGAGAATATAACAAGTCTTGTTAAAAAAGACGTGATTTATGCCTATAATAAGAGCTTTACACAATTATCATCATATAATGGAATGTCGGTATCTGCTGATACAAAAACCTTTACATTTGGATTAAAAGCAGATTTTTCAACTGACAAAGCAACATTTTCATCAATCAACTCGGATTACGGAATAACATCAATAAGACTTCTGCAAAATATTAGCACATCTTCATATTATGTGATTGAAAATGGCAAAATAATGGCGATGATTGTACCAAGAGACGTTGGGTTTTCAGGCAGAGCATATGGTGTTATTCTTGATACATTTAAAGAGGCCGATATTGATGGAAAAGAAGTAGCAGGGATAAAGCTTCTGCTTGGAACAAATATTGTTCACATACTTACCAATGGCACAGCAGTTGTACCAACAGACGCAAGTTTATATTTGAATGGGCAAGCATATGAAATTTCAATTAGAAATGGTATTGCAACAAATGTTGCAAATTCAGAACCTAGTTCCATTCCAGCAAAGAAAAACAACGCATTTGTGGAATTGACCAATGGGTATGCAAAAGTTACTGATAAGGGAATTACATATGTAGTTGTTGATAATGGAGCAGAGGGGGTTCAAGCCATGGAACTTTCAAATGATGCGGCTATTTATGTAGTAACTTATGATGGAGATATACCTGATAGCTACAAGGCCGGTGATAGAAGTAGCATTAGAGATGGTCTTTACATAAGGGCGTATGACGTGACAGATGATGGCGATTCAACTGCTAATATCATTGTTATAAGCAAAGTAGCCTTTAGATAATAAAACGATAAAAGAACCACATTCAATCAAATGAATGTGGTCCTTTTATCGTTCTAGTTTTTGTTTTTAGTGCCTTGAAACATCATAGAAATTTTAAACTATTATGAATCAACTCTTTCATCAGACTTTTCCAAAATCATATTTACAGCAATTCCTGTGCCAAGCAAGCCATAAAACATCGGCATCGTGGAAACACTGCTATCGTTTATAAGCCCAGCAAACAAGAACCCAACTACTCCAAGAAAAATCCCAGCTCCTGCATATTCCAAATAAGTGGTATAGGTGGCTTTTCTATAAAGTTTAAAGCCTTGAATTCCGTAAAGAATAAACATTGCAAGCAGCGCCAATACTGATACTACACCAGTTCCAACAGCCGCACCAAGGTACATATTGTGAGCCTTGTCTACTACAATGTTCCTGTCATATAAATTATTCAACTTTCCGATACTGTCATTCTGTGGGAAGTATATTGCAAAGGTATCGGCCCCGTGTCCTACCAACAGGGTATTCTTTAGAAGTGGCAATGTCTTTGACCATATATATCCTCTTCCGCTACCGAAAGTCTGATTATTCTTAAAACCAATGCTTGCTGGTTGAGATAACGAGGACAGCTTCTTTAAATCGCTATAATACATGATCTCTTTATTTTTTTCTACAAATATCCAACTTAGGTTATTAATTTGTAATGAAAACGAAGGGAAATTCTTAGTTCGTCCAGTTGTAATTTTGATTTGCTGCAAAATAGGATCTTGCGCTGTAATGACTTTATTTGAGTCATCCGTAACACTGAACGAAATGTTTTGACCATCTATCGTCGGGATAAAATTGAATACTTTACCGTCGAGACCAATTCGTAGCCTGCCAGATTTTGTCTCCATAAAATCTATGTGCAATGGAGTATTAGAGGCGGTAGCAGTTGCATAGACCGATGGAAATGCCAGGCTGACTTTCAATGATGGAAGCAACCTATTAAAGGTAAGGCCAGAGACTAATATTGTAATCCCTATCAATACAAACAATGGCTTCTTCCAATCAATTAGTTTTTTATTGAATAAAACTATTGCCAAAATAAAGGAAGCAAACAAGCCTACCAATCCTCCACTTGATACGGAACCGATCATATTGAACAGTGCAAAAGCAAAAGCAAGTCCAAAGACTACCTTTTGAACCATTGACTTCGTCTGGATAAACAATAAAGCGAAAATTGGTATGATAAGGGTTGTGTAGAAAGAAACATAGTTTGGGTTGAATACGGTCTGATATATCTGCCCTTGTTCAAAGTTAAATTTCAAAACTGAAAGTTGATCCCAAAACCAGCTTGGTGTGATTAGCTTCTTGCCTATGGTTGTTGCAAAGAAGTCATGGCTGTAATATTGTGAAACACCAATAAGCCCAAGTATAAATGAAACTGCTGTGAGCGGATATAAAATCCATTTGACATTTTTCTCTGAATTCACGGTGTTGATTATATAAAACAAAACAAGCATATATAATAGAAGGACAATTGTGCCTTCAAATCTATCGTTCCAGCCCATCAGAGCATATTGCTTGTAATCCGAGAAAATATAAGAGAGTAGCACAAAAGCTGAATAGATGGCCATAGGAATATATGCAAAAGATTTCTTGATATAAAAGTCAAAAGAGAACAGGGAATAAAGTATTATCACCCCTATAACTATTGCGGTTAAGAAAATTGCATGTGTCTTAAAGATACAGAAGAAATCAGTTAAGGTCTTTGACCCGGAAAACCAGAAGAATTCATTGGCAGTTCCCTTATATGTTTCCATCCTTATCAAAGCAATAATTATAGTGGTGAAAAATATTACTGGAATCATCTTAAACCAGTGCGAACTGCGAGCTGCAATCCTTATGCCGCCTTGTGTGCCATATAACAAACCAGCATCTCTATAATCAAGTTTTTCGTGAGTTTTTAGTTTGTCGTGAGCCTTGGTCTTGCCCGGTGCTTTTTTCTTAATCTTCAAGCTGTTTCTTGGATTAACCTTGAAATCTTCGCTTTTTGTTATATCCTTGCTATTGCCTCTACCACTTTTAGCCAATTGATCACACCTCCAAAAATATTAAAATAACGACTCATTATAACTTGAACCAAGCATGCGTCGCAACTTTAATTTAATAGAGCGGTTATAACCGTTAATACCATTAATAATATAAAAATTTCGGCGATAATCGTTGAATGTCATAAACATTAGAAATTTGTCGATTATAATAGCTGAACTTTCTTGAAAAAAGGTGAAAGGAAGAATGATAAATGTTATAATCCCATATATGTGTAATTATTAGAAGTAGGTGCCATTTGACGATGAATGAAAATGATAAATTGAATAAAGAGATTAATATATTGAAGGGCGAAATTGAACTTTTAAAGAGAGATCTTGCTCTTGATATTTCAAAACGTAAACAACTTAACCAGGATTTGGCGGAAAGCCAGAGAAGCAATGCATTGATTAGTTCAAACTTGCTAGGCTTGGTTTATAGCTGTAAAAACGACGAGAATTGGACAATGACCTACATCTCCGATGGATGCTATGACTTGACTGGCTACAAGCCTGAAGAACTAATCGATAATCCTAACATAGCATATCACGAATTGATTCTCCCCGAATATAGGGAAGCGCTTTTTGCCAAGTGGCGGTCGGAAAAAGATCCGAAAGCCAAATCTCGAGATGAATACCAAATCCGGACAAAGCAAGGCGAAGCAAAATGGGTCCGAGAGGAATCCCAGCGAATTGTTGATTCCGAGGGGAAAACAATCGGGAGCGAGGGTTTTATCACGGATATCACCGAGCGTAAGCTTATCGAGGAAGCCTTGAAACTCAGTGAAGGTCGATTTAGAACGGTATTTGAGGAAGCGCCTTTGGGTATTGGATTGTTTGACATAATTGCCAACAAATCAATCCAGATCAATCCAAAGTACGCTGAAATAGTTGGGAAAACTCCGGATGAGCTGCTTGAGATTGACTGGGATACAGTAACACATCCTGATGATATATATAAGGATGACGAGATAACTGAAAATCTGTTCAATGAAAGAGGAAAAGCATTCAAGTACAAAAAGCGTTATATCAAGGCAGATGGAAGCATTGTATGGGCAAATTTAACATGCATAGGCCTGGAGAATGCAGATAATTTTCAAGATGTTGAATTGACCATGATAGAAGATGTAACGGAGCAAAAGAAGAGGGAAGATGAAATACTTTATCTAAACTATCATGATATACTCACGAAACTTTATAATCGGGCTTTCTTCGAAGAAGAAGGCAGGAGACTTGATACAAAGCGGCAGCTTCCAATTTCCATAATAATGGGAGATATCAATGGCCTAAAACTCATAAATGATGCCTTTGGTCATCAGGCAGGTGACAGATTGCTTTGCGAAATAGCAGAGGTGCTTCGTTCCAGCTGTAGAAATGAGGATATCATAGCCAGAGTTGGAGGAGATGAATTTCTAATTCTCTTGCCACAGACTGATTCCGAAAAGGCACAGATCATTTGCGAACGCATATTTGAGGAATGCGAAAAACTCAAGGGAAGAACTGATGGGGACGTTTTCCACCCAAGTATTGCCATTGGAACAGCCACAAAAGTTAACGAGACGCAATCACTGGATAATATTACCAAGGAAGCTGAAAGCGCAATGTACAGGCGCAAGTTAATGGACAGGAAAAGCATGCACAGTTCATTGATTATGTCCATCAAGGCAACCATGTTTGAAAAGAGCCATGAAACCCAGGAACATGCGGAACGCATGGTGGTACTTTCAAAATTGATTGGCAGGGAGCTGAATCTTAGCGGAGAATTGATCAACGAACTGGATTTGCTGGCTACACTGCATGATATTGGGAAAATAAGCATTGATGATTATATTTTGACAAAGACTGGATCACTTACAGTAGATGAATGGGTTGAGATCAAAAAGCATCCGGAGACAGGATACAGAATTGCTCAATTCTCACCGGAACTCATGCTGATTGCCGATTGTATTCTCAGCCATCATGAAAGATGGGATGGAAAGGGTTATCCGCAAGGACTGTCGGGAGACCAAATTCCCCTACTTTCACGAATCATTTCCATTGTCGACGCCTATGATGCCATGACTCAGGATAGGCCATATAAAAAAGCCATGTCAAATGAAGAGGGTATAAATGAAATTAAAAAAAATGCTGGGACCCAGTTTGATCCCGCAATTGCTGAAATTTTCATTAACCAAGTACTTCCCAAGTTGAACAATGAAAATCTTTGAAGTTCAAAAGTAGTTACTTTGAGAAAAACCCAATCTGCTCAAACTAGATTGGCAAACATGAGCAATATTTTGTGTTGTCAAGTTTTGAAAACAAATAACTATCAAACAATAAAAAATTTCAAAAGCAATAAAATAGAAGCTTAAAAAAAGAAAACAGGAGGGAATATATATGGAAAAGGTTGTAATTTTAGAAAAAGAAGCTGGAATAGGGATCGTAAAGATCAATAGGCCAGAAGCGCTGAATTCGTTAAATGAGCAGGTCCTAAACGAGCTTGAGGAAATCTTCAGCTTGATAGAAGCAGATGATGGAATTCTGACATTCATAATAACAGGCGAAGGCAAGGCATTTGCAGCTGGGGCTGATATTGAGTATATGAGCCAGATGAATTACGATGAAGGCAAGAAGTACGGAGAATTTGGGGCCAGAGTTTTCAGAAAACTGGAAAGTATGGAAAAGCCTTCTATAGCCGCTGTTAATGGATTTGCCCTAGGTGGAGGTTGCGAGCTTGCAATGGCTTGTGATATGAGAATAGCCTCCGAGAAGGCTAAATTTGGCCAGCCTGAGGTAGGTCTGGGTATAGCCCCAGGGTTTTCCGGGACCCAAAGACTCCCAAGGATAGTTGGCAAGGCAAAAGCTATCGAACTCATACTTACAGGAGACATAATAAACGCACAGGAAGCAAAGGAAATTGGCCTGGTGAATAAAGTGGTGCCTGCTGAAGAGCTCATGAGCGAGGCAATGAAACTAGCTCAGAAGATCAACAAGAACGCGCCGTTGGCCGTTAGAAGTTCAAATGCAGCGATTAAAAAAGGCCTGGAAGTAGATATTCACGAAGGAATTAAGATTGAAAACGAGCTTTTCGGCATGTGCTTCAATACAAAGGATCAAAAGGAAGGCATGGCAGCATTTTTGGGCAAGAGAAAACCTGAATACAAAGGAAAATAGTTGATTTTTCAGAAAATAGCGACTATGGGCCAAGGTATTGCAATGTTGCCATTAATAAGGTACATTGATATTTAGGTTATTATTCTAAATTCAAGTAATTGCAGGGACAAACAGACTATTTAATTTAGCTGTAATAAATTGGACAATTATAAATTAACAATAATTAATATTAAAAGTAAATCGTATTACTAATGGAGGATTGAAATGAAAAAAATAGGTGTTTTAGGCACT